>JAFLEE010000002.1:4300-162194 GCA_017302015.1 Spirochaetota bacterium | reverse complement strand
CAAATCCTTCACCGTCCTCCCCGCCGCCCCCGAAAAACTGGCCCCCTTGCTGGAGATGGCCTACAACATGTGGTTCTCCTGGAACTGGGAGGCCACCTGGCTCTACAGCCAACTCAGCCGCAAACTCTGGGAGGAGGCCAACGAGAACCCCCTCCTCATGCTGAGTCTCATCCCCCAGGAGCGCCTGGAGGAGGTCTCCTGCGATAGCCGCTATATGGCCGACCTCGAATCGGTCTACGGCCGCTACAAGCAGTACCTCGCCGCCGCAACCTGGTGGGAGAAGCATTACGGCAAGGCGGACAAGCCCAAGGTCGCCTATTTTTCCTGCGAGTACGGCATCCACGAGAGCCTTCCCGTCTATAGCGGCGGCCTCGGGGTGCTCTCCGGCGACCACCTGAAGAGCGCCAGCGACCTCGGCATCCCCCTCTGCGGCGTGGGGCTGCTCTACCGCACGGGGTATTTCCAGCAGTACCTCAACATGGAGGGCTACCAGCAGGAAAGCTACCTCGAGAACACCTGGTACAACATGCCGGTGAAGCTCCTCAAGGACGAGGCGGGCCAACCCATCCTCGAGAGCATCCCCATGGGCGACGAGACCGTTTACTTCCACATCTGGGAGGTAGCGGTGGGGCGCGTTCCCCTCTACCTCCTCGACACGAGCATCGAGAAGAACGATCCCCGCCACCAGGCCATCACCATCAAGCTCTACGATTCCGACCGCGACGTGCGCATCCGCCAGGAGATCCTCCTCGGCATGGGCGGCATGAAGGCCCTGCGCCGCCTCGGCATCGAGCCCGAGATCTGCCACATCAACGAGGGGCATTCGGCCTTCCTGATCCTCGAGCGCTACCGCCGCCTCATGAAGGAGGACGGGCTCAGCCTCCAGGAGGCCGGCGAGGTCATCCGCGCCACGAGCCTCTTCACCACCCACACCCCGGTGCCCGCGGGCAACGAGCGCTTCCACCCCGACCTCCTGCGCCGCTATTTCGAGCACACGGCGAAGGACCTCGGGCTGGATTGGAACCAGTTCATGGCCATGGGCCGCGAGTACGCCGAGAACGCCCACGAGGAGTTCTGCATGACGGTGCTCGCCCTCAAGAACACCGCCTACGCCAACGGGGTGGCGAAGCTCCACGGCCACGTCTCCCGCCACATGTGGCGCAACCTCTTCAAGGACCTCCCCGCGGGGGAGGTGCCCATCGGCAGCGTGACCAACGGGGTCCACACGAGCACCTGGATCTCGCCCCAGCTCAAGCGCCTCTTCACCAAGTACCAGGGCGCGCCGAAGCCCCAAGAGCCCGCCTTCTTCGACGGCGACCTCGCCAATCCCGCCGATTGGGAGGTCATCGACCGCGTGCCCGCCGACGAACTCTGGGCGATGCACCAGGAGCGGCGCAAGATCCTCGTCTCCATGGCGCGCGAGCGCATGAAATCCCAATTGCAGAAGAAGTGGGCGCGCCCCGCCGAGATCGCCATGGCCGAGCAGATGCTCGACCCCGACATCCTCACCATCGGCTTCGCCCGCCGCTTCGCCACCTACAAGCGCGGCTACCTGTTCCTGAAGAACCCCGAGCGCCTGCTCGCCCTGCTCAAGCACCCCGAGCGGCCCATCCAGTTCATCATCGCCGGCAAGGCCCACCCGGCCGACAACCTGGGCAAAGACGTCATCAAGCAGATCTACAATTTCGCCGTGCGCTACAAGTGCCAAGACCGCATCGTGTTCCTCGAGAATTACGACCTGCGCGTGGCCCGCTACCTCGTGCAGGGGGTCGACGTCTGGCTCAATAACCCGCGCCGGCCCCTGGAGGCCTCCGGCACCTCGGGGATGAAGGCCGCCGTCAACGGCGTGCTCAATTTCTCGATCCTCGACGGCTGGTGGGACGAGGGCTATAGCCCCGACACCGGGTGGGCCATCGGCACCGGCGAGGAGTACGAGGACCCGGCCTACCAGGACGACGTGGAGGGCGACCTGCTCTACCGCACCATCGAGCAATCCATCGTGCCCCTCTTCTACGGCCGCAGCGAGAAGGGCACGCCCGAGGGCTGGGTGAAGATGATGCAGGCCTCCATCCGCAAGCACGGCATGCAGTTCAATACCCACCGCATGCTCATCGAGTACACCCGCTTCTTCTACGAGAAGGGCATCGCCAACCACCAGGCCGTCGCCCGGGACGGCTACGCGCGCATCAAGGCCTACGCCGCCTGGCTCGCCGGCGTGCGCGAGGCGTGGGACCGCGTGCGCGTCGTCGACATCCACGACCATACCGGCGACGAGATCCGCGCGGGCAGCAACGTGCAGATCCACGCCCGCATCGACCTCGGCGGGCTCGCGCCCGAGTCGGTCCTCGTGGAGGTTTACCACGGGCCCACGAACAAGGACAACCAGGTGGAGGGGGGCTACCGCACGCCCATGGTCCCCGGCGCCGAGGCCGACGGCCTGCGCGCGTATTCCGCCAGCGTCCTCTGCCAGCGCGGCGGGCGCTACGGCTACGCGGTGCGCATCCTCCCGCGGCACGAAAGCATGCTCTCCCCCTTCATCACGGGCCTCATTCGGTGGAATTAAAACCCTCCCGGCTCCGTCCCGCCCGCGCGCAGGACTTCCAGAAGGGCCACCCGAGCGGGGCCCGCCACACCGTCCGCCTCTTCTGCGGGGAACGGCTGCGATTGTGGGTCCAATGGAAGGGCGAGGCGCCCTCCCCCCCGTTCTTCATCTACACCGACCTGCCCAACGGGCATCGCCGCGGATCCTGGCGCGAGATCCCCATGGTCCCCGGCGAACAAGCCGGCCGCTGGGAACTCGAGATCCCCGCCGCCCGCCAGGGGAGTTTCCTCGCCCAGGTCCGCTACCGCGGCGCCTCGGGCGAAACCCGCTTCGATCCCGAGGGCTACCTCCACGTGGCGGTCGACCCCGCGAGCATGTCCGACCTGCGCCTCTACACGCTCATCTCGCCCGCCAGCGGCACCGTGGACGATTGGATCGAGCGCCTGGGCGAGATCCGCCGCCTCGGTTTCAACGCGGTCCACGTCCTCCCCGTCACCGCGATGGACGCCTCCGCCAGCCCCTATAGTGCCGCGTCCCTCTTCTCCGTCGATCCGCATTACCTCCCCCCGGGGACCCGCGGCGACGGCCTCAAGGAATGGCGGCGCTTCGTGGCGGCCCTCAAGCAGCACGACCTGCGCCTGTGCGTCGACCTTGTGCTCAACCACGTGGGCGTCACGAGCGAGGTGGCCCGCCTGCGCCCCGAGTTTTTCGCCCACGACCCCCAGCGGCCCGACGGGCTCAAGCGCGCCGGGGCCGCCGATGGCGACCACTGGGTCGTTTGGGAAGACCTGGCCCGCCTGGATTACGAGCACCCCGAACCCGAGGTGCGGGAGGAACTCTGGGCGATGATGACCGAGTACGCCCGGTTTTGGACCTCCTTCGCCGCGGAGACTGGGGGCTTCATCCGCCTCGACAACCTCCATTCCACCCCCGAGGCCTTCCTCAGCCACCTCGTCTCCTCCCTCCGCGGTCAATGGCCCGACCTCCCCATCTTCTGCGAACTCTTCTCCACCGAAGAGACGGTGCGCCGCCTGTCGTGGAAGTACGGCCTTTCGCTCTGCCTCGCGACCCCCTGGACCGCTCCCTACGCCTACCAGGTCCGCGGCCAACTCCGCTGGATCCACCAGCAGCAATCCACCCGCTACCTCTTCCCCCTGGCCAGCCACGATAGCGGCAGCCCGGCCCGCGAGTACGGCGGCGTCGAAGCCACCGTCCCCCGCTACGTTTCGGCGGCGCTCTTCTCCACGGGGCAGACCGGCGCCGTGCAGGGGAACGAGGACGGCTACGGCGAGAAGATCCCCTTCATCGGAAAGCCGGGGCCCCTCTCCTGGCCGCCCGATCCCGCGCTGCGTGAGAAGTTCCGGCGCATCAACGAGCTCCACGCGTCGTCCCCCGTGTTCCACGGGGCGGGCAACCTCCGCTTCGTCGACAGCGACCACGGCGCCCTCCTCGCCGCCCTGCGCTGGCACGGGGAGGAGCGTTTCCTCCTCCTCTCCAACCTCGATCCCCGGGGGACCCACACGGTAGTCATCTCCCGCTCCGACCTCGCCGCCGGGGCCGAACCGGGCCCCGAGACGCGCCCCTTGAAACTCGTCGACCGCATCGGCAGCGAGGCGTTCGAATGGAGCGCCGATAGCCATACCTTCACCCTCGGCCCCGCCGCCGCCCTCGTCTTCGAAATCCGCACCGCCTAAGCCCCGCGACGAACCCACCCCAGGACCCCCCATGACGCGCATGACCCTGCCCGCTCTCCTCCTCTCCCTCGCGCTCCCCGCCTTTGGCGCCCCCAATCCCGGCGCCCACGGGGTGGATGAGGGCTCCAAGAATGTGAAGGCCTCCTTTCTTTCCGAATACGAGGCGGTGAAACCGGGGATGACGACCCGAGTCGGCGTGCGCCTCAAGATCAAGAAGAATTGGCACATCTACTGGCTCAACCCCGGCGAATCGGGCCTGCCCACCCGGGTCGTGCTCACCCTTCCCGAAGGCTGGCGCCAAGGCCCCCTCCATTATCCCGCGCCCCTCTACGCCAACGACGAGGGCATCGCCAATTTCTTCTACGAGAACGAGGCGGTGATCTGGACCGAGGTCACCATCCCCCCCGAGGCGCCCACGGGAAAGATCGGGCGCATCGGCGTCAAGATCGACTGGCTCGAGTGCGATAAGGAATGCGTTCCCGGCGACGCCGAAATCCGGGGCGCCGTGGCCGTCGGCAAACGCGAGAAGACCAACGAGGCCGCCACCAAGGCCCTCGATGGGGCCCTCCATGCGGTGCCCGTCTCCTCGCCGTTCTGGAAGGTCCGCGCCACCCGCAAGGGGGATGGGGTGGCCCTCTCCCTGCGCAGCGTCGACCCGAGGCTCCCGGAAGGGTCCCTCGTGCGCTTCTTCCCCCTCGACGGGGAAGTCTTCGCGCCGTCGAACCGCGTGCTCATCGGCGGACCGGGGCGCATCGATATCTTCCAACCCATCGCCTCCCGGTCCATGGGCGCCGAACCCACGGTGCTCCGGGGCGTCGTCACGAGCAGCAAGGGCTGGGGTCTCGCCGAAACCCGCATCGCCCTCTCCATCGAGACCGAGATCGAAGGCGGCGGGAAGGCCGGCGCGACCCCGATCTGGCTCGTGATCCTCTGGGCCCTGGCCGGCGGCGTCATCCTCAACCTGATGCCCTGCGTCTTCCCGGTGCTTTCCATCAAGATCCTCGGCTTCGTGCGCCAGAGCGGGGGCGATCAGCGCCTCATCCGCCGCCAAGGCGTGGTCTATTTCCTCGGGGTCATCCTGTCCTTCCTCGCCATCGCGGGGCTCCTCATCGGGCTCAAGGCCGGCGGCCAGGCGCTCGGGTGGGGCTTCCAATTGCAGAGCCCCCTCTTCATCCTCGGCATGACTTCCCTCGTCTTCATCCTCGCCCTCAATCTCCTCGGCGTGTTCGAAATCGGCACCCGCCTAGCCTCCGTCGGCGGGGAACTCCCTTATCGCGGCGGCATGGCGGGCTCCTTCTGGAGCGGCGTCTTGGCCGTGGTCATCGCCTCGCCCTGCACCGCTCCCTTCATGGGCGCCGCCCTCGGCTACGCCCTCGCCCAGCCCTGGTACGCCTCGCTGGTGGTGTTCCTGTTCCTCGGCATCGGCATGGGCGCGCCCTACCTGATCCTTTCGTGGAAAAGCGGCTGGCTCGCCCACCTGCCGAAGCCCGGCGAATGGATGGGCATCTTCAAGCAGGCGATGGCCTTCCCCATGTTCGCCACGGCCTTGTGGCTCGCCTGGGTGTTCGGCACCCAGACCGGGGTCGACGGGATGCTGCGCCTGCTCGGCGCCCTGCTCCTGCTCGCCCTGGGCGCTTGGATCTTCGGCCACTGGGCCCAGCCCCATCGCGGCCGCCGTTCCATTTGGCTCGCCCGCATCCTCGCCCTCGCCTTGGCCGCCCTCGCCCTCTATGGCGGCTATACGGCGACCCGATTCAAACCCGCCGCCACGGCCCGCGGGGCCCAGGCGGGCGAGCTCACCTGGGAGGCCTGGTCTCCCGAACGGGTGAAGGCCCTCGAAGCGGCGGGGAAGCCCTATTTTGTGGATTTCACCGCCGCGTGGTGCCTCACCTGCCAAGTGAACAAAAAAACTTCGCTGCATACCCGCGCCGTCGAGAAGGCCTTCCGGGAGCGGGGCGTCACCCTCCTGAGCGCCGACTGGACGGACCATAACCCGGCCATCGCCCGAGCCCTCTCCAGCATGGGCCGCGCCGGGGTCCCCGTTTACCTTTGGAACGACGGCAGCGGGGCCAGCGCGACCCGCATCCTCCCCGAACTCCTCACGGAGGGGATCGTGCTGGAGGCCATCGGCGCGGGCAAGGCTTCCGGAAGCAGGAAGGTCCCGTAATCGAGGTGGCCGCCAACGAAGAGGTCCTCGACCGGTTGTTAACCCTCCTCAGCGATCCGAACGCCCTTTGACCCTTGCCACCCGCGCGCCGCAGAAATGGCCGCCGAGTCGGCCCGGAGAATTTGCCCGATCTACCGACCCGATTGTACGCTCACGGGGTCGTCATCCCCTCGAGCCCCGCAGCGCGTGGCGTTTTCTGATCCCGCACTAGGGCGTTCCCCCCGGATCGCGGGCGCGACCCGACAACCCCAAAGGAGTTCCCCATGGCCCTCGAAACCACCCTCAGCATCATCAAACCCGACGCCGTGGCCAAGAAGGTCAGCGGACGGATCCTCTCCCGCCTCGAGGAGCAATTCAACGTGGTCGCCATGAAGAAACTCCATCTCACCCGCGAGCAGGCCCAAGCCTTCTATGCGGTGCACAAGGAACGCCCCTTCTACCCGGCCCTCATCGACTTCATGACCAGCGGCCCCGTGGTCGTCCTCGCCCTCGAGGGCGAAGACGCCATCAAGCGCTACCGCGAGCTCATGGGCGCCACCGATTCCACCAAGGCCGCCGCCGGCACGATCCGGAAGGACTTCGGCACCGACATGCAAAAAAACGCCGTGCACGGGAGCGACTCGGTGGAGAACGGGATCCGCGAGACCAGATTCTTCTTCGCGCCCTGAATCCTAGGCGGGGGTTCCCCGGCTGAGCCCGCGGGCGCTCGGAGAGGACCGGTCCCTTTCGATGGCCCGGGGCCGGACTATTCGTCGTTTCGTTTTTGCCAGGGGCGGATGCCCCCTTGGACGGTCCAACCGGCCCGCGGCTCGGGGGAGGGGGAGGGTGCTTCGCTGCGCCGGTCTTCCATCGGGCGGCGCATCACCAATTCGCGCACAATCTCCTCGAAGGAGGCGTCTTCCGGCATATTGCGGATGACCTGGGTCATCCAATCCTTGGTTTGTCCCATGCTTAGCGCCCCCCGGTCAGCCGCAAGAGTGCCTCGGCTCGTGGGAGGTCCTCGGCGGTGTTCACATCGACGGTCTCGACGGCCGTCTCGGCGACATGGATGGGATGCCCGTGTTCCAGGACCCGCAGTTGTTCCAGCATTTCGGTTTGCTCCAGGGGGGTGCGCGGCAGGGTGACGTAGGTGCCTAAAAACGCCCGGCGGAAAGCGTAATAGCCCAGATGGCGCCAGGCGACGGCCCCCTTGCGGTCGCGGTCATGGGGGATGGCCGCCCGGGAAAAATAGAGGGCGCGGCCGTAGGCGTCGGTGACGAGTTTCACCACGTTGGGATTCTCCAAGTCTTCGGAACGGGTGATTCTCTTCTTCAGGGTGCTCATCTGGCAAGCGGGATCGGAAAAGGGGGCCAAGAGGGCCCGCACCACTTCCGCGTTCACGAGGGGCTCGTCGCCCTGGATATTCACGATGAGGTCGGCCCACGGGTGCTGGCGGGCGACTTCCCAGATGCGGTCGCTGCCCGTGGGGTGGTCGACGGAGGTGAGGACCGCCTTGCCCCCGAAACCCGCCGCGGCCTCGGCGATGCGGGGGCTATCCGTGGCGATGAGGAGATCCTCGACCAGACCCGCGGCGAGCGCCCCGCGGGCGCCCTCCCAGACGTGCTGGAGGAGGGGTTTCCCCAGGAGGAGGCACAGGGCCTTCTCGGGCAATCGGGTGGATCCCAGGCGGCTGGGGATGATGGCGAGGACCCTCATGTCAAATTGTATAATCCAAGGACAGCTTCCACGGGCCAGGAGGGCCCCGAAAAAACGCCGGCGCCAGGGAGGGTGCAAACGATCGTTTCCCAAGGAGTCCCATGCGTACCCTCGTCCGTTCCGTCCTTTCCGCCTCCCTGTTCGCCTCCGCGCTCTTCGCCGCCGGCATGGACGCGGCCAACGACCGCATGAAGGCGGGCGATCTCGCCACCGAAGCCCGCATCGCCAGCGGCAAGATGAAGGATTTCCCCCGGGCCCGGGCCGCCATCGTCGAGGCCTATAAACTCGCCCCGAACCTGCCCAAAGTGCAGGCGCTCTATGCCGATCTCGCCGGTCCCGAGACCGCCGTGGCGATCGATGAAGAGATCTTCTTCGTCAAGGAAGTCCCCGAGATCAAGATCCGCCTCAACCTCCTCACCAATACGCCCAGTTCCGGCGCCGCTTGGATCAAGAAGGCCCGGCTCTTCATCAAGCAGGGCGAGAACGTGCGCGTGACCCTCGAGGCCACGAGCTTCAACCCGCCCGTATTCGCCTGGAACGGGAAGAACGAATTGGGGGAAGTCCTCCCCGACGGCTCCTACACCCTCGCCGCCGAAATCCGGGGCAACCTCGATTTCCCGCTTTATGCCGCCGAGAACCGGGTCATGCTCGTCTCCAAGAAACTCGAGGCCATGATCGCCGTGAAAGAAAAACTGTTCGCCGCGGGGAAAGAGACGGTGAACATCCAGACGATCTATCCCGACCGTAGCCGGGTCACCGCCTGGGAACTCGGCCTCACGAGCACCAGCGGCAAATTGGTGCGCAAACTCACCGGCACCACCCTCCCCGCGTCCATCGCGTGGGACGGCAAGGACGCGGCCGGCGAGGTCGTTCCCGGGGGCGACGTCTTCACCGCGAAACTCAAGGGCAAGGACAAGAGCGGCAAGGATTTCGAGAGCAATCCCGACCAGGCCGAGAGCGAGATCGCCATCATCGACATCGGCGGCGGCCAATTATCCTTCAAGATGAGCACGCTGCAATTCGACATCGGCAAGGCCGACCTCAAGACCAATTGCTACGTGCTCCTCGACCGCGTGGCCGCCATCCTCAAGAAATACAGCTGGTACTCGGTGAAGATCCAGGGCCATACCGACAATGTGGGCGGCGAGGCCGAGAACAAGGCCCTCTCCCAGAAGCGCGCCGAATCGGTGAGCGCCTACCTTTCGGCGAAAGACGCCAAGATCAAGGAGCGCGTGGCCGCCGAGGGCATCGGGCCCGGCAAGCCGGTGGCCGATAATGCCACGGAAAGCGGACGCGCCAAGAACCGCCGCGTCGAGTTCATCCTGACCAAGATTCCGCTCAAAGAATAAGGGCTTCGGCACGACCGGAAAAGGGCGGGGGCGCGGCTCCCGCCCTTTTTTTTGCCCGAACGGCTTTTTAGCGCTTGGTTTTTTTCTTCGGGGGCGATTTCTTCCCGCCTTTCCTACGGGGCGAAGCGGATTTTTTGGAGGACGACCCCTTCGATTTGGGAGCGGATTTTTCGGCGCGTTTCGCCCCGGCCGCCGTTTTGCCCGGCTTTTTCTTCGCCGGGCTCCGACGGGCGGCCTTCGCCGCCTTTTTCAAACCGGTGACCTTTCCCGGCCCTGCGACCAACTCCAATTTTCCGTCGCTCCCCATCCGCCAGGCGCCGGGTTTCGATACCCGCACGAATAGCGGCTTGCGCTCCAGGATTCTGTAGGCGCGGATCTTGAGATAGGGGGGGGTGGATGCATCCTCGAGTTCGGCCTCCGTGAGCGCCTCCTGTTCGAAGCCCACGCCCTCCACGGTGAGATCGCGGATTTCCAGGGAGGCCCCGGGGGCGCATTCCACCACCAGGCCCGCCCGGCCCCGGAGGGTCAATCCGCTCAGGAGGACCCGTTCCCCCTTCACCACCAAGGTGCTCTCGGGGTCGAGGGATCCCCCCCGGATCTTGGCGCGGGCCTCGTCGAGGGTGAGGATGAAGGAGGGATCGAAGACGATGCGCGCCGCCCGGGTGAATGGGATGCCGGCGAAGGCCGCCTCACCGGCCTCGGGGGCCCGCAGGCCTCCCTCCGCGGCCTTCAGGCGCATGGCGTGGTAGAAATCGTTCTCGGCGCTCGCCCCGGACTCGGGGGGCCCCTTCGCGGCGAGTTTCGAACGGGCCTCCGCCAAGTTGTTCTTGTCGGCGGAAAAAGACCAGCGTCGATCGAAGATGGTCACGCCCGTGCGCTCCCGCGGTCCGAAGAGTTTGGGGAGGTCCTGCATCATGGTCTCGAGCCGGGTGGGTTTCTTGAACGCCGAGCGGCTGGCGTCGGCGTACTTGGGGTTCACGAACTCGGCGATGATGCCCCGGGTGCGGGAGAGGATCGACGCGTACGAGGAGAGTTCGACCACGAGGACGTTGATGTTCCCCGGGAAGATCGAAAGCCCGTTGGGCCCCGGCACGTCGCCGGAGGGGCTGATCGTCGCGCGCAGCAAGGGGTCGAGTTGGTTGTACTCGACGTTGAGGGTGAGGTCCCGCCCGCCCCCCGTCAGCCGGGTGAGCGCGCCCACGGCCTCGCCGGGGATGCGCCCCACCGCCAAAGAATTGAAGTGGAAGCCCCGGGCCACGGAGACCCCGAGGGCCGCCAAGAGCACATGGGTCACCTGGGCGTTTGTGTCCTGGATGAAGGCGAGATGGGTCTTCCCGGCCTTTCGGAAACGCTCGGCCAGGCCCGAGCTATGGAGCAGCATGTGCACATCCCCATGACCGTGGGGCTTGAGCACGAGGCCGTAGGGGCCCTCCTTGGCCAGGCGCGCCTCGTTGTCGAGGAGCGCCGGCACCAATTCCTGCATGAGCACGTGCACATCGGCGGGCGCCAGCCCGAAATACCGATTGCTCTTGAGGCTCTTCAGGGTGGCCTCGTGGGTATCGCGGCTCGTCATGATGACGAAAGGGATGCGCGCCTTCACCCGCGAGGCGACGGCCCGGATCCAGGAGGCGTAGAGCGCGAGATAGGAAGCGCCCGTCGTGACCTCCACCGGGATATCGATCTTGATGCCCGGATAACCGAGGCGCTCTCCGAGTCCGCCGGCGACGAGGACCACCACGAGCCCCTTGGCTGCGGACAAGCCGCGCGCCTCGTGCTGCCGGTAGGGGTCGCCGAAGGCGCTTAAATCCTCGCATTGCGGTTGGTTCGGGGTGAGCCCCTCATAGGGGTTCCGGCCCTCCCGCGAAGCGGCCAATAATTTCCGCGCGTTCTCCACGTAGCCCGCGAGCCCGCCGGGGTAGGACCCATCGACCTTGGCCAGGGCATCGAGCATTTGGCGCTTCGGCGCTTCCTGGATGCCCGGCCCCTCCCAATCAGAAAATAAATGCTCCTGCCCGAGACCGCAGAGGCGTTCGAAGAGGGCTCGATGGGACGGGGAAACGGCGCCTGAAAAATAGGAAGCGGGATTCATTGGCGATCCTCGACGAATAGGGATCGCCAATTATATCCGTTTCAAACCCGGGGATCAAAGGAGCGATTCGCGGTAAACATCCTCGATTTGAGGGGCGCGCCGGTCGACTTGGTACACCGTGACCTTCGGCGAGTTTCCCCGAACCCATCCCGGCGGGAGCGCGGCGTCCTCCGGTAGGCCCCGACACTCGGCCCGGGCATGGACGCAATCGATGTGGAGCACGAGCGGGTTCGAATCCACCCGATCCCCGTTCCCATCGATCCCGCCCAAAAAGGAAATGATTTCGTCGTCCGCCCATCCCCGCAGGCGCATCGCTTCGTCCATGGCATCCCGTTGGGGGCGTTCCCCGGGCTTCAACGTGCGCTCCCAGGCCTCCATGCGCCGACAGGCCACCAGCGTCAGGTCATCCACCACCTTCCCCCCGTGGCAGGCCGCGCACGCCTCGAGCAGGCTCTTGACGATGGCGACGGTCGTCTGGTGGAGGAGCGCGGCGAGTACCGGAGTCCCGGGCTTTTCCACCAATTCCGCCAGCGCATCGGAATAGACGAGGAGCGTCTCCCCCTCCTTCAGGGTCGCCGTGGCGTTGGCATAGGTCGTTTCGGGATCGAAACCCAAGTGCATGCCGCGGGCGCGCGGGAGCAGGGTAACCCCCCCCGGACCCAGGATCGCCATCGGCTCGCCGTTGGCGTGGGCCCAGACCACCTTCCCCGACACCGAGTGGAGCACGGCGACCGTCATCACGGGGAATTGGTCCTCCATGTTGAGTTCGCACAGGCGCTTATTGAGCCTCGCCAGGTAGGCCGCCGGATCCCCCGTCCCGTCCAGGGTGGGCACGTACGACTCGCAAAGCGTATGCAGCATCACCGACATCATGGAGGCCTCGACGCCGTGCCCGGTGCAATCGGCCAGGACGATGGCCAGGCGCCCCCCGGAGAGAACGAAGACCCGCAGGAAATCCCCGCTCACCTCCTCGGCCGGGAGGTAGGCCGCATGGAGGTCGAGCATCGGCAGGAGCGGGAGGGGGTGGCGGTTGAGGCGGCCCTGCAATTGCCGCGCGCGCAGGATGCTCCCCTTGCGCGCCTCGACCTCCCGTTCCAGGGTGCGGGTGAGTTTGGCGCGCGTCTCTTCCATGGCGCGCTCATCGGTGACATCGACGCCGGCGCTCACCGTGGACGTCGCCCGGCCCTCGCGGTCCCGGAAGAGGGTCAGGCGCCAGGAGATATTGGCGATGCTCCCGTCGGCCTTGATGACGTCGCCCTCGTACGAGGAGAACAGCGCGATCCGCCCCTCGATGACGCTCTCATGGAGGCGTCGAAGAGCTACCCTCGATGCCGCGGGGACGAAATGCTCGTGCCAGTCCAGGCCGATGAGCTTTTCGGAGGGCATCCCGAGAAGTTCCTCCGCGCGCCGATTGGCCATGAGGATACGGCCTTCCCGGTCGAGGGCGATGATGAGGACCTGCACCAATTGGAGATAATCGCTGGTGCGCGCCTCCAGATCCCGCATTTCCTCTTCCGATTTCATGCGATCGCTGATATCCCGGAAGGTGAAGAGGCCGGCTTCGATTTGGCCCGTCGCGCCGAGGATCGGCACGGAATTGACCGAGAGCCAGCGCCGCCTGCCGTCCCGAAACAGGATGCACAGCCTTTGGTCGACGCGGGAGGTTCCTTTTTGGAGGGTGGTGAGGAACGGGTTTTCTTCGGGAGCCAGCGGGTTGCCGTCCACGCCCTGGATCTCCCACGCCGGGTCTTTCGACGGGCGCGCGAGGATCTCTTCGCGGCCAAGGCCCAGGAATTCCTCGACCACCCGATTACACTCGAGGATCCTGCCCCGCGGATCGAGGTAGACGAGTCCCTCGCCCATGGAATCGAGGATCGCCTTCATGCGGGCCTCGTGTTCTCGGTTGAGGAGGGCGATGCGCTTCGTCTCGGTGACATCGATCATCACCCCGCGCAACCCCTCGAGGCGGCCGTCCTCGAACACCGGGGTCACCATCTGCCGGATCCAGATCGTGCGGCCATCCGCGCAACGGAAGCGGTGCTCGAGGGAGAAGGGCAGCCGCGTGGCGATGCCGCGCGCGGAATCGGCCAAAGCCCTTTCGCGGTCTTCCGGGTCGATTTGCCCCGCCCAGAAGCCCGGCGCGAGCCAGGCCGAGAGGGGGTGGCCGAAGAGCCGTTGGGCCTGCATGCTGATCCAACGCACCTGGTGGTCGGGGTCCGCCTCGTAGACCACCGCGTGGATGGAATGCAGCAGGATGGACAAGCGCTGCTGGGCGCGTCGATGGGCGTTCTCCTCCCGGATTTGGTCGGAAATATCATAGAACAGCGTTGCGAACTGGCCCTCGCGGGTGCGGAACGCGTCCACGCGGAAATACCGCTTGGTCGACTTCTCGAAATGCACGAAAGACAGTGGCTTGCCCGTGCGCACCACCCCGGCGTAGCCTTCCAAAAGCGACCGCCCGTCTTCCGGGAATAATTCACGGGCGCTCGATCCGAGGAGCTGGGCCGCGCCCATCCCCACCATGCGCTCGAAGGAGGGGTTGACGAGCAAATACCGGTAATCCGAGGGCCTTCCGTCGGGATGGTAATGCAGCGCGTGGAGCGCGAAACCCGCCGAAAGGTGGGTAAACAGTTCGCGGAAGCGGGTCTCGCTCTCTTCCGTGAACTCACGGGAGCGGCGCAACGCGGTATTTTCCTGGATGACGCAGAGGGTCAGGGCGGGCCCTGCGCCTCCCCGGTCGCTCCGCAGGAAAAAGCGGAGCCACAAGGCCCTGCCGTCGAGCGTGGTGGCCGCCCCTTCCATCTCCTCTCCGTCCGGCCCCGCCCCATGGGCCAAGACGGATCCCATCCGTTCCCGTGCGGGCGGATTAAGCCGCGCCAGGAAATCATCCCGCTCGAACGATGAATGGCGATTGAACCCGAAAAGCCGTTTGAGCCCGTCGGAGGCATGGAAACGGCCCGCCTGGTGCTCCAGCTCCCATAGACCCAAGCGCGCCGTGGGTTCCATGGCGTCCAGGAAACGCGCTTGGCGGGCCACGCGCGATATGGAATCTTCCAGCGCCGTCATGTCGCGGGCGACCGCATAGATTTTTCCGGCGGCCAGGTCCGGCGCGAGGTTCAGGGAGAGTCGGCGCACTTCGCCGCCGCGGGATTTCAACCTGATCCGGAGATCCGTCACGAAGGTTCCCTGCGCCGCGGCTTCCGCGAGGCACCGGCGGGCGACTTCACGATCCTCCGGCTCCAGGCTCTCCAGAAGGGAACGTCCTTTCACTTGTTCCGGGGTGCGCCCCAGGAAAGCGGCGAGGGCCGGGTTGACCTGTTCGAGGACCCCATCGGGACGGAGGATCGCGAAAGCGTCCACCGCCAGATGGAAGAGCATGCGGTACTCTTCAAGAAGGTTTTGGGACCGTTGGGTCTCGGTGAGGTCGTGCACGAGGCCCATGAGAACGGCTTGGGGCCCCGAGCCTGCCCGCCAGAAGAGGAAGGAAAGGCGGCAAACCGCGCCATCGGCCCGCCGCGCATCCAATTCCATCCGTTCCGTTTCGCCCGTCTCCATGACGCGCGAAGAGCCGCGTTGGAGCTTCTCCAGGGCCGCCGCGTCAAATAGGCTTCCCATGGTTTCTTCGCGGATCCTCTCGGCGCCATCGAAGCCGAGGATTTTAAGCAGGCCGGGGGAGAGGTAATCCGGCTGCGGGCGTCCGTCCCGCTTCTGGCCCACCATATAGGTGCCCATGTTCCCCATCAATTCGGCCTGGCGGAGCGTTTCAAGATGGATCTGGTTCGTTTCTTCCAAGCTCGCCACCCGTCGCTCCCCATACCGCAAGCGCCAGCCGATCACGGCGAAGGTCAGGAGGGTGAGGAGCAGGATGGTGGCGATGGCCGCGAGCAGGGCATTTCGGATGAGCGCCACGCTGGCGTAGGCTTCCTCCAGGGGATAGGCGCCGAAGAGGATCCAGGGGGCCTGCCCGAGGGCGTGGAAAGCGAGGAATTGCGCCTGGCCGCGGGAGTTCACGGTCTCCCCCGCGCCGTTGGCGCCCGATTGGGCCCGGTCGAGCATCGCGTTCACCCCGCGCGCCGGGATCGGTTTGCGGAGGCGATTCCCATCGGGATGGAAGAGAAACCGTCCCTCCCCGTCCACGATATAGAAATAGCCGTTGGATCCGATGGAATTCGAGGCGACGAGATGAAAGAGGGCATCGCGGCGGATATCGATCCGTCCCACCAGGTGGGCGCGCACCGCGCCGGAGCCCCCCCGGACCGGGACCCAGAAGGCGAGGATCGGGAGCTCGCGGTCGACCAAGAGTAGGGGCGCGGGAAGGATATTCGTGCCCGCCTGTTTAACTTTATGAAGATAATCGTCATATGACGGATCCACGCCGTCTCTCCCGGGCTTTTCCTGGGTGGCTTCGCCCAGGATCCTGCCATCGGGGGTGAGGATCCGGGTGGAGTGGGAAAAAAGCGCGTTGAACGAACGGTAGCGCGTCAAAAATTCGGAGGCTTGGGAAGGAGAGAGGGAGGGCATGCCTCGAAGTTCTTCCCCGATCCCCCGGATCGCCTCGAACCGCAGCGCCAAGCCCTGGTCGATCTGCCGCGCGACCGCCCTCACCTGCCCATATTGCTGGATCGCGAGGGATTTCCGTACGGTCGCCTTCATTTGGGCGATCATGAACCCGGCGAACGCCGAGAACAGCAGGGTGAGGCTGAGACCCGTGCCCAGGACCCACCGGGCGCTGCGCGGGAGGCCTTTCATGGGGCCCCCCCGCCTCGGGTTCCCATCGGTCGTCTCGTGGACCCCGCCGGATGAATCGTCGTTCCCCGGATCCTCAAGGGCGCCGGATCACCATACGGCGGGCCCTGGGCTGGTTCACCTGGTACAGCACGGGGAGCAGATCCTCCACCCTTTGGGCGACGGCCGCCTGTCCCGGCTTACTGAGGATGTAATTGGAGTACACGGATCGGTAATACGCCGCATTGGGCAGATGGGGCTGCTCCTGGTAGCGGTCCAGATTCGATCGGCAGTAGCGGAGCGCCGCCTCCCCGTCGCTGGGTTCCACCCCGGCGCGGCGCATCCCCATCTCCACCTGTCCCAGACCCCGTAGGATACGCTCCTGGTTACCCCGGTCCCAATTGGTCTTGTGGACGGCCTGCGCCTGCAATTGGGCCGGCGAAGCGAGGTTGGTGGCGAGATTGAGCCCTCGGGAGAGTTGAGCGGCCGTGAAGGTACCCAGTGCAGTGTCATCCATCATGAGGGCATATTCTCCGTCCTCCAGACCGGTGACCTTCACCGTCTCGCGATTGAGGTCCTCGGTCCACCGGACGAGGGTATCGGCGCTGGCATAGGCCCCCGTGACGGGGAAGGGAAGGGAGGCCGCGAGATAGGTGTAGGAAACTCCCCCCGAGGGGAAGGCCAGGTCGGTCACGGAGCAATTCTCCTGGAGCGACGCTTTTTTCCCCTTCGCATCGATCTCCACCGCCGCGACGGTGGCCGTTCGCCCTTGGGATTTCAGGAAGAGGTAGGCGAGGATGAAATGCCCGAGATCCCCGGGGTGGACGCGGTCCCTTCCCACCAGGGTCGCTTCGGCATTGGTCTTCTGCACCTCGAGATTCAACGCCGTGAACGGCCCGTTGAAATCCACGAGGCCGAAACGCTGGGCGCGCGCCATGTCTTTGGCCGTCTCCCCGCAGGTGGCGAGGATGTCGTTGACCCCGTAGAGGTTCTTTTCCTTGATCGTCGCCGTCTGGTCGTAGGGGGACGGCGTGATGAGCGTCACTTCGACCTTGAGGTCGACGAGGCGGGCGGTGAGTTTCGCCATATTCTCGCGCCACGAGAGATATTGGTTCGTGCGGCGGGCCAAGAGATCGGCGCCGGGGTTTTCGACCCCGTAATAGGTCCGCCCCACATCGTTCATGCCCAGCATGATGGTCGCGCGATTCGGTTTTTTTGGCGCCACGTCCCAATCGAAACGGGAGAGGGCCCCTGCCGCGGAATCCCCCGAGATGCCGCAGTTATAGAAGACGATGCGCGACTTGGGCGCTCGGGTGAGGTAATAATCGTAGAGATAGGCGTGCCAAGCGCCCCCGTGGGTGATGCTATCGCCGATGAGGGCGACCCGGTCCCCGTCCTTGAAGGCGGTCGCCGTGGGCTGTCCATGGCCTAAGACGAGAAGAAGGGTCCAGAGCGCGAGGATGGTTCGTTTCACGGGGTCCTCCCAGGGAATCGGGTTCGGTGGTGGGCGGGAAGGGAGGGGCGGCCGGTCCGCTGCGGACGTTCCCCGAAGCGGCTAGGGGTTCCCGCGCTTTTCCCGGAGCATGCAGGTCGCCTGGGCAGAAATGCAGCGCCCGGCGCCCTCGTCGTTCATCCCCTCGGTCGTGGTGGCCTTCACGTTCACGTTCGGGCAACCGCAGGCTTCCGAAAGGCGTTCGATCATGAGGGGCATGTGGGGTTTCAGCTTGGGCGCCTCGCAGAGGATGACCGAATCGATGTTGACGATCTCGAAGCGTTCGCCGACCTTTCGCGACACTTCCCTCAGCAATTGGATGCTATCGGCGCCCTCGTAGCGCGGGTCGGTATTGGGAAAGAGATGGCCGATATCCGGGAGCCCGGCGGCCCCCAGGAGCGCGTCCATGATCGCATGGACGAGGGCATCGGCGTCGCTATGCCCGAGGAGCCCCTTGTCATGGGGGATGCGGACCCCCCCGAGGATGAGCGCCCGCCCTTCCACCAAAATGTGGGTGTCGTACCCGATGCCGCTTCGGTACATCCTAATTCTTCCGCAGCCCCAATTCGGGGCTGACCACTTGGACCGAGAGTCGCAGACGATCTCCCAGCATCGATTTCGAGAGCCCGAGGGAGAGCGAATCGGGCGTCGCCAGCCAGGACCCCGGAGCCTCCCCATCGAACCATCTCGAGGACAGCCGATGGAAGCTGGAAAGGGATTCTTGATCCTCGCCGTAGCGGAGTTGGAGGGCCCACGCGCCCGGCATCCGCATCTCGAAGGAAGCCCCTTTGATGTTGGAGAGCGAGAGCCCCTGCCCCCAGCGCGCCTCGCCGCCGGTCCGCCAATCCATGAGGTCGTATCCCAAGGTTACGCGCAGCAGCGCGTTGCTCGTGGGCGCATAGCCGATGGTGGCGAAGAAGCGCGCGTTCCCCTGGTCGAGGGTCTTCCCGTCCGATTGGGAACTCGAGAATGAGGAGCAGATGGCCGTCTCGAGGGAAAACCGGGAAGGGCCGGGAAGGTAACCCCGGGGGATGGGCGGAAAAGGAAGCCGGGCCGTGTCCGACGGATAGAAGACCGAGGCCGCGCCGAGCCATGCGAGCAGGGCCCAGGAAAGACTTAAAAACAACTTGGAGAGCGCCATCGACCTGAATTCTATAGAGGCGATCCACCCGAGTCAAACCGAGACCGGGTTATGGCGCTCCATAAGGCCCTAAAAGGCCCATTTTTTGACACCCCTCCCCCTGGATAATAGAATTCTAGACCTTAAAAGCCATCAGGAGCGACCATGGAAGCCGTAGATACGAGGAAAGTGAAGGAAAGCGCTGACTGGTTGCGATACCTCACCCTCATGGGCGTCGAACGCCCCGCTTCCGGCCACCCCGGCCTCCCCCTCGGTTGCGCCGACCTCGGCGTCATGCTTTTCCGGTATTTCCTGCGCGGCAGCGGTGCGCACCCCGAGTGGCCCAATCGCGACCGTTTCATCCTCTCCGCCGGCCATGGTTCCATGCTCCTCTACGGTCTGGGCCATCTTTTTGGCTATCCCTTCACCCTGAAAGACCTGGCCGCCTTCCGCGTCCTCGGCAGCAAGACCCCGGGGCACCCCGAATACGACCTTTCCCACGGCCTCGAGACCACCACGGGTCCCCTCGGCCAAGGCTTCGCCAATGCCGTGGGCGTGGCGCTCTCCTCCAAGATGCTCGCCGCCCGGTTCAATAAGCCCGACCTCTCCCTGTTCGATTTCCGGGTGTTCACCCTCATGGGCGACGGGTGCACCATGGAAGGCCTCACCAACGAGGCGGCCAGCATGGCCGGCCACCTCGGCCTCGATAATCTCGTGGCGATCTACGACGACAACAATATCTCGATCGACGGGCACGTCGATATCACCATGACCGAGAACGTCGGGGCCCGCTATGAGGCCCTGGGCTGGCATGTCGAGCGGGTCGAGGGCTCCGACTTGGCCGCCGTGGCCGCCCAACTCGGGAAACTCCCGGCCCTGGCCGGGAAGCCCAAACTCCTCATCATGAAGACCGCCATCGGCGAGGGCCTCGACAAGCTGAAAGGCCAGCACAAGATCCACGGCGCCCCCGCCGGGCTCGACGAGATCGCCTATTTCGTGAAGAACTCCACCTTCGCGAAATCGTTCCTCGCCCGCTATCCCGACGCCACCACGGCCGAGATCATCAAGGCCAAATTGCAGGAAGAACTCAAATCCGGCGAGTTCACCCCGGCGCCCGACCTGAAGGCCTTCCTCGCCGGAAAATCCGAGGCCCATGATCCCCTCATCGCCGCGTGGACTTCGAAACTCGAAGATTACAAGAAAAAATACCCCGTCGATGCCGCGCTCCTCGCCCGCTTCCTCCGCCCCGAGGTCACCCCCGAACTCCGCCAGGAGCTCCTCGCCTACGCCCAGGACGCGGACGCGACCCGAAAAATCGGCGCCTCGACCCTGCAGATCCTCTGCAAGCATTGGCCGGGCATGGTCGGCGGAAGCGCCGATTTGGTCGGTTCGACCTTCGCCACGGTGAAGGGCGACAAGTACGTCCAGAAGGGCGATTACGCGGGCCGCAATATCGCCTTCGGCATCCGCGAGCACGCCATGGGCGCCGTGGCCAACGGCCTGGCCCTCGGCAAGGCCTTCATCCCCTTCACCTCCACCTTCTTCACCTTCGTCGACTACATGAAGCCCGCCGTGCGCCTGGCCGCGCTCATGAAATTGAAGCACCTCTTCGTCTTCACCCACGATTCCATCTACGTCGGCGAAGACGGGCCCACACACCAGCCCATCGAGCACCTCGGCAGCATGCGCCTCATCCCCGGCCTCCATACCTTCCGCCCGGCCAACGACATGGAGATGGGCTTCTCGATGCTCCATTACGCCGAGCACCAGGGCCCCGCGGTGGTCCTGGGCACCCGCCAGGCCCTCGACGCATCGCTCTTCAAGCTCCCCGGCGACCGGGCCGCCTGGTATGAGAAGTTCAAGAAGGGCGCCTACGCGCTCTTCGACACCGCGGGCAAGCCCGACCTCATCCTCGCCGGCAGCGGCAGCGAGGTGAGCACCCTCGTCCAGGCCAAGGCCCTCCTCGAGCAGAAAGGCAAGAAGGTGCGCCTGGTGAGCATCCCCTGCCTCGAGCTCTTCGACGAAGCCGACCCCGCCTACAAGGCCTCGCTGCTGCCCACGGGCGTGCCCGTCTACCTCGCCGAGGCCGCCAGCCACCGGGGCTTCCAGGCCTTCTATGGCCGCGACATCCATCCCCTCGCCATGAACCGTTTCGGCGAATCCGGCTCCTACAAGGCCGTCGCCAAGCACTTCGGGTTCACCCCCGAGGCGGTGGCCGAAGCGGCCATGAAGCTCTGACCCCGGAGGTCCCCGTGGAATTGCCCTTCCCCATCGTCGCCCTTTTCGTGCTCCTCATCGCGGCCATCGGGGGGATCGGCTGGTACTACGTGCGCCTCATCACCAAGCCCCAGACGATGAAGGCCATCCAGAAGGACCTCGACTCCAAGAACTACGAGTCGGCCATCCGCAAGCTCCAGGGCGTCATCCAGAAGAACGCCAACGATTACGAGGCCCACCGGATGCTCGCCAAGGCCTACCAGCTCTCCGGGAACCTCAAGATGGCCATCGTCGAGTACCGCTTCGCCGAGAAGAACGTCGACAACGCCCCGTCGAGCTACGAGATCGACATCCGGCAGAACCTCGCCCAGCTCCTCCTCCAGGCGGGCGAGTTCCGCGAGGCCCTCGAGGAGTACATCCTCCTCGTGAAGATCGACCCGAAGAACTTCGAGGCCTTCCACATGAGCGGGCGCTGCTACGTGAAGCTCGGTTCCTACGAGCGCGCGGTGCAGAACTTCCGCATGGCCCTCAAGATGAACCCGGCCCTGCACGAGGCCTACTACGACCTCGGCCTGGCCCTCTTCGAGGCGCAGAACCACACGGAAGCCCTCAACGAGTTCATCCACGCCGTCAAGCACAACCCCAAGAACTACCTCGCCCACTACTATATCGGGGTCATCTACCGCCAGATGCAGGACTACGTGAAGGCCATCGAGTTCCTCGAATCGGCCGAGCGCGAGAAGGAGATCCAGGTCCAGGCCATCCTCAACAAGGGCATCTGCCACCTCAACCTCGGGAACCTCCAGAAGGTGATCGAAGAGCTCAACCGCGGCATCAAACTCCATCCGTTCAACGACAACACCTCCCACCTCATGCGCTACCACCTCGCCGAGGCCCACGAGATGCGCAAGGAGATCGCCCTGGCCATCGAGCAGTGGGAGCGCATCCATTCCCAAAACGCCAAGTTCCGCGACGTGGGGGCGAAGCTCGAGCAGTACAAGGACGTGCGCGCCTCCGACGTGCTGAAGGACTACATGTCCTCCCAGGCCGCCGCGTTCCAGGCCCTCTGCGTCCGCGCCATCGAAGCCCTGGGCCTCGCCCACGTCGAGCAGCGCGTCATCAGCAACGACGAGTTCTGGATCACCGCCCGCGAGTCCTCCAAGATGGTCGGCAAAACCATGCTGAAGCTCATCATCTTCACCCGCCAGAACGACCCGGTGACCGAGGACACCCTGCGCAAGGTCCTCGACACCATGAAGGCCATGGGCTGCCATATCGTCATCTACTTCTCCAACTCGGGCTATACCCGCAACGCCAAGGAATTCGCCAGCACGCGCCCCTTCGAGACCTTCGACTCCCGGAAGATCAACGAACTTCTCTCGGGGGTCTGAAGAACCCGAATCGAGCGTCTCGGCGGCGCCCCGATCAAACGCCTCCCCACTCCCCAAGGCGCGCCGGGGCGCCAACGTTCGCCACGCCCCTCGCGCGAGTCGGCGGGGCATCGCAGGGGACCATCCAAGACCGAGGAACGACATGGCGAATGGAAAGCAGATCTACACCGAAGACTTCTACCAGGAGCAGGCGCGGAAATTGGGCCTCCGCGCGCGGAGTTACTTCAAGCTCGAGGAACTCGACCGCAAATTCCGCATCGTCAAGCGCGGCCAGCGCATCCTCGACCTCGGCGCGGCGCCCGGATCCTGGAGCCAATTCGTGCTCCGGAAAACCCTGGGCGACGTCCACCTCACCGCCATCGACCTCCAGGAAATCGAGCCGTTCCACCGGGAAAAGGTCGACCCCGCCCGGGTGGTCCTCCTGAAAGCGGACGTCAGCGATGCCTCCCTTTCCCTCGAGGGCCCCTTCGATGTGGTGCTCTCCGATATGGCGCCCCGCACGATGGGCGTCCCCTCAGGCGATTCCGCCCTCTCCGCCGAACTCGTGCGGCTCTCCATGGCGGTAGCCTTGAAACGCCTCAAGGCCGGGGGCACGCTCGTCGCCAAATACCTCCAGGGCGCCGAACTCCCGGAACTCCAGGGGGAGTTCCGCCGCGATTTCGCCTCGTTCAAGATCTTCAAGCCCGAATCCTCCCGCCGCCAATCGACGGAGGTCTTCTTCACGGCCTGGAAGCGCTGATCCCGGCGAGCGCCCCCGTTCTTCAGTCCTTCTTTTCCTCGGGCGAGGGCGGTCGGGGCTGCTCCAGTTCCATCTGCTGGGCGCCCTTCTCCAGCGCGTCCTTGCGCAGGCTTCGGTCGACCTGCGTCGGGTAGCGCCCCGTGAAACAGGCGTCGCAATAGCGGTTCTTCCCCCCCGCGGCGCGGTGCATGCCCGCCAGCGAGATGTAGGCCAGGGAATCGAGGTTCAGGTACTTGGCGGTGTCCTCGACGGAGTAGGTGTTCGCGATGAGGTTCTTCTCGTCGGGAAAATCGATGCCGTAATAGCAGGCGTGGCGGATCGGCGGGCACGAGACGCGCATGTGCACCTCTTTGGCCCCCGCCTCGCGCAGGCTCCTCACGCGCTCCCGGGTGGTCGTGCCGCGCACGATGCTGTCGTCGATGATGATGACGCGCTTCCCCTCGAGGATGTGCCGGATCGGGTTGAGCTTGATGCGCACCGAGGCCTCGCGGATCTCCTGGCTCGGCTGGATGAAGGTGCGCCCCACGTAGTGGTTGCGCACGATGGCGGGCTCGAAGGGGATCCCGGTGGCCTCGGCGAAGCCGAGGGCCGCCATGAAGCCGCTATCGGGCACGGGCACCACCAGATCGGCCTCCACCGGCGCCTCGGCGGCCAGGGTGCGCCCGAGTTCCTTGCGGAAGCGGTAGACCGAGTGGTCGAACACGAGGGAGTCGGGGCGCGCGAAGTAGATGAGCTCGAAGATGCACGAGGATTCGGGGCGGGGCACGGTGAAGGGCTCGCGCGTCCACTGGTTCTTCGTGATCGTCAGGAGTTCGCCGGGCTTCACCTCGCCCATGTAGGCGGCGCCGACTAAGTCGAGGGCCGAGGTCTCGCTGGCGATCACGCGCATGCCCTTGAGTTCCCCCAGGCAGAGGGGGCGGAACCCGTGGGCGTCGCGCGCGGCGTAGAGCGCGTCGGCGGTCAGGATCGCGAGGGAGAAGGAGCCCTCCAATTGGTTGAGGGCCTCGATGATGGCGTCCTTCAGTTCGTGCTTCTTGGACCGCGCGATGAGGTGGAGGATGAGTTCCGTGTCGATGGAGGATTGGAAGATGGCGCCGTCGGCCTCCATCTGCTTCTTGAGGGCGACCGAATTGGTGAGGTTCCCGTTGTGCGCGATGGCGATGCGCCCGCGGGCGAGTTCGACCACCAGGGGCTGCACGTTCACCGCGCTCGGGGCGCCCGTGACGCTATAGCGCGTGTGCCCGATGGCCGCGAAGCCCGGGAGTTTGGCGGGGATATCCACCTTCTCGAAGACGTCCTTCACCAGCCCCTCGCCGGTATGCAGGTACACCTGCCGCCCGTCGGTGGAGGCGATGCCGGCCGCCTCTTCGCCGCGGTGCTGGAGGGCCTGGAGGCCGATGCGGGTGATGAGCGAAGCCTCGGGCGTGCCGAGGATGGCGAACACGCCGCAATGCTCCTTCTTCTCCGCTTCGGCGGGGCTCATTTGGCGCGGCCCAGGTCGAGGTAGTAGTCTTGGATGGCCTTCACCGGGAGTTCGCCCTTCTGCATCCAGGCGATGGCCTCCACGGCCGCTTCCATGCCCCAGACCGTCGTGAGGATGGGGAGTTTGTACTGCTTGGCCAGCAGGCGGATGTACTTGTCGGAGGCCTGCGCCTTCTTCCCCCGGGGCGTGTTGAAGATGAGGTCGATCTCCCGGTTGACGACCCGGTCGCGGATATCCGGCCGCCCTTCGCCCAATTTGTGCACGAAGGTCGAACTCACCCCCTGGGCCGCGAGCATGCGCCCGGTGCCCTCGGTGGTGAAGAGTCGGAAGCCGAGGCGGATGAGGTCGCGGCAGACGGGGAGCACGTCGTCGGCCAGGGAGGTGTTGACCGAGACGAGCACGCTCCCCTTCGAGGGGAGGGCGGTGCCCGCGGCCAGTTGGGCCTTGTAATAGGCCTCGCCGAGGCTCTGCCCGAGCCCCATGACCTCGCCGGTGGATTTCATCTCGGGGCCGAGGATGGTGTCTTCGTTGGGGAATTTGTCGAAGGGGAGCACGGCTTCCTTGACGGCGACGTAGTTCATCGTCACGTCGGGGATGTCGAGATCGCGGAGCTTCTTCCCGGCCATGACCTTCACGGCGATGTTGACCCAGGGGATCCCGGTGGCCTTGCAGACGAAGGGCACGGTCCGCGACCCGCGCGGGTTGACCTCGAGGATGTAGAGCGTCTCGCCCTGGACGGCGTACTGCACGTTCATGAGCCCGCGCACCCCGAGTTCCAGGGCCATGCGCGTCGACCAATCCCGGATCTGCTGGATGACCTGGGGCGGGATATTCTGCGGGGGCAGGATGCAGGCGCTGTCGCCCGAATGGATGCCCGCCTCTTCGATGTGCTCCATGATCCCGCAGAAGCGCACCGCGGTGCCGTCGCAGACGAGGTCGACGTCGATCTCGATGGCCTTCTCGAGGTACTTGTCGATGAGCACGGACTGGTTGGGCGACGCCTCGAGCGCGGGCTTGAGGAACTCCATGAGGTCGGAGGAATCGTAGACGACCTGCATCGCGCGCCCGCCGAGCACGAACGAGGGCCGCACCATCACCGGGTAGCCGATCTTCTCGGCCATGGCGCCGGGGTCGCCGGAGCCGTTATAGATGGCGCTTTCGGGCTGGCGGAAGCCCAGGTGCCGAAGCAGGGCGGAGAATTGCTCGCGATCCTCGGCGATGGCGATGCTCTTCGAGGAGGTCCCCAGGAGCGGGACGCCCGCCCGGTCGAGGGACTCGGCGAGGTTCAGCGGCGTCTGGCCGCCGAGCTGCACGATGAGGCCCTTGGGCGAGAGCGCGTCGCAGAGGTTCTTCACGTCCTCGAAGGTCACCGGCTCGAAGAAGAGCGAATCGCTGATATCGTAATCGGTGGAGACCGTCTCGGGATTGGAGTTCACCATCACCGTGTGGTAGCCCAATTCGCGCAGGGCGAGGGAGGCGTGGACGCACATGTAGTCGAACTCGATGCCCTGGCCGATGCGGTTCGGCCCGCCGCCGAGGATCATCACGCATTCCTTGCCGGGCTTGCGCAGTTCGGATTCCTCGTCGTAGGTGGCGTAATAGTACGGCGTGCGGGCCTCGAACTCGGCCCCGCAGGTGTCGACGAGCTTCACCACCGGGGAGAGCAGCTTCACCCGGGCGGCGCGCGCCTCCGAGGCGGTGCACCCGCACGCGAGGCTGATCTGGTCGTCGGAGAACCCCGCCCGCTTCAGGAGCCTGAAATCTTCCGCGGTGAGCGAGGCGATGGCGCGGCCCTGGTAGCCCTGCTCCATCTCGTGGAGCGCGGCCAATTCGTGGAGGAACCAGCGGTCGATGCGGCAGAGGCGGTGGATGTTCTCGACGGTGAGGCCCAGGTGCAGGGCGTCCTTCAGGAAGAGCACGCGGTTGTGCCGGCCCTCCCGGATGGCCTGCTCGACCTCCTCCTGCACCGTATGGCCCCATTCGGCCTTCATATCCTCGATGCCCTTGCCGTTCTTCCGGGCGGCGCGGATGGCCTTGGCGGAGAAATGGGCCCCCTCGAAGCCCGAGACGCCCGTCTCGAGGCCGCGCAGGGCCTTCTGGAAGGATTCGCGGAAGGTGCGCCCGATCGCCATGGTCTCGCCCACGCTCTTCATCTGGATGCCCAGGATGGGGGAGGAGGACTTGAACTTCTCGAAGGCGAAGCGCGGGATCTTGGTCACGACGTAATCGATGGTCGGCTCGAAGGAGGCCGGCGTGCCTTTCGTGATGTCGTTGGGGATCTCGTCGAGGGTGTAGCCCACGGCGAGCTTGGCGGCGATCTTGGCGATGGGGAAACCGGTGGCCTTGGAGGCCAGGGCCGAGGAGCGCGAGACGCGCGGGTTCATCTCGATGATGCGCACCGCGCCGTCGTCGGGGCTCACCGCGAATTGGATATTGGAGCCCCCGGTCGCCACGCCGATCTCGCGGATGATCGCGATGGACATGTCGCGCAGTTCCTGGTATTCCCGGTCGGGCAGGGTCTGCTGGGGGGCCACCGTGATGCTGTCGCCCGTGTGGATGCCCATGGGGTCGAAATTCTCGATGGAGCAGATGATGACCACGTTGTCCTTGTGGTCGCGCATCACCTCGAGTTCGTATTCCTTCCAGCCGGCGATGCTCTCCTCGATGATGATCTCGCGGGCGAGGGAGAGGTCGATGCCCTTCTGGGCGAGTTCCTTGAACTCCTCCAGGTTATAGGCGGTGGACCCGCCCGTGCCGCCCAGGGTGAAGGACGACCGGATGATGACGGGGAAGGGGATGGTCTCGACGACCTGTAGGGCCTCTTCGAGGCTATGGGCGAAGCCGCTCTTCGTCGTCTTGAGGCCGATGCGGTCCATGGCGGCCTTGAAGGCCTGCCGGTCCTCCGCCTTCTTGATGGCCTTGATGTCGGCCCCGATGAGTTCGACCCCGTTCTGCTCGAGCCAGCCGCTCTCGGCGACCTTGATGGCCGCGTTGAGCCCCGTCTGGCCGCCGACGGTGGGGAGCAGCGCCGAGGGCCGCTCCTTCTCGATGATGCGGCGGATGACTTCGGGGGTGACGGGCTCGATGTAGGTGCGATCGGCCGTCTTCGGGTCGGTCATGATCGTCGCGGGGTTCGAGTTCACGAGGATGACGCGGTAGCCCTCTTCCTTCAGGGCCTTGCACGCCTGGCTTCCCGAGTAGTCGAACTCGCAGGCCTGCCCGATGATGATGGGGCCGGCGCCGATGATGAGGATGGATTCGAGGTCGTTGCGTCGGGGCATCTCAGACTCGCGGGGTGGGCTCGGCGGCGCGTTCCATGCTCATTTCCCGCCCTTGGCGGCGTCCATCAGGCGCAGGAAGCGGTCGAAAAGATAGAGGCTATCGTGCGGGCCGGGGGAGGCCTCGGGATGGTACTGGACCGAGAAGGCCCCGTCGGCGTCGTTGACGAGCCCTTCGAGGGTCTGGTCGTTCGAATTGACGTGGGAGAGGACGTAGGGATCGCGGCCGGCTTCCGCCAAGCGCACGGCGAAGCCGTGGTTTTGGGAGGTGATCTCGATGCCCCCCGTGTCTTTGCGCTGCACCGGCTGGTTCCCGCCCCGGTGGCCGAACTTCAACTTGAAGGTCGTCGCTCCGTAAGCCTGGCCGATGAGTTGGTGCCCGAGGCAGATGCCGAAAACGGGGCGCTTGCCGAGGAGGAGTTTGATCTGCTCGACGATGGGCAGGAGCGCGGAGGGATCGCCCGGGCCGTTGCTGAGGAACACCCCGTCGGGCTTCCACGCGAGGATCTCGGAGGCCGCCGTCGAGGCGGGGAACACCCGCAGGACCGCCCCGCGGGAGGCCAAGCTCCGGAGGATGTTCCATTTCACCCCGAAATCGTAGACGGCCACGCGGTAGCGCCCGGCGACCCCTTCGGGCAGCGGCCAATCGTAGGCCTTCTCGGTGCTGACTTCCCGCACCAGATCGCGGTGCTCGATGGATTGGGAGGCTTTCGCCTTGGCCACGAGGGAGGCCGGGTCGAGGTCGACCGTGGAGATGACCGAGCGCTTGGCGCCCGTGGAGCGGAGGATGCGCGTGAGGCGACGGGTATCGACCCCTTGGAGGGCCACGATGCCGTAGCGTTTCAGGAACGAAGAGAGGGTGCCGCTGGCTCGGAAATGGCTGGGCTTGTCGCAATAATGCTTGACGACGAAACCGGAGGCGTGGATCTTCGCGGATTCGTTGTCGTCTTCGTTCACCCCGTAATTCCCGATCTCGGGATAGGTCATCGAGATGATCTGGCCGCGGTAGGAGGGATCGGTGAGGATCTCCTGGTAGCCGGACATGCTCGTATTGAACACGGCTTCACCGTAAGCTTCGCCCTCGCTTCCGATGGAGAGGCCGTGGAAGACCTCTCCGGATTCGAGTGCCAATGCGGCAGGGGTGGACATGATTGGGGAACCGGAACATCCTAACATCCCGCCTCTCGGAGTGTCAATTTGGATTTCCATTTTTAGCGGAAAAACACGATAAATTTCCATTTTTCGGAGGCCACGGACCGTGAAATTTATTTTATCCGGCGAAGCCGTTCTTCCACCGTTGCCGGATTCGTCGAATCATCCAAAAATCCACCAAACAACCCGGTGGCTGTTTCTACAGGAGTCCTCATGCGCATCCTTATCCTCACCCTGCTCGGGCTTTCCTTGGCTTTCGGGGCGCCCGGCGATTGGAAGCAAGTCGGAAATAGCGGCGATTGGAAGAATACCCTCGACGGGGTCGTCTTAAGCGGCACGTTTTGGACCGTCGAGCCCGACGGCACCCTCTACGCCACCCCGCTCAAGACGGGGAAATGGAAGGCCGTCGGCGACAAGGTCTTCGGCAATACGCGGATGCTCTGGGCCAGCGAAAACGACCTCGTCAGCCTGGAGAAAGACGGGTCCCTCTACCGCATCAATACCTTCGACGGCACTTGGAAGGGCATCGGAAAAAAGGGCGAGTGGAAGGGCACCAAGACCGGCGACGTGATGGGCAAGCACCTCTTCACCATCGAGAGCGACGGGAAGTTCTACCGCACCGATTTGCGCACCGGGTCCTGGGAGCAGGTGGGCAAGCAGGAATGGCAGGAAACCGTCTATATCGTCGCCTGCTGGGATTTCATGGCGGCCCTCGAGAAGGGCGGCACGCTCTACCGCGTCAATCCCAAGGACACCTCCTACGACCAACTCGGCAAGAAGGGGGAATGGGGGAGCACCATCGCCGCCTGCTCCATGGGCGATTCCGGGAAATTCCTCTTCACGGTGGAATCCGACGGCACGCTCTACAAGACCGACATGCTCACCGGCAAGTACGTCTCCATCGGCAAGAAGGAATACCAGAACACCCGCATGATGTTCTGGGCCGGAGACGGCCGCCTCCTGACCATCGAGAAGAGCGGTACGCTCTACCTGGTCTCCGTCGAATAGGCGACCGGCTTCCCCTGAGGAACCCCCGCTCAGGCGGGGGTTTTTTTTCGTGCTCCTGGACACCTCGCAAAAGGCCCTTGGACGCGGGCCATCCGCACGGGCGGATTAAGCGAGCTCGGCCACGTCCTCTCCCCCCAGATGCTCGGTGATCCCGAGGGCGTTGATCGTCCAACCCGACTCGCGACGGTCGAAGATATGCACGCTCGCGTTGGCGACCTTCACGTGGAGTTCGGTGCTCACCGGGAGTCCGAGGAGGTGGCGGATGTGGTAGTAGATGAACCCGCCGTGGGTGACCGCGAGGATCCTCCCGTCCGCGTGGGTTTCGGCGAGGCGGTCGATGGCGCGATCGACCCGCTCCAGGAACGCTTCGGCCGATTCCCCGCCGGGGATCCGGGCGAAGGTCCGGTAATCCTTGCGCTTCGTTTCCGGGAATTTCTCCCGGATCTCCTCGAACGAGAGCCCCTGGTAGGCCCCCATATGGCGCTCGCGCAATTCGGCAAGCGGCACGGCGGCCACCCCGCAAGCCTCGGCGATGGGGAGGGCGGAATTCAGGGCGCGTGAAAGATCGCTCGTGTAGATGGCGTCAAGCCGCCGCCGCGCCATCCAGCGCGAGGCGAGGAGCGCCTGCTGGCGGCCGCGCTCGTTGAGGGGGATATCGAGTTGCCCCTGGTACTTCCCCTCGCTGTTCCAGGCCGTTTCGCCGTGGCGAAGCAGGTAGAGGCGGAGGGCCATCTTACGGTCGGGGTCGGGGCGTGAAGGCGCCGTCCTCGCCGAAGACGGGGGCCGTCTCGGGGAAATCGGCGCGGGAGAGGCCCTGCATCAGGGGGATGGCCCGCTTCTCCGGATCGGGCACCGTGGGGCCGGTCACGCTCAGGACGAACGGATGGATGCGCCCGCGCACCAGCCGGCCCCGCCCATCGAGCTGGGCCTCGAGGATGCAGGAGGTCCCGAAGCCCCTGCTGACGTTGAATTGGCGGTGGCCGAGGAAATTCCCGAGGGAGTAGGCGATGAGGCGGTCTTTATAGATCTCGAGGCCGCGCAGCACGTGGGGGCCGTGGCCGAAGACGAGGGCGGCGCCTTCATCCACCGCCATGCGCGCGAAGCGGAACACATCGCCCCGATTCTCGCCGTAGTACGTCTCGCCCACGCGGGGCACGTTGGTGACCCCTTCCCCCTCCGCCCCGCCGTGGAACGAGACGATGAGCAGGTCGCATTTGAGGGCGTTGCTGCGGATGGTGAGCCGGGCGGACTCCAAGTCGGTCATATTATTGTGGGGGTAATAGGGGGAGAACCCGAGGAAGCCGATTTTCTTCCCCTTGACCTGCGCGAAGACCAAATGGTCCTTCATGCCGATCGGGAGGATCCCCTTCGCGGCGAGGAGATTGGTGGCCTGCACCACGCCCAAGGCGCCGGCATCCAGGCTATGGTTATTCGCTAGATTGAGCCCCTTGAACCCGGCCTGGCGGAATGTCTCCGCCATGGATGGCGGGAGGCGGAAACTGAAGGAATGCTTCCCTTTTTTGGCGACAGGGGCCTCCGCGAGGGCGCCCTCCAAGTTCCCCAATGCCAGGTCGACGTTGGTCAGGATCGCCGATGCCGGCGCCAGCAGGGCGAAGGCATTGGTGGGGAGCCAGTCGCGGGAGGGATGGTCGCTCCCCGGCATCAGGTCGCCCACGAGGGCAAAAGAGATCTCACCGGCCCCGGCGAAGGCGGCGGGGGCGAGGAGCGTCAGGAGGAGAAGGAACCTCATCCCTGGATCCTCGGCCAGATCTGCGTCAAGTAGAAGTGGAAGAGGAAGAGGCTGGGAACGACGCTGTCGATGGCGTCGAACATCCCGCCGTGGCCCCGCAGGAGCGTCCCGGAGTCCTTCACGCCCGCCGCGCGCTTGAGCACCGACTCGATGAGGTCGCCGATCTGGGTGCAGAGGGCGAGCGCCACGGTCACGAGCAGGGTGGTGCCCATGGACCGGGAAAAGACCGACGCATCGAAGGCCTCCGGGAAGAAGCGCTGGCAAAAGAAATGAAAGCCCAGGTAGGTGGCGACGGCCGTGAGGAGCCCCCCGATGAGGCCTGCCCAGGATTTATTCGGGGAGGCCGTCAGCCCGATGCGGTTATTCTTCCCGAAGGCGGAACCGATGACGTAGGCCCCCGTATCGCACATCCAGGCGACGAGGAGCACGTAGAAGACGTAGAGCACGCCCACCTGGTCGGCCGGGGTCGCGACGGGGAGCCCACGTAGGAAATTGGCGAAACTCTCCCGGCTATGGCGCACGACCTCCAGGAACCGCAGGTCGACCCCGTAGGAGAGGATGAAGCCGCCGTAGAAGAGGGCCAGGGAACTGAGGGCCAGGTTCGTGAGGGCGTTCTCCAGGCGCGGGGAGGCGATGTAGATCGCCCCCGCGGCGAAGAAGTTGAAGAACAAGATCGCCGAAACCATGGGCAATTCCCCCAGACCGGGGTGCCCCTCGAAGAACCCGAAGTACTTCGCCAGGTAGAGGCCCGCGAGGGAGATGAAATTGACGGCGATCACGTGGGGATCGGGCCGCTTCGAGAAGCGCATGATCTCCCAGGAGAGCGCGGCCGAAACCAGGAAGAAGAAGAGGGTGAAGAGCCAAGGCCATGGGGCGATGAGCACCCCGATGACGAGCGGGATGGCGATGGCGGCGGTGATGAGACGTGCCTTCATGGGCGTCCTCCAAATCGGCGTTCACGGGCCTGGTATTCGGCGATGGCGCCGTCCAGGTCCGCGGGGGTGAAATCGGGCCAAAGGGTCTTGGTGAAAAAGAGTTCGGTGTAGGCGATCTGGTAGAGGAGGAAATTGCTCACGCGGAGTTCCCCGCCCGTGCGGATGAGCAGATCGGGATCGCCGCAGTCCGGATCCGTGTCGAGGTAGCGCTTGAAGCCCTCCTCGTCGATGGTGGAAGGGTCGAGGCCCCCCTTGGCCGCCTCCGCCAGGCGGCGCGCGGCGCGCACGATCTCATCCCGCGCGCCGTAGGAGAGCGCGATCTGGATGCGGCAGCCCGTGTTCCCGCGGGAGCGCTCCTCGGCATCCGCGAGCACCCGGCGGATCCCGGAATCGAACGGCCCCAGGTCGCCGATCATCGTCAGGCGCGCGTTTCGGGAGAGGATCTTGTTGATCCTCTGGGTGAACCACCACTTGAGCAGCTCGAAGAGGACGGATTTCTCGGCCTCGGGGCGCCGCCAATTTTCCTTGGAAAAAGCGTAGAGGGTGACGGCCTTCACCCCACGGTCGGCGGCGTGGTCGAGGATGGTCTCCACCACCTCGACCCCCCGGCGGTGCCCCGCCGAGCGGTCGAGCCCCCGATCCCGCGCCCACCGGCTGTTCCCGTCCAGGATGATGGCGATGTGGTCGGGGAACGGGTTCCCCCGGGGGGCGGGCACGGTGTCAGATCGCGGTGATTTCTTTGGTCTTCGCGGCGGCGGCCTGCTCGCTCTTGTCGCAGTACTGGTCGCAGAGTTTCTGGATCTGCTCCATGAAACGCTTGAGATCGTCCTGGCTGATCTCTTTCTTCTTCTCTTCTTCCTTCACGCGCTCGTTGGCGTCGCGGCGGATATTGCGCAGCACGACCTTGATGTCTTCGGTCTTCTTCTTCACGACCTTCACGAGCTCGTTGCGCCGCTCGCTGGTGAGTTCGGGGAGCATGACGAAGAACTTATTGCCCTCGATGCGGGGGTTCAGGTTGAGGTCGCTGGTGCGGATTGCCGCGTCGATCGCCTTCACGTTGGCGGCGTCCCAGACGGTCACCAGGAGCGTGCGCGCGTCCTGCACCGAGATGCTGGCGGCCCCCGAGAGCGGCATCACCTGCCCGTAGATCTCCACGCGCACGTGCTCCAGGATCGCCGGGGTCGCCCGGCCGGTTCGCAGGGCCTGGAATTCCTTGGCGAGGGTCTCCAGGGCCTTCTTCATCTTGTCTTCGTGTTCCGCGACGATCTTGGCGCTCATGGTCACCCCCCCTTGAGAGGAATCGCGTTACTTGCCGATCTGCATGCGCTTGAAGCGCGCCACGGAGACCTCGACGCCGGCTTCCTTGCCGACCTTCTTCACGAGGTCGCCCACCTTGATCTTGGGGTCTTTCACGAAGGGCATCTCGAGCAGGCAGAGGTCGGCCAGGTGCTTGGCGAGCTTGCCGGCGATGATCTTCTCGAGCACTTCGGGCGGCTTGCCCGAATCGGCCATCTGCTTGACGAAGAGGGCCTTCTGCTCCTCTTTATCGGCGTCGCTGACGTCGGCCGGGGAGAGCGCGAGCGGGTTCATGGCCGCGATGTGCATGGAGAGGTCTTTGGCCAGTTCGGCGATGGCGGGCTTGGAGGCCGCGGCGGCCGGGCACTTCATCTCGATGAGCACGCCCACCTTGCTATTGCTGTGGAGGTACTTCTCGACGAACCCCTCGGCGGGGGCGAAGCAGACGGCGTCCTTGATCTCGACCTTCTCGCCGGTCTTCCCGATGGTGGCGGTCACCAGTTCTTTGGTCGCGGCGCTGGTGAGGAAGCCCTCGCCCTCCTTCATGAAGCCCTCGCCCGCGATGGCGACGAGTTTCTTGAAGTCGTCGGTCTTGGCGACGAAGTCGGTCTCGCAGGAGACCTTCACCATGGCCATGCGCGCGGGCGTGCCGGCCATGGCGATGAGGCCCTCGCGGGCGTCGCGGTCGGCCCGCTTGACGGCCACGGCCAAGCCCTTTTCCTTCAGCGTATTGAGCGCCTTCTCTTTGTCGCCGCCGGCCTCGGCGAGGGCCTTCTTGATGTCCATGAGGCCCAAGCCGGTGAGTTCGCGCAGTTCCTTGACGAGTTCGGTGGAGATGTCGGCCATGTTCTATCCTTGGGGGAGCCCCCGGCGCGGGGGGTCTTAGCGTTTCTTCTTTTCGAGCTCGTCCATGTCTTTCACATAGAGCTCGGCGAGGGCCTCGGGTGCGGTCGTGGCGGCGGTCTCGGCGGGCGTTTCCGCCGCCGCGGCTTCCACGGGGGCGGGGGCCGGGGCGGGGGCCTCGGCCGGGGCGGCGTCGGTGCCTTCGCCGCCGTCGGGGAGCATGGCGCGGCCCTCGATGACCGCCTCGGCGATGTAGTTCACGAAGAGGGTGATCGAGCGGATGGCGTCGTCGTTGCCGGGGATCACGACGTCGACGGTGTCGGGGTTGGAGTTCGTGTCGACGAGGCCGACCACGGGGATGCCCGACTTGCGCGCCTCGGCGATGCCGATGGCCTCGTGGAACGCGTCGACGACGAAGAGGATGTCGGGGAGCTTCTTCATCTCGCGGATGCCGCCCAAGGTCGACATGAGCTTGACGCGCTCCTTCTCGAACTTGCCCAATTGCTTCTTCTTGTATTTCGCCTTCTCTTCGTCGTTGGTGGCGATCGTCTCGTAGTACTTGAGTTTCGCCAGCGAACCCTTCACCGTCTTGAAGTTCGTCAGCAGCCCGCCGATCCAGCGCGTGCTGATGTAGTACTGGCCGCAGCGGCCGGCCGCCTCTTCGATGGCCTGGCGCGCCTGTTTCTTCGTGCCGACGAACAGGATGCGTTTACCGTTGGCGACCTCGTTCTTGACGTAGGTGTAGGCCTCTTCGGCCAGCGCCAGGGTCTTCTGGAGGTCGATGATGTGGACGCCCTTGCGCTTCATGAAGATGAACTTCTTCATGCGGGGGTTCCACGAGGCGCTCTTGTGGCCGAAGTGCACCCCGGCTTCCAAGAGATCCTTCATTCCGATGCTCGAAATAGACATGACCGCCTCCGGTCGCTGCTGGTTGTGCGGCCCGGGCCCCCTTCGCATGGAAGGAGGGCGTCAAGCCGCCGATTTGTTTGTTTTCCCCGGTCCGTGCGCTGGAGGGCACCAGCCGCCGCATCCAGCAAGGATTCGGGGAGCGGAATTATACTCCCGGGGGGTTGGGGGGGTCAAATTCGGTCATTTGACCGCGGGATTCACCCCGGCGACGTAATCCGGGATGATGCGCAGGGCCTCGGCGAATTCGCTCCCGGCGAACCCGTGGATATCCCGCTCGACCATGCAATCCAAGTAGCGTGCGAGGAGGGGCTTACCGGCGGGCAGCCAGGTATAGTGCCATTTCTCCTCGCGGTAGCCGGTCTTGCGGCCGGCGGAATAGGCCTGGTAGAAGCCGAAACGGGGCCCGTTGCGCTGGAGCCACCCGTAGAGCCGCTGGCCCTCCGGCTTGGCCCAATAGGCAAGTTCCACCGAGTTCACATCGAGGTCGCTGCCCCAATGGTGGCGGGAGGTTCCGGGCATCGAGGAGTACTGGAGGATGTACTGGGCGCGCTCCCGGGCGTCGGGGTGGCTGACGGTGAACAATTGCCGGAACTTGTTCTCCCAAATCCGTTTCTGGTCGTCGAAACTGCGGAATCCCGAGACGACGACGAGGGTGAGCCCGTCGCGGGTGGCCTCGGTGGCCATGCGCGAGAAGGCCTCGAGGGCGTCGCGGCGCAGCCAGAGGGTCCGTCCCCCCATCGACCGCGCCTCCGGGACCCGGGCGAAGAGTTCCGGGTGTTCGGAGGGGACGAACCTACCGCTGAGATAGTCTTTGGGGGGGATGGAGCCGGTGAGCGAATCCGGGGCGGCGAAGGCGGGCCGGGGCAGCAAGAGCCCGAGGAGGAGGATCGGGGCCAAGACGGCCGTCCGGGGCCCGTTCATGAGGGTTTCTCCGCGACCTTCTCCCGTTCCACCGACCACGCGCCGTTTTCGAGGCGTCGGTAGAAGCACGAGAAGTACCCGTCGTGGCAGGCCGCGCCCGTCTGCTCCACGCGGTAGAGGATGGAATCTCCGTCGCAATCGACCCAGATCTCGCGGAGTTTCTGGAGATGCCCGGAGGTGTCGCCCTTCACCCACAGGCTCTTGCGCGAACGCGACCAATAGGCGGCGCGGCCGGTCTTGATCGCGTGCTCGAACGCCTCGCGATTGACCCACGCGACCATGAGCACCTCCTGGGTGCGCACATCCTGGGCCACGGCGGGGAGGAGACCATCGGGAGCTTTAGAAAAATCGGGCAGCATGGCCCATTATAAATTGCAGCAGCGCGGATGCCCTACCCGAACGCCGCCGGGCAGGGACCATCGAGCAGGGCCGTCAGCGACGCCTCGAGCGCCGCGGTCTCGGGGGTCAGGGAGGCGGTCTTGAAATCGGGGCCGCCGGGATTCATGAGCACGAGGATGAGCGTGTAGAGCGTAAAGACCGCCTCGAGGGAAAACGCGGCGTCGGGCGTCAGCAACGGTTGGCACTGGTCGAGCATGGCCCGGGTCTCCCGCTGGCGCCGCAGCGACCAGGCGCGAAGGCGTCCCATGAGGCGCCGCAGGGGCTCGCTCGGATGGGGCGCCTTGAGGCTGTGGAGCAATTTGGCCCGGTCGAGGCCCACGACATGGAGGAGGTCATCGGGCATATTGCAGATCCCATTGCGCCCGTCCACCTCCATGTCCCGGGCGAGGTGGACGAGGTAGCAGAAAATCGAAAGCGGCCGGGCCCCGTCGCGCAGGGCCCGTTCATCCCGGGCGCTGGGATGGCCGCAGAGTTGGAGGAAGATGGCCCCCGGCGCCACCGCGGCCCCCTCGCTATAGACCCGAAGATCGCGCAGGGTCTTGAACCCGTTCGTGCCGACGTCGGAGATCATGGCCCGCGCCCATGCCTTCATCGTCCAGGCGGGCGCCGCCCAGGCCCCGGCGCCCGGCTTGGCCTTGCAGGCCTCCTGAACCTTCTTCACCAGACGCTCCCGCGCGGCGGCGCTCAGGTTCGCGGACTTGGCTTTCGCCCCGTCGACGAGGTCGTCCATTTCGCGCATGCGCTTGTAGCAGGCGGCGAAGGCCTTTTGGCGCTCCCCGTCGGCCCAGGCGGCGGAGGCGATGGCCAGATAGGGCGCCTTCGGGGATCGGCTTGCGGCCAGAAGGCGCTCCACGGAGTCGGGAGGGAGGACGTCGCGCCAAGTCTTCATGCCGCCTGCTCCCTGGCGATACGCTGCGCCGTCAGCATCGCCGAGAGGACGACCATGGGCACCCCGCTGGCCGGCCTCGTCGAGCCGCCCACGAAATAGAGGTTCCCCAGCCGCCCATGGCGATTGGAGGGCCGAAGCGGCCCCATCTGGGAAAGCCGGTGGTCCAGGGACCCGAGCATGGCGCCGTCTTTCAAGTGGTACTTGTCGCGCCAGGCCTTGGGGGTGAAGCCGGCCTCGAAGACCAGGTCTTTTTCGATCCGCCGGCCCTCGAGGGCGGAGAGGCGCTCCAGCACGTAACGCCGTATTTCCCGCCGCCCCACCTCCGCCGGAAGGGGCGGGCACGGGACGACGACCATGAGGGCGTCTTGGCCCCGGGGCGCCGCGGCGGGATCGTGGCGCGTGGGGGCATTGAGGTAGAAATGGGGCTCGTTCGGGAAGGGTTTCCCGGGGGTGAGGCATTCGACGCCCGCCTTCCAATCCGCGCCGAAGAAGACCCCGTGCTGGTCCGTGATGGACCGAAGCGGCCTTCGGAACCCCCAATAAAAGGTGTGGGAGGAGCAACTGGTCTTCATCCGCGCCAGGCGCCTCGGGGGCTTGAGCCCCGCGAGGAGTTCTTGGTGCACATAGGGGAGGTCGGCGTTGGCCACCACGAGGTCGGCTTCGAGGCGGCGCCCGTTCTCCAGCGCCACGCCGCAGGCCCGCTTCCCTTCCCGGAGAATTTCCCGGACCCCGGTGCCCATGAGGAACCGCGCCCCATGGCTTCGGGCGATGGATTCCAGGCTCTCCGCGATGCGGTACATCCCGCCCCGCGGCACCCAAAGCCCCCCGAGGAGTTCCATGGCCGGCATGATCGAATAGATCGCGGGCGCGCGATAGGGCGACATCCCGATATAGAGGTCTTGGCAAGCGAAGGCGGTGCGGAGTTTCTCGGTGCGGAACTTGGCGGAGACTTGGCGCCACCGATTACGCCAGGTATCCGGCCGGATGAATTGGAGCCAGAGCCGGGGATCGAGGAATGGGCCCGCCGTAGAAAAATCCCGCCCGATGAGGTGGCGCATGGATTCGCGGTAGAGGAACCAGCCGCGGGCGAGAAAGGAGAGGACCGCCCCGCCGCTGCCGGGCTCCAGGGCCTCGCAGCCTTCCCGTAGGCGCAGGAGGTCTGCGGTCAAATGGAGGGAGGTGCCGTCGGCCCATTGCAGCCGGCAATGGGGATCGATCCGGTGGAGGTCGAGGTGGTCGACCAGCCGCGTGCCCAGACGCGCGTAGAGGTCTTCGAAGACTTCGCGCATGAGGAAGAGCGTGGCGCCCGTGTCGAAACGGAAGCCCTTGCGCGAGAGCCGGCCCAGGCGACCGCCGCTTTCGCGGTTCTTCTCCACCACCGTCACGTCCCAGCCTTCGCGGGCGAGGAGGCCGCTGACGGCCAGCCCCCCGACCCCCGCGCCGATGACGAGGGCGCGGCGGCTCACGCCTTCTCCAGGGCGGCTTCGATCGCCTGAAAGCGCGTGGCGGACCACCGGACCAGGAGCGGCGAAAAAACGCAGAAGAGCGGGGCGCGCAGGAGCACGGCGCGCACCTGGGCCCGCGTGATCTTCACCGGCCCCCGGCTCGATTCGAGCCCGGGCGCCAGGAGCGCCAGGGTTTCCATCGCCAGCATGAGCGGAACCGCGCAAAAGAGCCGAAGGCGCAGGCGCCGGGGCGGGAGCGCCAAGGTATAGTCGAGGGCGCGACGGAGGGAATCGGCCGTCAGCCGCAGAAGCGGCGCCAAGGCGCGGCGATTCTTGGGCCCTTCCTTCCAGGACCAGAAGGTCTCGAGGTCCAACCCTTCCTTCGCCAGGGCGTCGGCGGGGATATAGCACCACGCCCGACCACGGTCGGCGCGGATGTCCTTCAGGATATTCGTGAGTTGCAGGCCGAGGCCGAAGGCCACCTGATGGCGCACCATCGCCTCGCGCCGTCGGGAAGAGCCGACCTTCGCCAGGAAGAGCCCGGTGAGGAGTTCCCCCACGGTTCCGGCCACGAAATAGCAATAGCGCTCGAGATCGGCGGTATCCGCGAGTTGCACGGGCTTCCCCACCCCGGCCACGCGTTCCACCGTCGTCGCCATGCCCTCGGCCATGCGGGTGATCGGTCCGACCATGACGTCGCGCACCCCCGGGGCGAGGGTGTGGAAGACCGCGAGCACCTCGCGGGTATGGGAGAGGAGTTCCCGTTCCGAGGGGGTCATGGTGGCGCCCAAGGCCCGCGCCTGCCAGGCCCCCAGCGAGTCCGAGTCGGGCAGGGCGCGGAGGAACCGGGGAAACTCCCTCAGAAGCGGCGCCTTAAATGAAGCATCGCGGTCGGGGGCGTCTTCCACCGTATCGAGGATCCGGCAAATCAGGTAGGCGTCGAGCACCGCGCGGTGTGTCTGGCCCCGGAGGAAACGGATATTAAGCGCGAAGGTACGACTCACCTTCGGGAGGATCTGCTCGCAAAACCGGAAACTCGGACCCACGTCCGCAAGTGCCATTTGAATCGACCCCTAGGGGATTCGAACCCCTATTGCCAGGATGAAAACCTGGTGTCCTAACCCTTAGACGAAGGGGCCATGTAAGTGAGCCGCGATGGATTCGAACCATCGACCCATGCCTTAAAAGGGCATTGCTCTACCAACTGAGCTAGCGGCCCTACTTACTGACCGCTATTGTCGCATAGGACAAAAAGATGTGTCAATTTTCCTCCCCTGATCTTCCCTGGAATGGGTCTCGATTTGGAAGCTCGTCGGGAAGGAAATCGGGTTGGGCCGGAAAAATGCGCGATTTTTGAGTCGGGAACGCTGCCCGTGCGGGCCGCCGCCTCAACACTTAGTCGGGTACCCCATCGCTAAGAAATTTGAATTCCCCCCACGACAAGTTTTCCGCGCGCTTCTCCATCAGCTCGGGACGGCTGGCCTTCAAAGCGGAAAGTTGCGTCGGCGAAAATTGCCCCGAGTCGCGCAGCGCGCCCGAGATCTTTTTTCGGCGATGGCCGAATGAAGCGCGCACCACTCTCAAAAACCGCGGCCAATCCCCGAGGTCGCCGGGACGCCGCTCGGGGAGGAACGAAAGGACGGTGCTCTCGATCTTCGGCGGCGGATGGAAGGAACCCGGCGCAAGGTTCATCACCGGCTTCAAGAGGTAGAGGGCCTGGAAGATCACCGACAGTGCGCCGTACTCCCGGCGGCCGGGGGGCGAGGCCAGTTTTTGGGCGACCTCGCGCTGCATCATGAATACCAGGGCCGGGGGCGCCTCCCCGAAAACCTCGAGGCAGCGAAGGAGGATCTCGCCCACGCGATTATAGGGGAGATTCCCGCAGACGAGGAAATCCCGCCCGAGGCCGCCCGTGAGCCGCTGGGGTTCCATGGCGAGGAAATCGCCGCGCAGCAGCGTGAAGCGGTCGCCATGGGTTTTCCCGAGGGTGTCGGCGAGGATATCCCCCGAGACCTCCTCGATTTCCACGGCGCGTACCGTGAGGCCCGCCTCCAGGAGCGCGTGGGTGAGGACGCCGAGGCCCGCGCCGATCTCGAGCACGAGCGGGCCGGGAGCCAGGCGGCGGCAGGCTTCGGCGATGACGGTGACGGCGCCCGGATTGACGAGGTAATGCTGCCCGAGTCCCTGGTGGATGCGCTTGGAGGAGGCCTCAAGGCGCCGGCGGATCCACTCCGGCGAATAGGGGCGGGGGTCGTCCACGACAGCTAGCGCGAAGCGGCTACGGCGCGTGTCCCGTTGGATCCCCGCGGGGGGAGCTCCGCCTGATCGCCGCAACGGAAGAGGCGCACGTCGACGCGTTCCCCGCGGATCCAGGTGCGTTCGCGATTTTTCGTCCGGTCGGGATAATAGTCGAGGGCCACGCGCTTCGCCTCCCCATCGGCGTCCAGCCAGGAGGTCTGGCGCAAAAGGCCGTCTTGGTAGCGGCGCTCCACCCGGGCGCCGCGCGGGTCGATCCCGAACTCGGCCACGATGTAATCGCCCCAAAATTCCTGGCCATCGGAGAAGCCGCTGAAGGGGATCCCGGCGGGCACCTGCGCGGCGTTCGAATAGGTGGCCGTTTTTTCCAGGGTCGCGATGGACTCGAGCCGATTTTCCCGGCGGCATTCCACCCGGGGCAGGGCTCCCCGTTCCCGGATGAGCGCCCGGCAATTCCAGGGGTCGGCCCCGTCCTCCCAGATCGTCTCCCGATCGACTTCGGAGAAATCGACGTAGGAGAGCCCCATGACCGCCCGGAAGCCCTCTTCCCCATCGAGTCGAAGCGCATCGTGGAGGCGGGGTGCCTTCCGGGCCTCCGCATCCCCGATGGTCGCCGGGAACGTCTCGAAAGTGGCGTTCTCCACGCGGTAGCGTCGCTCCTTCAAACGGAGCGCTTCGCCCGCTTTCTGGCCGCCCGCATAGAGGCGGATCTCACGGAGGCCGCCCCCGGGGAATTGGCCCACGATGAGGAGTTCCCCCGCGCGCGCATGGTAACTCTCGGCCCAGGCGGTGTAGCCCTGGCGGCCGATGCGGACCAGGCGCACGGCCCCCTCGGGATTCCGTTCGATCTCCCAGGTTTCCACCCCGGCTTCGAGGCGATTCGCGTCGAGGCGGCGCCAGACCATGGCCACGGGCCAGCCTTCCTTCCATTCGATGGAGAGCGCGAAGGGTTTCTCCAGATTCCACCCCTCCACGGTAATCGGCCGGGCGAGTTCGTCATAGCGTACGGCGTAATGGGGCCGCTTGCCCGTGGGCGAGAACCGGGAGTCGAGGAGGGCTTCCTTGCCCTCCACCGCCCAGGCGCTCTGCCAATGCCCCTCGAGTTTTCCCATGGGAATTTCCCGGAAGAAGCGGGGAAGGCGCGTGCGGTCATCCACCGCGAAGCCCTCGAAATGCCGCAGGACGCCCGGCGTCGCGGCGGGGAGGACCGCCATCGCGGTCCAAACCAGCATGGGCAGCATCCGTCGAAGGGGGGAGGGGCGCTTCATCGCGGGGTTTCCTTGTTCAGTGGTTCGTCGCGCCGCTTCGGGACCGGGCCCGCTCTTGCGGCTTCAATTTCGCGAGGGTTTCCGTATAATTCTGCCAGAGCTCGTCCAGCACGCCGGGGGCCGATTCCATCGGGGTCCGCCCTCCCGAGACGACGCGCGTCGCGGTCACCGCTCCGGTATGGCGGCTCGTCAGCCGTCCCGCGGTGAACTTCGCGCCGGACGGGTCGCTCCAGAACTCGAGGGTGCGCTCATGGTATTCCCGAGCCCGGGATTCCCAGGCCTCGCCGCCCATGGGCTTCGCCAAGGCGAAGGCTTTGAAACGGCCCGCGAGCCCCGCGTCCAGTTCGTCCCGGTCCTGGGCGTAGACCGCGTGGGGCTTGGCGCCGGCGAGGCGCTGCTCCGCGCGCCGCTCTTCATCGTCCTGGGTGCGCGCGTAGCTTTCGAAAACCCAATGGAGGGCGTTCTTGGGGCGCTCCACGATGAAGCGCACCAGGCGCTGGGCCTCCCCCCGGCCATCGACTTCGACCATGCGTTCCAAGCCCAGGCGCTCCATCCAGATCAGAGCTTCCGCGAGATCTTGCCCCTGGAGTTCCAGGTTGCCGGCGTCGGCGCCGATTCGGAGTTTGGCGAGTTCATAGAGGCCCTGTCCCCAGGTGAAAAAGAGATCGGGGGGATTGAGGGGGTCGCTGGATCCGCCGAGATTCGATTTTCCCCCGCGGTAATGGAATTGAAGCGAACGCACCGCGGGGCCCTGCCCCAGGCTGAAGGCCATGGACGTCAGCCGGGCGCCCTTTTCTTCCCAACCGAACTCGTAGCGCCCGCGCACCCGATTGTCCGCGTCCAGCAGGGTTTTTTGCAGCAGGCGGCCCCGCGCGTCGAAATCCATGCGCGCCTGCGGCACCCCCTCCACTGAAGTGGCCACGGAGAGGGGCGAGGCGCCGTTGGTGCGCACGTATGAAAGCCGCTCCTCATGGCTGCTGCCGTCGCGGTGGCGGATCACCAGATGGTCCCGCAGCCCGAATATCGCGCCGATTTTCCACGATTCGTGCCGGGCCACGGGAACCTGCCGCGCCGGCGGGCTGAAGAGCGTCGCCGGCGCCTCCGAGCTTTGCCACGACCACGCGCAATCGATGACGGCTCGCCCCCGCACGGCGTCGCGAAGGGTCTGCCGCGAGAGGAGATTTCGGGCATCCCAGGCGAAAACTTCAGTGAACCCGGAAGAGGATCTGGCGAGGATCGTATGCCCCGCCGCGTCCTCGGTGCGAACATAGGACTGGATTTCGCGGCCATCGGCCCGCCGGCGCGTTTCGGTGACGATGCGCCCGCCCGCGGCCTTCACGGCATCCCGGTCGAGGGTTTCCACCAGAGATCCGGCTCCGTTGAGTCGCTCTTCCCGCACGGCCAGGCCGGCCTGCCACGAGAGGCGAACGGTCTCGATGACGACGCCATCGCGCAGATGCGTGCGCTCCACCGGCCAGGAGCCGGCGCTCGCCGGACGGCCCTCCACGCGCCCCGATTCCAGGGCGGCGTAGCGCCACCGCGTCTCCAGGGCCGTCCCGTTTTCGAGGCGGCGATCGCTGAGGATCTGGCCTTCGCCGGATAATTCCACCAGGCGCACCGCTCGGCCCTCCACGAATTCCTGGAAGCGCGCCGGGCGCCCTTCGGGATCGAAATCCATGCGCCAGAGGGGCAGGCGGTCCCAACGATGGCATTCCAGACGCCGCAGGGTTGGCGCCTCGTCCCAAGTGCGCACATAGACGAGTTTTTGCTTGACCGGGGCCGCGGAGGCGCCCGGCTTTTCTTCGCGGATCTCGAGGCGGTAGCGGTTCTGGTCGCGGTCCACCAGGGGGGTCTCGACCCGCAGGTTCCCGTTGGTTTCGACCCGGGTGGCGGGGTCACCCATGAGAAAGAAGGGGGGCGAGAAGAGCAACGCCCAAAAAAGGGGAGTACGGACCGAGGGCATGGTCCCATTTTCGATCCGCAGACCCGTAAACCTGAGTCGATCCGAAGCCCCTTTCCCGGGGAATTTCCTCAGTTAATGGCCCCGGGAGGCCGCTTCGAGCAGGGTCGATTCCACCAAGTCGGGGTCTTGGAGGTGGAGGTATTCGTTGGACCTCTTCGACCGGACGAAACGGGCGTCATTGCCCAGGGTGAGGAGCCGCCGGGCCATGCGCTCGCGAATCGCCTCCACCTTCTCGGCTTGCTCGCGGGTGATGGATCCCCCCTTCCCCGATCCCGAGAGGAGGGGAACTTCGGCGTGGAAGAGGATCCGGATGGGGAGATTGGGGAACCCGAGGGTCGGCAGGAGTTCATCCCGTACTTCCCGCGTCCGAGCCCCATGGTATTCGCCCCAGGCCGTCCGCCAGGTCTCGCTTCGCGTCAGATGGGTCAAGAGCCAGGCCTGTTCATCGGGGGAGAAAGCGTGGAGGGTAAACGGGGGCGCTTTCCTTAAGCGCGGCCCGAAGAAGGGCCCCAGGCCGAACATGGAAATAAGCCGCCCCCGGACGATCATCGAGGTCTTATCATCGCCGCTTCCCCGGTATTCAGCCCTGGAAAGTTCCTCGCGCATGCGGCTGGCTTCGGCCGTGAGTGGGTCGAGGAAAACCACGGCCCGCACCCGGGCCGGGTACATGCGGGCGAACTTTTGGGCATAGAGCCCCCCCTGGGAATGACCCAGGAGGATGACGGGGTCACGGATCCCGGCGTGCTCGAGGAGGCGCAGGAGTTCGCGGGCGATCTGGTCGGGCGTGCGGGGGAACCGAGAAGCGGGGCTGAACCCGTAACCGGCGCGGTCGTAGACGAGCACCGAGAACGCCTTCGCAAGGCGCTCCGCCAGGGGCCACCATTCCACCATGGACGAAGCCAAGGCGGACTCGACAACCACCACCGGGGCCCCGGAGGGACCCTCGAAGAAACGCCAGGCCAAACGGGCATCCGCCATCGACGCGAAGCGCACCCCGAGGGCAGCCGCTCCACGGCGGGCCCGGCTTTGCGAGAGGTCTCCGGCGAGGCGCAGGGCGAACCAGACGAAGAAAATGGAGAGCGGAATCAGGAGGATCATGGGGGATTATACGTTCGTCCCGCGACTCTCCCCTGCCAGTCGCACGACCGAGATCCCTTCGATTTCCGCCTGCTGGTCGAAAAGGCGGGCATAGAGGGCGAGCTTCCCGTCGGACCAAGTGTCCCCGGCGCGGGTCAACGCCAGGGCGAACGCGCGGTGGTAGAGGTTGTCGAAGGGAACTTTTCGGCCGCACCTCGAGAAATGCAGTTCTTCCGTGATATTGGACGGTGCATGGTTCCTCCACGGCGTCAGGGAAAAATCGATCCCCGCGGTGAGCACGGAATCGAAACCCAGCCGCCGAAGGACGGAGAGCGCCGTCGTGGCCGCGGTCCCCGCCTGGGGGATCCAATTCTCGGCGACTTCCCTCGCCCGCCCCGGGGAGTTGGCCCATTCCCGCCCCCAGGCCTCGTCATCGAAAAAAAAGACCGGTTTCACCGGACCGCGGGGGATCGAGGGATAGATCGAGAAGGGACAATAGAGCGTGGTCCCGGGAAAGTGCCGGTAGACCGCGTCGAAATGGAGGGCGTTCCAAAAGCCCCCGTCGGTGGAGAGGAAGGCCCCGATACGGACCCCGCTCTCGGCGAGGAACGCGGCGCAGCCCGGGAGGGCCAGGGTGAAATGGCGCCGCGAGGCCTCCACCAAGGCGGAAACTTCGCGTTCCGTGGAGGGACCGCTGGAGATGAGGAGCGCCCGGCCCGTCCGCTTGGCTTGGTCCGAGAGGAGCGCGGTCTGTGGCCGCTTGGCATTGGCGCGCGCGTTGCGCACCCATCGCTCGGAGAAATAGCGGTCGGTAAGGCGGTTCTTCTCCCGGTCGGCCAAATAGTTCGTGAGCTTCTGGCGCGCGGCGTCGTAGGCCCCATGGTTTTCGGGCAGGATCGATTCCAAGCCGGGATTCGACAGCAGGCGCACACGTTGCGTCTGCTGGCCCCCCTTCCCGAGGAAGGACAATAGGGGCTCCAGGCCCTCCGGCCCCACGATACGCCCCGGCGGGAGCGGGGGAATGGGCTCCTCACCGACGATCGCCGCGGCTTCGCCCAGGAGCGTTTCGGCGGAGGTCCTCAGCTCCTCCATCGCCTCCACCACCCATAGGGACGCCGCGAGTTCCGGCTGCTTGCGCAGGAGCGCGCGGAGTTGGTAGAGCGGGGCCAGGCCGAAGACGACGAGGGTCTCTCCGCTTCGGGGGGCCCAGGCTTCGGCCAAGCGCTCGCCTTCGGCCACCGGGTCGACCCGCGAAGAGAGGCCCCGGCCGTCCGCCAGGTAGAGGGTGGCCCCACGCCGCCGGGCCGGGACGAGCGCGGCCATCTAAAGGCTCTTGGCGCCCTTCACGAGGTTCTCGAAATCTTTCATGTTGAGCACGCTGATCTCGAATTTCGCCTTGGGCAGGGCCTCGAGGGATTCGGGGGCGAACCCGAAGAGCGAGAAGACCATGCCGGAGGAGAGCTCCTGCTTCTCCAGGAAATCGGCGAAGCCCTTGAAGAACGGGGCGGGGGTCTCCTGCATGCTCAGGTCGATGGCGAGGCCGAAACGCACGTTCTGCCCCGAGATGTTCTTCTTCGCCAGCACGTAGGCCGAGCGGTCCTCCACGTTCTGGATCTTGGCGGGGATATAGCCCTGGATGCCCAGGCCCTTGCCCAATTCGTCCTTGAGGATGAGGTCCATCTCCTCCTCGAGCAGGTCGGAGAGGGTCTTGCTATTGACCAATTGGGAGAAGACCCCGATGCGGTGGGCGGTGTCCTTCCAAGGCATGCCGCTATTGCGGATGATGTAGAGTTGCCGCAGGGCGTCCTTCACCTGGCCGCGATTGGAGAGGATGAGGGCGTGCTCGTAGCGGGCCTCGAGCACGAGATCCTGGTAGGTTTCGTTGAACTTGCTGAGCGTCTGGTCGAAGAGCGATTCGGCCTCTTGGGTCTTCCCCTGGCGGGTCAGCGAGATGGCCTTCACCAGGCAGGCGAAGCCCCCGTGCACGGGGTCGACGCGGGCCTGCTCGGCGTCGTCGGCCGCCTCGGGGTACTTTTCCAGGGCGAGGTTGGCCTTGGCGCGGATGAGGTAGACCTCGGTGTCGCGCTCGCCGAGGGCGAGGCAGGCGTCGGCCATGGCCAGGGCGCGGCCCCAATCCCGGTTCACCAGCCCGATCTCGCCGAGGTACTTGCTGATGACGGGGTTGTCGTTCTTGAGGTCGAGGGCCTTCTCGAGGTAGGTCTGGGCGGCCCCGTAATTCTTCATCTGGTAGAGGTTCTCGCCGATCTTGAAATTGGCGGTGTAATGCTCGGGGTCGAGCTGGAGCACGGCGTCGTACTCGGCGAGCACCTTCTTGGGCTTCTGCATGACCTCGTAGAGCGCCGCCATCTTCAGGTGGCAATCCAGTTCGGTGATGGCCTCGGTGAAGCGGCCGCGCTTGATGATCTCGCCCAGGTGGAAGAGGGCCATGAAGTACTGCCCCTGGTGGAATTGGATCTGGTAGCAGTACCACTGGATCTCGGGATCCTCCTTGCGGCTGTCGGGGAGGGTCTGGATGAGCTTATTGGCCTCGTCGAATTGCTCGGCCTCCATGTGGCGCTTGAGGCGCTCGATCTTCTGGGGGAAGAAGACGTTCTCGTTGAGGTAATACCAGCCCACCAGGCCGGCCACCCCGAGGATGAGGATGACGAGGAACATGGGCCGCCTACTCCACCTTCCGGTAGACGACGGGGATGGCGGCGCTCTCCACCGCGCGGCTCGCCTGGTCGGTAGCGTCCCAGAACAGGGTCTCCGCCAGGCGGGCGAGCTCGGCCTCGTCCCGCACCGGGGCCGCGAAGCGGTAGCCGCTCACCCCCACGGCCAAATGCAGGCCGAAATCGGGGAAGCGCTGGGCCAGCATGGGCCCGAGGGTCTGGTCGAAGCGCCGGGCGCCCAGGGTGGCCTCGTGCTCGTCGGCCAGGAGCACCGAGAGCACCACGTGGCCGCGGTAGAGGAGTTGGAACTCGCCCCGGCGCGCGATCTGCCGCGCGAAGCGTTGGAGTTCCGCCATGACCCGGCCGTAATTCTCCTTGCCGTGCTTCTGGATGAGTTCGAGGTCATTGGCGATGCGGATGCCCATGAGGCCCAGGGGCCGGTGGTCGCGGGCGGCCTGGGCGATGAGGTTCTTGTACTGCTCGAGGAAATCGTCGCCGGAGACCGCGTTCTTGGAGCCTTTAGCCGGCGCCTCGGCCAGGCGCACGTGGTAGAAGGTCTCGAGGAAGGCGGGCACGGCCCATTCCCAAAAGGCGCGCAGCACGATCACCCCGGCGGCCAGGAAGACGACGAGGCCGAAGAGGACCCACGGCGTGCGCACGAGCAGGCTCCACTGGTCGAAGGTCGACGGGTTCCACAGGGTCGCCGCATGGTTGTCGTTGCCCAGCAGCGCGGTGAAGAAGAGGATGGACGCGGCCACCCCGACCAGGCTCATGGCCGCGTAGAACCCCCAGATGGCCGCTTGGCGCACGCCGTCGCCGAGGGGGGCGCGCAGGATCAGGGCCAGCGCCGCGGAGAGGAGCACCACCATGGCCGACAGCGGCCAGGCGTGGCGGAGGATGAAGAGACCGGAGGCGAGCATATCGGGGTCGCGCCGCTCGCGCACGATCCAGAAGAGGCTCTGGAGGAAATTGAAGACGGCCAATTGCAGGAGGACGATGAAGAACGCGACGACGAGCAGGGCCGTGAGGAGCTTCCCGAGGGATAGGGGGGCGTGGATGAGGCGTCGCATGGTCACTCCCTTTCGATGCGGATGGCGGCGAGGGCGGCATCGACCCGGGCGAGGGCTTCTTCATAGGTCTCGCCCGTCGCGATTACGTTCCCGCCCTTCTCGACGTTATTGCGCGGCGCCTGGATGAGGTCGCCGGCCTTCCAATTGATGAACACTTGGCGCACCCCGGGCAGAGCGCGGGCCTCTTCGACCCCGGAGATGGAACGGATGCGCCCCGGCGGGGCGAGGACGGCCTTCTCGATGGAGGTATGGTTCCAGCGGGGCGCGAGAGGTCCGGGGTCTTCGCCGAGGGCGATGCGGATGGCGCCCTCGAGCAGGTTCACGCCGGTGGCGTAGGGATAGGTGTAGCCCGACATGAAGCCGCCGGAGAGCCGGGCCGCGATCTCGCCGATGAAGGCGCCCGAAGGATTCACGCGGATATCGCCCTTGGCCCAGCCGGTCTCGATCCCCAGGGCGCGGATGCCGGCTTCGAAGACCGAACAGGCCTGGCGAAGGACCTCGGGGGGGAGGCGGCTGGGGAGGACGTGGCCCGTCTCGACGAAATAGGGGGGGCGCTCGATGATCCGGTCGGCGACGCCGCGGATCTTGATCTCGCCCTTCCAGACCACGGCGTCGAGGGAGAGTTCCTCCCCCGGGATGAAGGTTTCGGCGATGACGCGACCCGTGGGGGAGAAGGCCTTGGCGTCGAGCCAGGCGGCCTTGAGCGTGGGGAGGTCATCGACCCGCCGCACGCCGCGGGCGCCCATGCTGTCGGTGGGCTTGACCACCATGGGGAACCCGACCTCGTCCACGGCCCGGGCCAGGTCGCCCTCCGACAGCACGCCCGTGAAGCGGGGCTGGCTGCAATGGTGGGAGGCGAAGCGCTCGCGCATGAGGAGCTTGTCCTTCGCGCTGCGGGCGGTATCCATGGAGATGCCGGGGAGATGGAAGCGTTCGGCGATGGCCGCGCTGGTGGTGGGGAAATCGGTGCCGACGGTGAGGGCGGCATCGGGGATGAAATGGGCCTCGGCGAAGGCTTCGGTGGCGGCGACGGCGGCCGGGAGGTCGGCGATGTCGGCCATGATCCGGTGGTCGGCGAGGGCCATGGCCGGGGCCTCGGGGTTGCGGTCCATGACGAGGACGACCAGGCCCATGGCCTTGGCGGCCTCCACGACGGGCACCTGCATGCGCCCGGCGCCGATGACGAGAAGCGATCGTGCTTTCAATTCCGTCCCCCGTGGAAACAGGGCATCATTGGGCTTCCGCGAACCCCATGCGAACCGTGCTTCTGTTATTCTACCACGCGCTCTTTGCCCTCGCCTATCCGTGGCTCGTCCTCGCCAGGCTTCCCGATCTCCTCTCCCGCGACCCCCGAAGGCGCCTGCGCGCCCGCGGGAAACTGGGTTGGGTTCGCCCCGGCCAGGCCGACCTCTGGATCCACGCGGTCTCGGGGGGGGAAGCCGTCCTCTCCAAGACGCTCCTGGGACTCGCTCCCTTCGAGCGGGCCCTGGTGACCACCCAGTCCGATACGGGGATGGAAACGCTGCGCCGCTTGTACCAAAAAGACGGCGCCATCGACCCGCGCATCCAGATCGCCTGGTTTCCCCTCGATTTTCTCCCTTTCATGGGCGCCTTCTATCGGGCGGTCTCCCCGAAGCGGCTCCTCATCATCGAGCACGATCTCTGGCCGGGCCTGCTCTCCCTGGCGCGCCGGGGCAAGACCCGCACGGCCCTGGTCAACGCGTCCCTCAAACCCCGCGATCTGGCGTGGCTTCGCCGTTTCCCTTTCCTCGCGGCCTTCCTTTACGACGTGGATCACCTGCTGGCGCCGGATGCCCAGACGGTCCAGGCCTTTTCGCGCTGGCCCTCCCTGCGGGACCGGGTCGCCTGCTCGGGAAATCTCAAATACCGCATGGCCGTTCCTGCGCCCGTCGACGGGCCCGTGTTCCCCCCGAAGAAAGTGGTGGTCTTCGGCTCCTCCCATGCGCCCGAGGAGCGGCTCTGCGTCGATGCCCTCGCCCATCGATGGAACACGACGCTCCTGGTGCTCATCCCCCGCCACCCGGAGCGCGCCGCGGAACTGGCGCGGCAATTCGGCGGCGAGCGGGAGGTCCGCCTGTACTCCGGCCTCGAGACGGGCGCGTCTATCCCTCCCCGAGTCGAGATCCTCATCGTCGACCGCATGGGCCTCACGCATTTTTTCTACGCCCGGGCCGATCTCGTGCTCATCGGCGATACGTTCCGCCCGAGCCAGGGGGGGCATAATTTCCTCGAGCCCCTCGCCCACGGAAAGGCCGTGCTTTATGGCGCGCACATGCGTTCCTTCCCCGATCTCACCCCCCGTTTCGAGGCCGAGGGCGGGGTGCGCCGGGTCTCCCCGGACTTCCTGGCCGAGACGCTCGGCGCGCTCCTCGAAGACGCCGGGGCGCGCCTTCGCCTCGGCGCGAAGGGGCGCGAACTCCTCCTCGGGCTCGAATTCGACGTCGCGCGGTTCAAAGGCCTCCTCTTCCCTTGATTTTGCCCCCCCCGCTGACGATATTCACCTGAAAGCACTCATTTCATGGTCCCGTTCCCAATGTTCCGTAAGGGGTATGCAATCCTCATGACCGCCCTTCTTTACTCCAGCGCTGAAGCGGCGGGCCCCGGCGCGCCCGCCTCCATCGATCTCGCCCGCCTCACCGCCAACGCCCTGCAAGTGGTGCTGCCCAACGGTTTCACCGTGGTGCTCAAGCGCGACCCCTCCGTGAGGGTCACCGCCGTGCACCTGCGGGTGAAGACCGGGTCCATCCACGAAGAGGGCTATTACGGCTACGGCCTCTCCCACTTCTTCGAGCATTCCATGTTCCTCGGCAGCCAGCGGCGGCCCAAGAAGGACCAGTTCAGCGCAGAGATCGAGAGCTACGGGGGGGCGAACGTCAACGCCTACACCACCCAGGACCACACCGCCTACCATTTCACCGTGCTCTCCGAGTTCACCCTCCAGGCCCTCGATTGCATCGAAGACCTCGTGCTGCGCCCGCTCTTTCCCGAGGCCGACGTGAAGAACGAGATGGGCTCCATCCAGAGCGAGATGGACATGCGCCTCGACCAGCCCGACAGCGCCTTCAACGAATTCCTCTCCCGGGTCGTCTTCGAGAAACTCCCCTACCAGTACCCCGTCATCGGCTTCAAGGAACGCTTCTCGCGCCTCACGCGCGAGGAACTCCTGGCCTATTACCGCGCCCGCTACGTGCCCAACAATATGGTGCTGGGCGTCGTGGGAAATTTCGACACCGCCGAGGTGCTCAAGAAGATCGAAGCCCTCTTCGGCGGGCACCCGGCGCGCCCCCTTAAGGATCTCCGTTTCGCCGCCGAAGCCCCCTTCACCCCGCTGCGCGCCGAGTTCTCCCACCCGAAGGCCACCTTCACCCGCGTCAGCCTCCTCTGGCGCAGCGTCGACCTGCGCCATCCCGATATGTATCCCCTCGACGTGCTCTCCTCCGTCCTCGCCAGCGGCAAGGGGAGCATCCTCCACGACCGCATCAAAGAAGAGTTGGGCCTCGTCGAGAGCATCTCCGCCTCCTCCTGGACGCCCGAGGATACCGGCCTCTTCGAGATCGGTTTCGCCCTGCCGATCCTCGACAAGCCCGCCGCCGTGCGCGAGCGCATCGACCTCGTCGAAAAGAAGATCCTCGAGGCCCTCGCCGAGATCGCCGCGGGGCAGATCGACGAGTACCGCCTCGAGAGCGTGAAGCGCGAAGTCCTTTCCTCCTTCGTCCAGGGCCGCGAAACCTCCATGGGCCTCGCCCGCAGCCTCGCCGCCTCGGTCATGGTCACGGGGGGCCTCAATTACGATAGCCTCTACGTGCGCGGGGTGCAGCAGGTGACCAAGGCCGAAGTGGTGCGCGTGGCGAAGACGTGGCTCCAGGGGAAGACCTTCCGCCGTGCCCTCCTCCTGCCCCATGCCATCGCCCAGGCCGGAATACTCTACCCCGATTCCAAGACCGAGAAAGACCTCGCGGATGCCGTGGTCCAGCCCCTCCCGCCCGCTCCCCGCCCCGAGATCCCGGGCACCGAGGGCGCCGCGGTGCCGATCCAGAAAGTGCTCGCCTCCCTGCCCCGGACCGCTGCCGCCGTCGACGAGATCCACCCGACCGAGCGCCTCGTCCTCGGCAACGGCCTGACGCTCCTCTACCGCCGGGAGGCCCGCCTCCCCGTGGTGCACGCGATCTGGGCCAGCCGGGGCGGCCTGGTCTTCGAAAACGGGGATCCCGCCAATGGGTCCTTCGCCCTCCTCACCCGGCTTTTCACCGCCGGCACCGACCGCTATCCCAAGGCCGACTTCGTGCGGAGGCTCCGCCTCGCCGGGGTCGACCTCTCTCCCTTCGGCGGCAAGGCCTCCGTGGGCTACCGCATGCATTTCCTGAGGGACCGCCTCGCCGAGGGCGCCGACCTCTTCGCGGCCGTGGCCCAGAATACGGGGTGGAAGGGGCCCGACTTCGAGGTCGAGAAAAAATCCCACCTATTCTCGATCCTCGCCCGCCGCGAAAACGCCTGGTCGATGTCGAGCCTCTTCTTCCGCAAGAAATTCTTCGCCGGGTCTCCCCTCGCCCAAATGGAAGAGGGCGATGAAGACCCCGTGCGCAAACTCCAGATCCCCGACCTTTCCGCCCTCAAGACACGCTTCATGAACCCGGCCCAGACGGTGGTGGCGATCTACGGCGACCTGACGAAAGAAGAACTCCAGAAGCATTTCATCTCCTGGCTCGAACAGATCCCGGCAACGCCGGCTCTCCCCGTCCCCGCGACGAAGCTGGCCCCCGTCCATTACGGCGGCACCCAAGACATCCTGAAAGATGTGCTTCCCGGTTCACGGCAGGCGTATTTCCGCATGGCGTGGCGGGTTCCCGATTCCCGGTCGAAAGAGGCCCCCGCCCTCAAGGTGGCCAACGGCTACCTCTCGGGCATGGGGGGGCCGCTCTTCAAATTGCGCAGCGCCCCCTTCGACGTCGATGGAAAAGAGGTCGGCGGCCGCGCCTATCAATTGGGGAGCTTCTACGACGGCAATTCCCTCTACGGCGCCATGGTCTTCTATGCCGGCCTCCGCTACGAAGCCCGGGGCGAGGCCCCGTGGGCCGTCGAGGCCTTCCGGAAGGAGACGAAGCGCCTGGCCGAGAAACCCCTGTCCGCCGAGGAACTCCGGCGCGCTCGGGTGAGCGTGCTCGGCGCCGAGATCCAATCCGCCGAGCAGCTCGAGAACCAGGCGTTCGAGGAGACCCTCCTCGAACTCATCGGGCAGGGGTACGCCGCGCGGGAAAAGAACCTCGACGCCCTGGCGAAAGTGACGGCGGCCGACGTGCAGGCGGTGGCGAAGAAGTACCTCGCCGACGACCGCTTCCTCGTCCACGTCCTCGTCCCCGAGAAATAGCCCTCAGGGCGCCTGGACCACCAGCGCGAGAAGCCCCGATTCGAGGCTGATTTCCGCTTCGGTCTCCGCCATCTCATTGGAGGACCCCAGGAGCCCGTCCGGTTCCATCCGCAGTCCGCGGACGGGGTAGCGCAGGCCGCGCGCCTCCACCCCGAGCACGACCCCGAAGGGCAGGAGCGAGACCGGGGTGCCGATGGGCGCCCGGAGGCGGTTCTTCGCCGCGGATTTTTTGGGAGAAACGAAGAAGAAGCGCTGCCGAGCGTCCTCCATCGAGAAGTCGAGGGACGGATAGCGGGAGAGGAGCATCAGGTTGGCCAGGGTGTGGTCGAGGCGACCCCCGAAGGCCCCGGCGATCTTCACCGGCGTGCCCTCGGGCGCGTGGGCCAGCACGAGCCCCAGGCATTTCTCGAGGTCGAAGGCGTCCTGGTCGGGCTCCCGGTGGAGGAGGCTCCGTTCCCCGAAGAACGCGAGCGTCTCGGGGGTCACCGAATCGAGGTCGCCGACGATGGCGTGGGGCGCGAGGCCGTGGAGCCTGCAGGCATTGGCCGCGCCATCGGCGGCCAGCACGAGATCGGCCCCGGCGGCGAGGCCCCGCATCCAGGCCGGGTCGTCCCAGGCGCCGTCGGCGAGGATGAGGACCGAGCGGGCCTCGCCCAGGCGGGCCCGGAGCGCTTCTTCCACGTTATTTATCCCAGGATCGGCCGGCCTTCCAATCGACCTCGAGGATCCCGTCGAAGGGGGGGAGGCGCGTCATGTCGTCGACGATGACCGGGGCCGCGGCCTCCACGAGCGCGTCATCGATGTAGAAGACGAGTTCGTCGTGCACCTGGAGCACCAGGGTCGCCGCGAGGCCGCCGGCCCGGATGCGCCCGTGGATGCGCGCCATGGCCTGCTTCATGAGGTCGGCGGCGGTCCCCTGGATCACCGCGTTGAAGGCGGTGCGCTCGGCGCGCTGGCGCACATGGACGGCGGTGACCGCGATCTCGCGGATATGCCGCCGGCGGCCGAAATGGGTGAAGACGCAGCGGTTCTTGCGGGCGAACTCGACGACGCCGTCGATATAGGCCCGCACCCCCGCGTAGGCCGCGAAATAGCCGTCGATAAAGCGCTGGGCGTCTTTGTGCGTGAGGCCGAGTTGACTCGAGAGGCTATGGGCCGAGGCGCCGTAGATGACCGAAAAATTGATCACCTTGGCGATGCGCCGCTCGTCGGCGGTGACGGCCTCGCCCGATTTCTCGAAGAGGAAGGAGGCGGTCTCGCGGTGGATGTCGCGCTTCTGGCGGTAGGCCTCGAGGAGCCTGGGATCCTGGGAGAGATGGGCCAAGACCCGGAGTTCGACCTGGGAATAGTCGAAGGAAACGAGCTTGCGCCCCTCGGGCGCCACGAAGGCGGTGCGCACGGCCCGGCCATCGGGGCCCTGGATGGGGATGTTCTGGAGGTTCGGGTTCGACGAGGACAGGCGCCCCGTGGCCGCGCCCGTCTGGTTGAAATCGGTGTGGAGACGCCCGGTCTGCTTGTTCACCAGGTCGGGCAGGGCGTCGAGGTAGGTACCCTTCAGCTTGGAAAGGAGCCGGTGGCGCAGCAGGTGCCGGGCGATCTCGTGCTCCCCGGCGAGGTCCTCGAGGACCTCGGCGTCGGTGGAGAAGCCGGTCTTCGTCTTGCGCCCCGAGGGCAGTTTCAGGCGCTCGAAGAGCACCTCTTGGAGTTGCTTCGTCGATTGGATATTGAAGGGCATCCCGGCGATCCCGTGGATGGCCGCCTCCAAATGCCCGAGTTCCTCTCCCATGGCGGCGGATTGCCTGGCCAGGGCGCCCCGGTCGAGTTCCACCCCCGCGAGTTCCATGTCGGAAAGCACCGGAATGAGCGGGAGTTCGATGCGCGTGAGCACGTCCCGTTCCCGCTCGCCGAGTTTCGCCTTCTGATCCTCATAGAGCCGCCAGGTGTATTCCCCATCCTCGTAGGTGTAGGTTTCGAGCACTTCCTCGGGGATGTCGAGGATCGAGGCGGCCTTCCCGGCCATCTGCTTGTAGGTGTTCTTCTGCACGCCGAAGAGGTCGGCGAGCAGGCCCTCGAGGTTGAAGGTGGGCCGGTCGCTGTCGTTCACCCAGGCGGCGAGCATGGTGTCCCACCCGAGTCCGCGCAGCGCGATGCCCTGCCGGGCGAGGATGGAGCGCTCGAACTTCAGGTTATGGCCGATCTTTTGGATGCCCTCATCCTCGAGGATCGGGCCGAGGACCTCGGCGAAGCGCTTGAAATCGTTGCGCTCCCAGGTGATGAGCCGCGTGTAGAACGAGCGCCGCCCCGGGAAGGCGAAGACGGCCGCCACGACCCTCGCCTCGTAGGGGTCGAGGCTCGTGGTCTCGAGGTCGACGACGAATTTCTTCTCCGCCCGCGCCAAGTCGGCCACCACGCCCAGCTCCCCCGCCGCCAGGGTGCGCCGCGTGAACGCCTCGCCCACGGGGGCGAAAGCCAGGGCCGTCGGCCCCTCGGGGGGGGCCTCGGCCTTCGAGGCGCGCTTGCTGGCGCCCGCCTTGGCGGGGAGTTCGCTCAAGCGGAAGGGCCCGCCTTCCCGGTCGAGGCCGAAGCGGCGGATGATGGTGCCGAGTTCCCATTCCCGAAGCGATTCGAGGACGGCGGCCTGGTCGACGGGCCCCAGGACCAGGGATTCCGTGGGGGGGATCTCCCCGAGGTCGGCGTCTAAGGTCACGAGTTTCTTGGAGAGGAACGCGTTCTCGCGGCTGGCGGCGAGTTTTTCCCGGATGCCCGCGGGCTGGACCCGGTCGAGCTTGGCGTAGATGGCGTCGAGGCCGCCCCACTCCTCGATGAGTTTCGTGGCGCCCTTCGGGCCGATGCCCTTCACGCCGGGGACGTTGTCGCTGGAATCTCCGATGATCGCGAAAAGGTCGGGGATGAGGGCGGGGACGACGCCCCATTTTTCCTTCACCCCCGCCTCGCCGGTGGTGACGAAGGCGCCGGTCTTCTTCTCCTGGCCGAGCATCACCACGTGCGCGTCGACGAGTTGGGTGAGATCTTTGTCACCTGAGAAGATCTCGACGCGCCAGCCGGCGCGGCGGGCCTCGCGGGAGGCCGTGGCGATGAAATCATCCGCCTCGAAGCCGTCTTTTTGGAGGATGGGGATGCCGAGTTTGGGCAAGAGGCGCGCCGTGGCCCCGATCTGCTTGATGAGCGCCGGCGGGGTCTCGGGCCGGTTGGCCTTGTAATGGGGGTCGAGTTCGTGGCGGAAGGTCTTGGTGCGCGAGTCGAGGGCCGCGGCGATGCCGTCGAAGGGCCGCTCCTGCAGCAGTTTCTGCAGCGTGTTGAAGAAGCCGAAGAGGACGGAAGTCTCGTCGCCCTTGCTGTTGACGAGCGGATTATTCCCGAAGGCGAAGTACGCCCGGAAGAGGATCGCGGAGGTGTCGAGGAGGAGGAGCGTTTTCAGGGGTTAGAGGAAGATCGCGAGGACCACGGCCACCATGACCACGAGCCCGGCGATGAGGCCGATGGTGATCAGGCGGTTGCGCAGCGGCGGCTTCTCGGCCTCGCGGACGGCGTCGGGTTCGAAGAGTTTGATCTTGACCTGCTCGGTTTCGACGATCTTTCCGAAGGTGTTCCCCTGGAAATTGACGAGGATCTTGTGCCCGTCGGGGTCGGAACGGATGGCGTGCACGGTGGCCTGGCGCGGTTGGATGCGCCCGTCTTCGGCGACGAGGTTGAAGAGCGTATTGTACTTGTTGCCGAGGACGTTGTTATTGTCGATGCGCACCATGATCTCGAGCCCGGGCTTGAGGTTGGAGATCGAGACGCCGGTGACGGGGGAGAGCACCGGATGGGAGAGGAGCACCACGCGGTCTTCGCCGATGTTGAAGAAATCGTCGACCACCGGGGCGGGGACGTCGGCTGCGGGCGCGGCCTGGGCCTGCCGATCGGCTTCTTGGCCCGCGAAGTACTGGTCGACCGCGCTCTGGGTGGTGAACTCCACAGCCACGTCGAGGTCGAGTTTCTTCTTATCGTAGAGGGCCCGGCTGATATAGGGCAGGATGGCGTGCTGGATCGAATTGAGGTCGTTCTTCTTGGCGAAGGCCAAGAAATCGGCGATATTGGTGTCTTTCTCCATGCCCCGCTGGCCTTCGACGACCTGCTTGAGGGTGGAGATGACCTCGGCGGTGGTCTTGGCGTTGAACTCGCGCTGGTAGCGGTTCTTGGAGATGAACTCCTCGAACGCCACGGCCGGGCTCATGGTGGAGATATTGTCGATATATTGGCTGTCGAGGGACGCGAGGGCGTCGACCTTCTCGAGGCTTTTCGTGGTCGCGTTGATGCGGATGAGCCCCACCCCGCATTGGCCGGAGCCGGTGGACACGAAGCACATTTTAACGAACAAGAGACTCGGCGAGCCACCCGCTTCGGGGGCGGGTTTCACGTCCTGCGGCATGCTGCCTCCACGGTCCTGACGCGGTTCATTATAGTTTCTGCCAAAACACGGGTCAAATTCACCGGAGATTAACAAAAATCGCGGAGGTTTCCTCCCGGAGCAACTTTCCTTCCTCTTTATAACACCCGGGACACGGGAGGTGCAATTTTGTTTATAATAGAAGCCAAATCGGGGACCCGGGGTCCCCCCGCGACCCGGTCGCGGTCAGGAGTGCCCATGCGATTGCCCCCCACGGCGATGCTCGCCTGCCTACTCTCCCTGGCGGGAGCCGCGCCGCTCCCCGCCCAAAACGGGGAGGCCGGGACCAAGACCGTCGAGTCCGCCGTCACCGCGGTCACGGTCTTCTCCGACCGGGCGCAAATCACTCGGGAAGCGATGTTGACCCTCGAGCCGGGCACGTGGAGCCTCCAATTCGAGAAGATCCCCACCTCCCTCGACCCCAATAGCCTGCAGATCGCCGGCACGGGCAGCGCGGTCATCGTCGACCTCAAGTACCGCACCGAATACACCCTCGAGTTCAACGACCAGCGCGTGCGCGCGCTCACGGCCCGACGCCAGACGAACCAAGACCGCTTGGACGAGGCCGCCATCGTGCTGCGGAACCTGGAGCGGGAACGCGCCGTGCTCGAGGGCATGAAGGACCGCGTGCTCTCCACCCGCCTCGAGATCTCCAACGCCACCACCGACACGCGCAAGTGGCAGGAAATCCTCGATTTCTACCGGTTGCGCCTCGACAAACTCGACGGGGAAGCCCTGACCAAGGGGCGGGAGAAAAACCGCCTCGACGCCGACCAGCGCCTCCTCGACCAGGAACTGCGCGACTTGGGCGGCACGCGGCGCAAGGAGAAGCGCTTCATCGAGGCCGTCATCGAAGTGAAGGCCGCGGGGCCCGTCAAACTCAAATTGACCTACATCGCCCTGGGCCCCTCTTGGTCCCCGGTCTACGACGTGCGCGCCGACCGCGACGCCAAAACCGTGAAGGTCGCCGGCTACGCCGTGGTGCGCCAGGCCTCCGAGGAGGATTGGCGCAATATCTCGCTGCGCCTCTCCACCGCCAAGCCCTTCCTCGGCGGAAACCAGCCGACCCTCCCCGCCTGGACCCTGCGGGAATACGTCCCCCCGCCGCCGCGCGCCTATAACCGGCGGATGGTCGATTCCGAGGAGCGCATGAAGAAGGCCGAAATGCCCTCCGCCATGTCCGCCGCGCCGGCGCCCGCCCCCGCCGCCGAGGCCGCCCCGGAGCCCCCCGAACTGAAGGCCGTCGAGGCCTCGGTGGACGAGGGCCAGGGCGCCACGGTGTTCGCCCTCGACGGCAAAGCCACCGTGCAGAACGACAACCAGCCCCATCGCGTCTTCCTCTTCGACCGCGAATACAGCGCCCAATTCCAGTATTCCGCGGTGCCGAAGCTCGCCCCCTACGCCTTCCTGAAGGCCACCGTGAAGAACACCAACGAGGCGGCGCTCCTTTCCGGCCCCATGAACATCTTCGTCAACGGCGCCTATCTCGCCACCGGCCACCTCGGCCAGGTTTCCGCCGGCGAGGAGTTCTCCGTCACCCTCGGGGTCGACGAGAGCGTCTCGGTGCAGCACCGGATCGTGAAGCGCTACAAGGAGGCCGACGCCCTCCTCTCTGGGAATAACCGCTGGTCCTACCGCTTCCTCATCACCGTGAAGAATAACCGCAAGACCCGGGAGGCCATTCTCATCCAGGACCAATTCCCCGTCTCCACCCGCAGCGAGATCAAGGTCACCCCCCAAGAGCCTCTCCTCAAGAAAGACCGCGAGAAAGAGGGCCTGCCCCCGGTGCGCCTCTCCGATTCCGGCATCCTCGAATGGGCCTTCGACCTGAAGCCCGGCGAGCGCATCGAGATCCCGGTGGCCTTCCAAATCGAATACCCCAGGAACCTGGCGGTACAAGGCCTCCAGTAAGATGCCGCTCCGCCCCCTCCTCGCGGCCCTGGCGCTCCTAGCGGGCGCGCTCTGGGCCAAAAGCGACCTGCCCGACGCGCTGGACGCCAAACTCGTGGAGGGCATCCGCCTCGTCCATATGGACCGCTACGACGAGGCCTTCGCGCTCTACGCCGAGGTGCAGCGGGCCGCGCCCGCCCATCCCGCCGGCTATTTCTTCATGGGCGCCAGCCTCCAATGGGTCGCCTTCGACTACATGAACTACGACCTCGACGCGGCGTTCTACAGCAACATGAACAAGACCGTGGCCGTCGCCCAGGCCCTCGTGAACAAGGCCCCCGACGACCCGTGGGCGCTCTTCTACCTCGGGGGGGGCTACGGCTTCATGGGCCTCACCTCCATCCGCTACGGCAATTGGATCAAGGCCTTCTTCGACGGCATGACCGGCTACAAGTACATGATGCGGGCCCTCGAGATCAAGCCCGACCTCTACGACGTCTATTACGGCCTGGGCCAATTCCACTATTGGCGCAGCAAAAAGGCCTCGGTCGTGCGGGCGTTCACCTCGCAGGACGAGATGAAGCAGGGGATCGACGAGCTTTTCCTGGCGGTGAAGAAGGGCTATTTCACCGTGCACGAGACCAAGAACGCCCTCATCTCCATCTACCTCGAGGAGAACGAGATCCCCAAGACCATGGCCCTCCTCGCCGACACGATGGCCGTCTTCCCCGACTACCTGTTTTCCTATTGGGCGCTCACCCAGGGCCTCATGAAGCTCGGCAACCACCGGGAGGCCCTCAAAGCCCTCGAGAACGTGGAGCGGAAGATCACCGGCAGCAAATGGAGCGGCGGCATGGCCTTCGTGCGCTGCTACGCGCTCAAGGCCCAGTGCTGGGCGAGCCTGAAGGAGACGGAGAAGGCGAAGGAATACCTCGCCAAAACCCGGGCGGTCGATAACCGCAAGCTCCGCGGCCTGGCGCCCTACGCCGAGTACATGCGCGTCGCCGATGCGGTGGCCAAGAGTATGGGAGTTCCCTGACCCCTACAGGTTCACTTCCGATTCGATCTTCTTGCGCTCCACCGGGTCGCCGATGAGGGCGATGAGCTTGTCCTTGAGCACCCGCGGATTGTCGCCGCTCTGGATGCCGAGCACGCCGCTGGTGATGATCTGGCGACGGCTCTCCTCGTGGTGGATGATCCACTTGATCTTGTTCGACAGCGGCAGCCACAGCAGGTTGGCGAAGCCGATGCCGTAGAAGGTGGCGATGAACGCCACGGCGATGCCCTCGCCGAGCTGCTGGATCCCGCCGCCGCCGCCGAGGCCCTCGAGCACGTGCACCAGGCCCATCACCGTGCCGATGATGCCCAGGGTCGGCGAGAAGCCCCCGAGGGTCTCGAAGATCTCGGCGGGGATCTTGGCGTGCTTCTTCGTGCTCTCGGAGAAGTCCTCCAGCACCGTGAGGATGTTCTCGGGCTCGGTGCCGTCGATGACCATCTGCATGGCCTTGCGGGTCATCTCGTCCTTCACGCTCTCCATGTCGTCTTCCAGGGACAAGAGGCCCTCGCGGCGCGCCTTCTCGGAGAAGGAGAGCAGCGTGACGATCTCGGCCTTGAGGTCGACCCCGGGGGGAGCGAGGGCGATGCGGAAATAGGCGGGGACGGCGAAGATCTCCTTCAGGCCGAAACTCGTGATGCCCACCGCGACGCTGCCCCCGAGGATCAGGATCAGGGCGCCGATGTTGAGGAACGAGAGGAGATTGCCCCCCTCGAAGACGAGGAGCAGGATGACCGCGGCGACGCCTCCGATGAGGCCGACGAGGGTGGATTGTCGATTGAGCGTATTCATGCGCGCTTCCTAGCGGTAGGGGTATCGGAGTTCCTTTTTGAGGATGACGATGTCGACGACGCGGTTGAAGGCTTTTCCCACGGGCGTGGCGGTTCCGTCGTTGGGCCGTTCGCTGCCGTAACTGACGGCGGCCATGCGGCGGGTGGGCACCCCCTCCTGCTCCAGGTGGTGGAGGACGTTGAGCGCCCGGTCGGCGGCCAGGTTGAAATTGTCGTAGGGTTTGGGCCCCGGCCGTTTCACCGGGATCTCGTCGGTATGCCCCTCGATGCGCAGATCCCGGTCCAGGTCGGAGAGGATCGGGGCGAGCTTGGCCACCAGTTCCTTCGCCTCGTCGCTGAGTTCCGCCTTCCCGCTCTCGAAGTAGATGTCGTTGAAGAGGCTGATGACGAGGCCCCGCTCCTCCTCCACGAAGGCGATGTGGACCTTGCGGAGTTGGCCCTTCAGGAGATCCTCGGGGCGCTCGTTGACGAGGCCGCGGTCCCGGGAGAGCCCGTCCGGCTTCAGGTTATCGAAGACGGTCGTGCCGCCGGACTCGCGGCCGCTGAAGGTATTGATCCCCCCGGCGAAGCCCGCCCGCACCGAGGCGAACACCACGTCGGTCTTGTGGGGATCTTCCTTGGACACCGCCGCGAGGAGGATGAACACCCCGAAGAGGAGCGTCACCATGTCCAGATAGGTGAGCATCCAGCGACCGGAGCCGGATTCACCCCCGCCGAGTTTTTCCTCGACGGCCCCTTTTTTCTTTCTTCGACCAGCCATTGTCTAGAATATCGGAAAAAACCCAAAAATCCCTCTCATTTATTGCCATCCTCCTCCACGGGGGGTTGATCCCGATGTTATTCCGTATTTTTCCCCCTAAATTTGACAATTCGGCTTTAGTTTCCTAATATTCCGGTAACGTTGCCGGCAACGTTACCGGAGTGAGTATGCCCCAAGCCACCCTTTCGAATGAAGTCATGAAGAAACCCGCCATTTCCCCGATTTCGACCGAAATGCTGGCTCCGATGCTGCGGCCTTTCGAAGAGAGCATCCGGCTCGCCAAAAGACGGCAGGCGGCCTTTTGGCGCCACGAACGCCCCGATTCCTGGCCCATCCTATTCCATGGGCCGCTGAGCCCCGCGCAGGCCGCCCTGCCCCAGCCCAATTTCGCCGAAGCCTTCCACGACGCAGAGCTCATGCTCTTCCAGCAAGTCCGGGGGGCCTTCCACATCCTCAACGGGGGCGCGGATGGCGTGCCTTCGATCCGGGTCAATTTCGGGACGGGGGTCCTCCTTTCCTGCCTGGGACTGGAACAGCGGGTCTTCGCCGATAAAATGCCCTGGCTCCAGGAGCACCTCACCCCCGAACAGGCGGCGCGGCTGACCGTGGACGATATCCGCATACGCGGCACCTTCGCCCGGGGGCTCGAATGGATCGGCGCGTTTCGCCGCGCGCTCTCCGATACGCTCCCCGTTTATTGCATGGACACCCAGGGGCCCTTCGACCTCGCCCATCTCCTCTTGGGCGATGAGATCTTCTACCTCATGACCGACGAGCCCGAGCTGCTCCACCACGTCATGGAAATCTGCCTCGAGTTGGGCCTGCGGACCCACCGGTGGATGAAGGAAGCCAGCGGCGAACCCATGGGGGCGCTCACCCATTCCAACCATCTCTATGCCGAGAACATGGGCATCCGGATCTGCGAGGATACCACGGCCATCATCAGCCCCGAAGCCATGGACACCTTCGCCATGCCCTACACGCGCCGCTTGGCCAAAGCCTTCGGCGGGGCGTGGATCCACTATTGCGGCCGCAACGACCATTTGACCCGGCGCATCCTGGAGATCCCCGAGGCGCGCGGGATCAATTTCGGCCATATCCCCGGCCACGAGGACGACCACGATTTCCAGGCCGACATGGACCTCATCCTCCGCTCGGGCAAGATCTATTACGGTTCCTGGCCGCGCTTGCCCGGGGAGAGCGGCGCCGCCTACCTCGCCCGCATGCACCGCTACGCGAGGGAGGGCGCGCTCCTCGTCGTCGGCGATCCGGCGGTGGGGCCCCACGGGTTTCCCGACGCCACCGCCGCCAAGGACCATTGGGACGCCCTCGCATGAGGGCCCCTTCCGTTTTAGATGTGGCGCGCGAGGCCCGCGTCTCCCCGTCCACCGTCAGCCGGGCGCTCAATGGTACGGGCGAGATCGCCCCGGAGACCCGAGCGCGCATCCTCGCCGCCTGCGAAGCCCTGGGGTATACCAAAAACTCGGCCGCCGCGGCCCTGCGCGGCCGCCCCTCCCGCGCCGTCGCCGCGCTCATGCCGTCCCAGGAGCACGAACGCTTCCTCGAAAAGATCCACGCCCTGCGCGTCGCCGCGGGGGAGGCGGGCTTCGATTGGCGCCTGGAGAGTTATCGCGACGCGCGCGAGGGCGAGCGCCTCCTCCTCGACCTCGTCGCCTCCCGTCCGGCCGCGCTCATCCTCTCCGGCCTCCTGCCCGATGACGATCTGCGCCAGCGGATCCTCGAAGAACGCCTGGCGACCGTGCTCTACGATTCCGCGGCGCCGGGCTGGGACGAAGTCATCCTCGACCGGGAAGCGGGAAGCGCCGAGGCGGTGCGTCACCTGCTCGTCGCCGGGAAGCGGCGCATCCTCCTCCTCGGCGCGAGCCTCGAGAGCGAACGTGGTCGGGGATGGCGGCGGGCCCACGAAGCGTTCGGGCTGGCCGTCGACACGCGCCTGGTCTGGGACCGCCCTTATCCCAGGAATCTCCACCTTTGGGGACTGGAGCAGGGCCGCGAGCTCGCCTCGCTTCCCGGAATCGACGGGGTCTTCGCGGTCAATGATGCGGCGGCCCTGGGCGTCCTCCGGGCGCTCCACGAGGCGGGGCGCCGGGTACCGGAGGAGGTGGCCGTCATCGGTCTCGACGGCATCCAGGCGGGGGAAGTGAGCGTCCCCTCCCTCACGACGGTGGAACAGCCCTGCGAAGCCATGGCTCGGGCGGCCCTCGAACTCCTCGTTCGCCGCCGCGGCGATTTCCAGGCCCCCCACGAGCGCCGCCTCCTGGCGCCTTTCCTCCGCGTGCGCGAGAGCGCGTGATTTCCCCCGGGGGGATTCAGCGCGCCGCGCCCCCCGCCCGGGCCTGGACCGTGTCGATGAAGGCCAGCATGTTCGAAAGGGGCACATCCCCCTCCACCGCATGGGCCGGGGCGAAGATATAGCCCCCTTCGCTCCCGAGGTCCAGGAGGCGTTCCGTCTCCTCGCGCACCTCCTGCGCGGAACCCCGGGGCAGGGTGCGCTGGGTGGAAAGACCCCCGTGGAACGCCAAACGCCCCCGCCATTCGGGGAGCAGGCGGAAGACGTCCATGACCTCCGGCTGGAAGGGATTGAAGCAATCGAGGCCGATCTCCACGAGGTCGGGGAAGAGTTCGTCCACGTCGCCGCAGGAATGGATGAAGACCTTCTTCCCGGCGCGGCGCACCTCGCCGTACATCCGCGCGAGGCGCGGCTTGATGAAGGTGCGCCAAGAGGCGAGGCCCATCTGCAGCCCCTTCTGGGCCCCCCAATCGTCCCCGAAATAGACGCCGTCGATGTCGTATTTGAGCGCCTCGCGGACCTGGGCCAGGTTCCATTCGGTGATGGCGTCGAGGAGCTCGTGGACGAACTCCGGGTTCTCCAGGGTATCGAGCATGAGGTCTTCCATGCCCCGCAGTGTCCAGGCGCGTTCATAGAGCGAGAACCCGATGGAAAAGATCCGGTAGAGATCCGGGCGCTTGGCGATCTTCCCAGGGATGGATTCGAAGAGCCCCGGCGTCTTCGGTTCGGGGAATCGATAGTCCTTGAGGCTGGGTTCGGGGAGGACCTTGCCCTCCACGTTCCCGATGTCATGGTCGACGCTGCGGTCCCAGATGACGCCGAAATAGTCCCGCACGCGGCCATTGGCGAGGGGGGTGAACGCCGGGCCATTGCCCCCGGAGAGCCCGAGGAAATGGTTTCCCAGCACCGGCTCCAAGTCGTTCGTTCCGTAATGCGCCACCAGCTTCTCCCGGGCCTCTTGGGTGAACCCGAAATTCCAGGGGACATAGGGGGGCTTCTTCCCCCCAAGCGCCAGCGCGACCACTTCCCGTTTCGTCATGTTCCACCTCCGTCCGTCCAAGGAAGGATCGCCCACGACGGGCCGCTTCGCCATGGGACTTCCCGCAAGAGGCATGCACTTTCTTGCAAATGAGTGCCAAAAGAAGCATACTGACTCATGGCAAAAAAGCAGGAAAACGGGCTCTGGCTCTCCGAAGAACTCGGGGATCTCTTGGACCATTTCGCCGCGGCCTTCGGTGTTCGCATCGCATTTTTCAGCCCTGATGGGCGCGAAAGCCGCGCCGGCTTGAGCCAAGGAAGCATTTCCTTCTGCACCCTCCTGCGCCAAAACCCCTCCCAAGAGAACGCCTGCCGCTCCCAAGACCGGGCGATGATCCGCGTCGCGGCGGCGGGGGGCAAGCGGGTGGATTATCATTGCCATGCCGGCCTTCGGGAGAGCCTCCAGCCGGTCTACGGCGATGACAGGGCCCTTCTCGGTTTCCTTATGGTCGGCCAATTCCGCACGCCCACGGATTCCCTCGCCGCCAAGGGCCTGTCTCCCGCCGCTCGACGCGAGCTCTCGAAGGCATTCGAAGGGGTGCCGACGATCCCGGCCGAGCGGCTTCCCCACTTGCTGGCGTTCTTTTCCCTCATCGTCCAAACGACCGCCAGCCGGCGCCTGGTGGAACGCCGCGCGGATGCCCTCGTCTGGCGAATCGAGCGTTATGCCCGGGAACACCTCGACCAGCCCCTAAGCCTCACCCAGGCGGCCCTCCTAGTCGGGCGCAGCGCCTCGACCGTCTCCCATGTGTTTAAGAAGCGCACCGGCACGCCCTTCAAACAGCGTCTACTCGCCCTTCGCATCGAGAAAGCCGAAGACCTCCTGCGCCAGAACCCCGCCATGAAGGTGTCGGAGGCCGCCCGCGCCGTGGGGTACGAGAATCCCTTCCTTTTCTCGCGCCTGTTCAAGAAGCATCGGGGCGTCGCGCCGGCGGCCGTCAAAGGCCTGCGGGCCCATGGCGCCGCCTCCCGCGGCTGACGGGATACTTTTCCCCCCCTCGCCCCCGGAGGGGTTAGATGGGCGGAGAGGGATCCCCGTGAAAAACCCAAGCCCGCCCTCCGAGGTCGGGGCTCCCGAATTGGAGACGATCAAATCCACGATCTCCCAACGGATCCCCTCCGCGCGGATGATGGACCTCTCCCACTACGCGCGCACCGTCACCGACAAGAACGGCGTGATCCTCTACGCCAACGAGGCCTTCTGCCGCGTCACCGGCTATAGCCTCGAAGAGGCCATCGGCATGAGCCACCGCCTGCTCAATGCGGGCCACCACCCGCGGGAGTTTTTCGAGGAACTCTGGCGCACCCTCAAGATCGAGAAGCGGGCCTGGCACGGCGAAATCCGCAACCGGCGCAAAGACGGCACCCTCTTCTGGGAGGAAGCCGAGATCCTCCCCGTCCTCGACGACCGGGGCGAGGTGCAGTACTTCCTCTCCGAAAAGAAGGACATCACGGAGCGCAAGCGCCTCGAGGAGGAGCGCGAGATCGCCCTGAAACTCAACCGGCGCGCGGTGGAGAACGCCCGCATCCTCCAGCGCCAGATGATCACCGAGAAACTCCCCCTCGTCCCGGGCTATACCCTCTCCGCCCTCTATATCCCCTCCGAGATGATGAGCGGCGATCTCTTCATCGTGCGGGAGCACGAGGGCCGCCTCGCCATCATCCTGGGGGACTGCACCGGCCACGGGGTGGAAGCCTCCATGAACGCCAACCTGCTCTGGCGCTTCATGTACCGCTTCGAGCACATGCTCCACGAACCGGTGCCGCGGATCTCCGCCTTCCTCGAATCCATCAACCGCAAAATGATCGAGAGCCGCACCGAAGAGACGGGCTACCCCACGGTCATGGTCGCGGTCATCGATACGGCGGCGCGCCTCCTGCATTACGGCGGGGCGGGGGGCATCCCGCCCCTCCTCTTCAAGGGCCAGCAAGTACGGCCCATCGAGGCCCCCCGGGGAATCGTGCTCGCGGTCACGGACGCCCCCACCTATGAGACGCATACCGTCGCCCTGGAGTCGGGCGACACCCTGCTCCTGGCCTCGGATGCGATCTATGAGGAGCGCGAGCACCATGGCGGCAAAAGCGTCGTCAATGACGAGGCCTTTTTTCGGGCCGCCCTCGCCCATTATCCCGATGGTTCGTACATCGAGAATATCCGCTATCTCTTCACGCAGTTTGCGGGGGTTCCCCGGGTGGACCGCCTCCAAGACGACGTTTCGATGGTCCTCGTTCGCGTCCTAAGCGAAGAGGAGGAGCGCGCGGGGCGGAACCAATTGGGCTCCCACACGCTCTTCCTCTAGGCGCCGGAGGGCCCCCCGGGCAGGATCCTTCCCGCCTAGCGCATGGCCGCCAGGAATTTGAAGACGGCGTCGCTCCAGCCCGGCAATCCCTCGTGCCCGAAATCGGGGTAGACCATCATCTCTTTCTCGGCCTTGATCTTGTTGAAGCAGGCATAGACCGTCGACGGCGGGCAGGTCTGGTCGATGAGGCCCACTGACATGAGCACCTTGCCCTTGATGCGGGGGGCGAGGTTCTGGATATCGATATAGCCGAGGCGGGTGAACACCTCGGCCTCCCGTTGGTGCAGGGGATCGAAACGCCGGAACCAATCCTTGATCTCCTCGTAGGCCCCGCTGGTGTTGAGGTCCCACACGCGCCGATAGTCGGAGAGGAAGGGGAAGCACGAGGCGCAGCGCGCCACACGCGGTTCGAGGGAAGCCGCCGCGACGGAGAGGCCGCCGCCCTGGCTCCCCCCGGTCACGCCGATGCGGGCCGGGTCGACGCCGGGCTGCTCCATGGCGATGCGGATGAGTTGGACGCAGTCGAGGAAGATATAGCGGAACATGAAAGTCTCGGGGGTTTCGATGCCCCGGATGATGTGCCCGCGCAGGGAGTTGAGCACCGGGATGCCCACGTCCTGGGACTGGCCGCCCTGGCCCCGGCAATCCAGCGAAAAGACGCTATAGCCGAGTTTCACCCACTTGAGTTTGTCCGAAAAATCGCCGGCGTTGCCGCTATAGCCGTGGTACTCCACGATGGCGGGGGCCTTCGCCGAGGCGCCCTTGGGCCGCAGGTACTTGGCGTGGACCCGCGCGCCGCCGACGCCCTTGAACCAGAGGTCGAAGGCCTCGGTGCCCGGCTCGCCCAGGTCCACCGGGTCGAGTTCGACCTTGAGGGAGACGGCGTCGAGCTCCTTGAGGGCCTTCGTCCAATAGGCGTCGAAATCGGACGGACGCGGGGTCTGGCCCTGGTAGGCCTTCAGTTGTTCGAGGGGAAAATCAAAAATCGGCATGGGGTCTCCTGGGAAGCCGCCGGATCGCGGCCTCCAGCCGCGGCGACTTAATCGGAGTCCTCCTGACTCCCTTTGTTTTATACCTTGGGAAGCGGGGCGCGGCCACCGATGGCCAAAACGCCCTTGACAAGCTTGGCACTGGGTGAACCGGTCTCAGGCCCCGAGGAACTTCGCGACCGCGTCGACGAAGCCCGATCCGTACTCCCGCCAATGCCCGGCGAGGGGAACCGCCTGTTTCCCCTCGAGCCATTGGGCGTTGAGTTCGAGGATGGCCGCGTCGATGCCGAACATCGACAGCAGCCCGTCGCCGAAGGTGCCCGAGGCCGCCCCATCCTTCGCGCCCTCCCGGTAGGGGGTATATTCCCGCAGGAGCGCGTCGAAACGGAGCATGCGTTCCCGGTAGCCCTTCCCGTCATCGGGGCTCAAATGGAGGTTCCCCTCCTGGTCGTTGTGCAGGTCGAGGGCGAACGAAGGAAGGCGACCCGCCTTTTCTGCGGCCGTGAGCCAGGCGAGGAGCCCGGCGTTCTCGGGCGCCCCCTGGGCGGCGTGGTCAAAGCCGGGGCGGAAATTGCGGTTCAAATCGGCCCCCAGTGGGTTAAATCGCGACATCCCCCGCACGACCCCATCCTTGTTCGCCATGGGGATCAAGTGGAAATCCAAACGTTCGAGGATCGCGCCTCCGGTCGGGGTGTCGAGGAGCCTTTGGACCACGCCCTCGAGGAAAAACGACCCCCCCGTCTCCCAGGGATGGGCCCGGGCGCGCAAGAGCACCGATTTTTTCGCCTTCCCGGCCGAGAGCGTCACGAGTTCCACGGGGCGCCCCTCGGCGGTGCGGGCGATTTCAGTGAACGAGGCGCGGGGCGACTTTTTGAGGCGATCGAGGAAGCCCGAAAGGTCCGCAGTCGTGTAGGGTTGCACCAGGGAAAACCGGGTGATCGCCCCCGGCAAGGTGAAATCGAGGCTGAGGGAGCGGTCCGGATGGTGCGCGAAGGTCACCGGGCTCCAAACCTTCCCGTCCACGGAATAGACGCTGGTGAGTCCCTCCCTCAGAAAATGGGCCCGATGCCCGCCGTAGATATTCTCCAGGGGGAGCATCCGCATGCGGACTCGTTGCCCGGCTTCGCCCCGGATCTCGAAGTACCAATGGCTGGCTTGCCGGTTGGAGGAGCCCCGTTCGTGGTCGTGGAGGGCCTGGATCTCCACCGATTCCGCCGTCACATCCCATAAGAGCGGGGAGGCGGCCTCGAAACCGGTGAAGAGAAAGACCGGTTTGGCCACGCTTAGATCCGTTCCACGAGGTACCAGACCGTGGCTTGGGTGCCGAGGCGGATCGACGCCTTCCCCCCCGCGGCCACGATGGTCTGCGGACCCTCCAACGCGGAACCATCGGCGGCGATGGGCGTCACCCTCAGGTTCCCGCCCGCGATCGCGACGACCGCCTCCACGAGTTCCATGCGTGCGGTGGCCCCGACCCCGCGCTTGGCCGCGGGTGTGACCAGGATGCGCTCGCCCCGGAAGCCCCCGTTGGGCGTGGGGACGGTCTGGCCATAGGCCACAGTGTCTTTGTCGTTCTCCACACGGGCCACCGCGGTCAGCAGGAGTTTTTTCGCGGTGAGGATGGGCGCGTTCTCGAGGGACTGCACGGCGATCGTCGCGAAGGGCATGCCCAATTTCACCGTCACGTCCCCCAATTTCACCTCTTCGGCCGGAAAGCCGGAGAACGCCTGGGTGCGGGGCGTGTCGATGAGCAGGAGGCCCTTCTTCCAATCCCGGGTGAGTTCGCCGGTGTCGCTGACCACGCGGCCGTCCTGGAGCCCCCGATTCCCCTCGAGGAGGCCCTCTTTTTTCAGGGCCGCATCGAGTTCGCGGGCGTGGTCGGCTCCGGATTGGACGAGTTCTTCCGCGCCATAGCGGTGGGATTTGGCGCCCGCGGGGCCGACGGTGAACTGGGCCCGGCCGTCCGCCTTGCCGAACACCCCCTCCACCCGGGAAACCCAGGTGAGGTAATTCCACGGGAATCCGCCGTTGCGCAGCCGCGCACCGGTGCCGAGGGAAAGTTTTTCGTCGTGGACGACCTCCACGAGCCGCTTGGCCGGGGAAACGTCCCGGCGATGGTAGAGGAGCGCGGCCGCCGGGAGCATCCCGGCGAGGGCCGCGTCGTTGAACTCCACCGTGGAGAAGGGGATCGCGCCCATCTTGTCGGCCTCGTCCCAACTCAGTCCGAAGCCGCCCATGAAATTGTACCAGAAGATCGCGTCCCAATCCTGGAGGGCCGCCACGCTGTAGACCGAAAGATTATGGGCGCTGCGCCATTCCTGGGGCCACATGGTGTCGTGCTCGGTGGAGGTGACGGGGAGGGTCGCCACCTTGCAGGCCGCGATGCCGGGATGCACGAGTTTCCCCGAACTGATCGGATCGCAGAACATCTCGGGCACGTTCTGGAACGCGAGGGCATCCCCGACGCGGCTGACGTGCTCATAGTACATGTTCTGGGAGGTGAAGCCGGTCTCCAGGCAGGTCTCGAGGTCGGAGAGGTCGTAGAGGATATTGGATCCCGCCACCGGCACCTTGAGGCCCAGGGCCTTGAGGAATTCCAGGTAATCACCATAGGCTTCCTTCTGGAGATCCTTGAGGAAACGGACGAGGGATTCCACCCGAACCGGCGCCAATTTCCCGCTCCCGCCCACGGGGGCGTTCTGGAGGAGGATGAGCGCGTAGAGATCCCAACCATTGACCGTCCCCTTGACGGGGTCTTCATCGGCCGCGAGGGCGGAGCCGCCGCCTTCGCCTTTCCAGGCTTTTTCCAGGCCGGCGCGGTCGCGGAATTTCTTCGCCAGCCAAGCGTTATAGCGTTCGTTGAAGATCGCCCGGATGGCGGGGGGGGTGGGCTTGCCCGGCTCCTTCCAGTCGAAGAAGACCGACTGCTCGTTGACCAGCATCATCATGGCCACCGCGGGCTCGTCGATGAGGCGCTTGCCGGTGTAGGCGTTTGTATGGAGGAGGTAGGCCTTCGCCCACGCCTTCCCGATCTCGCTCAATTTGGGATGGTAGCCCCACCAGGCCCGGTGGGCCGGATAGTCCGCGGCCCCCTCGAAGACCCCCGCCCCCGGCCGGCCGGCCGAAAGGCCGCTGATGGAATCCAGTTCCACGTAGATGCCCCGGTCCTTGAACGCCTTGACGAGGTAGTCGAATCGGTCCCAGACCTCGGGGCCCGCGTAACCCAGGCGGTCGGGGGTGGCGGCGTCGACGAGAATATATTCCATAAGGTGGAGCCTCACGAGGTTCACGCCGTAGCGCGAGAGGACCCGTGCGACCCGGTCCATCTGATCCTTGGAAGGGAGTTGGTTGGGGATGATACCGGCGCTATGGAGGTTCACGGCCACGAATCGCGCCGGCGAGCCGTCTTCGAAGACGAAATGCCCGCCCTTCACCTTCACGAAGCCGTGCTTCCCCGCGGGCGCATCGAGGAGGAAGGAGAGATCGAGCAACGGGGCCGCCGTCGTCTTGAGCCCCGGGGCGAAGGGTTTCCACTTGGCGGCATCCCGCTCGGCGCTGCGGGAACTCTCGACCACATTGTCCCCCGTGCCCGCCACCGCGGCGAGGACCATCCAGATCGCCTGGCCCTTCTCGGCGGATTTGAGCACCGCCCGCTTCACGGGCTTCTCGGGGACGGGATTCGCGAATCCCGTAACGAACAGGTAGACGGGCTTATGGCTCGGGTTGAGGTCGTCATAACCCTTGCTGAAGGCGTTCCTCGCCAACCCCCCCCACCAATCCCCCACCTGGTCGCCCGAGACGACTGCGGTAGTCCGCGTCGTGCCATCGCCGTATTCCCAGACGATGCTGCCGACCGGGGCCCCCGCCCCCGCCCAGGCCGCGGCATGGAGGAGGTAGAGATAATCGCACGTGGTCTCCACGGGGATGGCCGCTTCGCCCGCGAAGGACGGGGCTTGGGACGGCCGAAGCACGATGGCCGATTTCCCGCCGTTGTTCGCGGAGTCGAGCACCTTGAAATCCACCCCCGCGAGGCTCAGCGGGCCGCCCTTCATGCCGCGCAGGTCGTTATCGCCCTGGTCGGTCCATCCGCCCTTGCCGTCGCCCGCGGTCTCATCGCGGAAGCCCCGATTGGCGAGGCCGCTTATGTCGAGGGGTTTGGTTTCTTGGGCGAAAAAGGCGAGGTCATCCAACCAAATTTTTCCCCGCCACTTTCGGTCGACCCCCCGGGCGGGACGCACCGCCAGGTAGACATGGGTCGTTTCCGGCCCCAGTTTCGGCAGCACGATCCGGAACCGCTGCCAGGAGGTGCCGATCCCGAAGGACGCGATGGTATCCGGGCCGACGATCTTCACCACCTTCTCGGCGCCCCCCGCCTTGTTCACCCCCATGATCCAGATATGCCGGTCGGCGCCGCCGACCTCCTCTCCTTTGATCCAACCGGTGAACAGGTAGCTTTTCTGGGGATCGACGGCGGCGACGAAGACCGTGTAGGGGTTTCCGTTGGTGAACGAGTCGTTGACCTGGAGGCATTTCTTCCCGCCATGGGGAGCGGCTTCCGAGATCGTGACGATCCCCGATGTATCCCCCAATTCGGCGGTGGTGCCCCAGGCCTTCCATCCGGAAATCCCCTCCTCGAAATCCCATTTCTGGTTTTGGGGGAAAGCGCCCAATACGAGGATCAGGCAGGTGAGCAGGGGAAATGGACGCATACGGGCTCCTCGATTGGCCATCCGCAGGGGAATGGCCCGGGGGGATTTGGCTAGGATTCTGTCATGGGCGCCCGCGGGAATCGACGCGGGCCCTTGGCCAAGTTTCGGGCGCGGAACGCCCCAGGGCAATGTCCGCCCCGGCGTGATTTTTATCCGAAATCGGGAAATGGGCCGGTTTGACGGTTCGCCGGGCCCGAGGTAGCATCTCCCATGATCCGGTTCATCGTGGTGACCCCCGGGGTGCTCCTCCATGCGGGCGAGGGTTCCCAACTCCACCAGCATGACTTCTGGCAACTCGACCGCATCGAGAAGGGCGCGACGATTTTCGAGGACCTCGACGGCCGCTACCCCGTCGCCGCGGGCAATATGGTCCTCGTCGCCCCCCGCGTGAAGCACACCTACCGCTTCGAGCGCGAGGTGACCATCGGCACGGTCAAGTTCCAATCCGCCCTCAAAGTCCCCCTGGAGCGGGGCTGGTGGATCGGCGACGGCCGGGGCGAACTCTCCGAGATGCTCGAGCGCCTGCTGGCCCAATGGCAGGGGGGCGGCCGCCACCGGGATGCCCTCTGCACCCGCTACCTCGAGATCATGCTGCTGCGCACCGCCGAGCACGCCGGCTTGCGCCTCGACCCGCTCATGGAGGAAGCCGCGGCCCTCCTATCGAAGCACGTGGCCCCCGCCGAGGTGGCGGCGCGCCTGGGCCTCTCCGAGGGCCATTTCGCCGACCGATACAAGGCCGCCTTCGGGGTCACCCCGGTGGATTGGCTGCGGCGCCAGCGCATCGAAGAGGCCAAGCGCCTCCTCCATTTCTCCACCGATAGCCTCGAGGAGATTTCCCGCAAGACCGGCTACGCCGACGTCTACGCCTTCTCCAAGGCCTTCAAGCGCCTGGCGCTCACCAGCCCGGCGCGCTTCCGCAAGATGCGCGAGTCCTGACCCTCGGATCGCGGGGGCGCTCCGGGGCCGCGCCCGCGCTTTTCGGGCCCGCCGCGGTCAGGAGATCCCGCTGGGGAGTTCCTCGACGCTTTTGCGCACCACGCCGGTTCGCACGGCCTCCTCGAAGACCGCCTTGGCCACGATGGGCGCCACGGAGGCGTCGAAGGCGCTGGGGATGATGTACTCCGCCGACAGGTGCTCCTCGGAAACGATCGAAGCGAGGGCCTTGGCGGCGGCCATCTTCATCTGGGTATTGATCTTGGTGGCGCGGGCGTCGAGGGCCCCGCGGAAGATCCCGGGGAAGCACAGCACGTTATTGATCTGGTTGGGATAGTCCGACCGCCCGGTGGCCATGATGATCCCCGGGATGCCCTCCAGGGACTCGGGGCTCACCTCGGGCGTGGGGTTGCTGAGGGCGAAGACGATGGGCTTCGCGGCCATGGTCTTCACTTCGGCCGCGTGCAGGCAATCGGGGCCGGAGACCCCGAGGAAGGCGTCGGCCCCGCGGATGACCTCCGCGAGCGCGCCATTCTCCACCTTCGGGTTGGTCTCCCGGGCCAGCTTCTCCTTGGCCGGGTTCATGTTGGCGGGGCGCCCCGGCCACAGGGCGCCGGCGGTGTCGCACAGGATGAGGTTCTTCACGCCGGCCTCCATCATGAGCCGGGCGCAGGAGGTCCCGGCCGCGCCGGCCCCGTTGACCACCACCTTGAGGTCGCCGAGTTTCTTGCCCACCACCCGGGCCGCGTTGGTGAGCGCGGCGAGGACGACCACGGCCGTGCCGTGCTGGTCGTCGTGGAACACGGGGATGTCGAGGCTCTCGGAGAGGCGCGCCTCGATCTCGAAGCAGCGCGGGGCCGAGATATCCTCGAGGTTGATGCCGCCGAAGCCGGGGGCCAGGGCGCGCACGATGCGGATGATCTCCTCGGGATCCTTGGTGTCGAGGCAGATGGGGAAGGCGTTCACGCCCGAGAAGCGCTTGAAGAGGATCGCCTTGCCCTCCATCACGGGCAGCGCGGCGGCGGGGCCGATGTCGCCGAGCCCGAGCACGGCCGTGCCGTCGGTCACCACCGCGACCATATTGCCCTTCATGGAGACCTGGTGGACCAATTCGGGGTAGCGGTGGATGGCCGTGCAGACGCGGGCCACGCCCGGGGTGTAGGCGCGGGAGAGGTCGCGCTTATCGTTGAGGGGGATGCGCGAGGTCACCTCGAGTTTGCCCCCGCGGTGCACGTCGAAGATGCAGTCCGAGACCGAGTCGATCTTCACCCCGGCGAGGGTCTTGATCTTGGCGATGATCTCCTGCTCGTGGTTCTCGTCGCGGGCGTTGATCGTGAGTTCGCGGATGATCGTCCCCGCGTTGAATCCGGAGATGTCGATGCAGTCCATGTCGCCGCCGACCTCGGCGATGTGGGCGAGGACCTTGGAGAGCATGCCGGGCTTGTTCTGGAGCTCGAGGCGAACGATGAACGAGAAACCGGGGGATGGTTTTTTCATGGGAGAAATCCTTCAGGCAGGGGATGGGGGAAGACTTGGAAAATCGGCGGAATCGGACGACCAACGCGACGGGATAGGGTATCCCCATAGGGGCTTTTTTTCAATCCAGGGGCGCCCTCTAGACAAGGGCAAGCTCGGCATCCCGAGAACGGGGCGGTAAGCGGGGCCGCCCCCCGGGAAGCGCGTTACGCCCAGGCGACGGCGAGGATGCGCTTCTTCCCGGGAATCTCGTCGACCCGAGCGGCGAAGGCCCCATCGTCCTCCGTCAGTTGGATGGATTTTCCATCCAAGGTCGCCGCGCCCAATGGACGCTTCGTCCGCAGGCGCACCCGAATCGACCGGGCCGCCGGCATCCCCCGGTAATCGCCCGAACGGGCCCCGATCTCGATAGAGAAGCCCTTGGCGCCGCCCTGGTGGGCGAATTCGGTGGTGGCGATCTTCCCGCCCTCGTACTCGAACGTCTCTCCATCGTCTTCGTAGAGCGTGAACGCGGTGGAGGCCGCTCCGGGGTACACGTCGAGGAAGATCTCGCCGAGCTCCTTCTGGCCCACATAATCCATCGCCGGCCAACGGGGGAGCAGGGCCCCCTCCTTCACGTAAAGCGGCCCGCCCCGGCCCTCGGGGATCGCCGGGTACAAGGTGCGGCCGCCTTCCTCGGGCGTACCATCCCAATAATTGACCCAGGATCCCGGCGGCAGCCAGAAATCCTCGGCGAAGGCCCCGGTGAGGAACCAATCCCCGAAATAATATTGGAAGCTCTTCCCATCGGCCTCGGGCGAATCGGGATGCAGGAGGGGGAGGCCCCGCAGGATGGGCATCCCCGTTTTCCAGGCCCGGCAGGCGGTGCTATAGATATAGGGGAGCAGGGAATAGCGCAGGCGGGCGTAGTGCTTGAACACCGGGAGCAGCTTGTCGCCCAAGAGCCAGGGGTGGCGCCAGTACGCCCAGGAGCAGACCTGGGACCAGGGTTGGAAGAAACCGAAATGGATGCCCGCCTCGCTGAAGACGTGCATGTCGCAGCTCGTGTTCACGTGGCCGCTGAGGCCGTGGTTGATCATGCTGATGAGGGGCTTGGCCCCGCCGCCCGTATCCCCGGCCCAGGTCGCGCTGTACTGCTGGATGCCCGCATAGCCGCCCGAGGAATAGATGAGGGGCCGCTTGCCGATGAACTCGCGCACCCCCAGGGCCATCTGCTTGTTGTAGATCGTGGGGTAGAGGTTGTGCATCTCCTCGTCGGGCATGCCGTTGCCCCATTTGCGGTCGGGGTGCTCGTTGACCTGCAGCGCCCCGTCGAGCTTGAAGGCCCGGGCCCCGTCGGCCACGAAGGCCTTGAGGTGCTCGAACCACGGCACCTCGGGCTTGGTGAGTTTGTCCTGGAGGACGGGGCCATGGCCGAAGTTCTGGTCCTGCTCGAAATCGTCGGGGTGGCGGTCCTTGGGGACGAGCTTCCCCCCCTCCACCTTGGCCCCGGCGCGGCGCTCCTCCTCGTAGGAGAGGTCGTAGTCCTGGCAGAGCCAGAGGCTCAGCTTGAACCCCAGGCGACTCACGGCCCCGACGAAGGTGGCGTCGTTCCCGGCGGAGACGTCGCCGACCTTGCGCACCCACGGGGGGATATAGAAGCGCTCGGGGTGCCATTGCTTGTCGATGCCGTAATCGTAGTTTCGGCTCATCCACCCCGGCTCCAGCCCGATGACATCGCAGGGGATGCCTTCGCGGCGGAGGTTGAGGCCGTCGTCCACCAGGTCCCGGGCGCTGGCCTGCTGGTTGCACACGAAGGTGAGACCATAGGCCCAGAGGGGTAGGAGGGTGGGCCGCCCGGTGACCGCCGTGGCGGCTTCCAGTAGTTCCGGCAGGCCCGCCCCGGTGAACAGGTAGAGGTCGAGTTCGCCATGGCGGCCGCGGAAGCGCAGGGCATCCGCCTCGGTCGCCCCGAGGTCGAAAAAATGACGCCAAGTCGTGGCGAGGACCATGCCCCAGCCTTCGCTGGAGAGGAGCGTGGGGATGGGGACGTAACTGGCCACATTGGTCACCCACATGGCCGCCTTCGTGCCTCGTTTCTGCACGGTATCGCGGGTCACGTCGCCGAGGCCGTAGAGTCGTTCAGTCTGCGAGAGTTGGAGCGACACGTCGAAGCCGCCCCCGACCGGGAGGGACGGGGCGCTTCGGGTGCGGGTGAGTTCCTTTCCGCCGCCGTCGAAGAGCCGTAGGGACGACAGGTCGCTGGCGAGTTCCAAGGCCAGCCGGCCGGCCTTCAAGAGGATCTTTCCCCCCTTTTCCTCGAAAGTCGCCGCGGCTTCCTCCCAGGCCGCGCGGAAGATCCCGTAGCGGGTGAGGGTCGACTCGCCCGCGGCGGGGGCGCACACGCGCAGGCGGCAGAGATCGGGGCGCAGGGCCTCGAGGCGCAAAAGGCGCCCGTCGCCGAGGGCCTTTTCGAAGACGGGATGTCCCATGGGGGCCTTCCTCAGGATTATTTTTTCGCGGCGGTGCGCAGGTAGATCGGCGCTTGGGTGAGGCGGGTTTCGGGGTTCAGGTCGACGGGGTTTCCCATGAGGTCGAAGGCGTCGCGGTCCTGCCACCGCAAATGGGCCACGCTCCGCAGTTTCACGGGGATGCGGCTCCACACGACGTCGATGGCTTTTCCCGCGCGCAGGAAGCGGGCCGAGAGGACCTTGGCGTCTCCGGCGGCGAGTTCCTCGACGCCGCGCCCATCGGCCCCCTCGAGCATGGAGACGGCCACCGCGTGGGCGACGAAGGTCGGCAGCGCCGCGCCGCTTCGGTCGATCATGGTCCCCCCCTCGTCCTGGGTCACCCCCGCGCCCGAGGGATGGGCGAAGCATTGGTATTGGAAATGGCGGGCGACCCCGATGGCCTTCAGCGAGGCCATGGTGCGCACGAGGGTCCCGGCGAGGTCGATCATGCTCAGCGCGCTGGTGCTGGGGATGCGGGCGCTGCGCAGCCACGACCCGCCTTCACCGTGCCAGGGGCCGCCCTCGGTGTGCCACACGGAGAGGGGCTTTCCGCCGTAGCCCGGCATCTCGAGGATCTTGGGGAGGATCGCCAGCGCGGGCGGATTGGGGGCTTCGTTGGGGGAATGTTCCTCGAAATTGAAGTGGAAAGACGCGCCGTTTATTTGCGGCGCGAGCCCGTTGGTGAGCGCTTCCATGAGGAACGGATTCTTCAGGCTCGACACCGCCCCGCCGACGAGGGTCAGGTTGGAGGCCAGGCCGCCGAGGGCCCTGCGGGCGTTGGCGACGAGGCTCACATAAACCTTCTCGCGCGTCGAACCCGGGGGAGGCTGGAGGAGCGCCCCGTCGGGCTCGTTCCAAATTTCCCAGTGCTGGATCCAGAGCGCGTAGGCCGCGCAGGTATTGCTGACATAGCCGCGCCAGAGGGAGAGATCCCGCGGGGGGAGCCCGCTGGCCCAGCCCGGCTCCCGGGGGTTCGCCTTCGAACCGGGATCGCCGTAGAACGGGGGCACGCTATCGAGGCTTCCGAGGATGCGGAAACCCATTCGGGAGGCCCGCTCCACCCCTTGGGTGAAGAACGCCATCTTCCCGCCCTCCTTCTCGAGGCTCCACCACTTGGTGCATGCGGGCCCGGAAAGGCGCAGCCACCGGAACCCGGCGCGGCGGGCCAATTCGAGGTTCCAAGGGGTGAGGGCGACGTGGCCGCCGAAAAAGGAGTCGCCCGCATCGCCGGAGGGTTTGAGCTTCGGGATGACGCCGTAGACGACCTCGCACAGCGGCACGCCCTCGAGGCGGGCGTTGGTGAAGAACTCGCACTTGAAGCCGCCCTGCTCCGCGGCGCTCAGGATGACCCCGGATTTCCCGAGCCCCTCCTTCGAGAGCGGGATCGTCTCATCGACCCGGGCCACCGTCTCCCCCCACGCGTTGACGACGCGGCCATAGAGTTTGACGAAAGCCGGTCCCGGCCGGGTCTCCGCGAGGAGATTGAAGCGCACGATTTCATCGCGGTAGAAGAGGTTGGCGGGATGGTTGGAATCGGCTCGCTCCCACCCGACGTTGATCGGATTGGGGGCGTAGGCGGCGCCCGATTCCCCCTCGGTGACGCTCACCGCGTCCATCCACCATTCCCCGGCTTCGGCGAGGGACCAATCCAGGAAATAGGAGCGGGACGGGGAGGGGGGCGGCGTGAACGCCAGGGAATACTTCTGCCAGCCTTCCTTCTCGACCTTGAAGGTTTGACGGGCGGCCGCATGGGCATCCTCCCGGTCGTAGCCGACCCGGAGGCTGAACTTCTTCCCGATGGCCGGCGCCTTGACTTGGAAGGTGACCACCACGGGGTAGCCGAAGCGCAGGGGGAAAAAGGCGCTATTGAGGCGCACCATGCAGCCTTCGAAGACGTCCATGCGCAGCGCGCGGCGGCCATGGGGGTACCCCGACCCCTCCACCGCGAGGATCCGGGCGGAAGCGTTCTTCTCCGCCGCGAGGTCGGCCGCGTTGGGGCCGAGCCCCCGGTCGCCGAATTGCGGGTACCAATGCTCCTCGCCGGCCTCGAAGGAGCCGTTTCGCACCAGGTTCCCCGTGAGGGCGGCGCCCGTATCCCGGTTCTTGAACGCGCTTACGGGGTTGGCGGAGAGGCCGCCCCCGGCCTTGAGATCGGCCGCGAGTTCCGAGGGAGAGAGAACCCCTCGATAGACGCGTAATTCATCGATCAAACCGACATAACCCGCGAAGGGGCCCTCGCGGCCCCCGATGGACAGGGGCGCGTCGCTGGCCGTGGGCGACCAGGCGCCCGTGACTTGGCTATTGCTGACCCCATCCACGAAAAGCGCGAGGCGGGAAGAGGAATAGACCGCGGCGAGATGGTGCCATTGCCCATCGAGGATCTTGCGCCCCGCGGGGAGGAGTTCCATCCCGTTCCCCGCGCCCTTCGCCGAAGCGGCGAGGTGGCCGTCGCGCGTCGCCGTGAGTTCGAAACCCGCGCCGCCCTTCATGCGAGAAAGGATCGCCGAGGCGGGATGATTGCTGCCCCCGGCCCTCGTCGATTGGAACCAGAGCGTCACCGTAAAATCGCCTCCCCACGGATGGACCGCCGCGGAGGGCACCTCGATGCGCGTCTTCCCGTCGAAGCGCAGCGCCCTGCCCGCTTTCCCGGGAACCCAGGCGGGATTTCCATGGATGCGCGAGGGGCCGAGATTGCTGGCGGCCTCGATGACGAACGCGCCGCCGCCCTCTTCGAAGGCCCAGTGGGCCGACACCGTCGCGGCCGTGGCGTGTAGCATCCAACATAGCGCGAGCATCCCGCAAGAGGTCACGCGAGGGAAAGAAAAGGTTTTCATACGTCCCATAGATCTTACGGCGGGAAGCCCTATTTTGGGATGGGGATCCGCACATCGGCTTTCCCGCGAACCCAGTTTCCATCTTATTATAAATGGGGGTTTGGGGCCTGTCCATCCGGGAAAATCCCGATGAAAATCCACTTGAAAAGTCCGATTCTCAACCCAAAAACGAGGGTCCTCGCGGCGATCCTCCTCCTCGGAGCCCTGTTCTCCAAAGTCTACGATTACCAGGAGTTCTTCGACCTCGGCCTGCGCAACCAGGTCGGCATGGACCGCCTCGCTCGCCTGTCCGCCCTCGCCCTCCGCACGGCGAGCCTCGCCTCCCGCCCCGGCGCCGATCGACTCACGGCGCTCTTCTACGCCGCGGGAAATCTCGAAGGCGGGTGGATGATCCGCACCGCGCTGAGCGAAGAGGCCCATGACCTCTCCCAGTGGCAAACGGCCGCCGTACTGTCGCTAAGGGGCGGGCCGGTTCGATTGACCGTCGGGTTCCTCGGCAACGCCTTCGGCCTCTCCATTCCCTTCGACCTTCCCACCCCGTCCGGCGATTTCTATTCCGGCGGCAGCCGCTACGCCGATAGCGTCCAGAAAAAATACCTCGACGATTACCTCCTGGTTTCCGTCGGCTTCCAGGGCATCCCCTTCCTCGATTGGCTCTCCCTCTCGGGCATCTTGGCGGTGAACCAGACCTTCCCCGAGACCGCGGGCGGGAAAGCGCTCAACCTTTTCGCCTCCCCCGAAAGCACCCGCTTCGGCGGCAGCCTCGGCGCCTCCCTCGGGAACCTCGCCCGCCTCGACCTCCTCTTTGATCCCAGTACTTCCGCCCTCAGTTCCGGGGGAGACCTGCGCGGGGGCAGCGGTGACCTCGTCCTCTCCACCCTCGTCTATAAGATCTTCGCCCCGAAACGCTACGCCGCCCTAGCGGCCTACTCCTGGAATCCGGAGCCGCTGGACTTCATCCGCAACGGGGTCGTGTGGGGGGCGGTGGGGGCCCGCGCCTACCAACCGGCCCCGAACGCCGCCGGTTCCACCGCCGATCCGCTCTACCGCCTCGACCTCGCCATTCCCGTGGGCCATTTCGGCATCGGCGCCCAAGCCACCGTCTACGGAGCAATATGGCTGGCCCTCCAGGGGGCCAATCCCTTCCACGACGTCCGCCTGTCGGGGCTCTATGCCTCGCGAACATCGGGGATGGTCCGCGCGGAAGCCGGCATAGGCTTCTCTTGGGTGCACGATGCGCGCCTCATCCCCTACGGTGCCCGGGGGGCCGATGTCTTCGGTTTCGACCTCGAAGGGCGCCTCTCCCTCGGCGGCAGGCGCATTCCCGTGCTCGGGCTCGAACTCGGGTTCCGCCGGAACCATCCCGACGACCTGTGGACCCTCCCCGATTTCCACGGCATCAACCGGTTCACGATCAAGATCTACGGGGTGATCTGAGTCGCCATGAAACACCCACGCCTATCGATTCGCCTCGCGTGGGCCCTCTGGGGCCTAGCGCTCCTCGCCGGCTGCTCCCGGGCGGGGCTCCTCTTCATGGATTCCACCTACGAGGCGCCCACCTTCTCCATCGCCGCCTCCAATATGGGCGACGGCCGGGCGCTTTTAACCTGGCCCCTCGACCGCGCCCTCGTCGCCCCCGATCTGGCCTACTCGAACGATAGTTTTTCGGTCTTCTACGCCTATTACCTCTACCGATCCGACCTCACCCCGTGGCGGGGATATCGTCTGGTCGGTCGCCTCTTCAATCCCCTGGCCCAGTGGGAAGTCACGAACGTCGATGACGGAAAGCCCGAGGCCAAAGACCTCAGGCTCTCCACCAATGATGCCCTCAACCACCCATTGACCAACCTGCCCGCCCGGCCCATCGGGCGGACGAACGAAGTTTGGTGGACCACCGCCGCGCCCGGCCCCCTCAATTACTTCCGCGTCGAGCGGGTAAAGCTCGAGCGCGAGTCCAGCCGCGATACGAACGACATGCTCACCCGGCGGACCCATAAGCTGAAGGGGGATGGGTTCTCTTCCTGGGTGGAACCGGGCCGGAATTAGGCCACCCGTTTTTCCCGAAACCGGGACTTTTTTCGGCGCCACGCTACTTTCGGAGGTCCACCTCGTGCCTTGCGCTTCTTCATCCAACCATCGCCTCCTAAGTGGCATATTGACATCCAGTTCACTTTGGCCTATGCTAAATGTAACTTATGTGTAACATGAAAATCCTCGCGATATTCCTGGTTTTGGTCCCCTATGCCCTTCCGGGCCCGAGCGAACCCATGCCCAAATGCAAAATCGATATCTCCAAGGCCGCGGCCGAAACCTATTCGCTCTTCAAAGCCAAGGGCCTGCGCCCGACTTCCGTCCTCGGGATCACCCACGTCAGCGGGAAATACCATTTCACCGACAAGCCCTTCATGGCGGAGGGGGCCGACGCCTGCGAGGCCTTGGGCTTCCGCATCCTGAAACTCTGGTTCACCAAGAGCGTCGTCGGGGGCACCGCGTACGCCTGGAACACCACCTGGCCCACCCCGGTGGAATCGCTTTCCGACCTGGCCAAGACCGAGCACTACCGCAAAGTGTTCGCCCGCCGGACGTTCGACGTTTTCGTGCTCGAGGCCATCGAGTCCGTCCAGCGCGCGAACCCCACAGCCGTTACGGGGGCGGAGTACGACGCCATCCGCCGCGAGTTCGAGGCCCTCGGTCGGCACCTGCTCACCGCCTACGCGGGAAGCGGGAAAACCTTCATCCTCCAGAATTGGGAGGGGGATAACGCCCTGGCCATCAAGAAGTTCGAGGGCCCCGACCGAAACGCCCGCATCCGGGCGCTCATCGACGTCACCCGCGCGCGCCAAGCGGGGGTGGACGCCGCCCGGGCCCAGGCGGGGGAGAAGGGCGTCCAGCTGCTCCATGCCCTCGAGATGAACTGGGTACCCTCGAAATCCGAGGTCTTCGAGGTGCCCCTCGTCGTCGATGCGGTGGTTCCCGAGGCGGTCTGCGACCTCTATTCCATCTCCTCCTGGTACACCAAGATCGCCGGGAACGAGGCCGCCCTCGAGGAGAAACTCGGCCTCATGCGGGCGCGGGCCCCCGCGTCGAGGCGCGAAGCTTCCCGCTTCATGGTCGGGGAATACGGGGCGCCCGAAAGCATCTACACCCAGGCGAAGAACGCCTATGGCGACCTCGAAGGCGATACCGGGGCCGTCCAATTGCGGGTCACCAAGAACCAGGTGGAGGCCGCCCTGCGTTTCGGCGCGCGCTACAGCATCTATTGGGAACTCTATTGCAACGAGTGGCGCAAGAGCGCCACCCCCAAACCCGCTGGGGTCGACGCGGTGAACGAAGACCTAAACGGTTTCTGGCTCATCCGGCCCGACGGCACCAAGACCCCCACCTGGCATTATTTCAGGGAACTCTTCCGGTTGGAGCAAGCGGGGCGCTAGGATCCTATCGGGCTAAATCAGGGGATTATAGAAACCCTGACCTCGACGGGGCTTGCCTTTCTCCCGCGGCAGGTGGGAATCCCTTCCGTCGCGCCGCAGCGCCAGCGGATGGGCTCGGGTGCGGATTTTAGGGTGGCGCTGAGGCGCTCCTCCAGGGACTCCCACCTGCCGCTTGGAATATGGCTTCCACCGTTGACGGCCAGGTAAAAGGCTTCGCCTTTTGAAGGGGGGTAAGGAGAACCGGAATGAACCTATCTCCCGAATTACAGATTAAATCAACCATGGCTCCCGATTTCGTTTACGCTAAGTACGACACACAACTTCTGTTTCCTCAGGATCTCCGGCAATGGCTGCCGGAGATCCTATCGCGTTTTTTTAGGAAACACTGCCTTCCCCGCCCATGAAGCGCCCCGCCGGGAACGGGATCCGCGCTGTGAAGGCAAAAAAAAAGGGCTCCCGAAGGGGAGCCCTTTTTCACGAAGCGCGGGCTTCGGTTTTAGTCTTTCTGCGAGATGCGCATGCCGTAGAAGCTGCGCAGGATGAAGATGAGACCCACGGCGATGAAGGCCGCGGCCACGTAGATCGACCAGCCCGAGTTCCAGAAATTCTTGCTCACCGCGATTTCCACGGCCAGGAGGCCGAAGAGGGTGGTGAACTTGATGATCGGGTTGAGGGCCACCGAGGAGGTGTCTTTGAAGGGGTCGCCCACGAGGTCGCCAACGACCACGGAATCGTGGAGCGCGGTGCCCTTCTGGCGGGTGGCGCCCGTCTCGACGACCTTTTTCGCGTTATCCCAGGCGCCGCCCGCGTTGGCCATGTAGATGGCGGCGAACAGGCCGAAGAGCGCGATGCTGATGAGGTAGGCGGTGAAGAAGACCGGGTTGATGAACGCGAAACCCAGGGCGAAGGAGAAGATCACCACGAAGATGTTGATCATGCCCTTCTGCGCGAAGACCGTGCAGATGCGGACGACTTCGTTCGAATCTTTCGCCGAGGCCTTCTGGCTGCCGTCGAGCTTGATGTTCTTCTTGATGTATTCCACGGCGCGGTAGGCGCCCACGGTCACGGCCTGCATGGAGGCGCCGCTGAACCAGTAGATGACGGCGCCGCCGGCGAGCATGCCCAGGATGACCCAGGGGTCGATGATGGAGAGGGCCGACAGCGTCTGCCAGCCCTGGGAGATCTTCTCGGTCACGCCGTTCATGGCGGGCACGCCCTTGTCCATGATGGCGCCTTCCTTGAAGGTCTTCTGCAGCATGAGGATCATGGAGAAGATCATCGTGGTCGCGCCGACGACGGCGGTGCCGATGAGCATGGGCTTGGCGGTCGCCTTGAAGGTGTTGCCGCAGCCGTCGTTCTCCTCCAGGTACATCTTGCCGGTCTCGAAATCGGGCTTGAAGCCGAAATCGCGCTCGACTTCCTTCTCGATGCCCTTGATGTTCTCGATCGTCGAGAGCTCGTAGACGGACTGGGCATTGTCGGTGACGGGGCCGTAGGAATCGACGGCGATGGTCACGGGGCCCATGCCGAGCATGCCGAAGGCCACGAGGCCGAAGGCGAAGACCGACGGGTAGGTCATGATCGTGTCGAGGCCGGCCTGGCTGGAGAGGTAGGCGACGAGCATCAGCGCGAGGAGGGTGAAGCCCATCCACACGGCCGAGAAATTGCCCGAGACGATGCCCGAGAGGATCGTGAGGCCCGTGCCGCCTTCCTTCGTGGCGTCGACGATCTCTTTCACGTGGCCGCTATTGGTGGAGGTGAACGCCTTGGTCAGTTCGGGGATGATGGCCGCCGCGATCGTGCCGCAGCTGATGATGGTGGCCAGTTTCCACCAGAGGGTGGGGGCGTTGGGGAACATGTTGCCGAGCATGGTGTAGCTCACCGCGTAGGTGGCGCCGATGCAGATGAGCGAGGTCAGCCACACGAGGGTCGTGAGGGGATGCTCGAAATTGTAGGCCTTGCCCTTGGGCTTGAAGAGGACCTTGATGAGGCCGCTATTGATCACCCAGGCGAGGATGGAGAGGACCACCATCATGATGCGCATGGTGAAGATCCACACGATGATCGACCACTGGTGCTCGGGCACCACGGCCAGGAGGATGAAGGAGATGAGGGCCACGCCCGTGACGCCGTAGGTTTCGAAGCCGTCGGCGGTGGGGCCGACGCTGTCGCCCGCGTTGTCGCCGGCGCAGTCGGCGATCACGCCGGGGTTGCGCGCGTCGTCTTCCTTGATCTTGAAGACGATCTTCATCATGTCGCTCCCGACGTCGGCGATCTTCGTGAAGATCCCGCCGCAGATGCGGAGCACCGAGGCGCCCAGCGATTCGCCGATGGCGAAGCCGATGAAGCAGACGCCGGCGAGCTTCGGGTCGACGAACTTCAGCACCACGATCATCATGATCAGTTCGACCGAGATGAGGAGCACGCCGATGGACATGCCCGAGCGGGTGGGGATGGAGTGCAGCAGCGTGGGCTTGCCGCGCAGCGAGGCGAAGGCCATGCGGCTATTGGCGATGTTGTTGATGGTGATGCCGAAGAGCGCCACCAGGAACGAGCCGCCCATGCCGATGAGCGACCACATGAGGATGAGGCTGGTCTCGCCGATGTGCATGCCCTTGAGGAAGGAGAAGTAGAACACCATCGTGGCGCCGATGAGCAGCCACAGGATGGCGAGGAGGCGCCCCTGGGTCTTGAGGTAGGTCCAGCAGGTGCTGAAGATGAGCGACGAGACGTCGCGCATGCTCTTGTGCACGGGGAGCTTCTTGAGGCTCATCCACTGCCAGATCCCGAAGATACCGCCGAGGAGGCAGATGACGATCCCGAGGGTCAGGATCGTCTCGCCGCCGATCTGGAGGCCGAAGAAATTGAAGAGCGCGGTGCGCTTGTCTTTGGCCGGGAGGATCAGATCGGCTTCGCCGGCGAACGCCGGGACGACCGTCAGAGCCAGGACCGAGAGGCGGACCAGAAGGTTCCGGAAGAACTTCATCAAAAACTCCTTGCACTGGACTGGAATCGACCTTTGGGGACAATTCCGACCGTAATTTGGGGGTATTCTATAACGGGTCCAATTGGGCGTCAACCTTGGGAGACATTCTACCGGAGAGGCAAGCGGTTGCATAAAGCGAAGGAATCGGCCAGATCGGGGTATGGAAGAGGGGGGTTTTGGACAAAGATCCATATAATCTGCGGATTTCTATCCATTGAATTCATCGAATTCTTCAACGATTTCTTGTCTCTGGTACGTTCGTTTCCTCAGTCCTTGTTTCAAACCCTTTGAAAGGATTGCCGCGATAACCCTCCACAGAAAATTCCCCTGGACCGTCGCACACCATCCCCTCGCATGAACTGAAACGCCCATGCGTGCCTTGTTTTGAACGGCCATCCCCAATCGTAGGTCGGTTTCGAGGATCCCGATTATTTAAATGGATCAAGCGAATAAAACCAAGCGTGTGACCCGCCAGGGCCGCATCGAAATCGAGGGGTTTCCTTCAACCGCGACCCATCCGGAGGATGGTGGCATGCCATCACCGCAAACCCTCCCCCAAACCCCACTTCGTTTTATAATGGGAGCCTTGCGTCTCCGAACCCCCCACCTCCCGCTCCTCTTCGCCCTGATCCTGCCCATTGGGGGCCTCTACTCCCAGAACCAAAAGGCCTCCCTCGCCGATGCGGAACGCTCCTTCCGCGACCAGGTCCTTAAGGACGACACCCTCACCGACAAGCGCCTCTTCATGCGGCGCTACGAGCTGGTGCTCAAATTGCTCAAGAAAGAACGCTGGGCCGATGCCTCCCGGGAACTCGGGGAGATCCGGGAGGATTTCGCCGGCCGCAGCGCGGCCTTCCTCGACTACCTGAGGGCCCGCATCGAAATGAAGCGGGGGGACGACCTCCATTCCAACGCCCTCCAAGCCTGGGATTGGGCGACGACCAATGTGCTCAGCCGGCCCGACCAGCGCTATCTCTGGTTCCCCGAAAAGAAGCCCGAGGGCGAAACCCGCCTCGTCGTGGAGCAGAAGTCGATGCCGTACCCCCTCGCGGCGAAGGAACACTACGACCTCAGCGAAACCCTGCTGACGCGCCTGACGGTCAATCCCAGCCCCGTCCTGCGCGAGGCGGCGGCCCTGGCCCTGGGCGATTTGGCCTATTCCCGCGGGGAACCGGAGCGCGCGGCGGAACTTTGGGGCGATTTCACCCGGAAATTCCCCGCTTCCGCGCTCCGCCTCGATGCCTGGCTTCGGCTCTCCCGGGCGGCGGTCGCCCGCGGGGCGTTCGCCGATGCTTCCGCGCTGCTGCGCCAGCTCCAGGGCGATTTTCCCCGAAGCGCCTCCGCGGGTCTCGTCGAAGAGAAGATCCAACTGCTGGGAGCCCTCGCGGGGTCGGTTTCCCCCACCAACGAAATTCGAGTAATTTTAGAGGGATACCGGCGGGAGCTCGCCCTGCAGGCCGACCTCTCCCGCATCCTCGATCAACTCGCCGCCCGCGGCTTGGCCGAGCCCTGAACCGGGCCCCAGGAATCCCACGATGAAAACCCCCTTCGCGGCGGCGCTCCTCGCCGCCGTCTTTTGCGCCTGCGCCTTCTCCGCCAATCGTTTTTGGCCCGGAGAATCCATGGACCCCCTCTCCGCCACCTACGGGGCCTTCGAGCAGGTCGTCTCCCCCGCCTCCAAGGCCGATGCCGGGGGCGTCTCGGCCGCCTTCTCTTTCTCGAGCACCGGCACGAATTTCGACCCGGGGGTGCGGGCCGCTTTCAACCTCGGCGTCCTCGGGATCGCCCTCTACCAGACGCCCGGGCCCGCCGGCAATCTCGTCGACGGATCCATCTGGTCCCTCGCCCTTCCGGTCCACCGGGGGATCACCCTAGGCTACGCCCTGCGCACCGAGGCGAGCAACGCCGAGCACGACCTGAGCGCCGTGCTTCGGCCGCTTTGGTGGATGAGCCTCGGCCTCGCCGTGCACAATATCGGCCTGAGCGAGCCGGCGCTCACGGGGGCCCTGTCGTTCCGTCCCTTCGGGGAAGTGTGGACGCTCTCCTACCAGTGGAACGCCGCCCTCCTCAAGCCCTCCACCCATTCCTTCTACTCCGACCTCCGCCTCTTCAAGGCCGTGAACCTCCAGGTCAAGTACGATTTCAACGAACTCTATACCGGCCTCAGCCTCGACCTCGGGGGCGTGACCCTGGCCGACCGCACCACCGTGCTCGCCAGCAACCGGTTCACGGCCTATCGCCATACCGTCGAATGGCACGCCCGGGAACCCGGCCTCCAACCCCCCGGCCCGGCGAACGCGCGGCCGCTTCGGGGGCGCAAAGCCCAGACCTGGGTGCCCCTGGTGCTCCGCGGCGCGCCCAAGGCCATTTTGGGGAGGGTCGAGGGGCTGGAATACATCCCCTCCCTCCTCGAACTCCACCAGGTCGTCAACACCATCCTCGAGGCCCCCGGCGTGCGCGGGCTCTTCCTCGAACTCGACGGGTTCGGGGGCGGCTACGGGGTGATGGACGAACTGCGCGGCGAGATTAGGCGCCTGCGCGATTCGGGCCGGCGGGTCGTGGTCTTCGCCAATGGGTATAGCCAGCCCGAATATTTCGCCGCGAGCGCCGCCAACCAGGTGATCCTCAGCAAGGTCGGCGAGGTCGACCTCAAGGGCCTCCGCTTCGAGGGCTATTATCTGCGCGACTTCCTCGATTTCGTCGGGGTCTCCGTCGATGTCGTGCAGGCCGGCAATTATAAATCCTTCGGCGAGCCGTACATCCGCACCAACCGAAGCCCCTTCGCCCGGGAGGAAGAGGAGCACCTCCTCTCCGTGTTCGTCTCCAACATCTTCCCCGAGATCCAAAAATCGCGGCGCCTCAAGCAGAGCGTGGACGAACTGCTTTCCAAGGGGCCCTACAGTTCGGCCCAGGCCCACGAAGCCGGCCTCATCGACCGCGTCGCCTACCGGGAAGAAGCCCTCGAACAGCTGCGCCAAGAGGGCGTCGTCTTCCGCTCCGCGGCCGCCCTCTTCGCCGACCGGGAGCGCGCCTGGGAGGGCTCCCTCGATCCCTCCATCGCCGTCATCGAGATCACCGGCAGCATCATCGACGGCGAAAGCTACGCCAACCCGCTCACCGGCGCGGGCGCCACCGGCAGCACCACCGTGCTGCGCGCCCTCGACCAGGCCCTGGCGAACCCGGCCACCCGGGCGATCCTCGTGCGCGTGGATTCCGGCGGCGGTTCGGTCTCCGCCAGCGACCTCATCTGGAACCGCTTGGCGCGCATCGCCACCGATACGAAGCGGCTCCTGCCGGTCATCGTCTCCTTCGGCGACGTGGCGGCCTCGGGGGGCTATTACGTGAGCGCCAGCGCGGGGCGGATCTTCGCCTCGCCCATGACCATCACCGGGAGCATCGGGGTGATCTACACGCGCCCCAGCATCGAGGGCCTGCTGGCCAAACTCAAGATCACCACCGACGGGTCGGGGATCGGCCCCATGGCGGGCTCCGGGAGCCTGGCCCGGCCGCTGAACCCGGAACAACGGGACAAGACCGTGCGCGAGATCATGGCGGCCTACCGCGAATTCCTCGACGTCGTGCGCCTCGGCCGCACCGGCAAGGGCCGTTTCAAACCCGACGAACTCGAGACCATCGCCCAGGGGCGCGTGTGGACGGGTCGCGACGCCCTCACCAACGGACTCGCCGACGCCCCCGGCGGCGTCGGCGTCGCCTCCGAGTACGTGGAAGACGTGGCCTTCGCCCCGGCCGATCGCCTCTCCTGGGTCTTCTATAACCCGACCCTGGACAGCTTCCCCGGGATCCAGAATCTGCTCGGGCTGCGCCTCTCTTTCCTGACCGCCGGGGCCCGCCGGTTGGTCTCCTGGTTCAACCCGGCCGGGAAGGCGGCTCCCCTCGGCCTCGTTTCCACCCCGTTAAGCGGCGCAGGAACCTTCGATGCGAACCCGGCCCATTGGATCCAACGGGAATTCCGCTCCCAGACGGGCCTCCAGGTGCGCGCGAGCGACCGGCGACCGGTGACCGCCCCTTGACCCCGGCGGCCACCTGGCGCGATTTCGCCGATGGTCGGCGGTGCGAAAAATTATTGTGGAACCGCCTCCACCGCCCCGGGGAATTATCCGGAGCGCCCATCCTCCAATTCGACCAGCGCGGTGAGATCCTCGCCCTTTGCCGGCGCTGGTTCCCAGACGGGATCCAGATCCCCGAGGGCCTGGAGGCGGCGGAGGCGGCCACCCGGGCCGCGCTCCCCTCGGGACGGACGCTCTACGAACCCCGGCTCGTGGAGGCGGGCTGCGACGCCTCGGCCTCCGTCCTCGCGGCGCAGCCCGGGGGCCATTACGACGTGATCCTCGCCACCGATGCCATGAACCTGCGCGATGCCCATCTGGCCGAGGCGACCCTCGCCTGGTCGGTCTTCACGGCCGCCGGATGCTCCCTCCGCCGCGCCCGCGTCCTCCTCCTCCACCGGGATTACCAGAGCGGGGACACCATCGATCCCGCCCTCCTCTTCCGCAGCCAGGACGTCACCTCCACCGTCGTGGCGAGGCAACGCGATGTGGAATCCGTGGCGCGCCGCCGCGCCTTCCTGAGGGACCACGCGGAGGAACCCGAGCGCAGCACGGGCCCCTGGTGCCAGCATCCCGCCGCCTGTCCCATGCACGACCATTGCATCCCGCCCCGCCCCGAGCACAGCGTCTTTACGCTCCACCGCGGACGCCGCACGGCCGAAGACCTCCTCGCCCGGGGCATCCACACCCTCAAAGAGGTCCCCGATTCCTGGCCGCTCTCCGAAACGCAGCGCATCCAGGTGCGGGCCGTGAAAAGCGGCATCCCGTGGAGCGACCGGGAGGCCATCCGCGCGTTCCTTTCCGAGGTGCGCTTCCCCCTCCATTTCGTCGACTTCGAGGCCTGCCAGACCGCGGTGCCCTTCGTGCCCGGGACGCGGCCCTACCAGGTGATGGTGTTCCAATTCTCGCTACACCGCTTGAAAGACGAAAAGAGCGAGCCCGAAACGGCCGAGCACTTGGGGGATTGGCACCCCGAGACGCCGGACCCCCGGCCCGCCTTCCTCGAAGCCCTGAAGGCCGCCCTTTCCGGCGCCGCGACCATCGGGGTCTTCAACGCGGGCTTCGAAACGAGCCGCCTGAGGGAATTGGCCGACGCCTTCCCCGAGCACCAGGGCTGGATCCGGGAAGCCCTCCCCAAAATCATCGATTTCTGGGATCCCTTCCGTTTTTTCCACTATTACCATCCCGACCAGGGCGGCCGCACCGGGATCAAGACCCTGCTCCCGCTCGTCTCGGGCCAGAGTTACGGGGATCTGGATATCGGCGACGGCCACACGGCCAGCATCGCCTGGCTCGAGGCCCATCTCGGCGGCGCGCCCGAGGCCCAAAAACAAAAAATCCGGCAAGACCTGGTAAGGTATTGCCGGATGGATACGGAGGCGCTCGTGGCGCTCTACCGATTCCTGTCGAACATTGCCCAAGAGGAGACTCGAACTCCTACAGTATTGCTACCACCAGCCCCTCAAGCTGGCGTGTCTACCAATTCCACCACTTGGGCGACAAGCGGGTGAGCGGAATCGAACCGCCATCTTCAGCTTGGAAGGCTGAGGTAATAACCACTATACGACACCCGCAACTTCCAAACGACCGAAAAGAGCGCCACCCGATCCACGAGGCAGGGAACGGGAGGTCGCGATCCGCTTTGCGCTGGCTTCATGCCGCGCGGATCGCCCATCGCCATCCAGGCGATATGGAGAGAGAAGGATTCGAACCTTCGAAGGCATAGCCAGCAGATTTACAGTCTGCCCTCGTTGACCGCTTGAGTATCTCTCCGACACGCAATTATAGCTTCATTGGGGCCCTTTTTCCAAATTCCACCCCCGAGCGGACCGCGAAGGCCCTTCCATGCCTGGGAACGGCGTTTTTCCATCCTCTCCCGCAGGGGGGTGAATTCCCGCGGCGGCCTAGGGCGCAGATCCTCCAAGTTGCCTCGTTGCGCGGGTTGCGCGCATTGTCCTTTTCCGGCGGCTTGCACTACAATATCCATCCAAATGGCCGGATTTACCCCTCGCGGACGCTGGTTCCTCCCCCTCCTTTGCCTGGCCCTCCTGACTTCCTGCCAACGCGCCGTGGGAACCTGGGGGAAAAATACCCTGACCCGTTCCGAATTCGACGCTTTTCTCGACGACCGGAGCGAGGGCTACCGCGCCACGGCGACCTTTTCCGATGCTTCGATGGGCGCGGCGTGCCGGCACGCCCTCTCCAACCGGGTCCTGGCCTTCGAAGCGCGTCGGCTTGGGTTGGACCGATTGCTCCCCTCCCACCCCGGTTTCACCAATGCGCTCTTGACCGCCGTGGGCGCCGCTCTCGACCGCTCCTGGACCCCGTCCGACCGCCAACTCACCGTCGATCTGGTGAAGCGCCACGCGACCATCTGGAACGCGGAAGCCCTCTATCTGCTGGGCCGTTGCGACTCGAACCGGGTCCCCGATGGCCCGACCGCCGGCCTCTTGGCGCGGCTGGAACCCGCCATCCGCGCGGCCTCCAACCTGGAGACGTTCTGGGAAGGTTTGCCCAAAGACCATCGAACGGGGTTCACCCGCCTCGAGATCGGTTGGACCACCTCCCATTGGCGCTACGCCGCCCTCGCGGAAAGCACGCCCAAAGGCGCCGTCGCCGCCCCGATTTTCCAGGACGCCGGGGTGCTCTTTCTGCGGTTCGGGGCGCCGCAAGTGCCCGCGGCCGATGAGCTCAACCAGTCCATGAAGCGGGACGATTTTCGCCGGGCGATCCGCGGGGCGGTGCGCACCCGCCGCGTCCAGGAGTTCAGGGCCCAATTGCAGAAAGAAGGCCGCCGCGAATCGGACGCCCTCCTCTCGCTTACGGGCGATTCCTCCTTTCGGGCGGCCATGGCGCGTTTCACCAATGATTTCCTCGCGGAGCATTTCGTCGAACTCGCGGAGCGCGAGCGGCCGGCGGCATCCGGGCCCGAGGGCTCCGCCCGCGTCGCGGCCCTCTTCAACCGGTTCCCGCTGGAAGTTTTCCCGGCGGCCCTCCCCCCGGCCTTCACCCAAGAAAAACGCGGGTCCTCCAGCGAAAAGCTCCCTACGGGTTCGCTTTTCTTCCGACTCATCGACCGCCTCCGCCACCCGACGGCCCAGGCGCGCTGGGAAGCCGGCGAGCGTGAACTCGGCCAGGCCGCCGAATTGCGCCGCGGCGCGCCGCCGCCCGAGGGGCGCCTTCGCCTCGAGAAAAAAGTCGGGGCCCACGCCGAAACGGCGGACCGCCTCCTCGCCGGCGCCTTCCGCGCCGGCCTCGCCTCCCATGATCGCGCCTGGAAGACCGCTGAAGCCTTCCTACGGATTTCCGATTACCCCCGAGCCCGCCAATGGATGCTGCGCGCCCTCGCCGCCTCCGGTCTCGATCGGGACGCCCTCCGCGACCGCCTCTTCGCGGGGCGGGACGGAACGGAATGCCTGCTGCTGACCGAAGCCATGGGGGCCAGCGGCGACGAATCCTGGATCCCCGTCCTCATGGAACTCCTGCGGCGCGGCGGGACGCCCAACGACCTCCAATGCTTCGCCCTCGAAGCCCTCGGCCGCCTCCCCGACCGCGGCCAGGCCCGGTTCCTCGAGCCGTTTTACCGCGATCCCGGGCGCATCTGGGGCGTACGCCTCATGGCCGCCCAATCCCTCGAAAAACTGACCGGGCGGAAATACCCCGTCGAGAATCCCGCAGAACCCTCAGGAGGGGTCAAACACCCATGAAGGCCCAACGCCGCCGCCCGATGGCGAAGACCCGCGCCCCGCGCCCCCGCCGAAAGATCGCCCTTCGCTTGCCCAAGCTCCGCCTGCCGAAGAACCCCGTGAGGCCGAACAAGAGTTGGATCCCCAATTTCGCCACCCTCACGAGCCTCTTCTTCGGCTTCAGCTCCATCCTCGCCTCCCTCCAGGCGGTGAAGGAGATCATCGTCTACCTGACTCCCGAGACCATGCGCGCGGGCGAGCCCCAGCGCTACCTGGCCTACGCGGGCATCTTCATCATCGCCGGGGTTCTCCTCGACTTCATGGACGGCATGCTTGCCCGGGCCCTGGGCGTGCAGAGCGAGTTCGGCAAGCACCTCGACTCCATGGCCGACCTGGTGACCTTCGGCATCGCGCCGGGGGTGCTCTTCTACGTCGTCACCCTCTTCGCCGGCCATTCCCTCCCCGAGACGGGGGTCGTCTATAACGTGGCCCATTACGTGCCCGATTGGCTGGTGAACAACCTGTTCCTCGTGAAGGTCCTCAGTTTCCTCTTCCCGATCTGCGCGGTGGTGCGCCTGGCGCGCTTCAATAACCTCCCGCCCCAGCCCTGGTTCAGCGGTGTCCCCTCGACCTTCGCCGGCGGCACGGTGGCCCTCTTCCTCGTGTTCTCCCTCGTCAATCCCCCGGTGGAGGTGCTCTTCAAGCAGTACCACGTGCTCCAGAACATCTCGTTCTTCGCGTCGGTCGCGGAGTTCTTCCGGGCGCTCTTCCGCAATTTCCTGTTCCTGCTCGTCACCTACTCCGCCCTGGCCCTCCTCATGATCTCCCCGATCCGCTTCTACAAGATCAAGTACCACCTGGCGCGCCTGCCCCGTCGGGGCAAGATCCTCGTGCTGGTGGCGATCATCGTGGGCACCGGGCTCTTCTTCCAGTACGCGCTCATCCTCGCGGCCATCTATTATTTCGGCCATTCCATCGTGCGCCACTTCTGGTTCCTCCTTTATCCCGAGAAGGAAGTCTACGAATGACCGTCGATTCCCTGGTGGCCCTCCTGCCGAAACTCAGGGGGCTGGAGGTCCTCGTCTTCGGCGATTGCATCCTCGACGCCTATCTCGAGGGGATCGTCCGCCGCATCTCCCCCGAGGCCCCGGTCCCCATCCTCGAGCAGCAATCCCTCCACCACCGCATGGGCGGCGCGGCCAATGTCGCCCTCAACCTCGCGGCCCTGGGCGTGCGGGCCTCCCTGGCGGGCGTCTGCGGGAAGGACGAACGCGCGGCGCTCTTCCGCGACCTCCTGCGCCGCGACCAGATCGACAACCGCTTCATCGTGGAGGACGAAAGCCGCCCCACCGCCCTCAAGACCCGCGTCATCGCCCATGCGGGCCAGATCCTGCGCAACCCCCAGCAATTCCTGCGCATCGACCAGGAATCGACCGAGGCCGTCCCCGAGAAGGTCGCCGCCGAGCTTTTCTCCCGCCTCGCCCCCGCCATCGGACGGTTCAAGGCCGTCATCATCTCCGACTACGGGAAGGGCTTCATCCACCGCGCCACCTTCGACCGCCTCCTCGACCTCCTGCGGGGCAAGGGCATCGTCACCGTGGTCGACCCCAAGAAGCGCAATTACGCCGTCTACCGCGACATCGACGCCATGACCCACAACCACCACGAAGCCGGGGAAGACAGCGGCCTCCCCTGCGAGACCGACGAGGAGGTGCGCCGGGCGGGCCTATTGCTGCTGGAAAAGCACAACCTGAAGCACACCCTCATCACGCGCGGCTCCCGGGGCATGGTCCTCCTCACCCGAGACGGGGAGGCGACCTTCATCCCGACCTTCGCCCGGGCGGTGCACGACGTCAGCGGCGCCGGGGACACCGTCATCGCGGTGCATGCCGCGGCCATCGCCGTCGGCGCGAGCCTGCTCGAGGCCGCCACCTTGGCCAACCACGCGGCCGGGGTGGTGGTCTCCAAGTTCGGTACGGCCACCGTGACGGCCGGGGAGTTGGAAGAGGAAATCCGCTCCCATCCCCTTCGAAACCACCACTGATCGCCGGGATCCCCCTTCAGAGGTCCAGAGAAAACCCGGCCGCGAGGGAATCCAGCCCCGCCGCGAGGCCCAGCCGGAATCGATACTTCGCCATCTCGTTCCCCCGAAGACTGGCGCGCACGGCCCCCGTCACGTTGGCCCCGTGGATGAACAGGGTGATGAGGCCCACGGGCAGGGTGATCGCGAAGCGTCCGGGGGCGTCGGAGGCCTTCGAGAGATCTTCCCGGAGGAGGAGCGCCGTCGCCGCGATGAGCGTTCCGTCGATGAGAAAGGCTTGGAGGCCGTCGAGGCCGGCCCCGCTCATCCAATGCCCCGAGCCGGGGAGGAAGAAAGCGCAAAGCCCCGCCAGGAATGGCGAGGTCTCCCTGAGGCGCGGCGCCTCGGGGATCGCCTTTCGCCACGCCTCCCACGAGGTGGCGAAGCGGGGGTCCCCGGTCGGTGCGCCGAGGCCATGAAAGGCCTTGGCCAAGCGTTGGGGCTCGGTATTCCAGACGAGGGCCGCGCCCTGGAGAACCCGACCGTGGTCGCGCCGGCGCTCATCCATCCCGGGCTCATTGGCGACAAGTGCGGCGTTTCTTTCGGCGTTCGTCCAATCGCGGCGCATCAGGAGGGCGCGGGCCGACGCCAGGCGGCAATCGGCGAGGAACGCGGCGTCGCCCCGTAGCACGGGGTCCGCGGCGAGGATCGCGATTTCCGCCAGGCATTCCCCGCTTTTCCCCGCCCGAAGGCGCGAGCGCAACCCGCCGCGCAGGGCATCGAAGCGCCCCGCGAGATTCGATTCGAAGAAGGCCGCCCGATGGTATTGGAAAAACGCCTCATCGTAGCGCCCGCTTTCGTAGAGCCAATCGGCGAAGGCCCGCTCCCGGTTCGTCCCCTGGGCCGCGAGGATGCCGCTTGCGGCGAGGAAGGCCGCCAGCAGGAGAGGTTTCAGGCGCCGCTCCACCTATTTTTTGACGAGGGGGGCGAGATCGAGGAAGCCCCACTTGCCCTCCGCTTGCACCGCGAGGAACCCCTCCCGGATGGCCCCCACCTGCTCGAACCGGGGCGCCACGGCTTCGAGCCCGCTGCGGTCCACCAGGCCCCAACGATCGCCGGCCTTCACCGGCGCGAAGCCATCCGTAAACGGCCCCGCGTCGTCGTACTTCGGAGCCAAGATTTCCCGGCCCAAGCGGTCGAGCAGCCCCCATTTTCCCCCGAGCTTCGCCCAGGCCAGGTTCTGGCTGAAGGCCTCGATCCCCTCATAGCGGATCGCCGCGATCTCTTTCCCGCTGCGATCGAGTAGGCCGATCTTCCCGTTGAGTTTCACCCGGGCGAGCCCGTCGACGAAGGCCTCGACGAAATCGTACTGGACGGGGATGGCTTCCCGCCCGCTGCGGTCGATATAGCCCCAGATGCCCTTGAGTTTCGCCGGGGCCAGGCCCCGTTGGAAGGCGCCGATGGCCTCGTAGCGCGGCGCCACGACGGCCTGGCCGCCCTTGTCGACCACGCCGCATTTCCCGGAGAGGATCGCCACCGAAAGGCCCTCGTGGAGCTCGCCCAACGAATCATAGGCGAGGAGCATGCCCTCTTTTCCCGTGCGGTCGAGGAAGCCGCAGCGGCCCTCGCGCGTGACCACGGCGAACCCTTCGGCCCATGGACCGATGGTGTCATAGCGGGACGCCGCCAGCGGCTTCCCGCTTCGGTCGAGGAGCCCCCATTTTCCGCCGTGCTTCACCCGGGCCGATCCCTCGCTGAAAGCCTCGACCTGCTCATAGCGGGGCGCCGCGAGGGCCTTCCCGGCCCGATCGATGAAACCCCACCGGCCCTCGGCCTTGACCGGGGCGAACCCCTCGCGGAAGGGCCGCGCCTCCTCGTACTGGAGCGAGACGACGACCTTGCCGCTGCGATCGATGAGGCCCCAGTTCCCGCCGCGCTTGACCCAGGCCAAGCCCTCGGAATACCCTTGGGCCTCGTCATAACGTGGCGCCACCACTTCCCGGGCCGTCCGGTCGATGACCCCGAGTTTCCCCTCGAACCTCACGAAGGCGAGGCCCTCCTGGAAAGCGTCCACCCGTTCATAGCGGGGCAGGACCATCTCGCGGCCGGTCTTGTCGAGGAGGCCCCAACGGTTCTCGAGTTTCACGGCGGCCAACCCCCCGTCGAACGGGGAGACGGCCTCGAACCTCGGGGGGATATCCGAGGCGGGAGCCCACCCGAGGAGGAGCGCGCATGCCAGCGGGGGGAGGATCTTCATGGCGGCCTCAGGGCTTCGCGAGGCCGGCCGCGGCCAGGAGTTTCCCGAGGAGCACCTCATAATCGTCGGTGGCCTCGAGATCGGGAAAATCCTTCTTCACGTTCTCGGGGGCGTGGAAGAGGAAACCCCGATCGGCGGCGCGCAGCATGGTGGTGTCGTTGTAACTATCGCCCATCGCCACGACGCGGAACCCCAGGCCCTGGAACGCCGCCACGGCTTCGCGCTTGCTGTCGCGGCTGCGCAGGTGGTAGCCGGTGATGCGCCCCGCCTCATCGGTCTCGAGGGTATGGCAGAGGAGCGTGGGCAGGCCGAGTTTGCGCATGAAGGGCATGCCGAATTCGTAGTAGGTATCGGAGAGGATCACCACCTGCATGGCCCCCCGGAGGCGGTCGAGGAAGGCCCGGGCACCGGGGAGGAGATCCATCCCCTCGATCACTTCCTGGATCTTCCCCAGGGTGACGCCATGGCGGTCGAGTACGCCCAGGCGCATCCGCATGAGTTCGTCGTAATCCTTCACGTCGCGGGTGGTGAGTTTCAATTCGGGGATGCCGGTGGCGTGGTGCACGGCGATCCAGACCTCGGGGGTGAATACCCCCTCGAGGTCGCAGCAGCAAAGGGGCGGTTTGGTTGGCATCTTGAATCCCGGGTGGATCCCCCATTATCCCTTCCCCGGGCGGGTCTCCGAAAGGGGCTATTCCCGGTGGTTTTTCAGGTGCTGCATCTCGCCGGCGAGGCGCAGGAACTCCTCCTGGAGGGCGTTCACCTCGCCATCGTTCCCGGCGCCCATGGCATCGGAGAGCCGACCCTGGACCTCGGACTTTTGGCGGCCCAGGATCTCGAGTTTGAGCTTGCACAAGTACTCGTCGACGGCCTGATTGATGGATTTTTCGATGTCCAGCCTCTGGGCCTCGGCCTTTTTGGCGTCCTTCTCCTCCACCGCGGGAACCCGGAAGGATTGGAAGAGGTCGCTCCCCAGGATCTTTCGTTCGAGGTAATCGCGGATCTCGGGCTGGGGGAAGAGTTCCAGGATATCGGTGAACGAGAGGTCGGCCTTGTGCCGCACCTCGAGGAGCTTCGTGTAGATGAACCCCGCGCCCTTGTCGGTGAGGTGCTCGGGGCGGATGAGGGTGGCCGCCCGGGCGATGTGCCGGGGGTTATCGCAGAGCATCAGCACGAAATCGCGCTCCACCTTCGTGAGGCGGGCGTTCTCGTAGACGGGCTTGGGCTTCTCGCGCATGGGCGGGGCCTTGGCCATATGGTCGAAATGGGAGGCGTCGAGGCCCAAGGCCGCCGCGATGCGGTTCTTGTAATCGGCCATCACCGCCCCGTCTCTGATACGCACCAGGAGCGCCGCGAAATCCTTGGCCAGGGCCGATTTATCCGCCGGGGAAAGCGGATGCTTGGGGATGCGCCGGTCGAGGAGGAACGAGTAGACATCGACGCGCTTTTCCTGGGCGAACTGCTTGAGGGCCTCGTTCCCATGCTCGGCGGCGAACTCGAAGGGGTCTTGCCCGTCGGGCAGCAGCACCACCTCGGCTTTCACCGCGAGTTCGATGCAGATGAGCGACGCCCGCTCGGCGGCCCGCATGCCGGCGCCGTCCCCGTCGAACAGGAGCACGATGGTTTCCCCGTAGCGCTTGAGCTTCAGCAATTGCTCTTCGGTGAGCGCGGTGCCGAGGGGGGCCACGGCGGCCAACCCGGCCTCTTGGCAGGCGATGACGTCGAGATAGCCCTCGGTGACGTAGACGGTCTTGGAATGGGCCAATTCCTTCAGGGCGGTGTGGAGGCCGTAGAGCACGGTCTTCTTCTTGAAGAGCGGGGTCTCGCTGGTGTTGAGGTATTTCGGCTCCCCCTGCCCGAGCACGCGGCCGCCGAAGCCCAGCACCTCGCCGCGCTCGTTGGTGATGGGGAACATCAGCCGTCCCCGGAAGAAATCAAGCGGCCGCCCGTCCTTGAAGTAGAAGAGGCCGCTCTCCTGGAAATACTTGGGGTCGAAGCCCTTGGCGCGGATGAACCGCTCCATGAAGCGGAACTCGGGGGGGGCGTAGCCGAGGCGGTAGCGCAGCGCCACTTCCTTGCCGATGCCGCGGCTCTTCAGGTAGGCGCGGCCCGGATGGCCGTCCTTATGGCGCAGCAGGTATTCGTGGAAGACGGTGGCCGCGAAGGCGTTCATATCCTTCAGGGGCAGGGTTTCGTCCGCGCGCTTGAAGGCCCGCTCGTGGTCCTCCGGGAGGGGGATGCCGTAGCGTTCCGCGAGGTATTTCACCGACTCGGGGAATGAGAGGTGGTCGTAGTCCATGAGGAAGGTGAAAACATCCCCTCCCTTGCCGCAGGCGAAGCACTTGAAGAACCCCCGGTTCGGGTCGATGTTCATGGAAGGGTGGTGGTCGTTATGGAAGGGGCAGAGCGCGAGGTAACGGGTGCCCTTTTTCTGCACGGTGATGCGCTCGCCGATGATGGCGGCGAGATCGACCCGGTCTTTGAGTTGTTCCTTGAAGGTATCGTCGAACGCCATGGGGGGTCTGAATTTACTATCCGAGGGGCCTCCCGATGGGGAACCGCGGTGGAAAACGGGCTGCGGCCTCGGATCGCTCGGGGAGAAAAGGTACCTACGGAGGGGCTTCCTTCCATAATATACTAAAACCGACTCTGGAGGCGAAAAACCATGCAAGTCGTCACCTTCATCCTTCGAGAGCATGAATATGCCTTCCCCATCGAGGTGGTGAAGGAGATCGTCGAGATGCCCCGGGCCGAACCGCTCCCAGATGCGCCACCGTTCTTCGAGGGGGTCCAATCCCTCCGGGGCGAGGTGCTGCCCATCATCAACCTCCGCCTGCGCATCGGCCTCCCCCCGGCCGAAGAGACCGAAGACGGCAAACGAAAGGTCCTCGTCGCCCAATCCGGCGGGGTGAAGTGCGGCTTCGTGGTGGATGATATCCGCCAAGTGAAGCACCTGGAAGCCGAACTCATCCAAGCCCCGCCCCTCATCCTCGAGACCGTCGGGGACAAATACATCGACAAGGTGGCCAAGGAAAAGAGCGAAGACGGCACGGCCTCCTACCTCGTCATCCTCAGCCTCGACGGCATCCTCGATTTCGAGATCGGAGATCGGAGAGCGGCGGTGGGCGCGTGAGCACCGGATTCGCCGGCATCGGCGCCATGGGTTCCGCCCTGGCGGGGGCGATGGTCCGGAAGGGCCTCCTGCGCGCCGAGGAACTCCTTTTCCTCGAGCCCTCCGACGAGCGGGCCGAGGCGTTCCGCCGCGAAATCGGCGCCCGCCGGGCGAAGGATCCCGCCGACCTGGCCGCCCACAGCCGAGTCCTGTTCCTGGCCGTGAAACCCCAGCACCTCCCCGGCCTGCTCGCCGAGCTTAAACCCCACCTGGGGCCGCAGACGCTGCTCGTCTCCATCGCCGCGGGCGTCTCGATCCAGAAGATCCAGGCCCTTCTCGCCCCCGCGGCGAACCCCGTGGCGCGCGCCATGCCCAACACCCCGGCCCGCGTCGGCGCCGGGGTTTCGGCCATCGCCTTTTCCGCGAACGTCGCCGCCGCCGATCGGGAACGCGTCGGGGCGCTCTTCGCGGCGGCGGGGCGGAGCCTGGTGGTCGATGAAAAACTCATGAACGCCGTCACGGCGGTGTCCGGGTCCGGCCCGGCCTATGTGTTCCTCTTCATCGAGGCCCTCGCCGATGCGGGGGTCCGCCAAGGGTTGCCCCGCGACATCGCCCAAACCCTCGCCCTCGAGACCGTGCGCGGCGCCGCCGAATTGGTTCGCGACAGCGGCCTCCACCCCGCCGTGCTCAAAGACCAGGTCACCTCCCCGGGGGGAACCACCATCGCCGCCCTGGAAGCCCTCGAGGCCGGCGGATTGCGCAGCGCGCTCTTCCGAGCCGTCGCCGCCGCCACGAAGCGCGCGGAGGAACTTGGCTGACCCCATGACGGGCCGATTCGCCCACCGGTTTTCCGCCGCCGCCCGCCGCCTCGCGCATATTTCCCGCGCCGCCGGGGCGGCCTCCCTGCGTTTCGCGTCCTGGGCCGCCGCCGCGCTTCGGGCCCTTCCGGGGCGCTTTCGCGCCGCCGCGCGCGCCATCGTCGGGTTCCTGAAGAATCCCCCGGCTCCCCGGGAACTCGCCCGGGCCGCCTCCGAGCGCCTGCGCGATTTCTTCGCCATGGCCTTCCGCCTCCGCATCATCCAGGGCTATATCCTCAAGGAATCCTTCGGTCCGTTCCTCGTCGGCACCCTCTTTTTCACCCTGGTCTTCGCGCTGCAGAAGATCGGGGAACTCGTCCAGCTCACCATGGAGAAGGCCACGCCGCTTTCCATCACCCTCCAGCTTTTCCTCTACATGCTCCCCTTCACGGCGGCCATCACCGTGCCCATGGGCGTGCTGTTCGGGATGCTGGCGACCTTCGGCAAGCTCTCCACGAGTTCGGAGATCATCGCCATGCGGGCCAACCGCATCTCGCTGCTGTCGATCTTCGCCCCCTCCGCCCTCCTGGGCATCCTCGTCACCATCGGCCTCTTCTGGTTCATCAATTGGGTCATGCCCGAGACCAATTTCCGCTATAAGATGCTCTACAAGGCGGTCGTCTATTCGAACCCGGGCATCCTCCTCCAGGATCGCGTCTTCACCGACCTGCCCCATACCGATAAGAAGATCTCCACCCTCGGCGTCAGCGACGACGGCAAGGTCATGCAGTCGGTGTTCATCTACGAGCGCGACCGGGCCGCCGGCAAGGTGAAACTGCTCTACGCCTCGACGGGGGAGTGGTTGAACAACACCCTCAACTCGCCCCTCATCACCCTCGACCTCCGTCGGGGCCGCAGCCTCGAGCTCGGCGAGACGAACTTCGACGACATCCAGCACATCGTCTTCCAGGAGACCGCGCTCAACATCTACAACCAGGTGACGAAGCCCGACTACAATCCCAACGATAAATCGCCCCGGGAACTCAGCGTGGTCGACCTCATCAAGGTGATCCGCCAGAGGGAGAAGGCCCACGTGCCCGTCTCCCCCGACCTGTGGATCGAATACCACAAGAAGTACTCCATCCCCGCGGCCTGCCTCGTCTTCGTCTTCCTGGGCATGCCGCTGGGCATCTCCTTCGCGCGCAGCGGGCGCGGCATCAGCTTCGGCAGCGCCGTGCTCATCATCTTCATCTACTACGCCCTCATGACCCTGGGGGAGACCCTCGGCAATAAGCGCATCATGGACGCCCGCCTCTCCATGTGGCTGCCCAATATCATCCTCTTCATCGCGGGGCTCGCGGTGTTCATCAAGAAGGGCCGGGAATGAAGCGGGCCGCGCTCCTGTTCCTGGCGGCCTCGGCCTTCCTCGCGGCGCAGGAGCCCTCCCTATCCGACCGGGCCGGCAACCTCGACCGCATCCTGCGCCTGCGGGAGCAGTTCCAGTCCAATACCCTCTTCATCCGCCAATTCACCGCCTACTCGAATATGGATTGGGCCGCCCCGCGGGTGCGCGCGATGCGGGAGACGAACACCGCCCTGGCGGACGCCCTCGTTTCCCTCACCAACCTCCTCTCCGGCGATCCGTCCCAAACCAGCGAAATCCTCCTCCTCGCCGCCGACCAGTACTTCCTCGAGGCGCCGTGGGAGCGGCGCCTCGACGCCTTCCGCCTGTACCGGGAACTCCTGCGCCTCGACCTGCGCATGCTGAAGGAAGCCTCCCTCGATAGTTGGGAAGGCCGGAAATCGCCCCTTTCCGTGGACGCCTTCGACCGGGCGCTGACGATGGACCGCTACCTCCTGCAGATCGCGCCCGCCACGGGGGAGGGGCCGGCGGAAGAACTCCGCTGGAGGGCCTTCTATCGCGCCTACCACCCCTACTATACGAACGGTTACGTCCCGACCGCGGAGTTCCGCGTGAATATGGGCGTGTTCTACCTCCTCGAGGGCGATCTCCGCCGCGCCCGTACCGCCCTCGAGGCCAATCGGTTCCCCGACGAGGCCCATTGGGCCGACCGCATGCTCGCCGCCGAGTTCCAGGCGGCCACCAACGACGAGCGGCGTTGGTTCGCCCTCCAGCGCTACCTGGTGGAGAACCGCCGCCGGGAATCCCTCCTCGTGTCCCCCGGAAACGGCCTCATCCAACTCGCCGTCTCCTCCTTGGCCCTTCGCGACCCATTGGGCCGCGACCGCCTTCCGACCCTCGAAGAACTTCCCGCCGACGAAGGGGTGCTGCAGCGCGCCCTGGAGCGCCTTGATGAGGCCGCCCGCGACCCGCTTTCCACGGGCCCGGCCCGCTTCAACCAGGGCCTCATCTATTTGGCCCTGGAACGCTGGCCCAACGCGGTGATGGCCCTGGAGGATTCCCTGCGCCATTGGCCCGATCCCCGGGTCTACTACACCCTCGGCCTCGCGGAACTCAAACTCCAGAACAACCCGCGCGCCTACCGGTGGTTCAGCGAACTCAACCAGGTCGCCACGAATTTCGGCCAGCAAGACCCGCTCTTCCTCAATAACTTCGTGTGCGCGGCCATCGGCGATACGAACCAGGAGGTGCGGCGCCTCTCCCTCTCACGCATCGCGAGGGCGATCGAACTCGATGACCGAAACCCCCTGCTCCAACTCACCCGGGGCGAACTCGTGGCCTCCACCGGGGACCTCATCGGCGCCACGAACCTTTACCGGCGCGCGCTCACCTGGGCCCAGGCGATCACCCCCGATACCTATACCAACGCGCTCCCCTGGTTCAACCTCCGGGAGACCAACCGGGTGCCCCAGAGGCTCGAGGAACTCGCGCGACGCGCGGAAAAACTGCTCGGACTTTCCCCGAGATGACAAGGCCGGGCGTCCATACCACAATCTCGGCCATGCGACTTCGCGCCGTTTTCTGCTTGGGGCTGCTATCTTTGCCCCTCGCCGCCGCGGCCCCCGCCCACGCCCCAATGGTCAAAAAAGCCGCGGTGCGCGCCGAAACCGAGGCGCCGAAAGGGCCCGACGCCGAACTCGCGCTCCTCATCAGCGAGGGCCTCAATTGGCTCGACACCGGGCGCGATGACCTGGCCTTGAAATCTTTCCTCGAGGTCCTGAAACGCGAGCCGCGCAATCCCGACGCCCTGCTCCATCTCGGCGTCCTCCATCTCCGCCGGGGCCACCTCGACCCCGCCATCGAATATCTTCGGAAGGCCGACGCCCACCGCGGCGGCTTTCTCCGGCCCCAAACGGCCCTCGACGTGAACCTCTATCTCGCCGCCGCCTGGCGCCAGTACCGGCGCCCCGATCTCGAGGAGGCGGCCCTCCACACCCTGCTGACGCGCGTCACCGGATATGCCGATGGGGGCATCCGCGGGCGAGGTCCCTCCCGCGCCGACCATCCCGCGGGGGGAGCGCCGGGGGAGGTCCACGCCTCCGGGCAGCCCGCCCCCGAACTGGACGAAGAGGGCGTCCCCGTCCTCACCGAGGAGCGCGTGGCCGGCGGCAAGGCGCTCTTCGCCCTGGCGCTCCTTACCCGCGGCCAAGGCCGCCCCATGGAGAGCCGCCTCTATTTCGAGCGGGCCATCGCCTTCGCCCATTTTCCGCGCCTGTGCCACCTCTATCTGGCCCATTGGTACGCCAGCCGCAGCCAGGATGATGTGGATGCCGAGGTCGTCGCCTGGACCAAGGCCAATCCCTCCTTCAAGAAAAAGGGCGAAGATCGCGCCTTCTACCTGAGGCGCCATGCGCGGCTCATGGAGGAAAGCGACGCCTCGGGCCGCGAAGAAGCCGATCTTCTCGTCTCGCCCCCGATCCTCGAATTGCGCGATGCGGTTCGCCGCGGACTGAAAAACTTGGACGCCGCCCCCGCGTCGGACGAAAAAAAACCGAAAGGATCCCCCCATGACGACGGGCGAAAACCCGCTGCCGCCAAGCAACCTTGAGATCCAAATCGACGAGGCCACGGCCCAGGGAAGCTATTGCAACCTCGCCATCCTCAACCATACCCCCAGCGAATTCGTCCTCGACTTCGCCTATCTCCAGCCGTCCGCCCCCAAGGGCAAGGTGAACGCCCGCATCATCCTCGCTCCCGACCACGCCAAGCGCCTGCTCCTCGCCCTCGAGGATAACGTGCGCAAGTATGAAACCCGCCACGGGGCGATCCGCCTCCACGGCGAGCTCGGCGGCGCCCCGTTCACCCCGCCGGAGAAATTCGGATGACCCGAAACAAGCATGGCGGGCCCCGGGCCGCGAATCGGCCCTTCGAGATCGAGCGCCTTTGGGAAGGCCCCGACGCCCTGGTCGTGAACAAGCCCGCCGGCCTCTCTTCCCACGGCGGGGCCCGCGTCGGGCGCAACCTCGTCAACGAGATGAAGCTCTCCCTCGGCCGCGAGGTCTTCCCGGTCCACCGCCTCGACCGGGACACCAGCGGCGCGATGCTCCTCGCCCTCACCCCGGAGGGCGCCCGAAAATGGGCCGAACGGCTGGAGGCGGGGGAGAAGAAGTACCTCGTCATCGCCAAAGGCCGCTTCCGCGGCGAGCGATTTTTGGTCGATTCCCCCGTCAGCCATAATGGGCGCACCTTCCCCGCCCAAACGGGCTTCCGCGTGGTGCGGGCCTTCGGCGAGTTCACCCTCCTCGAGGCCCTCCTCTATACCGGGCGCACCCACCAGATCCGACTCCATCTCGCCGGGCTCGGGAAGCCGGTGCTCGGCGACGACAAATACGGGGATTTCGAACTCAATAAGGCCTGGGCCAAGCGCCTCCACCGCCAACGCCTCTACCTCCACAGCGCCGAGATGAAGCTTTCCGGCCTCCACGTCTTCGCGCCCGTGCCCGTATGGTTCCCCGAATTGTGGAAAATCTACAGCGCGGAAATCCGGCATCCGGCCGTGCCGCTGCCGAAAAAGCCCCCGACGACCGCCGCCCCCCTCGGGCCGATGGACGCCGCGAAAAACCGGCCGGAGCCCGAGGAAGGGGAATGAACGTGGGCCGGGAAGGAAAAACCGAATCTCCCCTCGAACGCGCCGGAGAAATCCTCGCCCGGGCGGCCCTCCAAGGCCGGAAAGTTCCCGCCGAAGCGGAAAAGGAACTCCGCTTCGACGCCGCGGCCCAAGTCGGGGCGGAAGCCCTTTTCGATTCGGCGCGCCTGCGGCTGCTCGCCGATGCCGTAGCCCGTTCCGTCCGTGCGCCCGAACCCTCGCCGGCCTCCTTGGGCCAAGCGATGCTCCTCCTTTCGGGGCTCCCCAAGGCGACCCTCGGACAAAATCAGCTCCTCCCCCGCATCGAATCGCTCCTGCGCCAAGCCGACCAAGAACTTTCGCTGCGGACTCCGGGCCGCAAGGCGGTCTTCCCCCCATGACGCGACCCCCTGGTTCCTCCGATTTCCGCACCACGCCGGTGGCGGTGACGCTCCCGCCCACGGGGCTCTCCGTGTTCCAATCCTCCCACGCCCGGGGCTTCCGCATGGAGCCGGTCAGCCACGCCTACGCCGAACTCGTCTATGTGGAACTCGGGCGCGGCCGCCTCGAATTGGAGGGGCGCACCCATGCGGTGGCCGCCCGCACCTGGATCCTCACGACGCCCGGGCAGGTCCACCGTTTCCTCGACGATACTCAAGACCCCCTCTCGCTCATCACCATCTGCTTCGAGACCGCCCTCCTGACGGCGCACCCGGTGCTCTCGGTGCTTTGGCGCCCCTTCCGCGAACGGTCCGAACGCACCCCCGTCTTCTCATTGGCCGATCCCTTCCAAGCCTCCCGCCTCGAAGACCTCGTGCGCCAGGCGCTCTTCGCCGGCCAACGGCGCGATGCGGCGGGGGCGCCCCTCATCCTGGCGTGGGTGGTGCAGGTGGCCGCCGTCCTCCTCTCCGAGCCCCCGGCCCCCCCCGACGACCATACCAGCCGCGAGGAGACCGTCATCCACCGCTGCGAGGCGTGGCTCGCCGGGCACTTCACCGAACGCATCTCCGTGGCCGACTTGGCGGAACTCAGCGGCCTCTCCTACCGCAGGTTCACCCACCTCTTCAAGAAGGTCACGGGCATGACCGCCCACCGCCGCATCGAAGACCTCCGCCTCGATTACGCCTGCCGGCAATTGGTGTCGACCGGGAACATCATGCACGCCTCGCTCCACGCGGGTTTCGAGGACATCACCACCTTCTACCGGGCGTTCAAGAAGAAAACCGGCATGACGCCGCGGCGCTACCTCGAGCAGCAGGGCCGCGTCGCCGCCGGCTGATCAGAGGAGCCAGAACCCCAGGCTGGCGTAGAGCGACCAGACGCTGCGCGCGGGGTCGGTGAGGGAAGGGAAGGTCGTGAGGCTCCCGGAGATCTGGAGCCGCCCGCACGCCGCGAACCCCTTGGCCGGCTTGTCGCCCACCAGTTCGAGGCCGAAGTCGAACTTGGTCTCGTGGCCCATGAGGCGCCCGGGGTGCCCCGCCAGGTTCGTCTGGAGCGCGTCGGGGGTGAACTGGTTGACGAGGAGATTATAGGCGATGAAGGGCCGCAGGCGGCCGGTGGAGAGTTGGTGGCGGATGGTGAAGCCGTAGGAGAGGATCTGGGATTGGCCGAAGGCGTTGCTGCCGCTAAGCATCGTGTGCCAACGCAGGGGGAGTCCGAGGTAGACGGCGGGTCGGTGTCCCTCGAATCCGGAGAGTTGCCAGGCGTACTCGAAGGCCCCGAACGCGCCGACGGCCGGCATCTCCTTGAAGGTGGAGGAGAAATTGTACTTCGTCCCGAGTTCGAAGTTGAACGCGTGAGGGATGCGGAAGCGCGCGGGTTTATTGGTGTCGGCGCCCTTTTCTCCCGCGGAAAGCATCGAGGCCAGGAGCAGGAGGACGGGGATGGCTTTTTTCATGGACCGAATTAAACCCTGAAATCGGCCGACAAGCGCGCCCCATTTTCCCCTTGCTCCCGCCGCGTCTTCGGCCGCCGATTGTCATCGCATTGTCACGGACCCCGTCTGAGGACGATTTTCCAGGAGCCCGAGGCGGCTTCGCGGCGCAGGCGCAGGCATAGCCGCCAAAGGCGCGGGCCCCAGGCCCCCCGCAAATTCCCGTCCAGGAGGGGCTTCTCCTCCACCGTCGCCTCTAGGAGTTCCCCATCATAGGCGAGGACGGCCAGGGAATCGGTGTCGAGGCGGTAGCGCACCTCGCCCGCTTGCCCGAGCTCCGGCTCCGCCAAGGAGAGGAGGTGGAGGCGCACGTCGCGGGGCTGGTGAAGCACCCACTCATCCTCGAGGAGCACCCTCGAGGACCCGCGCCTCTCCAGGGCCAGCCGGCGGCGCCAGGCTTCCAAGCCCGCTTCCTTCGGCCAAGCGGGGGTGAGATCGAGTTCGATGCCGCTTTCCTCATCTCCTTGATAGAGGCGGGCGGTCGCGGACTTGTATGTCCCGCCCGCCGCCTGATCCACCCCCCCGATCTGGGGCAGATTATGCCAGGCGCTCTGCATCGTCCAAATGGAGTAGCGTTCGCTCGAGAAAGTCTGCTTCGTGTATTCCCCCACCCCCGCGTCCACGAAGAGCGGCTTCCCGTCGAGGTAGGCGATGAACGATCCGACGTCGTTATGGTTATGGCTCTCGCCATTATGGCCGCCCTTGGCGGCGAGCGCGAACCCCCGCGTCGTCCCCGCCGATTCCCGGGCGACCAAGACCTGGAGATCGGGCAGGAGCCCGTCGCGTAGAAGGGGCGGCCCGGGGGGAACCGGCCCGGGTTCGAGGCGGAAGAGATTGCCGAGGGAGCGCTGGAAATGGCCCCAATTCCAAGCGACCGGCAGGCCGCCTTGGTCCGCCAGCGCCCAGCGACCGAAGCGCTCCAAATCGGCGTCTCCCACGCATCGGCCGTAGCGGGCGAGAAGCGCGCCGTCGGGGCGGCCCTGCCGCTGCCCGTCGGCGAAATTGACGAATTGATCGGCGCCCAGGTGCATGAGCATCGGGAAGCGCCCCATGGCCCGAAGGAGCGGATCCCCCCAAACCTTAAGCGTCCCGCCGCTTTCGGCGTCGAGGAGGTCGAGGGCGTCGAAGAGGCTCGCCGCCGCCGCATTCCAATAGCCCGGGCCCTCGTCGCAACCCCCGTCCGGATCGTATCCGGCGCAGAAGCGCTCCAGGCACCGGAGGATCTTCCCGACGAGGGCCAGGCGTTGCGCGGGGTCGTCCTCGACCCGCAGCGCGGGGACGAGCAGGTTGCTCAGGATCCACGGGTTCCAATTATTGACCTTGTCGCCGTGGCTCAGCCCCATCCAGCCCCAATCCTCATGTGCGAGAAACGGAGCGAGGGCCCGGTGGCGGATCTCATGGCGGATGCGCTCCCGGAACCCCGGGGACTCCCGGTCGAGCGCTTGGGGCAGCAGGGAAAACGCCCATGCGAGCGTGGCGGAGGTCTCCGCGCTGAAGAGGTCGACGTAGGGCTCCCCGGTAAAGGGGGGCAGGTCGCGGCGCCCCCCGGTGCGATCATGGTTATTATGGGCGGGGACCACCCAAGAGGTCTCCTCGCAAACGGCCCAGATGAGGTCGGCGAGGTCCGCGGTGAAGCGCCCTTCGCCCTCCACGCATTCGGCGAGCACCAGATCGCCCAGGGCCGATCGCCGCATGAAGTAGAGCTGCTCGAAACGGCTTCGATTGCCGTCGCGGTAGAAATCGAGGTAGCGGCGCGCCGGTAGCGTTGGCCACGCCCGGCCAAGCCAGCGGATGCCCTTCCGAAGGAGCGCGCTTTTCCAGTCGGAAGGAAGCCCCTCCCAGGCACCGCGGTTGAGGCCGTCGGGGACATAGCGCAGCGGCCCCAGGGGAGGGAGGGAAGCGCCGGTGACCGGCAGGAATCTTTCGAGCATGGGCCAAGTATGGCATCCCCCGGGGCCCGGGTTCAGGGGGCCGCGGCCCTATTCCACGGCCACGGAAAAAAGCCAAAAATCGGCGCGAATTTCGAGTTTTTCCCGCGTCAAGGCCGAGACGTCGGCGAAATCCCTTCGGAGTTGCTGCAGGTGCTTGCGCACTTTGGGGATGAGCAGGAAATAATGGTCGCCCCCGAGCTGCTTGTTCTTCATTTCGTAGGTGGCCAGGAGTTCCTCGGTCTCTCGGATCTGGCGTTCGTGGCTCTCCCGGATCTTCCCCAATTCGGCGTCGACGAGTCGCGTGGTGCGCGCGGTGAGATCTTTCTTTTCGCGCTCCAGCACTTCCCGCACCCGGTCGGCGGCCTCGCCGTAGCAGGCCCCGGCGTCGGACGCCTCGCCCCAGGGGAGCACGATCTCGAGGCTGCGCTCGTCGGTCTTGAACGAATCGAAGGTGAGGACGAAGGAGAACCGGATGGATTCGCCGGCGCCCCCCGGCCGGCGGCCGAGCACCGCATGCTCCAGGCTATGGGCGAAGGAGCGCTCGATCATCCGCTTGACGAGGGGATGCTCGAGGTGCAGGGGGGTGAGGCGATGGGGGAACCCCTCGGCCGGCAGGGCCTCGTCGTGCAGCGCGCGCACGTCGAAGGTCACCCAATCGGTCTCGCAGAGGTCGCGGCGCACTTGGAGGCGGTAGAGGCGGAAATCGGAGACCGTGCGGGTCTCGAGGATGACGAAATCCTCCGGGTGGCCCGGGGCGTAGTCGAGGAAGAACGACTGGAGCTTGTCGGCCAATTGGGAAAGTTCGTGGCGCACGGCCTCCGGCTTCACCGGGGTTTCGGCGAGCATCTGGCTCGTGACGGCCAGGCGCTTGAGCTTCTCGCGGGAGATGGAGAGGCGCTGCTCCACCGCGGCCCCGGCGTCCTCGCCCTTGGCCAGCATCTTCATGAAGAGGCGCTCGAAGTCGCGCCCCCCCCCGTCGACCATGCCGAGGAGGGCCTCGGTTTCGCCGAAGGCGTCCTCGAAGACCTTGATCTTCTCCTCGAGGATCTCGAGGATCCGCTCGCCGATGGAGGCCTCGAGCACGAAATTATAGATGTTCACGTCGTGCTTCTGGCCGAAGCGGTGGATGCGCCCGATGCGCTGCTCGAGCTTGAACGGGTTCCACGGGAGGTCGTAATTGACGAGGATGCGCGCGCACTGGAGGTTGCGCCCCTCGCCGCCGGCCTCGGTGGAAAGCAGCAGCACCCGGTCGCGGCGGAAGGCCTCGATGGCCGCGTCCTTCTCCTCGAGGCTCATGGAGCCGTGGAAGACGAGGGGCTTCACGTCGGCGAAGAGCTTCTCGAGGTGGAACATCGTCGACTTGAATTGGGTGAAAAGCACGATCTTCTCGGCCGGATCGCTCTTCCAGATGTGCCGCAGGAGCCGCACCAATTCTTCGCTCTTGCTGTCGGTGCGAAGGTCCCGCCCCAGGGCGTGGACGCGCTGGAGGAAGAAGAGTTCGCTGCGCAGGTCGTCTAAGGTCTCCGCGGCGGCCGCGGCGGATTCGGCCTCGTCGTCGGCGTCCATGTCGTCTTCGATGCCCGAGAGGGTGTCGGCGGCCGCCCGCGCGGTGGCCTGCTCGCTGCGGGCCTTCTCCATGGCGGCCTCGATGGCCGCGATGCGCTTCCCCAGGGCCGAGAGGATGGCGGCCATGGAACTATCCATCATCTTCTGGAAGAAGGTGAGCATGAGGGCCCGGGGCGAGGCCTTGGCGCCGTTCTCCTTCTGGTGCTCGATCGCCCGGCGGTACTCCGTCTGGACGTACTCGGAGAGCTGGTCGTAGAAGGCCTTCTCGGGGCCCGTGAGGCGGTAGCGCTGGGTGAAGGCCTGGCGGCGCGTGAAGCCCCCGACCTCGCGCTTGGTGCGGCGGATGGTGAGTTCGGAGAGCAGGTTCCCCAGGAAGGCGCCGCCCTTGTTGAAATAGGCCTCCTCGAAGGAATGGAGGCTCCCGATCTTCGTCTTGTCGAGGAGGCTGGTGAAGAAATAGAGCTCCTCGATCTTTCCGGAGAAGGGGGTGGCCGAGAGCAGCAGCAGGCTCTTGGTGCGCACCGAAAGCGCGTCGGCGAACGCCCAGGCCCGGGTGATCTTCTGGCGGTCGCGGCGCAGGCGATGGGCCTCGTCGAAGACCACGAGGTCCCAGATGCGCTTGGCGAGGCCCTCGGCGACGCTCTCCTGCTTGGCGAAGTCGAGGCTGACGAGGACGCGGGGGTTCTTGTCGATGAAGGCGTGGAGGTCCCCGGCGCGGTCCATGGCGCGCTTGTCGAGGATGGAGAAATCTTCGCTGAACTTCTCCCGCAGCTCGTTCTGCCACTGGAGCAGCAGGCTCGCCGGCGCCACCACGATCATGTGGCGGTAGCGGTAGCGCATGGCGAACTCTTTGATGAGGAGGCCGGTCTCGATGGTCTTGCCCAGGCCGACCTCGTCGGCGATGAGGAAGCGCGGGGTGAGGGATTGGATGACCCGCTCGACGGCCTGGAGCTGGTGGGGGAGGATCTGGATGCGGGAGCCCTTCAGAGAGGCGTAGCGGCGCGTGTCGCGGTAGCGGAGTTCGAAGGCGGTCTGGCGAAGGCGGAAGGCGCGCTCGTCGTGGGGCGTGCGCTCCTTCTTCTCGCCCGCGAGTTCGAGGAGGCGGTTGCCCGCCACCGGTTTGAGGGCCTTGTCGCCGGGCGGGCGATAGGTGATGCGCTCGCCGTTCTTGAGGAGGAGATCGCCCTCTTCGATGGCGTCGATCCACCAGCGCCCGTCGTTATAGGAGACCCGGTCGCCCGGGTGCCAGCGCCGTTCGGTCCGCTGGCGGGAAGCGAGGGCGTCGAAGAAATGCCGCTGGTCGGAAAGGCGCAGGTTTTGGATCTGCTGATCGAGGAACAGGTCTCCCAGGGAATCGAGTTCGGCGGTGTCGACGAGGGAGGCCATGTGCTTGGGGCATCATAGCATCCCGGAATTTACGGCTTCAAGCCGCGCGGCGCGCCCAAAGCCCTCCGTTGCCCTTTCCGGCCCCAGAACCGAAAATAACGCACCCATGGCCCGCCCCCAGATCCTCACCTGGAACCAGGATTGCGTGCGCGGGGCCCCCGAGCGCCTCGAAGACGGCAGCGTCGACCTCTTCATCACCGACCCGCCCTACGGCATCGGGGGCGACAAGCTCCACGCCCATTACCACCGGGACGAATCCTTCGTCGTCGACGGCTACGTGGAGGTCGACGCGGCCCAGTATGCCCCCTTCACCCGCGCCTGGCTCGCCCAAGCCTCCCGCGTGCTGCGCCCGGGGGGATCCTTCTACATCGTCTCGGGTTGGACGCGCCTCCGGGAAGTGCTCGACGCCCTCCACGAAACGCCCCTGACCCTGGTCAACCACCTCGTCTGGAAATACCATTTCGGCGTCAACACCCGCCTGAAGTACGTCACTTCGCATTACCACATCCTCTATGGTACCAAGCCCGGGGGAAAACCCGTCTTCAATACACACGACCGCTTCGGACCCCAAGAACGCGATGAGCGGGGCCGATCGCTCCTCTACAGGGATTTGGAGGACGTTTGGGAGATCCCCCGCGTCTACAAGCCGGGCCAAGTGAAGAACAAGAACGAACTCCCCCAGGAACTCCTCGTCAAGATGATCCAATACTCCAGCCGCCCCGGCGACCGCGTCTGCGATTTCTTCCTGGGCGGATTCACCACCCTGCGCGTGGCCCGGGGGATGGGACGGGAGGGCTGCGGCTTCGAACTCAACCCCAAGGCCTACCGCAGCGGGCTGGAAGCCCTCGAACGCGTGAAGCCCGGTTCCCTCCTCGCCGGGCTTCGGACCCCCAACCCCGACGCCCCCCCGAACCAGCACCGCCCTTGGAGCCCCCGGGAACGGCGGGAACTCCACGCCCGCTTCTCCTCCCACCGGAAGGCGGGCCTGACCAAGCGCGCCGCCATCCAAGCCCTCGGGGAGGAGTTCGGCCGGGGCCGTTTCGCCATCATGAACTCGTTGGAAGCGCCCGCGAAAAAACACGACGCCGACTAGGAGGGAACGATGGACCATTCCTTTTTCTGGATGCTCACCGCAGCCTACGCCGCCCATGTGCTCGAGGAATACACCCTCGACTGGCGCGGGTGGGCCCGGGACACCCTGGGCTTTCCCGTGGATTGGCCCCAATTCTACGTGGTCAACGCCGCCGTCATCGTCGGAGGCGTCTGTTTCTCCATGATTGGTTGGAACGTGCCGGCCCTCAGCCTGATGTTCCCCGCCTTGGCGGCGATCAACGCGGTCTTCTTCCACCTCGCGCCCCTCCTCGTCAAGCGGCGCTTTTCTCCCGGGGTCTTCACCGCCGTCGCCCTTTTCCTTCCCCTCGCATTCATCCTCTACCGGCAAGCCCACCGCCAAGGGCTCCTCGATGCGTGGACGCTGGCGGTCTCCCTATCGGGCGGCATCGGGATCATGGCCTTCCCCGTGATCCTCCTGAAACTACGGCCCCTCCTCGTCAAGAATCCCTGAGGCCATATGGGTCACCCTGCCTCGCCCGAAACGGAGCGTATCGAAGTCAACCTGGACGCGATGCCCCCGTGGAAGGGTGCCTTGCGCTACGTCCCGTTCCCCTGGGAGGCCATCCTCTCCAGTCCGGATCCCGAGATCCAACGGATCACCCAAGCCATCCGGTCGAAGGCGGCGGAGCAGCTTCCCGACGGGATCATGCACCGGCCCCAGTGCGTGGCGGATATCCATCCCCCCATGGTCCTCGATGGACGGGCGAAGAACGCCGGGCCCCACGAAACGGTCTTCGCCCTGGCCAACGCCGATGTGCGGCTTTGGCTCGATTACCGCCTGGGCGCGCGCCTCATGAACCTCGCCTTCTGCGCCCGCCTCGGGGAGGATCCCCGCTCCCAGGCGCTTCTCCTGGATCAGCTTTCCGTCGTGGCCGCGGAGTTCCGCCCCCTCCAGCGCAGCGGCTGGACCGCCTACGACCCGAACCGTCCCCTGCCCGCGGAGGGCGACGGGGTCTGGTTGGCCACCGGCGCGGGCATCCTCGCCCTGGTGCGGATCCTCGATCTCATGGGCGACCGGGTCCCGGCGCCGCTGCGGGCGGATCTGAAGCGCAACCTGCGCCAGGAGATCGCGCTCATCGTGGAGAGTTGGGAGAAGAAGATCCCGTGGTATGTGAAAAAGCAGACCTACCGGTCCAACCAGTGGGCCATGCCCTTGTGCGGCCTAGTCTATGCCTGCCTTTATCTTGGAGACGAATCCCTTCGGCCCGCCTATGAACTGGGCGTGCTAGGCCTGGCCAAGACCCTCCTCGCCCAGGGGGAAGGGGGCTCCTGGTCCGAGGGCTATAGTTACGCCGCCTTCACCCTGCAGGACGTCCTGGAAGTCGTCCATGCCATGGTGCGCGCGGGGGATCCTCGCCTCGCCGACTTGCCCATGCTGCGCGCCTTCGATTCATGGTTCGCCCAGATGCGCCTCACGGGCCCCTACCTCGTCAACCCCTACGACTCCGGCCACGGACTCGCGGGAAGCCATCCCTGGCCCGCGCTCCTCCTCGGCTCGCTCATCACGCGCAATCCCCAGACGCGCCACGCGGTTCACCGCGGTTGGTTGGGGGAGCGGTATTCCGAAGATTGGTTTAGCCTCGTCTACCTCCATCTCGCCAAGGATATCCCGGAGGCCGCGGCGACGCCGACCCACGCCTTCTACCCCGCCCAGCAACTCCTCGTCTGGCGCCGCGCCTGGGACCACGAAAACGCCATGGCCCTCTGGATCCGGGGCGGCAGTGGCAATGATTTCCACCTCCACGACGATGGGGGGCACCTATCGCTCTACCGCGGTCCCGAGGCGATCTTGGTGGAAGCCGGCACCCCCGATTACTCCACCCCCGATTTCAACCGCCTCTACCGGGGCCAGAAGGGGCACAATATCCTCCAGACTCCGGGGGCCCGCTGCGAACGCTTCCCCACCGAAATGCCGGCCGTGGCCGTTCCCGTACGCATCGAATCCCTGGGGGCCGAGGGAGGTCGGGTCTTCATCGACGGGCGGCAAGCCTACGATGATGTGGCCCATTGGATCCGGCGGATCGAGTGGTCGGCCTCGGGCTGGGTGATCCTCGAAGACGAGGCCCGCCTGACCAAGACCCAGGAGGCCGGCCATGAATGGTTTCGCTTCCATACCGGATGCCACGAACCCCTGAAACCGACGGCTACCAATGACCGCGAGTGGGTCGTCGCTTGGCCCTCGGCCCGCATTCGCATCCTCGCCGATGCGCCGATTCGAGTGCGCTCGGTCCCTTGGCCCAATGCGGTCCTCCACCCTGAAATCCAATGCCTCCTCGTGGAAGCCGTGGACTCCCGGGATCAGCTGCGCCTGGAAACCCGTATCGACCTAGTGGAGTAGGCGTTCAGGCGCCCCCGCAAAGGCCGCCAGGTCGGGCTTGCGCCGAGGACTTCACCCTCGCTTTTCCGGGTGGATCCCCGTGGTGTAATTCATCTCTCCGAGGCCGGGGAGGGCGTAAGAGAACACCCCTTCCGCCCCCAGGAACTCGCCCAGGCTTCGCCCGCCCAGGACCGTGGCCATGGATTCCCGCCGCCGCCGCCCCCGGCTGTGGATCGCCTCGCCCCGAAGAACCCTCCCCGCGAGATCGGGCCAGCCTGTGAACTCGGCGACCATCCCCGAGAGGCGGGCGAAGCCGCCCAGATCGGTCGGTTTCACCTTGATGGAGAACCCCCCCAGGGCACGGTGGTAGGAGCGGGATTGCACCCGCCCCCCGCGGAAGCCGGAGCGCCGCAGGCCGTCCATCAAGCCTCCCATCCCCTCCTCGAAGGCCGGCTCATCCAACCGGTCGAAGGCGCGGCGGAGATCGGGATGGACCAAGACCTCCTCCAGCCAGCGGCCCATATTCTCCCGGTACTGGTGGGACTGGCCGCTGATGAAGGCCGAGTCCGCGAGCCACAGGAGCCCCTCCATCCCGCTCCCCTCGGGGATCGGCTCTTCATAGAGGGCCGCCAGGAAATGCACCGTCCCGAGGGGGTACTTGTCCCTAAAATGGGCCATATCGACCCCGCGCAGGGTATTCAGGTTCAGTGACGTCCCATGGCCCGTAAAGACGTCGTCTCTACGGGCTTTCAGCACATGGTGGCCGAGGGAGGGGCAGGCGGGATGGGAGATGTCGAGATCGATCCAGACGGTGCGCTCCAGGTCGCCGGCGGCCTCGGGCATGAGGAGCAAGTCCCGGAAACCCGAATAGAATCCGGCGATCCGGGCGCGGGGATGGTGGCGAAGGAACAGGGCGGCGGACAGGAGGGCATCGAGGTCATCCCCGCAGACGACCAGGTGCTCCTGGTGGTCCGGTTTCAGGAAGGGGTGGGACCGGAAGAGGCCGTCTCGGTCCAAGGCGCGCGCCCCGGTCCCTAATGCCCCTTCCAATCCGGAAGGATGCGCTCGAGCCAGGCCGGGATCCACCAATTCCACTCCCCGAGGAGTTTCATCACCGACGGCACGAGGAGCCCCCGCACGATGGTGGCATCCACCGCCACGGCCACGGCGATGCCGACCCCGATGACCTTCACCGGCAGGATATGGGCCAGGGCGAAGCCGCAGGCGACGAGGATCATGCAGAGCGCCGCCCCGGTGATGAGGCCGGTGGTGCGGGCGACCCCCAGGACCACGGCCCGGTCGTTATCCCCGGTCTCTTTCCAAGCCTCCCGGATCCTCGCCAGGAGGAAGACCTCGTAGTCCATGGAGAGCCCGAAGAGCACCGAAAAGAGGACGGCCGGGAGGACGGCCTCGGTATAGGTGGGGGAAGTGAAGCCGAGGAGGTCCTGGAAATGGGCGTCTTGGAAGACCCACACGACGATGCCGAAGGTGGCGACGAGAGAGAGGATGGTCGCCAGGACCGATTTGAGGGGCAGCCAGACCGAGCGGAACATGGGGAGCATGAGGAGCAGGGTGAACCCGATGATCCAGGCGGCCGCCAGGGGGAACCGGGCGTAGAGGCCCCGGCTGAAATCCATGAGCCGAGGGATCTCCCCGGTGACCTTAATCCGAAGGCCCGCGGGCGGGTGATCCCGGAGGTCTTGCACGAGTGCCTCCCCGTCTTTTTGCCCGACCGCGTACTTCGTACGCACCCGAAAGAGGGCGGCGTTCGTCCGCAATAGGGAATCGAGGCCGGCGGAGAGCATGGGATCGATGGCCCCCGGCATCGCTTTGCGCAGGGCGAATAGGCCCTGGAGCCGGTCTAATTCCATCGGCCCGCCCAGATTGACCGGCGAGAGGAGATTGGAGACCGCCTCCCGGCGCAGGAGGTCCGCGGCGAAGGCGTGCATGGAGGCGAGGTTCGTCGGGTCATCCGTCGCCCCGCCCAGGGGCTCCACCAGGATCTGGAGGTCGCCGGATTTCGGGGTGAGGTCGAATTGCCTCTCCACGAGGTCGTAGGTCTTGCGCGGCGCGCTGGAGACGGGGAGGATCTCGGCGTTGGAGGTCCCCAGGCGCATATGGAGGGCGGGGGAGCCGAGGTAGAGGAGGAGGCCCAGGATGACCACCAGGGTCGCCAGGGGGCGGCGCAGGACGAACATCGTCAGGCGCGCCCAAAGCCCCGGAGAGTTCTCGGCGTCGCGGTCCGCCGGGCGCCCCGGCAGCCGCCAACGCTCGAGGGCGGGCCCGAGGAGTTTCAAGCAGGCCGGGAGGAGGGTGAGGGACGTCACCAGGGAGAGCGCCACCACCAGCATCCCGCCGACGCCGATGGAGGTCATGAACATGAAGCCGAAGAGCGTCATGGCCGAGAGGCCGACGAGCACGGTGAGGGCGCTGAAGAAGACCGCCCGCCCGGCGGTGTCGAGGGTGTAATGGATGGCCAGGTCGGCCGCCTCGCCGCCCTCCTTCCCGGCGCCCCGGGCGAGGGCATACTCCTCGCGGTAGCGCGAGACGATGAGGAGCGAGTAGTCGATGGCCAAGCCGATGCCCAGGAGCGAGGCGACGTTGAGCACGAAGAGCGAGAGGTCGGCGGCCTTCCCCAAGAACCAGGTGAGGCCGAGAGTGGTGACGATGGACACGGCCGCCATGGCGATGGGGAGGAGGGCGGCGGGGAAACTGCGGAAGAGCCACAGGAGCACGAGGAGCACGAGGGGAATGGCGAAGAGTTCCCCCCGCACCGCGTCGCGGCGGGAATACTCGGTGAGGGCCTCATTGAAGGCGGCGGCCCCGGTCATCCCCCATTTGAGGCCCTTGGCGTGGATCTTCTCCCGCAACTCGGGCAAGCGCTGCTGGAGGACGAACTCGCTCAAGTGGAAGCCCACGATGGCGAGGGTGTGGCGGCGGTCCGCGCTGACGAAGCGGGGGTCGAAAGAACTGCCGTAGGTCATCACCCGGGCGACGTCGCTCTCCCGCCGAAGGGGAGAGACGGCCTCCTCCACCTTCCCGAAGACCTCGTTGCCCGCTCCCTCGGGGATGTCGAAGACGATCACGAGTTCGCTCTGGAAGCCGCCGAAGAGGGATGCGATTTCCTGGCTGGCCTTGAAGTACTCCTGCTTCTCCGCGTCGAAACCGCCCCCCTTGAGGACGTTCTGGACGTTGAGAGCGGGGGTGAGCAGGGCCAGGAAGGCCAGGCTCCAAAAGACGAGGACCGCCAGGGGATGAGCTACGGCGAGACGCGTGAAGAACTTGAACATAGTTTAGGGGAGGTCGAGGAACCGGATCCCCGTTTCCGTGGGGACCTTCAGGTATTGGGCGTCCAAAGCCTGGTGCTCGCGGAAGAAGAGCCGGTCGGCGGTGAGGAGGGCCGCGGCCAGGGGACCGTGGCGATGGATCGCCTCCATGGCGTAATGCGAGCAGGAGGGGCTAAAGGGGCAGCGTCCGATGCTCGAAGGCTTCTTCGGGGATGCTTGATAGGCGCGCACCACCCCTTCCGCTAGGATCGTCAGCGGATCCAAGGCCCCGCGCGCTTCGGGAGGCGCCGGAAGCAGCGGATTTTGAGCTGGGGCCCCGCCCACGAACGCCATCACCGCCAAAACCGCGGATAGCGCCCGCCATGCGGGGAATTTGACCAAGTTCTTCATGGAACAGGAAACGGCAAGGAGGTCCGCCACGATGGCAAATTATCCCATGGGCGGCAACATCAGTTTACAATTCCCCAGGGAGTCCACTATGGCAGTCGCCGAGTTCCATTTGAATGCAGGCAATGCGCTGAACAAAATGACCAGTGCCATGGTCATCGTGCCCGATGAGGGGAAGGGGCCTTTCCCCGTCCTCTACCTGCTCCACGGCCTCTCGGACAACCACACGGCTTGGGTGCGTCGCACCAGCATCGAGCGCCACCTCGCCGGCCTTCCACTCATCGTCGTCATGCCCGACGGGGGCCGAAGTTTCTATACCGACAGCGCGTCCAACCCGCGGCAGGCCTACGAGACTTTCATCGTCAAAGACCTGGTGGGATGGACCGACCGGACCTTCCGCACCATTCCCTCGCGAATAGGCCGCATGACCACCGGGCTCTCCATGGGGGGCTATGGCGCGCTGAAGCTCGCCCTGGGGCACCCCGATCAATTCTGCGCCGCGGTCTCCTTCTCCGGGGCCTTGGGCGCCCACACGCCCTTCTCGAGGCCCGTGCGCGAAATCACCTGGATGGCCGAGTTCGATCCCGTCTGGGGGAAGAACAGGCGGGGCAGCGCCAACGACCTAAGCGCCCTGGCGAAAAAATGCCCCAAGACGCGGCGTCCGGCCCTCCGGCTCGATTGCGGCGACTCCGATTTCCTCATCGGGGAGAACCGAGGCATGCACGCCTTCCTCGATAAGGCCGGTTACGCCCACGAGTACGAAGAGCACCCCGGCGACCACCAATGGGCCTACTGGGACCTCGCCATCCAACGGGCCATCCCCTTCATCAAGAAAAACCTCCGCCTGCGCTGATCCCCGATCGGCATGGAAAAATACGCCATGAAATACCTCCCCCGCCCACTGGCCGCTCTCCTCTTCCTCCTCCCCTTCGCCCTCCTCGCCCAGGAAAAAAAAGAGGCCCCGTGGGTCGTCAAAATCTCGGCCGACCGTGCCGACGCGCTCTACAAGGTCGGCGAAACCGTGAAGTTCCAGGTCAGCCTCCTCGACGGGGCCAAGAACCCGGTGGCGGGGCGTAAGATCCGGATCTCCATCGATAAGGAGTACGCCCCGGCCCAATCGGTGGAAATCGAGACGAAAGAAACGCCCGTCGAGATCCCCGCCTCTCTCGATCGTCCCGGTTTCATCCTCGCCGCCTGCTATCCCTTCGAGTACGAGGCCGGGAAAAAGACCGTCAACGCCTACGGGGGGGCCGGCTTCGAGCCCACCCGCATCCGCCCCGGCCGTGCCTGTCCCCCTGATTTCGACGCCTATTGGGCCTCCCAGAAGGCGCGCCTTGCCAAGATCCCCCTCAAATTTCGGTTGGAACCGGTGGCGGTCGCCTCGAATAACCAGGGCAAGATCGAGGCCTTCGACGTGCGCATCGATTGCGTCAACAACCTCCCGGTCTCCGGATACTACGCTCGGCCGGCCAAGGCGACCGCCAAATCCCTCCCCGCGCTCCTTTCGGTGCAGGGGGCCGGCGTGCGAAGTTCCAGCCGCCAGGACGGGCGCGCGTTAAACGGCCTCATCGCCATGGACATCAACGCCCACGGCATCTCCAACGGCCAACCGGCCGCCTACTACAAATACATCGAGACGAACGTCCTCGTGGGCTACCCGTCCTGGGGGAATTCCAACCGCGACACCACCTATTTCAACGGCATGTTCCTGCGGGTGCTGCGCGCCCTGGAGTTCCTCAAGGCCCAGCCCGAGTGGGACGGCAAGACCCTCATCATCATGGGCGGCAGCCAGGGAGGCGCCCAATCGATCATGGGTGCGGCCCTCGACCCGCAGATCACCGCCTGTTACGCCTACGTGACGGCGATGTGCAACCACCACGGTCCAATGGGCGGCACCAAGGCCGGTTGGCCACGCTGGGTCGCCTTCACCGGTTTCACCAACGCCACCAATGCGGCCAACCGCGACGCCGCGGGCTATTACGATATGTGCCATTTCGCCCCGCGCATCAAGGCCAAGACCTACGCCAACGTGGGGTTCATCGACACCACCTGCGCGCCCTCCAGCGTCTACGCCATGTTCAACAGCATCACGGCGCCGAAGAAGATGGCCCATTACATCGAATCGGGGCATAGCATCCCCGGGAAGGCCTACCAAGACGCGGAGGCCGATCTCGCCGAGTACCTGAAGTCGCTCAAATAGCGGCCCGGGGGAGGGTCAACTTCCCGGTTTTCGGAACAGCACCAAGCGGTTCGTATTCGTACCGCGGGCATTATTCGAGACGCCCCAAATATTGGCCGTTTTCGTGAACGCTTGGGAGTGGATGAGGATCCCCCCGCATTCCAAGCCGGCCGAGAGGCCGAGGGGAACGACGGCCTCTTCCAATCGAATACGGCCCCGATCGACCTCGCCGACCTCGAAGACCAGGTGGCCGCCGGGCCGCAGGAGGCGCGCCAATTCGGCGAAGACCCCCGACATCACCCCCGACCAGGCCGCCACGGTCCGCGCCATGGTGATTTTCGCGGCGATGGCCTCGGCATCGAGGCCGTTGAACCAGAGGCGAAGCCAATTATCGTCGGCGTACTGGACCACATCGAGGAAAGGCGGGGAGGTGACGACGAGGGCCACGCGGCCCGCCTCGAGGGCGGACGTTTCGCGGGCATCGCCATCGAGGTAGCGCGCCTGGGCGGCGATGCGCTTCAGTCGGATGCGGTCGTCCAGCGACAAATCCTTCATGAGGTTTCGGGATTTCTTCCCGATCACCGCCTTCACGTCGCGGGGGGGCGGCTCCTGCTTCAGGCGTTCGTTGATCCTCCGCTGCGCCTGGGGTTTGGCCGCCTGGTTCGGCGGGAGCGAGTAGACGGAGAAGAAGCCCGGGGAATGCCCCGTGAGGCGGTTGGTGGCGACCATGCGGATCCAGCGGTCCACCCCGTCTTCCGCGCCCGCCTCCCGCCTGGCGAGGAGATACCGGCGAAGGAGGACCAATTGGGATTCGGTGTCGGGGTGGTAGAACATGGAGAGGTCGAGCTCGGCCCGGGCGCGGCCCTGGAGCGGGAGCTCCGCCAGGCGACCGTCCACCTCCTCCGAACTCGGGACCTCCAGGCGCGGCGCCGCCAGGATGCGCGACAGGGGGCTGATATCGTTGGCCCACGGGACCCGGCCGCAGAGCGCCGCCTCGAGATAGGTCGTGCCTCGGCCCGAGAACGGATCGTAGACCACCTCCCCGGGATCGGTGAGGCGCTCGATGAAGAAACGCGGGAGTTGGGGCTTGAAGCAGGCCCGGTAGGCCACCTCGTGGAGGCGACTCGCTTGGCGTTGCTGGGCCGTCCAAAACTCCCCGATTTCCACGGGGAACGGCGCGCCGCCCAGGGTCAGGGATTCCAGGCGCGTCCCCTCGGATAGGCCGGGCATCGGCGGGCGCCCGCTCAGCCGCCCGATGAGTCGCGATTCATGCATACGGGATCTGCCCGGCCCGGAGGGTGCTCAGCGGCAAACATCCCCGCACGGATCGACCGGGAGCCCGGCCGTGTCGTCCGCTTGGGGAGTCGGGGCCGGATGGGCCTCGATCGACCGGCCCTCCCGTTCCATCGCTTCGAGTTCGTCCACCCAGGCGCGCAGACGCTCCTCGATGGGGCCCGCCTCGAGGAAGGCCATGAGGGAGACGCGCACCTTGCTGGCATGGACGTAGCCCTTCACGTAGCCCGCGTAGAATTTGCGGAAGGCCGTGATCCCCCGGGGGCCCTTCGCCTCGAGGAATAGGCGCAGGTGCCGAAGGCAGAGTTCGACGCGTTCCCGGGGCGGCGGGCTCGCCACGGGGCGGCCCGCGAGGGCCTCCTTGGCCTGGCGGAAGATCCAGGGGCTGCCGATGGCGCCCCGGGCGATCATGACCCCGTCGGCCCCGGTTTCCCGGAACGCCCGCACGACGTCTTCGGCGTTCATCACCCCGCCGTTGAGCACCACGGGGAATCGGACCGCTTCCTTCACCCGCGGGATCCACGACCAATCGGCGGGCCCCGAGTGGCCCTGGCTGCGGGTGCGGCAATGCAGCGTGAGGCCGGCGGCCCCCGCGTCTTCGATCCGGCGCGCGTTGTCGAGGATGTGGATGGAGTTCTCATCCCAGCCCAGGCGCGTCTTCACCGTCACCGGGATGTCCACGGCGGCCACGACGGAGGAAACGATGGCGGCCAGATGGTCGGGGTCTTTCAGCAGTCCGGCGCCGGCGCCCCGTCCCGCCACCTTCTTGACCCAGCAGCCCGCGTTGATGTCGATGAAATCGGGCTCCCGTTCCGCGGCCATGCGGGCCGCCGCCACCATGGGCTCGAGGTGCTGGCCGTAGATCTGGATACCGATGGGCCGCTCCCCGGGGTGGAAATCCATCTTGCGCAGGGATTTCCCGCATTTGCGGGTGAGGCCGTCGCTATTGACGAACTCGGTCACCACCACGTCGGCCCCCTGCTCCCGGCAGAGCACCCGGAAGGTGCGGTCGCTCACCTCTTCCATGGGGGCGAGGTAGAGGGCCTGGGGGATTTCGCGGTCGCCGATGCGGATCATGGGGGCCATTCTATGATGGGTCGGCCGCCCGGTAGCGTTTGCGGAAATCCTTCGGGGAGAGGCCGGTTTGCCGCTTGAAGGCCTTCGAAAAATGGAAGGCGTCGTAATAGCCGAGTCCGAGGGCGATGGCGGAAAGACTCTCGGCGCTTTCCGTCAGGCGCTCCTTGGCCTCCCGCGTCTTTTCGCCCAGGAAGAATTGCTTGGCCGGGACGCCGAAGCGCTTCTTGAAGTCTTGGGAGAAGTGGTTCGGGTGCACGCCATAGCTGCCCGCGATCTCGGCGACGGAGAACTCCGTGAGGCGCGCGCTTCGGACGTAGCGGAAAAAGCGGTCGTAATGGGCCAGGCCCTCCTCCTTCGCCTGCGCGATGCGAAAGAGGGGGCCGGATATCGTGGAGAGGAGTTCGTAAAGGAGGCCCTTGCCCGAGAGGAGATTCTTGCCGTCCACCGACGCTTTCGCCCGGTCCCACCAGGAGTCGACCGCCCCGTCGAAGGGGAACGATCTGGGTTCCTCCCCCAGGAGGAGATCCGTCGAACGGTGGGTGAGTTTGCATTGGAAGTGCACTTTGCGCAGCCCCGGCAGATTGGTGATTTCGGTTTCGCGACCGAGGGAGAACAGGTGGAGGGAGGGGGCCTCCAAATGGGTGAGGGTTTTTCCGGCGCGCACCCGGCTTTTCCCCCGGAGGATGAGTTGGACCTCGTCGTAGGGGCCGTGGCGGAGGATGGTTTCTTCCCTTTGGTACGAGGTGTAGCCGTAATTCTTTATTTCGATGGATAGATTATTCAAGAACTCTTCCTCGAAGGTCGACGGCGCTTGGAACCCGGCCAGGTCGAAAGGCGCTCGCCCACGAATCGGTTCTTCATTGTCCTCGAGCATTGGGTCGGTCATTTTACGTGCTTTTTTCGCCTAGATCTTTGATTCTTACATGTATTTCGACTCTGGCTCCATGGAATATCCAGCCCAAACCCCCTATAGTATGGGGGAAAGAAAACGATCCCAAGGCGGCCCCGCCGAGGGCGGTCGGTGCGAAGGGCCCATCGGATTCACCTAGGAGTCGCCATGAAAAACGCCCTGCTTCCAGCGCTATTGGTTTCGGCCGGCCTCGCCTTCCCCCAGAATCCGGTCGACCTCGCCGCCGTTACGTTCGAGGCATACGCTTCCGGGAAACGAGAAATCACCTGGCCGAAGGGACGCTACCGCGTCTCGCCGGGCGCCGCCAATACCCATCTTTCGCTCTCCAATCTCACGGGCCTGCGCATCCAAGCCGCGGGAGTCACGCTGGTCTGCACCGAGGTGAAGACGGCCTTGGTCCTGCGGTCCTGCACGAATGTGGAACTCAGCGGCCTCACCGTCGATTACGATCCGCTTCACTTCACCCAGGCGACCGTAGTGGCGATGGACGCGGACGATACGGGATTCGACCTGAAGATCCACGCTGGCTACCCCGCCATCCCGATGGACGAGGGCGAACTCTACCTCTTCGACGGCAAAACCCGGCAATGGAAGGCGGGGGCCTGGTCCGGGCCGCGCAAGGTCCGCTACCAACCCAAGGGCGAGCTTCTCCACGTATTCCTCGAGCAGGCGGGGGCGCGCCACGCCGTAGCCAAGGGCGATTTCGTCGTCCAAAAATTCAAGGCGAAATCGGCCCACGTGGCCATCCTGGCCTCCTGCGCCGCCACCACGCTCCGGGGGGTGACCCTCCACACGGGCCCTACCTTCGCCGTCCTGGAGACCGACGGCGAGCGCAACGCCTACCTCGGGGTCCGCATCACCCCGGGACCCCCGCCTCCCGGCGCCACCGAAGCCCGGCTCATGGCCAATCTCGCCGACGGCATCCACTCCATCTCCTCGCGCATCGGGCCGCGCGTCGAGGGCTGCCTCATCGAGGGCCATAGCGATGACGGGGTCGCCATCCACGGGAAATACGCCCTCGTCCTCGATCGCACGAGCGGCCTGGTCATCGCGGGCCACACCGAGACGCCGCCCTTTTCCGTCGGTGAGACCTTGCGCCTCAGCGCGGGGTCGAACGGGGCGATCCTGGCCGAGGCGACGCTCAAGGCGATCACGGCGCTGGAGGCCGGGGAGCGCGGCGGGGCGGAAGCCATCAAGAACGGGATGAAACTCGGCAACAAGCAGCTCTATTCCTCCCTGCGCTCGTATTGGCGCCTGGCCCTCGCTCCCGACTTCCCCCTCGCCCCCGGCGACGTCATCGACAGCCCGACCCGCAGCGGCAGCGGATTCATCGTCCGCGGCAACACGATCCGCAACCACCGGGCCCGGGGCATCCTCATCAAGGCCTCCGACGGGGTGATTGAGGACAACCTCATCGAGCACAGCAGCATCGCGGGGATCGTGCTTTCCCCCGAGATCTCCTGGTGGCTCGAATCCGGCTATTCGTGGAACGTGCTCATCGCCCGAAACCGCATCGTCGACTGCGGCTACGAGCACGTGAACGGGGGCCATTCCCAGCCCGCCATGATCACCGTCTGCGCCGCGGGAATGACCCGCGGCCTCTGGGCACCCGCGGGCGGCCAGCGGAATATCCGCATCGTCTCGAACACCGTGGAGCGCTGCCGTAGCCTGGGGCTTCTCATCACCTCGGCCCGCGACGTGGAGGTCCGGGGCAATCGCTTTATCCGGCCCCTGGAGGAATCCTGGCCCTCCGGGTCAGCCTTCGGGGTGAGTTCCAATACCGCCGTCTGGGTCGAGGATAGCGAACGTATCCGCTTCATCGATAACCAGGCGATCCAACCGGGGCCCTTCATGAAGTCGATGATCGGCTTGGGCGCCCGAACGGCCGCGGTGAGCGGAGCCGCCGGGGCCGAATAGCGACGGCAAAGCGCGCGGACGTCCGGCCCGGTTGGAACTAAATTTCGACCTGGGCCCCGACTTCCACCACCCGGTTCGGGGGAACTTGCAATTCGTCCACGGTCCCGGAAGCATTGCGGAACAGGAGGGCGAAGTACTGCTTGAACCAGACGCCGGGGGCGCGGTCCGATCGCACCTTGAAATTGACCCGGCCGAGGTAATAGGTCACCTGCCTCGGATCGATTTCGAAACCGGCCTGGGTCACCGCCCGGCAGATCTCACCGATCTCCGGCGTTTCCATATAGCCGTGGGTCCAGGAGACATCGAGGAAGCCCTGGATGCGCCGCGTCATCTCGAGGCGGTCGGCCGCCGCCACATAGGGGTGCTGGCTGACCTCCACCGAAAGGAGCACCACCTTCTCGCAAAGCGCCTTGTTGTACTTGAGGTGGTGCCAAAGGACGCTCAGGCGAGATTGGGAGTTTTCCAATAGGAACACCGCGGTGCCGGGGACCCTGGCCACCGGCATATCCCCCCGCTTCAGTCCCATAAGCAGGTTGTCCAGCAGCGTGGGGGTCGAGCGCTGCAGGCGGCCGAGGGTCGATTTGCCCCATTTCCAGGTCTGCATGGTGGCGAAGAAGAGCCCGCCCACCAGGAGCGGAAACCATCCCCCGGTGGCGATCTTGGTCGTGTTGACCAGAAGGAAGGAGAGGTCGATGGCCAAGAACACGGCGAGGAGCCCCAGCACGGGCGCCCAGGGCGTGCCCCGGCCGCGCCAATGCACGATGAATAGGATGCTGGTGCAGAGCATCGTCCCCATCACCGAGATGCCGTAGGCGGAGGCCAGGTTGCCCGAAGTCTTGAACGAGAACACGAGGAAAAGGCAGGCGACGAGCAGCGCCCCGTTGACCAGGGGGATGTAGATCTGCCCCCGCACGTCATGGCTGGTGTGGACGATGCGCATCTTCGGGATATAGCCAAGTTGGATGCCCTGCTGCACGAGCGAGAACGCGCCCGTGATGAGCGCCTGGCTGGCGATCACGGCGGCGGCGGTGGCGATCACCAGCAGCGGGATCAAAAACCAATGCGGGGCGATGAAATAGAAGGGATTGGCCAGGACCGCGGCCCCATGGGTGATGACGGCCGCGCCCTGCCCGAAGTAATTGAGGAGGAGCGCCGGCATCGCCAAGGCGAACCAGCCGAGGCGGATGGGAAATTTCCCGAAATGCCCGATATCCGCATAGAGCGCCTCCGCCCCGGTGACCGCCAGCACGACGGAAGCGAGGATCAGGAACCCGCGGGGGCCGTGGTGGATGAAGAACCCGGCGGCGTAGCGCGGATCGACCGCGGCGAGCACCTGGGGGCAAGCCAAGATCGACCGGGCTCCCAGGATCCCGATAGTCGCGAACCAAACGATGATGATCGGGCCGAACCACCTGCCCACCGCCGTCGTTCCCCGGTGCTGGACGAAGAACACGCCGATGAGGATCGCCGCAGAGATCGGGACGACCGCGCCCGCTAGGCTCGGCGAGAGGATCGATAGCCCCTCCACCGCCCCGAGGACGGAGATGGCGGGGGTGATCATACCGTCGGCCAGGAGGAGCGCCGTCCCCGCGAGGCCGATCCCCACGAGGACCCTGGGAACGGCCGATTTCTTGTACTGGGAACTCACGAGGGCCAAAAGCGAGATCACCCCGCCTTCCCCATCGTGGTCCGCGCGCATGATGAGCAGGACGTACTTGAAGACCACCACGAGCATGAGCGCCCAAAAGATGAGCGAGAGGACCCCGAGGACATTGGCCGGGTCGGGTTTAAAGCCGTGCTCCGGGTTGAAGCATTCCTTCAAAGTATAGAGCGGGGAGGTGCCGATATCCCCGAAGACAACGCCGAGGGCCCCGATGCTAAGTTGGATGAGACGCGAACGCGGAGCGCCCGTTCCCCGGCGCTCTGCGCTCACCGCAGGCTCCCGAAGCCGATCATGGTCGCTTGGATCATCCCGAGATTATCGACTTCACCCCGCCGCTTTTCAAATCGGTTTCGTTTTCCGAAATGAATGAACCGAAATTATTTCTGAACGAAAGGGCTATTTAGTAATTCAATGCGCGGGGATCACCATTTATTTTTCATTTCGTAGAGGATGCAAACGTTTCTTACGGTCTTTTCTCTCCTCCTTGTCGCGTCTTGAAACGAAAAAAAGAAAACGGCGCGAAAGATCCCCTTTCGGAGAACTTCCGCGCCGTCGAATCTTCATGATTTCGTTCAGATCGCTTTTTCGTAGGAGCGGTAGCTCATCCAAATGCGGTCGCTGAAGGGTTCGGCCAGCGTGCGCATGGGCTTATTGCTCTCGAGGATCCAGGAAAGCTCGCAATCGACGACGCCGATCTCACGGCCCGCCTGGAAGAGCTTGACGATCAGCGGCGCTTCCAGACCCCGGTGCTGGAACTTCCGCTTGATGCCCAAATGGGTGCAGCGGCCCCGCGCCCAGCGCCGGCGCACCTTCACGGCCCACAGCAGCCGCAAGAGGCCGAAGGGCAGCAGGCGTCCGTTGATCTTCGATTGCACCAGATTCACGTCGGGGAGGCCCATGATGAACCCGGCGATCTCGTCCCCGATGAAGACCAGCCAAATGAGGCGCTCTTCCATCACCATCTTCAGGTCTTTGGCGTCATGGTCGAGTTCCGCGGGGGTGTAGGGCACCTGGCCCCAATTCGGTTCCCAGGCGTCGTCGATGACTTCGCGCACCAGGGCGATCTCTCGGTCCCAGTCGCTCAGTTTGACGTGGCGGTAGGTGATTTTCCCGAACTTGCTCGCCTTCTTCTCGACGAGCTCCGCCACGCGGTGCATCTTCTCGGAGAGGCCCTTCTCCATGTCGAGGTGGTAGGCCAGGTGGTCCTGGAGTTTGGTCATGCCCCAAGAAGTCGCGAACTCGTTGTAATAGGGGGGATTGTGGGGCTGGTAGACCATGGGCATGGTGTCGTAACCCGCCGGCATGTCGGGGCCCAAATCGCATTTCCAGCCCCAATCATCGGCGATCGAAAAACTAAAGGGCCCGCGGATGCGGCGCACGCCCCGCTCGCGCACCCAGGCGGCGGCGGCTTCAAAGAGCGCATGGGCGACGGCCTTGTCCTCGATGCACTCGAAATAGCCGAAAAATCCCACGTCTTCCTTGAAGTATTCGATGTGGGCGTGGTTGATCTGGGCCGTGATGCGGCCGACGGTTTCGCCGCCGCGATAGGCCAGGAAGGCTTGCGCGGTGATGCGCTTGAGTTTCTCGTTCTTGGTCGTGTTGAAACGATCCATATGGTCGATGATGAGCGGCGGACACCAGGCTTTCGCCCAGCCCTTGGACCGGTTTTCCTTCGAGCGGTAGATCTTCCAGGGGAATAGCACGAATTCTTTTTCGAACCGACCCGGTTCTTTCATGCGATCGATCGGTCGAATCTCGATATCAGCCATGGGCCCTCTCTTCGGTCGAATTCCCGCGGCCTGGGCAAGCCAAGGTGACGGGATACCGGTTCTTTTGTTCAAAAGCGCGATAAATTATACTATCCTCCATCTGAATCACCCTTTCCCGGCCACTCTTGGAGCCCCCATGCCAATGACCGCACCTTTTTGCCTCATTCTAATTTTTGCCCTGTGCGCCTGCGGTCCCGATCTTTCCCGTTACGAGACGCTCAAAACGCCCCGCATCAGCGACCGCCCCGATGAACGCATGCTCGTCATCGAGGGCGACGGCGATCCCGATCTGTGGATGAAGGGCGCGATGAAGGAGCTTTTTTCCGCTTGGTACAAATTGAAACGCGAATACGGCCTTCCCGACGCCGCCCCCAAGGCCCGATTCCCCAACACGTTCGAAAAAACCCCGAAATCCACCTGGCATGGGGAAGTCGGCCTACCGGTTCCCGATACCCTCGAGAGTCATGCTTTCACGAATCGCGGGAGGCTTCGGCTCGCTTCTTGGGCCTACGGGCCCACGGCCGAGATCCTGCACCTCGGCCCATATGCCAAAGAAGTGGAATCCATCGCCCGGCTCAAAGCCTTCATCACGGATCAAGGCTACCGGATCGCGGGGCCCCACGAGGAAGAATACCTGAGGGGTCCGGGGATGTTCGGCAAGGGGAATCCCGACAAATATTTGACCCTCATCCGCTACCCCGTGGCGCGGGCCGCCTCGCGCTAAAACCCCGTGGCCAAATACGCCGTCTTTTCCGATCTCCACCTCGGCGACGGGGGCCGCCACGACCTCTTCGGGAGGAAGGACTACGCGGTGATGCGGGAGTGGATGAAGCTCCTGGCCAAGGGCTACACGATCCTCCTCAACGGCGACATTTTCGAATTCTGGAAATGCTCGGAGTTCCGCGTGCGCCGCGCCCACCCCGTGCTCTACGATCTCATCCGCAAGACCCCCGAGATCATCCTCCTCGTGGGCAACCACGATTACGATCTCATGGGCAATTTCACGTATTTCTTCAGCCTGGCCGACGGGCGGCGCGTGCTCGTCAGCCACGGATTCCAGAACGACCGCTGGATGGTCGGCCCCTTCATGCGGGCCTTCGTCCTCTTCGCCGGCTGGCTCGAACGATTCCTGGGGATCCGCCTCGAGAAGGTTTTTTCCCATATCTATTCCGAAAAATTCGACAAGAATGTCGAGAAGAACACCTACGAGTACGCCCAGCGCATGTTCCAGAAGTTCGACATCGTCATCTGCGGGCACACCCACATCCAGGAGCGCCTCGACAAGAACGGAAAGACCTACCTCAATAGCGGCCACGGGCTGGGGCGGCGGCTCCAATACATCAAGATCCATACCCGCAAGAACAAGATCCAATTGGTGAACAAGAAACTCAAGATGCCCAAGCCCGCCTCCGCCGATGGCGCCATGCGCCGGGGAGCGCCCCCCGTTGGCTGACGCCGGCCAAGACGATCTTTTCTCCGCCGCGGCGCGGGAGGCCCGCGGCCGCCATGAACCCCTGGCCGCCCGCATGCGGCCTCGCACCCTGGAGGAGTTCATCGGCCAGGAGCACATCCTCGGCGAAGGCCGCCTCCTGCGGCGGGCCATCCAGATCGACCAACTCACCAGCGTGATCTTCTACGGACCGCCCGGCACGGGCAAGACCACCCTGGCCCGCGTCATCGCCAACACCACGCGCTGCCGTTTCATCGCCCTCAATGCGGTGCTCGCCGGGGTGAAGGATATCCGCGAAGCCATCGAGGCCGCCGAGCGCACCCTGGGAACCCAGGGCCAGAAATCCCTCCTTTTCGTCGACGAGGTCCACCGCTTCAACAAGGCCCAGCAAGACGCCCTGCTCCCCCACGTCGAGAGCGGGCTCCTCACCCTCATCGGGGCCACCACCGAAAACCCCTATTTTGAGGTCAATAAGGCCCTGGTTTCCCGCTCGCGCATCTTCGAACTCCGCCCCTTGGACGCGTCCCATTTGGCGCGCGTCGCCCGGCAGGCCCTCGCCGATGCCTCGCGGGGCTTCGGCTCGAAAAAAGTCGATCTCCCCGCGGAGTGCCTCGACCACCTGGTGCACACGGCCTCGGGCGACGCCCGGTCCCTCCTCAACGCCCTCGAACTCGCCGTGGAGACGACCCCCCCCGGGGACGACGGCGTCATCCGCCTCACCCTGGCCATCTGCGAAGAATCCATCCAACAGAAGGCCGTGCTCTACGACAAGGACGGCGATGCCCATTACGACGTCATCTCGGCCTTCATCAAGAGCGTGCGCGGGAGCGATCCCGATGCCGCCCTTTATTGGATGGCCCGCATGGTCTACGCGGGGGAGGATCCCCGCTTCATCTTCCGGCGCATGATCATCCTGGCCAGCGAAGATATCGGCCTCGCCGATCCCCAGGCACTCGGGGTCGTGATGGCCGCCTCCCAAGCCTTCGATTACGTCGGACTGCCGGAGGGCCGCTTCCATCTTTCCCAGGCGTGCCTCTACCTGTGCGGCGCCCCCAAGAGCAATTCCACCATGGCCTTCTTCGACGCCCTCAAGGCCACCGAGACCGACAAGACCGGTGAGGTCCCCGATCCGCTGAAAGACGGCAATCGCGATAAGGAAGGCTTCGGCCACGGGAAGGGCTACCTCTACCCCCACGCCTTCACCGACCATTGGGTTTCCCAGGAGTACCTCCCCGAAAACCTCCGCGGGAGGATTTTCTGGCAACCGGGCGAACTGGGCTGGGAGGGCGCGGTCAAACCCACCCTCGAGCGCCGGCGAGAAATCCAAATCGCCCGGGTCCTGGACGGGGGCGCAGGCGGCCAGGAGGAATCCTTCATGGCGCGAGCCTTGGGCGAAGAGGAGCGCAGTTTCGACTTCATGCGCCAATGGCTCTTTCAAGAGGCCGCCAACCTTCGGGATCGCCTTCTCCTCATCCCCGGCGCCGATACGGGGCTTCTTTTTTGGGAAGCCCTGCGCCAACCGGGCCATGCGGGCGTCCATGCGGCGCTCGAAGAGGCGAGTCTGGCCGGCCTCCTTTCCAGCCGGATCCCTGCCGGCGTGCCGAAAGAAGCATGGCAGATCCACCCCCAGATCCCTGAACCATCCTCCCGATTGCGCTTTGATTTGATCCTGGCCATCGATCCCCTCCCGGCGGCAGACTTACCGCGCCTCAGGTCGATCGCGGCCCCCGGCGCGCGTTTGCTCTTCGCCCAACGGATTCCCCGAGAGTCAGCGCGCCTCACTTCTCTCCTCAAATGGAGCGATTCCGGCGAAGCGGAAACCGTCTCCCGGGCGGAAGAATCCCTCTATGCCGACTCCCCGCAAGGCCGTTTTCGAATCGCTTCCGGCGAACTGAAACCGCAGATCGAGGCGGCCGGTTGGGAGGGGGTCCGCATCCAATTCCAAGCCCTCGCCTTTCGTCGCCACCTCAGCGCCCGCGAACTCGCCCGGTGGTTCCCCGTGGAGGGCCCCTCTCCCTGGAAAGCTTCCCTCGAGCGCGCCCTGGGCCCGTCCGCGACCGCTCGGATCGCCGAGCGTTTCCGCCGGGAATTGTCGGGGAAAACCGTCGATTGGGTGAATCGCATCGCCCTGGTATCCGCGACCGTTCCCTGACGCGTGCGGGATCCCCCCATTTGGAAAGCATTCCCGGACCAACCTATAATCTGCTCCATGGGACGCCCGGGAGCCATCCTGTTTTTTTCCTTCGCCCTGCTTTCCGCCGCGCCCGCGAATCAGGAACAGGTCCTTCGCGATGCGATCACCGCCGGTGACCTCCCGGGGGCCCAGGCCGCCATCCTCGCGGGGGCCGATCTTACGGCGCGGGATTTCCTCGGACGCACCCCCCTCATCCTCGCCAGCGCCTTCGCCGCCGGCCCCATGGTTCGCCTCATCGCCGAGAAGAATTTCTACGCCATGGATCTCGGAGACGGTGCCGGCCAGACGGCCCTCATGATGGCGTGCGTCTTCGGCAATACCGAGGCCGTGAAGGTCCTCCTGGAACTGAAGGTGGAGGTCCATAAGACTTCCCGCTACGGTTCCACGGCCCTCCTTTTCGCGAAACGCTATGGCCGGGAAGAGATCCAGGCCCTTCTGCAGGCCGCCGACGCCGCCAAATGAACCCCGGGGTCCCATGCATATCGCCGAACTCTCGATCAAACGCCCGATTTTCATCACCTGCCTGGTCCTGCTGATCCTCACCGCCGGCATCTTCTTCTCCCAAAAACTGGGGATCGACCTCCTCCCCAACGTCAATTTTCCCTATGTGATCGTGCTCACCCAATACCCGGGCGCCGGTCCCCAGGAAGTCGAAACCCTCGTCACCAAGGTGCTGGAAGACGAGATCAGCGGCATCCAGGGGATCCAGAACATGCGCAGCGAGAGCCACGAGGGCTACTCGTTCATCCTCGTCGAGTTCAACCTCGACACCGACGTCCGTTACGACCTCCAACTCGTGCGCGACCGGGTCTCCACCGCCCGGCCCAAGCTCCCCACCGATTCCAAGGAACCCTCCATCCGCGCCTTCAACCCCGGCGACCAGCCCGTGCAGGTGGTCACCCTGCGGGCCGACCTCACCGACGCGGAACTCTTCGACCTGGCCAAGGAAGTCATCACACCCCGCTTCGAGCAGGTGAACCAGGTGGCCCAAGTCAACATCCTCGGCGCCCGGAAGCGGGAGATCCTCGTGGAACTCGACCGCGATCGACTCAACGCCCGCGACGTGTTCGCCTTCCAGGTCGCCCGCCAGATCAACAACGTGGGCAAGAATATCCCCGTGGGCAAGACCGCCGACGATGCCAAGCAGACCGTCTACCGGGCCCTCGGCGAGTTCCGCACCCTCGATGACATCAAGAACACGGTGGTCCGCTACACCGGCAACGAGTTCGCCGTGAGCATCGCCGACCTCGGCCGCGTGGTCGACACCCTCGAAGAGGAGAAGAGCCGCACCTTCGTCAACGGGCAGCGCGGCCTGCTCTTCTACATCTACCGCCAAAGCGGCGCCAACACGGTGGAGGTGGCCGACCACCTCACCCGGCGGGTGGGCGACATCAACGCCCAGATCAAGGGGCGGAAGGGGAACCCCGAACTCTCCATCGTCCGCGACGGGGCGCGGGCCATCCGAGACAACGTCACCGACGTGAAGGAGTCCATCTTCTTCGGCATCCTCCTCACCATCCTGGTCGTCTGGTTCTTCCTCGGCAGCGTCCGCGCCACCCTCGTCACGGGCCTCGCCCTCCCCACCTCGCTTTTGGGGGCCTTCGTCCTGATGTACGCCATGGGCTTCACCATCAACATGATGACGCTCCTGGCCCTCTCCCTCACCGTCGGCCTCCTCATCGACGACGCCATCGTGGTCCGGGAGAACATCTTCCGCCACATCGAACTCGGCCATTCCCCGAAAGAGGCGTCGCTGCTCGGCACCCGGCAGGTGACCATGGCCGTTCTGGCGACGACCCTCACCATCCTGGCCGTCTTCGGCCCCATCGCCTTCCTCCAAGGCCTCGTCGGGCGGTATTTCAAGGAGTTCGGCCTGACGATCTGCTTCGCCATGATCGTGAGCCTCTTCGATGCCATGACGATCGCCCCCATGCTTTCCGCCTATTTCATCGGGGCGCCCGACCACGGGAAATCCACCCGCAACCCCCTGGTGCGCTTCTCCCGGTCCATGGCGTCGGTCTCCGAGGCCTTCCAAGCCTGGCTCGAGCGCTCCTATGACCGGGTGCTGCGCTACGCCATGCGGTCGCCCGTGAAGGTCGTCTTCGGCTCGCTCCTGATCTTCGCGGGAAGCCTCTTCGTCGCCTACCGCTACGTGCCGAAGACCTTCTTCCCCGTTCAGGACGACGGCGAGTTCACCATCTCCCTGGAACTCCCGGCCGGGGTCAGCCTGGACGCCACCGCGCGCGCCTCCGCCGAGATCGACCGCCGCATCCGCTCCCACCGGGAGGTGAAGACCACCGTGCTGACCGTGGGCAACGCCAACGGCGAGATGAACAAGGCGAATTTCTTCGTCACCCTCGTGCCCCGCAAGGAACGCACGCTCCCCACCAGCGCCTTCAAGGACCTCCTCAGGGCCGACCTGAAGCCCTGGGCCTGGACGCGGGTGAAGGTGCGCGACACCGACCCGGTGGGCAGCGGGGCCCGTCCCTTCAACCTCAGCATCGCCGGGAACGATTTCGCCCAGGTACGCGCCACCGCGCTGAAACTCCTCGAGCGCATCCGCAACCACCCCGCCCTCAAGGATGTGGACGTGAACATCAGCGAGGGCAACCCCGAGTTCCAGGTCGTCATCGATAAGGCCAAAACTCAGGAGCTCGGGGTCGCCAGCGACATGGTCGGCATCGAGTTGCGCACCCAGATCGAAGGCTCGATCCCGGCCGTTTTCCGGGAGGGCGGGCGCGAGTACGATATCCGCGTGCGCGTGCGCGAGGACCAACGCGACCTGCGCAAGGCCTATAGCCAGATCCGCGTCCCCAACATCAACGGCGCCTTCATCCCCCTGACGCGGGTCTCGGCGCCCCGCGAAGCCACCGGCCTGGCCAGCATCAATCGGGAGAACCGCACCCGATATGTCATGGTCACCGCCGATATGGCCGCCGGGGGCCCCGGCATCGGCACCGCCCGCGCCGACGTCATCGCCCTCCTCGACGGCCAGGCCGACGGGGGGGCCTACAAGGTGCCCATGGGCGTCACCTACGGCTTCTTCGGCCAGGCCACCTATTACCGCGAACTCATCGTCAACATGGCCCTCGCCATTTCCCTCGGCGTGCTCTTCATCTTCCTCGTGCTCTCGAGCCTCTACGAATCCTTCGTGACGCCGTTCACGATCATGCTCGTGCTGCCCCTGGCCGTCTCCGGGGGCTTCCTCGCCCTGGGGATCTTCCATAAATCCCTCGATATCTTTTCCATGATCGGCGGTATCCTCCTCGTGGGGGTGGCGACCAAGAACTCGATCCTCCTCGTGGACCGGGCGGTGCAGCTCCTCGGGGAGGGCGCCTCCCGGGAGGACGCCATCCGGGAAGCCGGTCGAAACCGTTTGCGGCCCATCCTCATGACCAGTTTCGCGCTCATCGCGGGGATGATCCCCATCGCCGTCGGCCTCAACGAAGCCTCGAGCCAGAGGGTGAGCATGGGCATCCTGCTCATCGGGGGGCTCATCAGTTCGACCTTGCTGAGCCTCGTGGTCATCCCCGCCGTCTTCGCCTCGATCGACCGTTTCCGCGCCTGGTCTTCGGCGCTCCTCTACCGCGTCTTCGCCCCGCGGTCGACCCCCTGAGGCGCCGGCCTACAAGACGCCCTTGGTGCTGGGGAGTTCCTGGCCGGAGCGCACGAATGCCTGGCGCAGCGCGCGCGAGAAGGCCTTGAAGGCCGCCTCGACCTGGTGGTGGTCGTTTTCGCCGCGCACGGTGAGGTGCAGGTTGATCCCCGCGTTCTGCACGACCGCCTCGAAGAAATGCTTGATCAGGTCGACCGGCAGGTCGCCCACCTTCTCCCGGCGGAACTTGCCCTGGAAGACGAGGTGCGACCGGCCGGAGAAATCGAGGGCGCAGGTGGCCAGGGACTCGTCCATGGGAAGGAGCAGGCTCACGGTCTCGAGCTTCTTTCCGAGCGCCGAAGAGCCGTAACGGGACAGGCCGCGCTTGTCGCCGACGGCGGCGCGGAGGGCCTCGCCGAGGGCGATCCCGGTATCTTCCACGGTGTGGTGGGCGTCGATGTGAAGATCGCCCTTGCAATCGATCTTGAGGTCCATCCCCCCGTGGCGGGCGACCTGCTCGAGCATGTGGTCGAAGAACCCGATCCCGGTGTGGATGGACGAACGCCCCGATCCGTCCGGGTTGAGGACGAGGTGGATGTCGGTCTCCTTCGTCTTCCGGTGGATCTCAACGCGCCGGGGCCGGGCGAGCACCCGCGTCACCGTCTCGCCCCAATCGGGGCCAGGGTGGAGGGAGGCGATTTCTTTCGGCAAGGCCAGGGGGAGAGGAACCAAGGCCAGCGATAAGTTCAAATCGACCCTGTGGCGCGTGAAGAAGGAACTGGCGTCGGTGAGCCCATCCTTGCCCGACTTGGCGGGCTGGAAACCCGAGGCGATGAACTCGACCATGAGGCTTTCCCGAACGAAGTGCGCGGCGCGGAAATCATGGTCGAGGGCCGTTTTCTTCAGCCGCTTCGACTCCGATTCGCCGACGGTAAATGCGAAGGCGAAGCCGGCTTCGGAGAGCTTCCAAAGCGCGCGGCAGGCCCCCGTGCGGAATGGAGAGGCGGATTTGCCCGTCTCAAAGACGGAGGCGGCAGGCAGGAAAAGCCACTTATGCATGGGAAATGCGCCCGACGGGAGTTGAACCCATAACCTTTGGCTCCGGAGGCCAACGCTCTATCCAGTTGAGCTACGGGCGCGATCCCGCATTATCCGATGAAGCTTCGCCCCGGTTCAATTTCAGGTTTTCGAACCCGCCGCCCCATGCCATTCGGAACTTGCCGCGGCCCGTCAGGTTCGTCTACGACTCCAGCGCCCATTATCGGTCCCGATTCTAAGCCTCGACGACCCTTTCGTCCCGAGGTTTTCGGTTTTTGCCGGCCTCACGACAGGAACCGAGTGTCCTGCGACGCTATCGCCTATGGCGATCCCCTCTTCCGCTTGCGCTCACGCGAACGAAGCGTTGTTCCCGCCGTTTCGGGCCGACGATCCCCTGTCGCGTGTCTCGCCCTTTCCATGGCGGGGATCGTGATGCTTGGGACGAACGGGGAAGTACGTCTGGGGCGGATGCACTCGGCTTGCCGTCAGCGCGAAATCGGAGAAAGGATCCTAACCACCATCAAAAAAAGTCAGTGCCCTGCCCGGGGGACTCGCTTCGGATGGCACGATGCGGACTCTATCCTCGGATAATGCAAGATAAACCTGTACGAGACGAACAGGATCTTTAATCAAAGACTGCTTCGTGGGAGTGGGAGTGGGAGTGGGAGTGGGAGTGGGAGTGGGAGTGGGAGTGGAAATGAATCATCATGGATCGCCTGAAACACCTGGAAACAGGCGGGCGAACCGTGACAAGAAAAACTAACAAGGAGAGTTTACGGTAAACACCCGCAGCCGGAACGTTCCGGAGATCCAGTGCAGAGCAGAGGACCTTAACCGGATCGCGTCGAACCTGCTCACAAGGAGCGAAGCGCTCGCACGCTCGGCCCGGCTGCTGGGTGTTTCCGTTTCGAAACTGGCGTCGCCGCAACGGGAGCTTGCGCTCACGTTCGACACGCCAACGTCCGAGAAGGAACCCTAGCGGGTTTTACTTCTTGGCTTTTTTCTTGGCTTTCTTCTTGGCTTTTTTGGCCATGGTGTCCCTCTCTCCCCGTAAATTTTTAACGTGCCCCGCGAACGGAACCCGTTAAAGTTGCTTAATTATAGGATCTGTGAATTCTCTTGCCAAGGGTACATGGAAAAAAAGTGAAAAACGTGCTCCGGAGCTTTTTGACCTCCCGGAATCCATTTTTCGATCCTTCCACATCATTCCGATGATCCGATTTCCATACGCTTCCCCGCGCATGTTCCGACGATCGCACGTTGATTGCGGCGTGGGATGCGCATAAAGAAAACGTCCTCGCGACGATGTTCTTCCCGTCGTCCACGTGAAGCGCATTTGAAACATCAATCAATTGGCGTAAAGAACCGCCACGAACGCGCCCGCGCGGCTACGGGGCCTTCCGCGCGGTCCTCTCGACGCTGACCGATCGATGCGAACCGCGGGGACCCCAGGTTTCTTTTGAAAGAGAGGGCACCCTTCGCCTGGAGGCGATCTCTCGGCACCTAGGAAATTGAAAATCAGACGCGACGTACGCCGTCGAGCGCCCCCCCCCGGTGGCCGCTCGCCGACATCAGAGGCACGGACTCCCGAGGCTCGCTCGTTCGGAGACGGAGCCCTTCTTTGGCCAGCCCTATGGCAAGGAAGGATCATCGCCCTCCATCTAGAGGACCGACCCTCTTCTGCCTGCGGATCCCCCGGAACCTGCCCTCGATGAACTCGCGCGGCGCCCCGCGGGAATGATTCTTCCGGATCGCCTTGAGGGCCGGCGGGGAAACTCAGAGATAGTGGTCCCGGCCCCGCTCGACGCTCGTCGCGTAGAGGAACCGATCCTCGAGCCCCAATTGCCGGAGCGAAAAGCGGACCTTTTCCCCGGCGAGGACCAGCGTGGCCTTCTTGCCGTGCTTTTCGGCGATCGCGGCGGCCTTGAGGAGGCAGCCGGTGCCCAGGGAGTCCATCCAATTCACGTGGGCGAGATGGAAGAGGACGTATCGGATGCCCTCGCTCTCCAGGCGGTCCAGGTCCTCGGCGATCTCGCGTGTGAAGAAGACGGTGAAATCGGCCAGCGGCGTGATGACGGCGAGCATGCCGGAGGTTTCGATGCGGTAATTGTTCTTCATGGGGATCAGGCGTTGGCCTCGAAGTAATTGATGACCCGCTTGAGTTGGATGCGGTCGGAGGAGGGGATATCGTCGGGGTGGAACATGATCGAGAAGAGCCCCGTCTCGCCGCCGCCCTCGGCCGGCCGCACGCGCACGATTTCCCCGTAGGTCTTGATCCATTTGTCGAAGAACTGCAGGCTCACCATGAGCTGGTTGGCGACCCCGAGGATCTTGTTCAGGATGGGGTCGTTGACGAGGATCTGCATCCCGCCCTCGCTGATGTCGGCGAGCTGGATATGGTAGATCTCCTTGTCGTTCTTGCTGTTGATGTTGCGCTTCACCACCGCTTCCGAGAGCGCGTCGGCGAGGGCGAGCACCGAGAGCACGTCATTGGGGGAGATCTTCCGCGGGGTGGCGATGGAGGAGCCGCAATAGAGGAAGCCGATGACGCTCCCCATGACGGTCACGGGGGCGAAGATCTCCGAGGTGATCTTCCTCGCCTTGTACTCCTCCATCCAAGCCAGGGCATCCGCCTCCTGGATGCCGCCGTGCTCGGCGAGGAGGTAATCGGGGAATTGCCCGGCGATGAAGACATCGGGCCGCGCCCGCAGGAAAGAATCGATCTGCTGGGAATCGGGCATGAACAGGGCCCGCGACCCCTGGAAGAGCGCCTCGGCCGGCTTGAAGAGCTTCGCGATCTTCCCGAGTTTCAGGTCCACCCGGTCCCCCAGGCGGTGCAGGTAGGAGGCGATATGCTTGCCCATCTCGGCGAGATCCGGCACGTCCTGGTTGAGTTCGTGGTGGACCCGGTCGAGTTCGCTCGGCTCGATGCGCACGTCCTTGCGGAAGGCGCGGGCCCGCGCCGCGCCGAGGAACTGGATGCGCACGAGGATCTTCTTGTCGAGCACCTGGAGGCGCTTGGAACCCCGGTTGGGATGGTAGGTCATCTTCTTCGGGAACCCGAGGTAGGCGGAGGATCCGATGGTGCGCGCGAGCTCGCACTCGAACGTGTAGAAGTCCTTCTTGTAGACGAACTCGGCCTGGATCTTCTCGTTCGGCCGGTGCTCGACCTTACGGTCGAGCACGATCTTAAGACCGTCCATCACCGGATCCAACGCCGAGAAGGTCCCCCGGATCTCGTGGTCGCGGACCCGCAGCGTCATGAGCTGGTTGCGGTCCTTGATGTCGAGGAGGATGTTCTTGATGATCAGGTGGTTGGTGATGACGTTCTTGGATTCTTCCATGGCGCCTCATCCCTCTCGGGCTTTGGCCAGCGCGTCGGGGGCGCTTTCGTAGAATGCCGGGTGCTCCCGGAACCAGGCGTCGATCCGCTTCCCGTGGGAAGCCACCTGCTCCTTCGCCGTTTCGAAAGGGTCTTTTCCCGCGTGGATATAGGACACGTGGTGCGGCGGGATCGAGCAGGGGAGGTCGAGGGCGCCGTCCCCGGTCGATAATCTCGCGGTCTCCGAATCGAGCGTCAAGCGCGCCGGGCCCTTGGCCATGGCTTCGGACGCCCAGGCCGCCAGCCGCCCGTGGTCCGCTTCGGAGAGGACGGGGGTCCAGATGAGGTTTTGTCGGCAATTGTCGCGGAAAATGTCGGCGAAGGCGGTCTTCCCGGCCGGCGCCCCCCCGATGATGACGCGGTAATTGCGCAGGGCGTAGACGGCGTGCTCGCGGGAACTGCCGCAGCCGAAATTGTTCCAGGTCAGGAGGAACGTGGCCCCCGCGGCGGCCGGGTGGTTAAAGGGGCTCTCCGGATCCGGGTCGCGGCGGGTGAAGACGTAATCCCGCGAGGCGAGGCTCGGTTCGCACACGGTGCTCGGCAGGTAGCGCTTCTCGAAGAACGCGAAGGGCTCGAAGCCGTCGAGGGCGGTGCGCTTGAGGAAGCGCGCGGGGATGATCACATCCGTGTCGGTGTTCGGCTGGAGGAAGGGGACGACGATTCCGGTGATTTTCATGGCGGGCTCCTAGACGGGCTCCCCGTGCTTGGCGTAGAACGCCTTGAGGTCCGCGGCGTGCCCTTCCATGGCCGAGAGGGCCACCGACTCGGGGCTCATGAGGAAGGTGCGGCTCTGGGGCCCCTGCCGGCCGGGGAAATTGCGGTTGGTGGAGGAGGCCACGCGGCCCTCGAACTTATCCGGGTTCATGGCGAGGCAACTGCTGCAACCGGGTTCCCGCCATTCCCAGCCGGCCTGGATGAGGATGGTATGGAGGCCGAGCGCCTCGCACGCCCGCTTGACCTCGATGCTCCCGGGCACGGCCAGGGCGCTCTTCACCTTGATGCGCCCCCCGTGGAGGCGCACCACGCGCGCGGCCGCCTGGAAATCGCCCAGGCGCCCGTTGGTGCACGAACCGAGGAACGCGTGCTCGATGGGGATGGCATCGATGGCCGTGCCTTCCGCCACCTCCAGGTGCCGCCGCGATTCGACCACATCGGCGATCCGCGAGGTGCGCCCGTCGACCGGGGCAATCTCGTTGAGCGTGAGGCCGAAAGAAACCATCTGGCGGATCTCGGATGCATCGAAGACCACCGCCTTGTCGAAGACGGCGTCGGCGTCGGTATTGAACGACAGCCATTCGCGCCGGCGCGCCTCGGTCAACTCGGAGGCGCGCCAGAAATCGCGGTCCTTCGAGAACCAGGCCAGCGTCGTCTCGTCCACGTCGCAATAGCCGAAGCGCCCGCCCATCTCGATGGTCATATTGCACACCGTCATGCGCCCTTCCATGGAGAGGGCGCGGATCGCCTCCCCGGTGAAGAACACCGCCCCGCCCGTGGCCCATTCGTTGCCGATGCGGGAGAGGACGTAGAGGATGAGGTCTTTCGCCGAGAGCCAAGGGGCCAATTTCCCGTTGACCTCGATCTTCATCTGTTTCGGCGAGACATGGTTGAGCAGGCACCCGGTGGCGAGGATATCGCGCACATTGGAGGTGCCGATGCCCGCGGCGATGGCCCCGAAGGCGCCGTGGGTGGAGGTGTGGCTGTCCCCGCAGAAGACCGTGGAGTTCGGCCGGGTCAACCCGACTTCGGGGGCCACCACGTGGCAGACGCCCTGCTTGCCGTTATGCTGGCCATAGAGGGTGATCCCGAACTCGCGGCAATGGTCCTCGAGGGTCTTCACCAGGGCCTCATCCATCAGATCGTTGGGGGCGGAGGAGCCCCCCGTATGCACCACGTGGTCGGTGACCGCGAAGGTCTGCCCGGGATTCTTCACCCGAAGCCCCATCTTCTTCAGGGCGGCGAATGCCTGGGCGCTGGTCACCTCGTGCACGATGTGCAGTCCGACGGCCAATGCCCTTTTTCCGCCCTCGAGTTCCACCTGGTTGCTTTCTTCGATTTTTTGGTAACGCGTCTTGCCCATTTCAAGCCTCATCGGGTCGGCCACGCGCGGAAAATCGCCCTCAGGCCCGTGGGCCTAAAATACGAAAAAGGGGGATTTCCCGGCCGTACGGCCCAGGATCCCAATTATACGATGCGAGTTTTCCCGGAAAATCGTCTTTTTTCAGGAAGCCGCGCCTGCCTCGGGTATCGGGCGCACCGCTGGACCCACAGCCCCTTTGGGCGCAGCGCGCCGCGATCGAACCGGGATCCTGGGGCGAAACCGAAGGTCAGGGCGTGCTGAATTTAAGCACGTCGGACCAGAGCCCCGCTCTTCCGTTCTGGTCGAGGGCACGGATGCCGAGCCACCAGGTCCTCCCCGGCTCGAGTCCTGAGAGAGGGAAGTCTTCCGGCTCGCCCGCCGCCAGGGGAGGGTTCTTGCACTCGAACTCGTTGGCGAATTCGAAATCATCCTGCTTCTCGATGGGGGAATCCATGTATTTCACTTCGTAGCGGGTCGCCCGTCCTTTGCCCCCGTCGAGGCCGGGGGCCTTGAATTGGAGGTGCACCTCCGCCGAAGTGGCGACCGCCTTCATCCCGACGATCCGATCCGGAAACCCCCGCCACTGGACCGGGGCCGCCGGGGCGATGGCCGGGCCATTCCCCTGGGATTTGCCCGGGGAACTCGCGCCTGTTTCGACGCTCGCGGGGATGCTCTTGGCCGCCTTCGGCAAGCCCACGGTGGAGAGCGCCGGCACGTAGGTGAGGAGCAGCAGCACGGAGCCCATGAGCACCAGGAAGGGCCAGGTCGCCCCGTAGATCATGGTGATGGGCTTCTTGAAACGGAAACTCGAGATGAACAGGTTGATCCCCACCGGGGGCGCCAGGTAGCCGATCTCCATGTTGACCAGGAACACGATGGCGAAATGGTAGGGATTGATGCCGTATTCCGTGACGATGGGGAGGAGGATGGGGAGCATGATGAGGATGGCGCTGTAGATCTCGAGGAGCGACCCGGCCACGATCAAGAGGATGTTCACCACGAGCAAGAACCCGTACGGGCTCTTGATGATCGGGTGGATGGCCTGGAAGAGTTTCTCGGGGATCTCCTGGCGGATGAGGAAATTCGAGAGGATGAGGGCCGTCGCCATGATGATGAAGATGCTGCCGGCGAGTTTCATGCTCTCGACCGTAATGGGCACGAAATCCTTGCGCAACTTCAGTTCGTGGTAGAACACGAACTCCATGAGGAAGACGTAGGCGGCGGTGATGGCGGCCGCTTCGAGCACGGTGATGAGCCCCGAGTAGATGCCCCCGTAGACGATGAAGGGGATGGGCAACTCCCAGCGGGCGCCCCAGAGAGCGCGGGCGAGGCGCGCGAACGAGAAGGCCTCGTGGGGCCGGGCATCGGGCCGGTTCTTCTGGAGGGTGGCGAACAGCACGATCACGGCGATGAGGATGAAGGAGGGGAGCAGCGCGGCCCGGAAGAGGGTGTTGATCTCGACGTTGGTCTGGTTCTGGCTGGCGATGATCGCGTAGACGATGACCGGAAGCGAGGGGGCGAACAGCAGGCCGATGCTCCCCGAGGAGGTGATGAGACCCAGGGAGAATTTCTCGGTTTTTCCGCTCCCGGTCAGCAGAGGGAGCATGAGGCCGCCGAGGGCGATGATGGCCACGGGGCTCGCGCCCCCCAAGGCCGTAAAGAGCGCCATGATCGCGACGACGATGCCGGCGTCGGCGCCGCGCAGGAACGAGAAGGCGGCCCGGAACAGGTTCACCACGCGCGTGGGGCTGCTCCCCCGGGACATCAGGTAACCGGCGAAGGTGAAGAGCGGGATGGCGGAGAGGAATTCCTGGCCCTGGAGCTTCTGGAAGCTGATCGTGGTGGACCAGAGGGACATATGGTCGGTGGAGGCGAAGAGCGCCGCGCTGATGCCGAAGAGGGCGATGTAGAGCGGGAGGCCCAGGAATAAGAGGACGCAGAGGCCGATAACGAGCGCGGCGGTCATCGGGCGCCCTCCCCGGTTTTTGCGGCTTCCGCGCCGGGGGCGGATTCGGGGGCCCCATGGCCGTCGCCGTCGACATCGAAGGCCGGGAAGGCGGCCCGGCCCGCGTAGTAGATCGCGCTAAAAACGAACAACAGGATGTAGGGGAGGTTGAGCGCCCAACGCGGCAGGACGAAATCGCTTGCCTCGCCCCGGGCGAAGTCCTGCTCGAGGCGCAGCACGAAAGCCGCCGTCATGAGCCCGCTGATGCCGGCCGCGATGAGGTTGAGGGCCACCCGCAGGGGGCGCTTCTGGGAAAGCTTTCGGAAGACCTCGATCTTGATGCTCTCGCCGGATTTCACCCCGAAGGCGGCCCCGAAGAGCGCGGCCATGACGAACAGGTACTGAAGGAGCGGATCGAGCCAGAGCACGGATCGGTGGTTGAGCCTGAGGGCGATTTGAACGAGGTAAAGCACGGCCCCCGTGGAGAAAAAAACCACGAGCCCATAGCGTAGGAAGCCATCCATGGCCCCGGTGAGGGCCGCGAACCAACGGGGGAGACCCTTCACTTCTTCCCGCCGGCGTTTTTCTCTCGGTATTCAGCAACGAGGGCCCGGGCCCGCACGGCGAGTTCGGTGGGGAAGAGCTTCCCCGAAAGGCGCGCTTCCATCGAATAGCCGGCCTGCTCCATGGTGTTGGCGGGGTCTTTGCTCGCCGTGACGCTCATTCCGTTCTGCTTGAAAAGTTTGATGGACTCGGCGTTATTGCGGCGGTTCTCGCGGGTCAGGTCGCCCATGCGGTTGCGCGCCACGCGGGTGAAAAGTTTGCGCTGGGCGTCGTTCATCCGCTGCCAGGCTTCCAGGGACGTGACGAGCCCCCCGCTCACCATGGTGATGGGCATTTCCAGCAGGGTCGTCACCTGGTTATTCCACTGCACGGCCGCCGCGAGCGCCGGGGTGGCGTAGAACGCGTCGAGGAGCCCGGTCTGCAGGGCCGAATTCACCTCGGTCATATTGACGGGGATGGCGGGGATCTTGAGGTCGTTCATCATCTCGTTGGCGAGCTGGTCGCCCTTCCAGACCCAGCACTTGGTCTTACGCACGTCCTCGATGCAGGTGATGGGCTTCTTGGAGAAGAAATAGGCGTAGCCCACCTCCACGAGCGCGACGAGGTGGAAGCCCTTCTTCTCGTAGAGCGCGTTGATCGAGCCCTCGATGCGCGGGTAGACGTACTCGGCCTCGGTCGGGGTGCGGAAGAGCCCCGGCAATTCGAGGACGCGGGAATCCCCGGAAATGCGCCCGAGGCCGTTGCCGGTGAACGCGGCCCCGTCGATCTGGCGTGCCTGGATCTTCTCGACGGCCTCGGCCTCATCGCCCATCTGCCCCCCGTAGAAGATCTGCACCTTGATGCTCTGGCCGCTTTCCTTAAAGAGTTGGGGCACCATGCGCGAGAGGGCTTTTCCGTCGGCGGAGCTTTTGGGCGCGAGGGTCGCCAAGACGATCTTCACCTCGGGGCCCATCGGCGGAAGATTGCTCTCCGTGGATTGGCCGAAGGCGGGAAGGAGGAGGAGGGCCCAATAGGGCCAAAGAAGCGGATTTTTCATGGATGGACTCAGGGAAGGATGGTATAATTGGCCACCATGCCAGTCAAATTTAAAATTGAAGATTACGTGGTCTATCCGTTGCATGGCGTCGGGGTCGTCGAAAGCACCTACGACAAAGAAGTCAATACCAAACCCGTCCAATTCCTCAAGGTGAAGATGAAGGAATCGGGGATGTACATCTCCATCCCCCACGAGCAGGCCTCGGCGATGGGCCTGCGCCGGGTCATCAAGAAGACCGAAATCCCCAAGGTCCTCAAGAAACTCTCCGAATATCCCCAGAAGATCGAAGACAACTGGAAACTGCGCTTCCAGGAGAACATCGAGAAGCTCAAGACCGGCGACATCGAGAATATCGTTAACGTGGTCAAAGAACTCTATATCCGCAATAAGATCAAGAACCTCTCCATCATGGAGCGCAAGCAGTACGAGGGCGCCTTCAAGATGCTGGTCAAGGAGATCTCCATCTCCTCCAATAGCGACGAGAAAGAGGCCAATTCCCTCGTCTCCGGCAAGCTCGATTCCCTCGCCGGCCACTTCGAAAAGAGCAAAGGACACGCGTGATCCCTCGTATCGCCTGGACGCTGCTGCTGGCCGCCACCGCCCTGTTCCTGGGGCCCTCCAACTGGCTCTCCTGGCCGGAGCGGGGAATCCTCGCGGGCTCGGCCTTGGCGGTCTTCTTCGCCTACGACCGCCTGCTCCTCCCCCGGCTCCCCTTCTTCCGCCTGCTCACCTTCCTCATCACCCTCGTGCTCCTCTCGGCCTTCCTGGCCCTCGGCGCCTGGGTCTTTGATTTCCAGTTCAAGGTCCGCCACCCGGTGCCGGCCGTGAACATCGGCCTGGTCTTCGCTTCCCTCCTCGCCGTCTACACCGCCCTCCATTACGCGCGTACCGCCGCCTTCTTCAAGCCCCAAACGGCCGAGGCCGCCGACGCCAAAGAGGCCTATCTGGTCGACACCAGCGCCCTGATCGACGGCCGCGTCATCGAGGTCTGCAAGGCCGGCTTCCTCACCCGCTCCCTGGTCGTTCCCGAGTTCGTGATGAAAGAGCTCCAGCTCATCGCCGACAGCACCGTCCATGAGAAGCGCAAAAAGGGCCGCCGCGGCCTTTCCATCCTCGGAGAAATGAAGGCCAGCGACCAGCTCGACGTGCAGATCCTCCCCGGAGACGTGGAAAACCTGCGCGGGGTCGACAATAAGCTCCTCTACCTCGCCAAGAAGAACAAGGCCAAGATCATCTCCACCGACTTCAACCTGCTCAAGGTCGCCCAGGTCGAGGGCGTGGAAGTCATTAATATCAATAACCTCGCCACGCTCCTGAAGCCCAATTACGCCGTGGGCGATACCATCAAGGTCGCCCTCGTCAAGAAGGGCAACGCCCGGCGCCAGGCCATCGGCTACCTCGAAGACGACACCATGGTCGTCGTCGAGGAGGGCGAGCGCCTTTTGGGCACCACGCAAGATATGGTCGTCACCTCGTACTTGCAGAGCGAGACGGGCAAGATCGTCTTCTGCCGCCTCGCGTAAACAAACCCATGCCTCCCAGACTCCTCGTCATCCCATGCGCGGGAAGTGGCGAGCGCTTTCGGCGTTCCGGGGGCCGGGGAAAAAAGCAATTCCTCGAACTCGCCGGCCTCCCGGTCTTCCTGCACGTCCTGAGGCTCTTCGAGGCCGTCCCCGAGTTCACCGAGACCGTGCTCGTGGTCTCCCCCGAGGATGAAGCCGTCTTCCGCGAATGGCTCTCCCCCATGGTCCTCGATGCGCGCGGGCTGCCCGCGAGCCTGGCCCGAACGCGCCTGGTCCACGGCGGCCGGGAACGCTTCGAATCGGTGTATGCCGGCCTCCACGCGCTCCAAGCCGATTCGGGCACCGTCTTCATCCACGATGCCGCCCGGCCGCTCCTGCACCCCGACGACCTGCGCCTGCTGATCCGGGAGAGCACCGGCTTCGACGGGGGCCTCTTGCCCGGAGAACCCCTTCGCGATACGGTCAAGCGCGTGGATGGCGAAGGCTGGGTCGAGGATAGCCCGCCGCGGAAATCCCTCATGGCGGTTTCCACCCCCCAGATCTTCCCCCTCGGCGCGCTCAGGAAAGCCTATGAGGCCGTCCTCCACCGCCGTCTGGGTCCCGATCCGACCGACGACGCCGAAGTGTTTACCCGTGCCGGCGGCCGGGTCCGGGTGATCGCTTTGGCGCACCCCAATCCGAAGATCACCACGACCGATGACCTCGATGGCGCCCGTCTTCTCTTGAATCGGCGCGCTTCAACCACCGTTTAACCGTCTCTTTCCCGCGGGCGACCCGCTCGGCTTTCTCCGATTCCCAACCTTCAAGTATGCGCGAGCGCACCTCGGGGGGGGAGGACGTCCAGGGTTCGCCGTTTTTAGCCCGGTAAGGGGCCCCCGCGGTGCTCTCTTCGTGGATCGCCTTCATCCACCCTTCGGTGTTTCCGCCCCCATCCTTCACCGCGAGGATCCCCCCTTGACGACGATCCACGGCCGGGGTCTCCCTCACGGAAAATCCCGCTTCGATGAAGCCCGCGCTCACCGGATGGGCGGACGAATAGGTGAGGACGGCCCCTCCTTCCCGCAGGAGATCCCGGTAGCGGGTAAAGAGTTCCACGCACCAGAGTTCGGGGCATTTCCGGGCGGTGAACGCGTCGTGGAAGATGAGGTCGAATCCCCGCCCGATCGCCCGTCCCAGCGGCCCCTCCGGTTCCCGGTAGAGCACTTCAAGCCCCCCGATCAGCACCTGTACGCTATGGTGTTCCCTTTGGGCGATTCCGCCGGCCCGTATCCGGGCTAGCCCCTCCGTCCATGACGGAAAGACGGGCTCCATCACCTGGTTGCGCGCCAGCAATTGCGCCTCGATTTCGATGCCGAGCACTTCCACCGGGCGTCCGCGGATCTCGGGCGAATCGAGGAATGAAAAACTATTGTAGCCGAGGCCGTAGCAGGCATCCAAGACCCGAATGGGGCCCAGGGGCGATGCCTCGGCAAGATGGCGATGGGCGGGCTGGGCGAATTTGAGGCGCGACTCGCGGAGCGCCCCCTGGCGTGCGTGGCAGGCCTCGCCGAAGAGGCTCGAATGGAAGGTGGGACTGCCGTCTTGCGTCAGTTCCAGGCGATAGGTTTCCATGGACGAAAAGACCGGGGTGTTCCCGTCTCCGGTCGTCCCCCCTAAGCGCCCGGCTTGAGGAGCTTCTCGATGGTCTCAAGCACGAGGCGGAGGGCGAAGGGTTTGCGGATGAACCCGTCGCACCCGGTGTCGCGGCACTCCGCTTCCCGCTCGTGGACCCCCGTCACGTAGACGACCTTGATATGCCGGAGCCCCGGGTCTTCTTTGATGGCCTTCCCGACCCGCAACCCGGAAACCCAGGGCATATTGATGTCGAGCAAAACCACCTCGACTTTCTCGGAGCGGAGGGTCGAAACGAGGCGCAGGCCGTTGTCGGCCATCAGCACCCGGTATCCCGCGGCGGCGCACCCCTTGGCAAGGATCTTGCGCACCTCCTCGTCGTCGTCGACGATCATGAGCGTGGCCGCCCCGGGTACCACCGGAGCGGCCTTGCCCGCCGATTTCGGGGTCATCGACGTTGCGCCTTCACTTGAAGATGAGCGAGAGCTCATAGGCGAGTTGGGTGACGGCGTGGTCGATGTAATCCTTTTTTTGGATCTTCTTCTTGATGGCGGCAATTTTTTCATGGTCAATCACCACTGCGATTTTCATGGCTACCTCCGTGTAGCCGGATTTCCATCCATGGAATCCATGCTAATCGCTGAATGTCGGGTCAGGCGGCCCGGGTCGCGGTCAAGCGGCCAGATAGGCGTTTTCGATGTGCTCGAGTCTTGAACCTCCTTCTGGATTTCGGATGAGGAAGACGACGTCGTAACGGCAATAATGGCGGCCCCAAGCGGGATGCCGGTCGAGGAAATACCTGGAGGCGGCCACCAGGCGCCGTTTCTGGGCGGGCCTCAGGGCGGCCAGGGGGTCGTAGGCCCGGTCTTCCCGGCGGCTTTTGACCTCGACGAAGACGAGCATCCGATCGGCTTCTGCGATCAGGTCGATCTCCAGGCGCCCGGCGCGCCAATTGGCCGCGACGATGCGCCACCCGAGGCCTTCCAAGTGCCGCCGCACCGCGGTTTCGGCCTCCCGGCCCCGGACCACCGTCGTCATGGGGGCGCTCATAATTGGGCGAAGATCCTGCGGCGCACGACCTCGTCTTCGATGGCGAGTTTGACGGAGAGCCCCTTCTCCTGGAGCAGGTCGAGGGTCTTGCGCTCCGGCAGGGGCTTCATATCGCTGGTCATGAGCACCCGCACCTTCGGCCGCATGGGCACTTGGGCGTTGGCCCCCACCACCACGGCCTTGCGGCCGTCGGTGAGTTCCACCGCCGTACCGAGGGGGAAGGCGGACAGGTTGGCCAGGAGGATCTGGAGGATCTTCTGCTCGAATTTCTTGCGCCCGTCGCCGATGAGGGTCCGCATGGCCTGCTGCAGGGACATCTTCTTGCGGTAGGAGCGGTCGTCGCAGAGGGCCACGAATTCCTCGGCCACGCCGAGGATCTTGCTGTGGATGGAGATCTTCTCGCCGGTGAGCCCCTTCGGATAGCCGGAGCCGTCCATGCACTCCTGGTGCGATTCGACGATGGCGGCGAGTTGGGGCTCGAGGCGCATCTTGTCTTTGATCATGATGGCCCCGAAGGTCGGGTGGGAGCGCACCACCTGGAGTTCGGCGGGGGTGAGCTTCTCCTTCTTCATGATGAGGCTCTCGACCTCGCGCCGCAGCATGCCCACGTTGAGGAGGATGCCGGCCTGGTAGACGATCTGCTGCTGCTTCTCGTCCATGCCCAACCCCATGCCGATGACCATGCCGTAGATGGCCGTATAGAGGGCCAATTCGGAGGAGGTGAGCGTGTCGCCCAGGCGGAGGTTGACCATGACCAGGAGGACGTTCCGAGCGCGCTTCACGATGGACAGCAGTTCGTCTCCCTGGTCGGCGACCGGTTTGAACTTTCCGGTGCCCCGCGTCTTGATCTCCTGGAAAAAGCGCTCGATTTCCTCGAGGATATTGGAGAGCGCCTTGGAGTAGAGTTCCCGTTCTTCCTGGAAATGCTCGAAGGGATCGACGCCGCTCTCCTCCACCTGGAGGCTCTGCGCTTCGAGGACCTCGAGGTGGCGGATTTTCCAGAGGGAGAGGAGTTGGAGATCCTCTTCATCGAGGGCGAGGCCCTGCTGCCCGGCGATCCGGACACCCGGCTGCGCAACCGCTACGGCGGCGTCGCCGTCATCCCGGCATCCG
>JAFLEE010000002.1:0-4290 GCA_017302015.1 Spirochaetota bacterium | reverse complement strand
GCGGATCGAATCCGATGGGCTTGGGCAAGGCCTGCCCCGCCGTGAGCGTCATCACGTCAATTTTGGCCATGGGGGAACCTCCTTGTTCCGGTGGAAGGATCTTTAGGCGAGGGGCACAACGGAGACGCCGTGTCCGGCTCCCTATCATGGGTGGGGAAAACGAATGCTGGAATGGGGGGCTGGGCTGCCACTCTGAAGGGCGAAATACCCGGTAAATTCTTCATGATTAAGCCGCCAATGCCATCGGGCCGGTCTGGTCTAGTTTCCATTCGCCAATACGATCCCTTTGCCCCGATCGTAAGGCCGTCGGGGGGGGGAGGGTCCCTCTTTCCACGGGAAGGAGGTGGCGGGTTCGGGCCACGCGGGGTTATGGGTGGATCCCAAAACCAAGCGCCGGCCACGACCAAAAAAAGGGGGAATTAATAGACCGAGCGGAGAAAAAGCATTCGGCGAAACCTCCTTGTTGTCGAATCCGCAAAGCAGCACGTCATCCTTGACGAACTGAAAAGCCTTTGGGACCCTCAAAATTTCGGCTTCTCCCGGAATTCCATGATTGTTTTTCTCGAGCGGTCGGGAAAATCTCGATGAAGAGGTGGGGGATTTTTTCTGACTTCCACTGACCGAGCCCGGAGCATGGCATTCCCCGATTTTTCCCCCTATCCCCGTCTCCATTCTTTTCTCTTACAAGAGAACGCATAAAACGAGGAAATGTTTTTACGAACCACCCGGCCTACGGGCGTTTTCAACTGGATTTCCCTTAAAATCTCCCAAACTTGCTGAATTCTGCCCAGTCTTAGTCAGGTTCCTGCGCGCTTTTTCCGCTGGGACGCCAGAGAATCGAATTCCTGGATGGGCCGAAAACTCTTGCGGTGCTGGGGGCAGGGGCCCCATTTTCGCAGGGCCTCCTGGTGCTCGGGGGTTCCGTATCCCTTATGGCGGGAGAAACCGTAGGCCGGATAGCGCCGATCGAGTTCCTGGAGGATCCCATCCCGCGCCACCTTGGCGAGGATGCTCGCCGCGGCGATGGAATAGGATCGCCCGTCGCCCTGGATGAGCGCCTCTTGGGGACATTCGATACCGTCCACCCGGATGGCGTCGAAAAGGATGTAATCCGGCTTGATAGATAGGGCCTCCCAGGCCCTCACGAACGCCAAGCGGGTCGCCTCCAGAATATTGATCCGATCGATTTCCGGAGCGGTCGCCAAGCCGATTCCGAACGCCAAGGCATCCCGCTTGATGATCGCCGAAAGTTCATCCCGGAGTTCCGGTTTGAGCCTCTTCGAGTCGTTGATCCGGGGATCGATTTTTCCGGGATCCAGGATCACCAGCGATGCGGCCACGGGGCCCGCCCATGGCCCCCGGCCCGCCTCATCCCCCCCCGCGACCCTCCCAACTTGGGCTAAAAGACGCCTTTCAAAATAAAAACGATCGGATGAGCCCGGGAATCCCGGGTTTTTTGTTTTCTTTGCCATATTTTCCTGGCCGAGAGGCTATCCGACTTTCCCCGTTCGCTGGACACGCCTTCCAGACCCCTTAAAAACGGCCTCTTTGGGTTTTCAATGGAACCGCTTGGAGCGGCGCTTCCGACGACCGCAGGCCTGGATTGGCCTAAGTCCCACAGGCCCCTGGCCTCGCGACCCCGTGTTAAGGAGTATGGAAAAAGCCTTCTCCTTGATTCTATAATCCCCCCCGTGAATAGCCTCAAAGACAAACTGGCCCTGATCACCGGCGGAAGCCGCGGCATCGGGCATGACATCGCCGATCTCTTCGCCGCCGAGGGCGCCCAGATCGTCATCACCTACCGCAACGAAGATGCGGGGAAAAAGGCCGTTTCGGCCCTCCAAGCCAAGCATCCCGGCGCTTCCATCCGCGGCTTCGCCTGCGATGTCGCCGACGGGGCCGCCGTGGAGGCCCTCTTCCATGCCATCGGCAAGGAAACCCCCGTCGATATCCTCGTCAATAACGCCGGCATCACCAAGGACGGCCTCATCCTGCGCATGAAAGAGGAAGACTGGGACGCCGTCCTCGACACCAACCTCAAGGGGACCTTCCTCATGTGCAAGGCGGCCATCCGGGTCATGCTGAAGGCGCGGAAGGGCCATATCATCAATATCGCCTCCGTCGTCGCCCTCATCGGCAACCCCGGCCAGGCCAATTATTCGGCCTCCAAGGGTGGCATCATCTCCCTCACCAAGAGCCTCGCCCGCGAGGTCGCCAGCCGCGGCATCACGGTCAACGCCATCGCCCCGGGCTACATCGAGACCGATATGACCTCCGAACTCACCCCCGAAGTGAAGGCCCAACTCATGGCCAATATCCCCCTGGGCCGCCTCGGCAGCGGCCGCGACATCGCCGAAGCCGCCCTCTTCCTCGCCGGCGAGGGATCCGCCTACGTGACCGGGCAGGTGCTGTCTGTCAACGGCGGCCTAGCCATGGTATAAATAAAGCCTCAAATAGCGCATCAGGAGCACCCAATGGTCGTCGATTTCGAGAAAGTCAAGGCAATCATCAAAGAAAAACTGAATCTCGACACTGCCGAGATCTCCAAAGAGAGCACCTTCGCCGACCTCGGCGCCGACAGCCTCGATATCGTCGAACTCATCATGGCCCTCGAAGAGGAATTCGGCGTCGAGATCCCCGATGAAGAGGCCGAAAAGATCAAGACGGTCGGCGACGCGGTCAAATACATCGAAGACCACAAGAAATAAGCGGCTTTTCGCCGCCTATTTTTCCGCCGAACCCGCATGAACGCACGACGCGTTGTCATCACCGGTATGGGGACTGTCAACCCCCTCGCCCATAACGTCCCCCAAACCTGGGAGAAGATCCTCAAAGGGGAGAGCGGGATCGGCAAGATCACCCAATTCGACGCCTCCACCTTCACCTGCCAGATCGCGGGCGAAGTCCGGGGCTTCGATTGGACCCAGCATTTCCAGGAAGGCAAGCAGTCCAAGGCCCGCCGCCTCGACCCCTTCGTGCATTTCGGCGCCGCCGCCTGCCGCGAAGCCCTCACCATGGCCGGCCTGAAAGAAGCGCCCAACCCCGAACGGGCGGGCTTCGCCGTCGGCAGCGGGATCGGCGGGTTCCACACCCAACAGGCCCAAGCCGAGGTGTACTTCACCAAGGGCGGCCATAAGCGCATCAGCCCGTTCTACATCCCCGCCCACATCGGGAATATCGCCAGCGGCTACCTGTCCATGGAGTTCGGCTTCAAGGGCCCCAATTTCTCGGTCCAGACGGCCTGCGCCACGGGCAACCACGCCATCGGCATGGCGTTCCTCGCCATCAAGAGCGATATGGCCGATGTCATGTTCGCCGGCGGAACTGAAAGCACCATCCTCACGATGGCCGTGGCGGGCTTCTGCAACCTGAAGGCCCTCTCCACCCATTATAACGAGAGCCCCACCAAGGCCAGCCGGCCCTTCGACAAGGCCCGCGACGGCTTCGTCATGAGCGAGGGCGCCGGCGTCCTCTTCCTCGAAGAATACGAGCACGCCAAAAAACGCGGGGCCGATATCATCGCCGAAGTCTGCTCCGTGGGCATGACCGGCGACGCCTACGACCTCGTGGCCCCCCACCCCGAAGGGGAAGGCGCCGCCCGCAGCATGGCGATGGCCCTCAGCCAGGCCCGGATCGATCCGAGCGCCGTCGACTACATCAACGCCCACGGCACCTCCACCGAGCAGGGCGATATCGCCGAGTGCAAGGCCATCCGCAAGGCCCTCAAGAACGATGTCAGCCGCGTGCATGTGGGCTCCACCAAGAGCATGACCGGCCACCTTTTGGGCGCCACGGCGGGCCTCGAAGCCATCATCTCCGCCCTCGCCATCCGCCACGGTGTCATCCCCGCCACGATCAATCTCGATGAACTCGACCCCGATTGCGGCCTGACCTGCATCAATAAAGAGCCCATCGAACAGAAAGTCGGCGTGGTCCTCTCCAATTCCTTCGGCTTTGGCGGGCACAACTCGACGCTCTGCCTCAAGGCCGTCTGAACCGCGCTTCGGGCCCTCGCCGCAGCTCCCCGCGGGTTCTCCCGGGCGGAATCCCCTCGCTTTGCACCGGTGGTTCTCGAGAATCCCCAGGGCCGCCCAATGAGTAAGTGCCGTCTTCGCCCCATCGACCTCGATCCCCGGATCCGGGAGCGTTGGCTCCTTCCCTGCATCCACGATTCGGACCGCGCCGCGGCCCTCAGCTACCAGGGCAAGCCGCTGCCGAAAGGCTGGCCCGATCTACCCCGTTACGACCTCGCGAAGGAGTTCGACCGGCGGGGGATGCGTCCCGCCGCCC
>JAFLEE010000019.1 GCA_017302015.1 Spirochaetota bacterium | reverse complement strand
CCCCGACCTGGACCAGGTATGCTTCCCCCCCAATCTCGCACCGCCCCCCTTCATGATTCGCGAGAAAGGCCATGATTTCCGCGTCTGCCTGCGAGGCCGGGCCGGACGCCCCGTCGTCTTCGCCGCTCCCAAGGGCGCGGCGCTCGTCCCAAGACGCGCCTGGCGGGAATTGGTGGACCGCACCCCCGGCGGACGCATCCAACTCGAGGTGTATGTGCGACATTCGGCGGGCCCCTGGCGGCGATTTGCCCCCGTTTTCCTGGAACTCTCCACCGACCCCATCGATCCCTATCTCGCCTACCGCATCCTCGGGCCCGCCTACCACCTGTGGAACGAATTGGGCCTCTTCCAGCGCCACCTGGAGACCTACGAAGAGCGCCCCATCCTCCGCAATCGGGCCATCGGCCATGCCTGCATCAATTGCCACGCCTTCGATCGGGGCCGTCCGGATCATTTTTCGTTCCAGTTCCGTCCCGGATCCGACCGAAGCTTGAAACCAGGCCTGGTGTTCGTCGGCCCGAACGGGGCGCGCCGCATCGATACCAGGACCGCCCAAACGCCCCAGCCTCCCGCCTATCTCTCATGGTCGCCCGGCGGGGCGTTGGCGGTTTTTTCCATGAACCATATCGGGCAGGTGATTCGCAGCGCCGCGGTCGAACCCCGGGATGTCTTCGATCTGGCCTCCGAACTCGCCGTGTATGACGCTTCCTCTGGGGAAGCGCGCCCGACCCGCCTTTCCCCGCCCGACGGCCTCGCGACCTTCCCCGCCTGGGCCCCGGACGGCCGCATGCTCTATTTCTGCCGCGCCTTCCCGCCGTGGAAGACCAACCAGGCTCCGCTGGTTGGCCTCATCGACAAGGTGCGCTATGACCTGGTGCGCGCCCCCTATGATCCCGGGAGCCGCTCCTGGGGAGCGGTGGAAACCCTGGTGTCCGCCGAGCGCACCGGCCTCAGCGCCAGCGAACCGAGGGTCTCCCCGGATGGGCGCTTCGTGCTCTTCTGCCTGTCTCCCTGGGGGGCCTTCCCCGCCAACCAACCGGGGAGCGATCTTTGGCTGCTCGATTTGAGGGACCGGACGCACCGGCGACTTGCCGTCAATAGCCCCGAAGCCGACTCCTGGCATTCCTGGTCTCAAAACGGCAGGTGGATCGTCTTCAGCAGCAAACGCGATAACGGCTGGCTGGCGCGCCCCTATTTTTTCCATCTCGACGGCGAGGGACGGGAATCCAAGCCCTTCCCCTTGCCGCAGGCCTCCCCGGATCATTATGATCGTTTCCTGAAGAATTACAATCTTCCCGAGTTCATGACGGGACCCGTCACGGTGTCGGAAAAAAACCTCGCCAAGGCCGTCGGCGAAGGCCGGCCCGGAGACGGCACCGCCCATGGGGCGTCTGATTCGTCCCCATCGCCCGATGGGCATGAGTGAGCGCCGCCGAAACCACACCGCTCCTCAGGCGTCAATGGCCCGGATGAGACGCTTCATGCCGGTCGGCGCCGGGCGCCGCTTTCACCGGGCTTCCTGATCGACTCGCCCCTCACGCCCGGCCATTCTCCTGGCACCAGGCGTGGATCATCGACAGGAACGCCTGCCCGTACTTCTCCGCCTTGACCTGCCCGACCCCGTGGACACGCAGGAATGCTTCGGGGGACCGGGGAAGGCGGCCGGCCATCTCCATGAGGGAGCGGTCGGAGAAGATCACGTAGGGGGGAACGGAGGCGGCCTCGGCGAAGGATTTCCGCTTTTTCCGGAGCAGGTCGAAGAGACCCGGATCGAAATCGGGGAGGGGTTCGCCGCCCTTCGGCGCGCCGCTTCGGGTGCGCGACCGCGCGGAGGCCGGCCGCGCTGCCCCCGGGAGGCGGCCGAATAGGGGCGTTCGTTCCCGCAGGACTTCTTGGGCCTTCGGGGTGGGAACCAAGATGCGGTACTCGCCCTCTTGGGTCAGGAGGCCGAGGCGCACGAGTTCTTGGGAGAGTTCCATCCATTGTTTCTTGTCGTACTCGGCGCCGATGCCCCAGGTGCTGAGTTTTTCGTGGCCCCATTTGAGGACCTTCTCGCTCCGGGAGCCGAGGAGCACCTCGGTGACATGGAAGGCGCCGAAGCGCCCGCCGGTGCGCACCACGCATGACAGGAATTTCTGAGCGGGCACCGTGATATCGACGGGTTCCTGGGCCCCGCCCGCGCAATGGTCGCAACGCCCGCAATCGGCCTTCTCGTAGGCCTCGCCGAAATACGCAAGGAGCGGCTTGCGGCGGCAGGAGGCCGTGTCTTCGGCGAAACGCACCATGGCCTCGAGGTGCTTCGCGGCCACCTGCTTCTCGTCTCCGGTCTTCTGGTCGATGAAATGGCGTATTTTCGCCACGTCGCCGTAGGTGTAGAGGAGCAGGCAATGGGCGGGGAGCCCGTCGCGCCCGGCCCGGCCGATTTCTTGGTAGTAATTCTCGAGGCTCTTGGGGAGGTCGACGTGGACGACGAAGCGCACGTCGGGCTTATTGATGCCCATGCCGAAGGCGATGGTGGCGACCATGACCTGCGCATCGTCGCGGATGAAGGCCTCTTGGTTCTTGCGCCGCGCCTCGTCTTCGAGGCCGGCGTGGTAGGGGCGCACCGCGTGGCCCCGGGAGGCGAGGAAGGCGCTCAGTTCGTCGACGCGTTTGCGGGAGAAGCCGTAGATGATGCCCGATTCGCCGGGGAACCGGGAGAGGAATTCGAGGAGTTGGGCCTTCGTCTCGGTCTTCGGCTGGACCTCGATGAAGAGGTTCTCGCGGTCGAAACTGGCGATGAACTCGCGCTGGGCGGCGAGTTTGAGCGCCCGCTTGATGTCTTCGCGCACGCGGACGGTGGCCGTGGCCGTGAGGGCCAGGCAGGCGGCGTTGGGGAAGCGCTCGCGGAACGCGGCGATTTCGCGGTATTCGGGCCGGAAATCATGGCCCCATTCGGAGATGCAGTGCGCCTCGTCGATGGTGAGGCAATCGACGGAGAGCCCGGAGAGGAGGGACTCGATGCGTGCGGTTACCAGCGTCTCGGGCGCCATATAGAGGAGCTTCACCTCGCCCTGGCGCACCGCCCGCATATTGGCGCCGTACTCCTCGGGGGACAGGGTGCTGTTGAGGAAGAGCGCCGGCACCCCGGCGGCGCGCAGCTGCTCCACCTGGTCTTTCATCAGCGCGATGAGGGGGGAGACCACGATGGTGAGGCCGGGGAAAATCAGCGCCGGCACCTGGTAGCAGAGTGATTTGCCGCCGCCGGTGGGCAGGATGGCCAGGGCGTCGCGGCGGGCGAGGACGTGCTCGATGATCTCGCGCTGGAGCGGTCGGAACGAGTCGTAGCCGAAGGTTTCTTTGAGGATGGATTCGGGCGTGGGCAAGGGGCGGACCGCCGGAGCTGGGGGCGCAGGCGGATTATACACCCCGCGGCAGCTTGGAGCGTAGACGAGAGCGGGCGCGGGCGCCACGGAGAGGAGTCGGGTCATGCTCCTTTCTACCCGGAAAAGGAGCCGATGCGAGGAATATTCCCCTCCCGATTATCCGGAAGGACCCCGCGACCACGCTTGCGCGCGCGTTGACGCCCGCCCCGGGGCAATCGAAGCTCCCGGCCATGAGAAGCGAATCCGAATCCGCCCCGAGTACCCGCCCCGCGCTTCGGCGCACCAAGATCATCGCCACCATCGGCCCGGCCACCGATTCCCCCGAGTTGCTGCGCCGCCTCATCGAGGCCGGCATGGACGTGGCCCGCATCAATATGAGCCATTCCAGCGGGGAGACCGCCGCCGCGATCACAAGGCTCCTGCGCCAGACCGCGGCGGAACTCGGGCGCCAGGTGGCCATCATGATGGACCTCCAGGGCCCCGCCATCCGCACCGGCGACCTCCCCACGGCCCTCGACCTGAAGCCCGGCGATCGCATCGCCCTCACGGTGCGGGGCGCCAAGAGCGAGGAGACCCATTCGGTGGACGTGAACTACGAGCACCTGGTGGAGGACATCGGCCTCGGCGACATCGTCATCGTCGACAACGGCAACATCAAGCTCAAGGTGCTCGAGAAGCGGCGCAACGAACTCACCTGCGAGGTGCTCACCGAGGGCGTGCTCGGGAGCCGGCGCCATATCAACCTGCCCGGCGTGCGCGTGAAGCTCCCCGCCCTCACGGAGAAGGACATCCTCGACGTCGAGACCGCCATGGCCATCGGCGTGGACTATATCGCCATGTCGTTCTGCCGCGAGGCCGAGGATGTCCTGAAACTCAAGGCGATCCTCGACTACCGCAAGGCGCCCCAGAAGGTCATCGCCAAACTCGAGGACCAGGAGGGGGTGAAGAACCTCGACGCCATCATCGCCGCCGCCGACGCCGTCATGGTGGCCCGGGGAGACCTCGGCATCGAACTGCCCTTCGAGGAACTCCCCATCATCCAGCGGCGCATCGTGAAGCATTGCATCCTGGCCGGCACGCCGGTGATCGTGGCCACCCACATGCTCGAGAGCATGATCGACAACCCTTCCCCCACCCGCGCCGAGATCACCGACGTCTCCAACGCCGTCTTCGAGCAGGCCGACGCCATCATGCACTCGGGCGAGACCTCGGTGGGCCATTACCCCCTGGCCTGCCTCGAGATCATGGACCGCATCGCCCGCCGCGTGGAGCGCAGCGGCGGCGCCGGCTATGCCGAGCTCGCCCGCATGCCCAGCCTGGGGGCCAAGATGGTGAAGGCCGCGAGCCTCATGGCACGGGAGGTGGGGGCCGCCGCCCTCATCGTCTTCACGCGCCGGGGAAGCATGGCGCGAAACGCCGCCTGGCAGCGCTCCCTCGGCACGCCCGTCTTCGCCTTCACCGACGACCCCGTGCTCCTGCCGACCCTGGCCCTTTTCTGGGGCATCGAGCCCTTCCTCATCGAATTCCACGACGATTCCGCCAAGAACTTCGAGGCCGCCATCGCGCGGCTTAAAACGAAGGGCCTCGTGAAGCCCGGGGACCACCTCGTCGCCGTCACCGAAGTCAATCTCGGCGGCCGCGTGATGGACACGATCCTCATGGAAACGGTGGAATAGGGGAAGCGTCCATCCCCGAGACCTTCCCCGGACCGCCGAGGCGGCGGCCCTCCGCTTCGGCGCCCCTGTGGGAACGACGCGCCTTTTTCCCCCTTGCCAAGACCCGCTTCCGCGTTGTATTGTCTACACCGGCCGGTCCGATGAAACCGGCCAGAAACCTCGACCCGTTCGAGGGGGAGTTGCCCATGGCCGTGCGCGATATGAAGGGAGACCCGATGGTCTGGGAAGACTGCTATTGGCGCGACCTCTCCCACGAGGAGCAGGACCTTTGGAGCGCCCTCGGCTGGAACGAAGAGGTGTGGGATAGCCAGGAAAACGTCCCGGACACCGCCTCGCAGAATTGGGAGCGCCTCACGCATTCCCAACAGAAGGCGGCCGCGGGCCTGGGCTTCACCCAGCAGATCTGGGACGCGTTCGAGGATCAATAAAGAATAGGCTGGGCCGCCGACGGACCGGGGCCTCATCCCGCGCGGGCGCGGGATGATTCTTCCGCGCGGTCCATTTTTTTCGGTCCCCTATCCATCCCCTCCTCCACATAGGATCCCTTGCCGGCGACGGTGAGACGAAGGGCGGCACATTCACCGGGGCGGCTTTTGGGACCATCGACCGCCCGTAAACGTGGGCGCACACCGACACTGAGGCGGAATTCCAGGACTCGGTCCGGAAACGCGTCTTGCAGGATCTGCCTCGATCGACGTTGTCGCGGTATGATAGGGGGATGAAAACCTTCCATTGGTTGGCTCCCCTCCTCATCGCCTGGGCGTTTCCGAACCCCTACCCCGAGGCCGATCTCGTCCTGCCCGCCGAAACCCGCGGGAAGATCGAGGCCCTGGCCACGGGCACGGCCCGGTGCACGGGCTTGGCGACCGCCCTGAAAGCCTGCCCGCCCCAACTCCTGGGGCAAACCACGGTGGCGGTGGGCCGCGGCAAGTCGGATCTGGCCTTCGCCGGGTACTCCCTCGCGTTGAAATCGCCGGCGGCCGTGTACCTGTTCGCCGCGCGGGTGGGCGAGGTGGAGTTGCCCGAGCCCTGGATCGCCACGGGCTTCACCGCCGCCTGGTCCCTCGGCAAGGGCGGTCTATCCGATTCGATCTATCGCGCCGTGTTCCAAGCGGGACCGGTGCGGATTCCCGGCCATCCGGGCTTGGAAGGGGGGCGCTTCGCCATCCCCCACCTGCTGGTCATCGTGCCCCTCGACGGGGACCGCTTCGACACCCTCATCCCGCCCGGGGTTCGCCAGTCGTGGCCCGCGGCCCCTTCCACGGCCGCGAAACCCTCGGCGGCCTTCGATGCGTTCGCCCGGGCGAAGGTGAAGGGACAGGATCTGCTCCTCCCGGATTTCTCCTACGCCGGATACGACCATGGGCGCAGCTTGCCCGAAGCGCGCGGAAGGCGCTTCCCCGTCACCGATTTCGGGGCGAAGCCCGATGACCTCGCGGACGACGGCGAAGCCATCCAACGGACGATCGCCGCCGCCGAAGGGGCCGGGGGCGGGGTGGTCTTCTTCCCCCGGGGGCGCTACCTCGTCAATGCGCGCATGGACCTCCGCAAGACCCTGTACATCCGACGCGGGGGGATCGTGCTGAAGGGCGAGGGCTGCGGGGAAGGCGGATCCATCATCCACCAAATCCATCCCTTCGAGACCGGCGTCGGCCCCATGGACCCCCGCCATTACCACCTGGGCGACACGGTCTTCTACGCCCAATCGCCGGCCGAAGAAGCGCCCCTTACCGGACGTCCGACCCTGGCGGAGGTCACGGGGACGCTTGCCGAAAACCCCCTGGCCCTGCGGGTCTCGGATCCCCGGAGCCTGAAGAAGGGCGGCTATTTCTTCCTCATGAACGAGAACATCGAGGTCCTCCTCGCGATGATCGCTCCCCATGAACCCGACGCGGATTGGCTCAACTTCAGGAAGTCCCCCATGACGGGGGAGATCCACCAGATCCGCGGCATCGAGGGCGATCTCGTCTACCTCGAGGAACCCCTGCGCTACCCGGTGAAGGCGGGGGCGGGTTGGGTGCTCAAGCCCCACGCGCCCATCGCCGAATTGGGCTTCGAGGATCTCGCGTTCATGGGGAACGCCCATAACCGGGTGGTCCATCATCGCAACGACTTGGAGGATTCGGGCTGGTCCCCCCTCAAGATGAAGGGGGTCGCCAACGCCTGGGTCCGGCGATGCTCGTTCACCGACGTGAGCCAGACGGTCAGCGTGAACCTCTCGTCGTCGGTTTCCATGCTCAACCTCTTCATACTCGGGAACCCCGGGCACCATATCCCCCGGGTGAATTATTACACCCATGGAGTCTTGGGGGGGCTGATGGACGACCGGGCCCATTTTATCCACGGGCCCAGCGTGAGCCAGAAGGCCGTGGGCACCGTGTTCTGGCGCTGCCAAATCGGCCCGGAGGAGCCCCTCGACAGCCATAGCGGGCGGCCCTTCCTCTCGCTCTATGACCGCATCGACGGGGGTTCCCTCTACGGGTCCACCGGGGGGCTGCGCGACTTCCCCCAGCACCTCGGGAAAATGGTGGTGTGGAACCTCGACCACGGGCGGAAGAAGGACGGCCCCTCGGGGCCCACCTACGATTTCTGGAAAAACGACGGGGCCGATGTGTTCTACAACCCCATCATCGTGGGGCTCCACGGTCAGCGGGCCCGGTTCAACGAAGACCACCTGGAATGTTTGGAGTCGCTGGGAAGCGCCGTGACCCCCGATTCCCTCTACGAAGCCCAGCTGGCCCTGCGATTGGGGGCCCCGCCCCCCTGGGTGGCCGAAGCCAAGGCCGACCAGACGCGGCTGGCTTCGGGAGCGTTCCCCGCCCATTTCGAAAGGTCCTCGCCCGGCGCCGTCCCCTTCCTCGTTCCCGAGACGTTTTTCGTGAAGGCCCTCCTCGAGTTCGTGACCGCCAAGGCGATGCGCGTTTGGGGCACCGAATCGAACGCCTTCGTGATGGGGGATGAGAAACTCTCGGTGACCGCGGACCAGACCTATCTTCGCCATGGCCTCTACGCGGGCCTCGCCGCCCTGTATGCCATCGAGCGGCGCGGGCATGTCATCCGCGTCTCGACCATCGCCAAGGGGCCCGGGAAGGCCATCGTCTTCGAGATGGGCGCCGAAGAGACGAAGCGTCCGCCGGGATTCGAGCGGTCGCCCGATGTGGCCGACTTCTTCGCCTACGCCAAGGCGATCGGGGGCATGGCCGCCATTTCGGAGGAGGGTCCGGGACTGCGCCTGGAAATCCCCAAATGAGGGCGGCCGGGCCTTCGCCTCAGTGGGACCCCAACGAGGCCTTCAGGCTCGCGATCATCCCCGCTTGGGCTTCCCGGACCCGGGCGCGCGCGGCGAGGGCCTTTTCGGTCGCTGCCGCCGGATTCCGCGCGATCTCCAGCACGGCATCGGGGTAGCGCGCCCGGTCCGATTCGGCATCCAGGTCGAAGAGCCAATCCCCCAGGCCGATATCTTTCCACATGAAGCCCTTGGTGGTCTGTTCGGCCCAGCGTCCCACGCAGGCGGGGATGCCCGCGCCGATGGCCATGATGGGGCTGTGCTGTTCATGGCCGAAGAGCCCGGCGCTCAAGCGGTAGGTGCTCAACGCTTCGTCCGTGAGCCAGTGATCCGGGCGCCACACCACCCGCTCCCGCACCTCCGGCTCCAGGCGATCGTAGAGGAGTTCCTTCCCCACCCGCATCTGGGTGCGGTCCTCGGGGCAGAGGAGGATTTTCATCCCCCCCTCGGCGACCACGGATCGGATCGCCCGGCGCAAGGGCTCATGGTCGTTCTCTTTCATGGCCTCGTTGCGCGCGTGCTTGGCCGGGTCGAAGGCCTGCTCGGGGTGGAGGATCCAGTAGGGGGTGAACCGGAGCTTGGGGATGCAGCACAAGAACTTCCCCTTTTCCAGCCCATGGGTGCGCGTGAAAGCCTCGGCGGCCGGCGCGTTGGCGAGGTCCACCGAGAAGGCGCCGTCGGGGCCGAACCCGTCATGCCTCGAGGCGAGGCCCATGGCGCGCGCGGCGTCGAGGGAAGGCGAATCGCGGTAGTACACGAAGTCGGCCTCGGGCAGGTGCCGGTACATCGCCTCGTGCTCGGGCATTCGCCCCGGGTCGGCGGGGCGCGCCAACGTGATGCCGAAAACGCCGAAGGGCTTTCCGGTCTCCTCCGCCCACTGGTTGAGTTCCCGCCAACCCACCAGATAGGGGCCGGAGCCGTGGAGGAAGAAGCCGCAATCGCGAAGGGCCCGCTTTTTCTCGGCGGGAGTCTCGGCCAGATGGAGCCGGGGGAAGCGTTTGACGATCATCGCCTTCACCTCGGGTTCGAGGGGGTTGGGCCAGAGGGTCACCTCGAGCCCTGGGATCGCCTTTTCCAACAGGGCCAGGACCCCCGGCGTGTGGGCCACATCGCCGATATTCACGTTCTGCCACGAACTCCGCAATAGCAGGTGCATGGTGCCTCCGAATGGTGCCTATTTTGCCCGAAATCCGCTCCCGGGGACAGGCCCTTGCGCCCTGACACCTACCCGAAACGCCCGCCCTTCTCGGCGGCAAGCGCCGCGGCGCAGGAAAAATGGCACAAAGAGCGGGCCAGCGCTGCACCAGCCCTCAGATCCGCCCCCCCCTCACCCGCCCCATTCCACCATCGCCGCGGAGAACGGCGGGAGTTCCAGGGGCAAGCCGCCCTCCGGCGCCGACACCGGGCCGAAGGGGTTCCCATATTCGCTCACCGTCGTCTGGGTGCGCGTTCCCGCGGGGAGCAGGAGCTTCACGCGCTGAGCCTCGGGGAGGTAATTGCACAGGATTTGGGCGCACCGGCCCGTCGGGCTTCGCCACGCGCTGGTGAGGACCGAATCATGGGGGAAGGTGGAACCGCGGATATGGCGCAGGGTCACCGTCTTCATGCCGGAGATGGGGTGGGGCTTTTCCATGCGCCCGTGGACGAGGTACTCCCGGGCGGCTCCGCGGCGCCAGCGGTTAAGGAGCCCGACGAAATCGACTAAGGGCTTCTGCTCGGGGGCCTCCTCGTTCCAGCGGCAGCACCAGGCCCAATGCAGTTCCCCGCCTGATTTCAGGACCACCGCCAGGAGGTCACCCGCGATGAAAGAGTAGGCCATGCGCAGGGTGTGGTGCCAGGGGTTCTCGGCGGGGAGGAAGAACTCGGTGATCCCCACTTGGTTCCCGGAAAAATTATTCACGTACTCGTGGTAGACGTAGGCGAAGGCCGGCACGGGCATGCCGAACTCGGCCCAATTGATGTTGTAGCGGAGGTCGTTGAGGGGGAGTTCCGCCAAGTAGGGTTCGGCGGCGGCCGACTCGCAGCCGAGTACGCTCTCGTTGCCGGTCTCGGCCATGGCCTTTTTCACCCCCGCGAGCAGGTCCTTCATGGAGCCCTGCTGCCAAGGCCCGTGGGCCCCGGGATGGCCGTGGTCCTTCGAATAGCAGCCGTAACTGGCCCCGCCGTGGTTCTGGTCGAGTAGTTGGATATAGTCGACCTTCGCGGCTGCCATCTTGCGCGCCTCTTCGGCCATCACCCGACGGGTGAACGGCGCATGGGTGCACATATCAAAGCCGAATCGGATGGACTCGTGGTTGCAGATGAGGCAACCGAGTTCCCCCCGGGGGCCGGCGCACATGGCCGAGGCGAGGCCCTCCTCCTCGAATTGCTTGTCGCGGCGGTAGGTTCCGTCGCCGGTGCCGGCCCAATTCGTCCACGCGGTGCCCGAGCAATAGAGCCCGAGGCGGTGGCCCCTCTCGTGGAGCGCTTCGGTGAACTCGGCCAGAACCCTTTCCCCGCCCAAGGGCGGCCACACGTAGGGAGGGGCCCAGGGAGCGGTACCCTCCCACTGCATGAGGAGGGCCAAGAGGGGTGCGTTCCACTCCTTCGCCAATCGGTCCAGGTGGGGGAGCGCCCGTGTATATGGAAAGAATTCGTTCGGAAAAGATTTATAGCCGTGGTGGCCGTTCCCCCGCACGGGATAGGTGACCACGACGGGGGAATCCTTCACCCAATCCGGGAGCGCGGTGTTTTCCGCCAGGCGGGGCGGCAGGGCCACCGTGCCCGATTGCACCCAGCGGCGGTAGCGCTCCGCGGCGTCCACCCAATCCGCAGTGCACGGAGCGAGAACGAGCGGATAGCCGAGGGCGTGCTTTCCCCGGCCCAGGGCCCCGGGAAAAACCTTGAAGATGAGGTCGACCCCGCCTTCCCCCCGCAGGTAATCGATCTCTTTGGTCCCGCAGGCCGGGTCATGGGTGGCGACATAGAGCCCCGCGCGCTCCCCGAGGTAGGCCATGAATTGCATGGGCGCCGCCCCGGGATAATAGCCCCCCGCTCCCCGGGCCGGATAGCCCACGGGCGTGTAGGGCCTCCAGGAATTCTCCCGCAGACCCAGATCGCCGATGAGGCAGCCCTCGTTGCCCGGCCAGAATAGCTTCGGTTCGCCCGGACCATAGCCGAGCCGATCGGGCACCGTGAGGATGGGGAGTTGGATCCATTCCACGAGCCGGTCTCCCCGGTTCTCGAGGGACCACGTGAACGAGATCGTCTGCGCGGCCGCATCGAAGCGCACCGAAACGGCGAGGTCCAGACCGAGCCCCGCCACATCCCGGAACGCCCATTCCACACCGGCCTCCGACGTCGGCCCCGCCGAAATCGAAGCCGCTTCGTTGGAACCGTGGATCGCCTGATTCCCCGCGTGATCAAGGACGCCGATGCGGAATAGGCACGGGGGCCGGGGAGCCTGGGCCAGGAGTTCTTGCCCATCCACCCTGCAGGATTCCAGGGCTCCCGTATGATCCGAGCATTGGAGGAAGAAGGATTCGTTTCCGATTTTCATGGGTTCACCGTTTCTCCGGGGGTCCGTAGGGCCCGCGCGACGCTGGATTGGCAAAATCCGCTCTCATTGTTTAGGATGGAATCTTACGACCCAATCCTCGTATGCGGTAGGGTCCGCCGTCTGGATTTTGACGCACATTGACTTCTCCAAATCTACGACCTATAATGTATCATAGTGATATTTATTATTTATCCTTGATAAACAAAGAGGCACCCATGATCGATCAAAAAGTTTTTTTCATCACCGGAGCCGGAAGCGGCATCGGGAAAGCCACGACCCTTTCGCTCCTTGCGGCGGGGGCGAAAGTCTTCGGCATCGGGCGCGACCCCTCCAAATTGGAGGCCCTCAAGCGGGAGCGCCCCACCCCGAACCTCGCCACCCGCGTCTGCGACGTTTCCGATGAAGCTTCCGTCGCCGAGGCCTTCGCCGATTGCGCCGCGCGATTCGGCCGCCTCGACGGGCTCCTCAATAACGCCGGCTTGGGCATCCCCACGCCCGACCTGAGCGAAGCCAAACTCGCCGACTTCGAGGCGATGTTCAATACCAACGTGCGCGGCACCTTCCTCTGCACCCGCGAAGCCCTTCGGCTCATGAAGCCCGCCAAGGCGGGGCATATCGTCAATATCGTCTCCGTCGCCGGGCAGAAGACCAACCCCACGGCGCCCCTCTATTGCGCCAGCAAATTCGGCCAGCGCGGGGTCGGCTTGGGCCTCGCCGACCAGGCCCTCAAACTCGGCATCCGCGTGAGCGAGGTGAACCCCTCCGCCACCGATAGCGCCTATTGGGGAGACCGCAAGGTCGCCCGGGAGAAGATGCTCAAAGTGGAGGATGTCGCCTCGGTCATCCTCTGGGTCTTTTCGGCGCCCGAACATATGCTCATCCGGCAGGTGGATGTGGACAGCATGGCGTGGCTTACGCAGTGAAAGTCCCGATGGGGCGATGCCTCATCTTCTGCGTCGTCGTCGCGCTTTGGGGCAGCGCAGAAGCCCTAGTCGACTCCGATGCATCGCTCTCCTCGGCGATCACCGGGGCCGTCGACGGCGCGGTGATCCACCTGCGCGCGGGGCGATACCGGGCACCGATCGTACTGGAAAAAGAGATCCACCTGGTGGGGGACGGGGAGGTCAGGATCGACCCGAGCGAGCCACTCCCGGCCAAATGGGGGCCCGCCCCCGAAATCGGCGCCGGGGTATGGAAGTCTTCCCTGGAGCAAAAGCCCTACGAATTGATGGTGGACGGCAAAATCGTCGCGGCCCTGCGTGAAGATCGGGTGCAAACCGAGGGGGATTGGCATTGGAAGACCCTCCTGGCCAAGGGCCCGCCCCGTTCGGGCTTCACCCAAATCCGGGCGCTCTGGCTCTGGCGCGAGGCGGAGAAAACCGCCTATGTCACTTTGGGGGGCGCCGATCCAAGCGGTCGAACTTGGTCTTGGATGCCCACGGGGGCCCCGGCCCTCCATTTCAAGGGGGCGCGCGGGGCGACCGTTCGGGGATTGGCCTTCGCCGGAGCCTTCGAGGCCGTGCGGTTCGATTCGGGGGCCCGGGGATGCGTGCTGCGCGATTGCACCCTCGCCTCCTTTTCCCACCACGGCATCATCCTCGACGGGGGTGCCCACAGCAACCTCATCGTCTCCAACGCCATCCAGAGGGGTTCCTATGAATCCTGGGTTCCGGCGGCCACGAACAAGGAGGAGATCAAACGGGAGTATGAGGTCTGGCAGATCCACAAACTCTGCGGCTATTTCGACCGGATGGGGATCACCCTCCAGGCCGCCGGCGCCGGCAACCGCATCCTCTCCAATTTCATCCGCGAGACCTTCGACGGGATCAACGTCACCGTCCATGTGGTGGAAACGCTGGCCAAGCCGCTCATCGGCGATGGGGAGGGGCGAGACACGGAAATCGCATGGAACACCGTCGAAGACGTGCGCGATTCGGGCATCGAGATCGGCGGCGGAGCGATCAACCTGCACGTGCACGACAACGTGTTTCGCCGCACCCATGGCGGTTTCCGCTTCAAACTGCCCAGGATCGGCCCCGTGTACATCCACCACAACCTCTTGGAAGACGACCGCGGCTTCAATTTCTGGTTCAGCATGGATGCCTCAACCGCCTCCGGTTACATTTACCAGAACACCATCGTCGGCCACCGCGAGGCCCTAGTCCTCCATACGCTCGCCCCGGGCGGGAGCCCCGGCATCGGCATCCCGCGCTGGCACTTCCTGAACAACCTGATCGTCACCGACCGGGGCTATTTCACGGACCAATCCAAGGGGGCGATACCGGTCAATTTCACCTCTCGGAACAATGTCGTCGTCGGGGGACGGCCGCCCTGGAAAGAGGGCGAGGGAAATGAGCGCGATTGCCGGTACGTAGACGGGGTCAAATTGGGCCCGTACTTCGCCCCGGATCCGGCCTCCGCGGCCATTGGGGCGGGGCTCGTGCTCAGCCGCTACCTCGATGGCAAGCCGCTGCCAGGCTGCGAGATGGGGACCTTTACAGGCGCCGCACCCAGCGCGGGTGCGAGGCCGTAAATGCCGTTCATTTTTCCAAGAACCCTCTAAGGAAGCACCTCCCTGCTGCGCGACAATCTCCATCCCATGAAACACGTTGCGTGGGTGGCGGTGATCCGTAGCCCAAGAGCCTTTGGATTCCCCAATCGAAATGTTGAAGTCACGACCCCATGCCGGCAGACGGAGAGATGTGCGGACCTCCACGGCTATACACCGGAGCGCGAAGGGTCCACGGCGGAGCATCCTGCCGGGCGGCGAACCACCGGCCCTTGCGGCGCCATCGGGTTTTATGTCCTCCGGACATCGTGTCGGTCGCCTGAGTGCGCCTTCCTGGCGCGGCGACCGATTAATGACCTCCTTTCATCGTGTCGGACGGCTTTTAGCCGCCTCCTGGGGCGCCGTCCGATTTAATGTCATCCGGACATCATGTGCAAAAAAAGAGAACGGATTTGTTTGACAATCAAGGTGTACGGATCTATACTTTATCTATGATTGTATTTTAATTCATCATTGATACATTAGAGGCACCCATGAATTCGACCCCCACCCTTCCCCTCGCTGAAACCATCTGGAAGCGCTTCCGAAAAGAAGTCGCCATCCACAATTACAGCGAGATCCTCGCCCTCCACGCCCTCGCGCGCATGGGCACCCACGGCGATCCCCGCTTCCTCGAACCGGCCCGCACCGAACTCGCCGCGTTCCTCGACGGTCGGGTGCCCCAGGTCCACGGGGCCTTCCGCCTCTACCGCGTGGGCGGTAACGCGAGCGCCTGGCTGCTCTTGAACGGGAAACTCGAGGGCCGAGACGGGGTCCTTGCCCAGGCATGCCGCGACCTGGTGGCGGAGCATCCCCGAACCCGCCTCGGCCTCTTCACTTTCCCCAATCGGCCCGAGACGCTCTGGATCGATGCGGCCTTCGCCGTGTGCCCCTTCCTCGCCATGGTCGGGGTCGCCCTCAAGAACGACGCGTGGGTCGACGAGGCCATCCGCCAGATCCTCCTCCTGCGGGGCATCCTCCTCGACGGGAACACCGGGCTCTTCCGTCAGGCGGTGGGTTTCTCGGGCCCCGGCGTGCGTTCCCATGACTTGTGGAGCCGTGGCAACGGGTGGGCCGCCATCGCCTTGTGCGAACTCGCTTGCGTGGTTCCCACGACCCACCCGATGGGGCCCACCCTACGCGCCCTATTCATCGACCATGTCGAAGCTTGCCGGCGCACCCAAGACGGCGACGGGCTCTGGCACCAACAGATGGACGACCGCGCCTCCTACGTCGAAACCTCCGGCAGCGGGCTCATCCTCTACGCCATGGGTCGGGGCCTCGAAACGAAGCTCCTCGGCGCGGAAACCCGCGCGGCCTTCGAGAAGGGCCTCGGCGGCTACCTCAAGTACCTCTCCCCCGAGGGCGCCGTGGACCAGACCTGCACGGGGTGCCTCAGCCCAAAAGACGGGTCGGTGGAGGCCTACAAAGATAATGCCTGGCGCCTCAACGACGAACACGCCTTCGGCCCCGCCATGCTCGCCTTCTCCCAAGCGCACCTTCTCGGGATCAAAGCGGTCCCGGGGGCGCCCACGGGGCGAGACAGCGCTTCGTAATCCACATCGAAAAAGGAAATCCAATGAACCACAACCTCCCCCTCCCCGAGATCCGCGCGCGCTACCTGAAACTCTATTCGGGCGCCGTCAACGACGTGCTGCGGTTCGATTATAAGAGGCACTGCGCGCTTCCCGCCTGCTATGCCCCGCTGGAGCGCGGCATGAAGATCGCCGGGGTCGCCTTCACCATCAAGGGCGCCCCCGACATCACCACCGACGGCGAGATGGAAGCCCGGGCCCGCATGCTCGAAGAACTCCCGACGGATTCGGTGATCGCCTGGGATTGCACCGGCGACACCGTGACTGCGCACTGGGGCGAGGTGATGACCATGGCCGCCATGCGCGCGGGGTGCCGGGGGGCGATCGTCAACGGCATCCGCGATACCGACGCCATCCTCGAGCAGAAATTCCCCGTCTTCCACCAATACCGCACCAATGTGGGCATGCTGGGCCGCTTCCGCATGTACTATTGGCAGAAACCGGTGCGCATCGGCGAGATCACCGTACATCCCGGCGATTTCCTCTTCGGCGACATCGACGGAGTGATCTGCGTGCCCAAGGACCTCATCGTCGACGTGCTCCTGAAAGCCGAGGGAATCCTCATCCGCGAGGTGGGGATCCGCGAGATGGTGGAAAGCGGCCTGAAGCCGACGGAGGTCGTGGCGAAGGGCGGGTATTTCTGACGGCGGGCGCTCCGGGAAGAACCCCATGCCCGCTCGAAATCGCCATCCTCGCTAAACGCCGCGGAGAAGACCCATGCCCCACTTCCTGAGCGATCCCCAAAAAGCCGCCTTTCTCGGTTCCCGCGAGCCGGTGCATGCCGACTATAAATGGGCCCTCGCCATGCGCTGCCTGCGGCGCTCGGCCCAACCCGGGCTCCTCGGTCCCGGCGCCACCATGGCCTGGTGGCACGCCGCCCATGAGTACGTCTCCGACGCCGCCATGCACGTCGCCCTCACGGGCGACGCGAACGTGGGGGCGTGGCTCCGAAGCGTGGCCCTCGATCTGTCACGGCGCAGCGAAGACGATTGGGTCGGCCCGGGATTCCGCAACCATACCGCGAAACCCCCGGTCGGCCACCTCGAGACCGCCCACCTCTCCTGGGCGATCTCCCTCGCCCTCGATCTCGCCCCCGGGGTCTTCCGCGAAAGCGAACGGGATGAACTGATCGCGGTGCTGCGCGACCGGGCGATCCCCATGTGCCGACGCTTCCTCGAGGGGCCCGCCGGAACGACCCTGGCCAATTGGCGCTGCGTCCTTGGCGCGGGCCTCGCCGTGCCCGCGGCGATCCTCAAGGATGAGGCGGCGCTGGATGAAGCCGAACGGCTCTTCAAGATCCATGTGGAATGTTTCCAGGAGGACGGGTCCTACGGGGAATCGCTGCAATACGGCCATTACGCCATGTACGCCCTCACCCTCCACTACGAAGCCCTGGTGCGCGCGCGCCCCGCGCTTCTCGCTTCGCTCCCCATCGAGCGCTACGCCCGCGGCCTGATTTGGCAGGCCGCGAGCCTCCTCCATCGGAAGCCCGCCGAGGGCTTCGGCCCCGCGCCCCGCGCCTGGTCGGCGAACTTCAACGATTCCGGCGCGATCTATTCGCCTTCCGCCGATGTCCTTCTCCAGATTTCTTCGAGGTTGAAGGGGAAAAATGCGGACCTCTCGGGCCTGGCGCGCTGGATCCACGACACGTTCACCCCGCCCGTTCCCGACCCCGAACCCCACGACCAGTCCTCATTCGGTTTCCTTCCCCGTTTCGGGTTTCTGGCCCTGGTGCACCTGGCGGGAGCGGCCCAGGCCCGAACCCCGGAGCAAATCGGTCTTGGGGCGATGCAGTCCTTCGACAACGGCGATACCATCGCCCGGGACCATTGGGGCGGGGAGACCGTCCTCGCGGTCCGCGGCGGCGGCCCGGCCCTAAACGGCCTGGGCCACCTCCATGGCGACCTGGGCAGTTTCATCCTGACCCACCGGGAGGAGCGCCTGCTGGCGGATCCGGGGCATTCCTGCTACCGGGGCCTGGTGCACGCCACCGAGGTCCAGTCCCAGACCCACAATACCCTCACCTTCCGCGTCCCCGGGCCGCACGGCGAACTCGTCCTGCAGCAGGGCGGAACCCCGGTGCGAAAACTCCAAGACGGCGTCCCCGGCCCCGCCATCGACCGGGGGGCCCGTCGACTGCTTTCGGCGAGTCTGGGCCAATTACGGGTGACCGCCAGCGAGTTCGGCCGCTCCTATGGCGATCCGATCCGAACGTGCGAGCGTTTTTGGATCCTCTGCGGTTCCCACGCGCTTTTCATCGTCGACCATGTCGTCGCCACCACCCCGGTGCGAACCGTGTGGAATTGGGTGCTCGACAACCACGACCGCGCCCTAGAACTCAAGGATCCCGGGGAAGACCGCCTCATCTGCCGCCGCGGGGCCAGCGGCATGAAACTCTTCCATTGCGGCGGGGGCCGTTTCGCCGAACTCGCAAGCGGCTGGATGCATTTGGCCTACCACCCCATGCCCGGCCAGAGGGGCGAGGGCGCCGCCGGGAGCGCGGCCATCGCCCGCTTCATCGAGAACGAGCCGGCATTGGAGCGCTGGGCGGTGCACGCCATCGCGGTGGATGGCTACGGCCCCGTGGCGTATTGGCACCTCAAGAACGCCGCCCTGCCCACGGTCTTGGAGGCCCCGTACGCCAGGGAGCGGTGGGCGCTTCGCATCGATCCCGCGGGCGATGCCATCGTGCTCCAGGAAGAGTGCTCGAGTCGGCATTGGCGCGTCGAGAAGACTGAGGATGAAAAATGGACTTTGAACGAAACCCCCAATGGGAGGACCGAATGAACAAATCGATCTATGCCGGGAATCATTCCTTCACCGTCGAGCAAGCCGCCGCCGCCGACCCGAAACCCGGCGAAGTCCGCCTGCGCGTCGCCTTCTGCGGCATTTGCGGCACCGACATGCACATCTTCCACGGGAAAATGGACGCCCGGGTGAAGCCCCCCCAGACGGTGGGGCACGAGATGAGCGGGGTCATCGAAGCGTTGGGCGAAGGCGTGGCGGGCTGGAAGCCGGGCGAGCGCGTGACGGTGCGGCCGCTCCTTTCTTGCGGCAGCTGCGCCGCCTGCCGCGCGGGCTTCGGCCACGTGTGCATGAACCTCAATTTCCTCGGCATCGACTCGCCCGGCGCCTTCCAGCAAGCCTGGAACGTGCCCGCCCGTCTCCTCCACCGCCTGCCGCCCGGCCTGGCCCTCGACCACGGCGCCCTCATCGAGCCCATCGCCGTCGCCTGCCACGATGTTCGCCGCGCCCGGCTCGCCGCGGGGGAGAAGGCCGTGGTGCTGGGGGCCGGGCCCATCGGCCTGTTCGTGGCCCTGGTGGCCCGAGCCCGCGGGGCCGAAGTCGTCGTCGTGGAATTGGATGAAAAGCGGCGCGCGTTCGCGGCCTCCCTCGGGTTCAGGGTCCTGGCCTCGGGCGACGGCGTTCCCGCCGACGTGGACGCGTGGACCGGTGGCATCGGCGCCGATGCCGTCTTCGAATGCACCGCGGCCCCCGCCTGCGCGCTCCTCATGGCCCGCCTGCCCCGGGTGCGCGGTCGGGTCGTGGTGGTGGGCATCTATTCCCAGCCCGCCCCCGTCGACCTCAAGCAACTCTTCTGGCGGGAGGTCGAAATCCTGGGGGCCCGGGTCTACGAGGCCGCCGATTTCGACGAAGCCATCACGCTCGCCGCGGAGGGAAGCCTGCCCCTCGAAAAGATGATCAGCGCCCGGCTGCCGCTTTCTTCTATTCAAAGTGGCTTCGAAAGCGCCGGCACCGGGATGAAGACTCTCATCCAGTGCGACGCGATCGCGTGATGAATCTCCGCCCACCCAAAGGAATCGCCATGAACCCCTTCCGACTCGATGGAAAACTCGCCCTCGTCACCGGCTGCCGCCGCGGCATCGGGAAAGCCATGGCCGAGGCCCTCGCCGAAGCGGGCGCCGATATCCTCGGCGTGAGCGCCGGCATGGAGGCCGACGGGGGCGCCGTCGGGAAGCGCGTGCGCGAGTTGGGGCGGGCCTTCCATCCGTATACCTGCGACTTCGGCCAACGGGGGAAGGTGAAGGAGTTCTGCGCCCGGGCGCTAGCGGAGCACCCCGTCATCGATATCCTCGTCAATAACGCGGGGACGATCAAGCGCGCCCCCGCCGCGGAGCATCCCGATGCGTTCTGGGACGAAGTCATGGAGGTCAACCTCGCGGCGCCGTTCCTGCTCAGCCGCGAGATCGGGAAGGCGATGGTGGCGCGCGGGCGGGGGAAGATCATCTTCACCGCCTCGCTCCTGAGTTTCCAGGGCGGGGTGAATGTGCCGGGATACGCGGCGAGCAAGGGCGGGGTCGCCCAACTCGCCAAGGCGCTCTCCAACGAGTGGGCGGGGCGGGGGGTGAACGTCAACGCCATTGCGCCGGGCTACATCGCGACGGATAATACCGCCGCGCTGCGGGAGGACGCCGATCGCAGCCGCCAGATTTTGGAGCGGATCCCCGCGGGGCGCTGGGGGCGGGCCGAGGACCTCGCGGGCGCCGTCGTCTTCCTCGCGGGCGCCGCCTCCGATTACGTCAGCGGGGCCGTGCTGCCGGTGGACGGCGGCTGGCTCGGCCGCTGAAGGAAGGTAGGAATCCATGGCCCATAGCGATCCCGTTCTCTCGCTCCTCAAGGGGCTCGATATCCTGCGCACCGTGGGCGAGGCGGAAGACGGCTTGCGCCTCAACGAACTCGCCGCGGCCCTCGGCCTCAAGACCCCCGCCACGCACCACTTGGTGCGCACGCTCATCCTGCGCCAATTCCTCGAGAAGGGGCCCGATGGGCGCCTGCGCCTCGGCACCGCCGTCTCGGTCCTCGGCGAGCAGCAACTCCGCTCCCCGCGCAACGCGGCCGTCGAGGGCGCCATGCTCACCCTCCAGGCCGAGCTCCCCGGCGCCACGGTGATCTGGGGCGTGCGGGTCGGCGCCGAATTCCGCCAAACGCGCCGCCTGAGCCCCGACCGCCCGGGGGTCGTCCAGCGCCTCTCCGGCGACGCGCTCCACCCCTACGCCAGCGCCGCGGGACTCATTGCGCTGGCCCACGCCGACGCCGCGGAGCGCTCGGTCCTCGAGGACCGGCGCCCCTTCGCGGAACACGGGCTCTCTCTATGGAAGACACGGGAGAAACTCGACGCCTTCCTCGCCCTCGTGGCCAAGGAAGGCGCCGCCGAAAGCCCCTTCGATGACGCCCTCTACCTCCGCCAAGCGGTGGCGATCCTCGACGGGAACGGCCAAATGGTTTCCGCCCTGGGCGCGAGCCTCCCCCGGGCCGATATCAAGGGGAAACACACGCCCGCCCTCACCACCAAGATCCTGAAGGAAGCCGCGGCCCGGTTGGGAAAGGATCCATCCGTTACGAAGGCTTCCCATCCCCCCCCATGACCTTCGTTCTCTTTCACCCCTCCATCCACCGACGCCCCGTTCAATAGGAATGACCATGAAACTATTCGCCCGCCCGATTTCGTTGGCCGTAGCGATCCTCGCCATGATATTTCCGGTCGCCATCGGCGCCCCGGCCCCCGCGCCCGTGGCCTTTCGCTCCGCCCCGTATGTGGAGCGCTACAACGCGAAAGTGTCTATGCAATTCGCGGCAGCCTCCAATGCCGTCGCGAAATACTGCCCCGTCCTCGCCTGGGAGCTCAAGAAAGGCAAGCACCGGCTCGTCGTTTCGGGGCGGGAAGCCGGCGCGCGCCTGGAATCGATCTTCATCGGGAAAAAAGGCGCGGAGCCCGGGAAGGCCGCCGGCCTCCTGCTCGCCGCAAGCGATACTCGTCCCACCGCCCCCATGACGCTGGACGCCACAGGAAGTGCCCCGGTCCTCATCGGGGGCAAGAATGAAGGGGAGGCGGTCTTCGAGTTCACGCTCGATGAGGACCAGACCGTGGTCTTTTGGGGGAAGGTCTTCGGGCCCGACGAAAAGTCCAATTCCTTCTTTATTTCTGTGGACGGACAGGCCCCCTACGCGTGGAGTTTCCCCGTCACGAAAGACGGAAAAACCCGCTGGCTCGAGATGGAAGACCGCAGCCTCGACCCCTATCTTCCGTGGGCCTTCTGGCTTAGCTGGGGCGCCACGAGCCCCCAGAGCCTCCATCGCGACGAGCCCGAACTGAGGCGATTGGCCATGAAACTCACCGAGGTCGCTTTCGACCAACTACGCGAAAAGGCCCGCAAGGGCCCGGCCCCGAGCCTCTGGTTCCTCCGCGAACTGGAGCTGGCCAACCTATGGGCGCAAGACCCCCGAACCCCGCGCCCCGTGGTGAACGGGCTCCTGGAGCGGATCAAGCCCTGCATTGATAGTTGCCATACCCGCGCCACCAACGGAGACGGCTGGGGGGACAATACCCCGAATATCCTCCTGCAGCAGGCGGTGATCCTGCGCCTCGCTTCCATGCTCTGGGCCACCGTCGATCCCCCGTCGGCCACGCGTTGGGCGGCGATAGCGAAGGCCCGCATGGACCGCGCCCTGTCGCTGCGCCAGCGCGGCAATACCTTCGGCTACAGCTACGGCTCCGGGGTCGACGCGAACTATTTCAATTACGACGGCAACCACCTGGGCCGCTACCACCAGCTCTCTCCCTCGCCGGAAACCGCCGCGGCCCTAGCGGACATGGCGGTGGCGGCCTCGTGCGCGACCCTCTACGGGCAGCCCGTCTCCCTGGGTTCGCCCTGGTGGAAGCACACCTTCACCGCCTATAACGACGCCGGCACCCTGCCCGAGGCCATCCTGGCCGCTTCCCGGAACCCCGAGTACGCCCAGCTCGTACTCCTCTCCCGCGCTCGGCAGTTCACCGAGGCGTCCATGGCCGCCCCCTACCACGCCTACGACGGCGAAATCGGGATCTACTACAATATGCTCCTCCCGGATCTTTCGCTGCCGGTCCGCCCGCTCGAAGGCGGCGCCTTTTTTTCCCCGGTGGAGAACGGCCCCGTCCTGCGCCATGAAGGGCACCTGATCGCCATGCCGTACCGCTCCTGGGGCGAATCCACCTGCGGCGCGGTCTTCGCCACCCCGAAGGCCGTGGAATCCCAACTCTGCTCGGTGATCCTCACGGCGGTAAAGCCCCCGGCCAGCGGCAAGCCCGCCCCTTCCCATTTCCCCGACGCCTATAGCGTGGTGGAAGACCATCGCCCCGCGCCGGAAGCCCGGTCGATCCTCACCGGTGCCGGCTTCATCGCCGCGGCCACGGTGTTCCGCCCCGCCCTCGGCGGCCCCGCCCTCCCGGGCGCGGTCGATTTGGAGAATCTCTCCCCGTGGAGGCGCACCGATCTCTATTACGCCGACTCCCACGGATTCGCGGGGACGCTTTCCCTCGAAGCGATCTCGGACAATCCCTGCACCCAGGTCAATCTATGGGCCCACGTCTCCGACGATAAAAAAATCTCGGGCCGCGAGATCCAACTCGCCGGGGGCACGATCCTCCTCGAAGAGGCCTACGCCGGGAAGATCAAGAACCTCGGGCGGACCTGGGGATACTCGGTGGGATTCTACCCCCTGAGCCTTTTGGAGGCCCGGGTGAAGGACGCCGACGGGAAGGGCTTCGCCAAGGGAGAAACCTTCCGCGCCAACGTTTCCATGACGGCCAAGGGCTCGGAACCCCTGACGGCCGCCGCGCGCGCGCCGGTGGGCGGCGTACTCGCCGTGGAGATCCGCCTCGCCGGGGCTCCGCGCGCCCTGCTCCTCTTCAATCCCGCGAAGACGAAGGCGACCTGGCCTCGTGAGACGGGCTTTAAATCCGCCTCCCAAGCGGTGGGCAATAGCGCACCCCGCGAGCTTCCTTCAAGCGCCGCGCTGGAACTACCCGGGCTTTCCCTGACGGTGCTGCGGGCGCCCTGACGGCGCCCCTATTCCCCGAAGTACTTGAGCGCCATGAGTTCGGCCCGGATCGCCTCGATCTGGCCGTGCATGAGGGCCGGCGAGTAGAGGGCCTTCTTCGCGCCCAATTTCTTCGCCCCCATGAGTTTCCCTAGGGCGACATTGGCCGCGGCGAGATCGTCCAAGGCCTCCTCGACGTTGAAGCGCCCCGGCGAGGTCGGATCGGGCGGCCAGCGAGCGTCGGAAACGTAGGACGAGATGACGCGCGTGAGGGCCATGCGCAGGTTCTTGTCGCCGCTCGTCAGCGGGAGTTTTGCCTCGCGGCAGACGTCCTTGATCCCGTCGTAGACCGAACGGCACACCGGGTCGAGGATGCGGGCGTACTTGGTGTTCGCCCACGCCTTGGCCGTGCCGCCATGCCAGGCAACGCCGTTTTCGATGTTCGCCACGGCGGGATTGGGGAGGGCGGGGGCCGCGAGGGCCGCGGAGGGCGTGGCGAGTTCGTAGCCCTGGGCCAGGGCCGCGTCCAAGGCCTGTTTGAAGCGCGCCACGCTCCCCGGCTCGGGCTCGAAGAACCGCGCCTGTCCGAATTGCTTCACATAGAAATAGGCCGTGGTGCCGATGTACTCGGCGTCCTCGGCGTAGGGCATGATGAACGAACCAGTGGCCTCCACCCGCTTCTTCCAGGTGGCGAGCACCCCCTGGACCTCCTCGAGCCCCACGGGCTTCTCGCGGTAGCCCTCGGTGGCGCCCATGAGGTACCAGAGCATGAAATTGCTCATCATGTCGGAGCGGAAGATGAGTTTGAGCCCGTTGGCCGCCTTCGACGGATTGGTGAGGAACTTCAGGTAATGGGGCTTGTCCTTGATGTACTCCTCAATCTTGAAGAGGTGGTTCTTATTGCTGTGGCCCCGCACATCGAAGGCGAGTTTCGTCGCCTCCCGGATATCCTGGAAGGAGAGGAAGAACGAATCCGCATCCATCACCAGGCTCTTGAACCCGGCTTGCTTGTAGACCTGGGGCACGTGGCTCGTCCACGAGCATTCGGGGTTCCAGCCCACGGCGGGGCGGACGCCCGTATGCTTCTCCCACGCGTCGAGCCCGTCTTTCAGGGTGAGCAGGACGATCTCGGGATCGATATTGGAGACCATGAGGTGGGTGTAGGGCGAGCCCACCGGTTCGATCTGACCCTTCTTGATGAGGGCCTTCAGTTTCTTCGCCACCTCGGGCGTTTCCCGGGCCATGAAGGCCACGGTCTCGCCCGAGGCTTCGAAGCCGATGCGGTAGCGCGGGTCGCTGGCCACCAGATCGAAGAGTTTTTCGTAAGACTGCCTGGCCACCCAGGCCCGTCGACCGGGCTTGAGCTGGGAATACTGGATATTGGCGTGGGGGAGGAAGACGACCTTGGGCTTGGCGGGCATGGGGAACTCCAATTTAGGAAATCGTTTTACTATTATCGTCCCATTCCGCGGCGGATGTCAAGATTCATCCCCCGTCGCCGCCTCGGGGCGGTCGGATTCCTGGTTCCTTTCCATGGATGGAAGGGCATAAGTCCCCGTCTTGTTGCGTTGTGTTTTCCCTGGCTTGAAAGTACCTTTCCCGAACCTTCCGCGCGGAGTTCCCCACGTGAAACGCCCCCATCCCTTTTTCGCCCTCCTCGCCCTCGTCTCCTTCTCGTGCGGCGGCGAAGTCTTCCACGACGGGCCCTCGAAAGAAACCGTCGACTGGGTCGTCACCTGGAAGACCAACGGGGCCATCGCCTTCGAGCCCGGGCCGACCGGGCTTCGCCTCGTGGCGACGGGGGGCGTCAGCGGCTACGGGGCCCGCCAGTTCGCGGTGGAGGCGAAGGACCGCGGCCGCTATTACACCGTGCGCCTCGCGGGACGCGCGTCCCTCGAAGAGGGCAGCGCCGAAGCCTACCTCATCGCCCGCGACGAGAAGGGCCGCACGGCGCTCTTCCAGGGCCTCGGGCCCCTCGGCCCCCAGCCGGTCGCCACCCGCGACATCATGCGCCTCTCCGAGAACGTGGCGCGCTTCGAGGTCGGGCTGCGCTTCAAGAACGCCAAGGGCGAGGCGCTCGTGACCTCGCTGCGCATCGAGACCTTCGAGGCGCCTAAGGAACTCCCCGCGGCGTCGCTGCCCAAGGGCCCGACCTATTGGGCCGCCACGGGCATCGACCGCACCTACGGGCTCCCCGAGTTCGAGCCCCGCCGCCGCGACACGGCCCTCAAACTCTTCGCCTGCGCGGGGGTGCTCGCCACCCGCGGCGGCCTGCGCTGGGAGAGCGCGGAAGCCGAGGCGGGGAAGACGAATTATGGACCCTTCGTCGACAAACTCGATTCCTTCGCGCGCTACGGCATCCGCGTGCCCATCGTCTGCCTGGGGGGCACCCCGGCCTGGGCCAGCGGCAAAGACCCCCTCCTCGAGATCCCCGAGGCCGAGCGGAAAAAACTCGGCCCCTTCAAGGTGAGCAATTCTTATTGGGCCCCCAAGCGCTGGGAGGACTGGGAACGCTTCGTCGAGGGCGCGGTCCGGGCCGCCCACGGGCGCGTGGACGCCTGGGAAATCATCAACGAGCCCGACCTCCCCAGCGAGGGCTTCATGGGCGCCTACGAGGAGTACCGCGAGTATTTGAAGCGCGCCTACCTCGCCGCCAAGCGCGCCGATGGGAAGGCGCGGGTGTTCACCGGGGCCTTCGTGAAGGGCGATTGGCTCATGCGCCTCTACGCCGAGGGCGCCACGAATTGGTTCGACGGGGTCTGCTCCCACCCATACTCCTCCACCGCGGCCGGCTGCCTTTCGGTCAACCGCACGCTGCTCCTGCGGGGCCTCCTCTACGGCGCGCCGAAGGAGGCCTGGATCACCGAGGTGGGCTTCCAGAGCGGGTGGAAGGACGGGCCGGGCCTGGTGGCCGACGAGGCCCAGAAGGCCGAGCAGGGGGCCCTCGCCCTGCGGGGCCTCGCCGAACAATCCCAACTCGTCACCTGGTACTCCGGGAACGAAAAGGGCAATATGTACGGGCTCAACCGAATCGAAGCGAACGGAGCCCTGCGCCCCATGCCGATCTTCTATGAAATGGGCGCCATCACCGGCCGTCTTCCCAAGGCCGGTGGCCCCGTCGTCATCCGCGTGGAGGGCCCGGGCAAGGCCGCCCCGGGCGCCGCCCTCACCCTGCGGCTTTGCGCCAGCAACGCTTCCCGCGTGGCGCAGCCGGTGAAACTTTGGCCGGTCGGGTTCCTCGATGCCCTCGGTCCCGCCCACGCCGAGATCGCCGCCCTCGATGGCGAAGCCGTCTTGGCCCCCGGCCAAACGCGTTGCATTGAGGTGCGGCTGGTTCCCGACGCCAAGGCGAAGGGAAGCTACCCCGTCGGCCTCGTGGCCATCGGCGCGAAGGAAAATAGCCTCGGCCTCGTGGACCTTGAAATCGCCCCCTGAGGCGCCGTCGCCTTCGGGGCTCCGACTCGGCTAGAGCCTCTGCAATTCTCCAAGGATCGCCGCAGGACTCGGGATGAGGACCGCATCGATCCCGAGCCTCGATGCCGAGGCGACGTTGGCGGGGCTATCGTCGAAGAACCGCACCTTCTCGGCGGGCGCCCCGAGGCGGCGAAGCACTTCCCGAAAGATCGCCTCCTCCGGCTTACGGAGCCCGAGTTCGTGGGAGTAGAACCGGGCCTCCGGTTCGAATCGGTCGAATAATTCCCCGTGCCGCGAGATAAAATAGTCGGCGTGGATGGCGTTGGTATTGGAGAGCAGGGCGAGGCGATATCGGCCCGCGAGGCCGCCCAGGGCCCCTTCGAGGCCCGAGGTCGTGCCATCGAATAGGGCGCAATAGAGTTCCTCGAATTCGGCGGGGCCGAAGATCGCGCCCAAAACCCGAGCGGCGGCTTGTCGGAAAGCGCCGCGCCCGATCGCCCCGCGCTCGAAGGCATCGGAGGCGGGATCGAGATAGAGGCGGTTCCAAGAATCCGCGGGGGATCCGGGAACGGCCCGGTCCACGGCGGCTTGGAACCGATCGAGGCGCAAGGGAAGGATGACATTGCCGATGTCGAAGAGGAGGATCTCGGGGGTCATGGCGCTGCGGTGGTCGCCTTCATTCGACGTTTTTCCGCGCCCAGTTCCCGCCGCGAATCCTCGCGGGACCCCATGATCATACCCCTTCCGAAACCTGCGCGGTCACCGTTTGGTGAAGACTTTGATGCTCCGTTCGTAGAGAAAATAAACCTTCCCGGTGGGCCCCACCGCGATGTCCACGGGCATCACGAAACCCGGGTCGGTCACGGCGGACCAGACTCCGATATTCGACCCGTCCAAGGCGCAAAAACGGACGCCTTTGATCCCGCTATCGCCGACGAACGCGTATTGGTTCGAGTAAAAGCAGAAGAACAAAGGGTCGACGAGGACCTCCGCGAAACTCGGCCGTTCATCCCCGAATTTCTCGATGGTGAGGCCGTTTGAGGACACGTGTTGAATTCTCCGGTTGCGGTTTTCAAGGACCCAGAAACCGGATCCTGCGGGATCCGCGGCCACATCCATCGGCACACCGAATTGCCCCGCATCGTAGCCGTTGGTGCCGTAGGTGCCCAACCAGGATCCGTTCGTGGTGAAACGCTTGATCTGGTGGTCCTTGCCATCGACGATCAGGAGGGTGCCGTCCCGATCAAATGTGCAGGTACCCGGACCCGATACGGAATTGGGGGGCGGGACGGAAGAATTATCCAGTCCAAAGCGCAAAAAGAAATTGGTACCGCTTGCGGAGAGGCCCGCGAGAAAAACCCGGCCGCCGCTGGTATTGTCGATCGAATCGATGAAGTAGTAGTTCCCCTGATCGGAAACCGTAAACCCCCACGGGCAATTCAGGAGATTAGAGGCGGTTCGCCAAACGCCGACCCCCGCCGAACTCAGGCGCGACAGGATGCCCGACGTCGTTGGCGTTCCCACCCCGTGGTAGAAGCCTTTGCTGAGCACATGGATCTGCTCGTCGGCGCTGATCTCGATCTTCTGGGAATTCTCGATTTTAAAGCCGGTGGTCGTCGATAACCCCAGGCGATTGGTCACAACGAGCAACCCGTTGTATTCGGCGATCTGGTAAAACGGCAGCGTGGAATTCCATTTCGGATCGAACGGGTTCGTATGGGAGGGCACGTCCAATTGGCAAGAAACAGGTAGCCATAGACCCAGCAGCCAAAGCATTCCCAGTCGCGATCGGAGACGCTTCCTGGGGAGGAACGATGGCTGGATCGAAGGCTTTCCACGGCCATGCGCGCGCCCGCCCTGCGGACGCTGGGCGGCGAGGCCGGACCCCACGGAACGCTCCCTAAACCAACGAAAATGAATACGCGGAAAGATCACACAAGCTCCTAGATGGGCGCAGTGCACTGGAATTGAAAATAACCGGGACCGAGCAGCAATCCGATGCGAATGGGTTTTTTAATGACCCGAGGAAGGATCACACCCGTGAGGAGCATGGGGACCCCCACGCTCAATAAACTGACCCCCGCCGCGGTGAAAGCCACGGCGTTCTGATAATTCAACGAATAGGCCGAATAGGCGTCTGCCGCATTGGTGGAGGCGGTGTCGTAGGCCAGTTTCAGGGCCGGGTGCCGAGCCTGCGCGTCAAGACCGAGGGCGAGGCACACGCCTCCGCCCGCGGCCAATACGGGCCCCGCGATGAGCAGGGCCGCCTTTAATCGGTGGACATCGCGGGTCTCGTATTCAACCGGCGGTGCCTCTCGTTTCGCCTGCGGGAACATGGTGGACCGGGGCGACATGGCGCGGTGAATCAGCGGCGAAAGGCCGCTCCCCTTCGATTTGAGTAGGGGCGGCATGACGAGGTCGCCGACGCGAACCTCCATATTGGTGGGGAAACGGAGCGTGCCGAAGGAAAGCCCGGTGAACTCGGTGAGTTGCGCCTCGCCCAGGACGGTGCGGTCTCGGCCGAGGAGGGCGCCGGTGCCGGGATCCATGACGGCCTCCCCGAGCCGTACGATCTGGACCGTTTCACCGGGGCGCACCCCGTCGTCGACCCCGAGGTTGCAGAAGGCCGTGCGATCTCCGGTAAGTTTCACGATCCGCGCCGAAACGGGGATCTTCTTCACGATGTTCAGCGCCATCTCGGCGATGAGCGCCGGCAGTCCATGTTCTTCGGGGGTGGAGGCGGATTCCGAAAAATCGACCCGGGCGAGTTCGACATCGACGAAATGGAGGTTGACGTAATACGCGCCCCCCATGCGGAACACCGCCCCGACCACCATCTTTTGGACGCCCAAGAGATTGCCGAGTTTCACGGCGCAAGAGCTCTCCACGCAGCCGGAACTTTGGATCGACTGTTCCTTGATGACGCGCTGGAGGTTGGCGCGCTCGAGCACATCGAAGCGATTGAGGCGGGCGAACTCGGTCTGGAAAAGATCGGTGACATTGCCGGCGACGGCGGGCTCCACCCCGCTGCGCGAATCGAATTGATAGACCGCGATGCGCAAACGATCGGCGGCGACGAGGGGCATGAGGATCAACGCCCCGCCGAGGAGGGCTTGCATGAACCGACGGGCGATAGGGGGAAAAAAGTGAAGTCCCATCCACGATGCTACCATCAATTACCGCCTACGCGAGGAGGCGATGGGGGCCTACCCCGACCGTCTGGCGTGGGCGATGCGGACGGGACCAGTGGATCCCGCTTTCCTTTTCGCCGCCCCCGCCACACCGCCGGCGGCAGGCCCGCGTGGCGGCGGAATGCCGTGGAGAAGGCGAACGCATCGGAGTAACCCGACCTCTGGGAGATCTCGCCCACGGGGAGCGCGGTGGCGGCGAGGAGGCCCTCGGCATGCTCCATGCGCAGGCGGGCGAGGCGCTTCATGGGGGGCTCCCCGTAGCGCGAGGCGCAGAGCCGGGCGAAATGGGCGCGCGTCCATACCGTATGGGAGGCCATGCGCTTAAGGCTCCAATCGGATTCAAGCTGGGAGGAGACGAGGCCCCAGACCTCATCGAGGCGAGCGGCCTCGGGGGCAGGCCCGGCGAAGCCCGCGTCGTCATCGAAAAGGTCGCGCCGAAGCGTCTTCAGGAGCAAGCCCGACCAAAGGGCGACGAGATCGCGGTCGCGGCGGAGGTCGACCTCGTCGAGCAGGCCGGCCATGACGCGCTCCACCGCGCGGCACGCGCCGGGGTCGCGGGTCCGCAAGAAGGCCTTCCCCAGGCCCCGGTGGGCGCGGGCGGCGTCCAAGTGGAACCACGCCATGCGCCACGCGGGCGTTTTGGGCGCATAGGCCTGGAATTCCCCGGCGGGGAAGAGGAGCCGCTCGCCCGGGCCAGCCCAGGCCTGCGCGCGGGCGTTCCCGAAATGCGCTTCGCCCTCCAGCACGTAGAGCAGCGCGTGGAAGGTGGGACGGAAGCGGACCATGCGGTACCCCGGCCCGATAAGGCTCACCCCGCCCATGCGCACGCCCAGGGCCCGCAGCCCGGCGAGGGACGGATGGCCCAGGGGCAGGAAACGCTCCCGGGTGCCCGGGGGGATCGTGCATGTTTCACAAAGGTTTTTGAACCGGGGGACCATGGCGGATTATACGGGCCGGGGCCATCCTACACAAGGTTGCCGGCCGCTTCCGGTAGCCTTCCGAGGCCCCCATGTCCCCCCGTCCCGCCGCGCTCCTGCGACGAATCTTCGACCGCTTCGCCCCCCGAAAAGCCCCCCCGCGGCTTGTGGGGCGCCTCACCCTCCACCGCGACCAGATCGGCAAGCCCATCCCCCCGCACCTCTATGGGTTATTCTTCGAGGACATCAACGGCGCGGCCGACGGTGGGCTCTACGCCGAACTGGTGGAGAACCGCTCCTTCGCCTATTTCCCCATCCACGGCGTGCGGGGCGAGGGCACCGCGCTCTCCCCGAAGACCGCGTGGGAAACCGTGGGCCGCGGCAAGCGGGAATGCCGCTTCGACATCGCGATCCTCGATCCCGTGGATGAGCGCAGCCCGAATTACGCCGTACTGCGGGCGTCGGGCGGCCCGGGAAGTTTCGGCATCGCGAACCGGGGCTATCGCGGCGGGATGCGCGTGGAGGCGGGCGCCCCCTACGATTTCAGCGCCTTCATCCGCTCGGGAAGCGCGATGTCCGTCGCCCCCACGGTGGCCCTCGAGGGGCCCGACGGCCAGATCCTCGCCCGGGAAACTCTCGCCGCCGTTTCCTCCGCCTGGGAAAAACGCGAAGCGGTGCTCATCCCCCGCCGGAGCGAATCCCGGGCCCGCCTCGTCGTCACCCTGGATATCGGCGACGCGTTCCACCTCGCCCACGTCTCACTCTTCCCGAGGGAGACCTTCCACGGGCGCCGCAACGGCCTGCGAAAAGACCTCGCCCAGGCCATCGCCGACCTCAAGCCCCGCTTCCTGCGATTTCCCGGCGGGTGCATCGTGCACGGCGACGGGCTCGCGAACGCCTATCGATGGAAGGACAGCGTGGGGCCCATCGAGTCGCGGCGGCCGAATTGGAACCGCTGGGGCTACCACCAGACCTACGGCCTCGGCTTCTTCGAATATTTCCAGTTCTGCGAGGACATCGGCTGCGAGCCGATGCCCATCCTGCCCGCCGGGGTGAGTTGCGGGTTCTCCAAACCCTTCCAAGCCGTAGGCGACGAGGCGCTCGAGGCTTGGATCCAGGATTGCGTCGACCTCGTGGCCTTCGCCAACGGGCCCGCGAGTTCCGGCTGGGGCGCGGTGCGCGCCGCGATGGGCCATCCCGAACCCTTCGGCCTGAAACTCCTGGGCGTCGGCAACGAAGAGCACGACACCCCGGCTTTCCGCAAGCGCTTCCCGAAATTCGTCGAGCGCCTGCGGCGGGAGTGCCCGGGCATCGAGATCATCGGCACCTCGGGGCTCGGGCCCGAAGCGCCCCTGGCCGATCTCATGGCCCAGACCGGCGTGTCCTACACCGACGAGCACTATTACATGGAGCCCGCGTGGTTCGTCGAAAACCATCGCCGCTTCGATGGCGCGAAACGGGAGGGGCCGAAGGTCTACGTGGGGGAATACGCCTCCCGCGGCAACGCGATGGAGAACGCCGTGGCCGAGGCCGTCTACCTCACGGGCCTCGAGCGCAATAGCGACCTCGTCGCGATGCATTCCTACGCGCCGCTACTCGCCCATTACGATTTCTGCCAGTGGAAGCACGCCAACCTCATCTGGTTCGACGACGGGCGCGTGGTGACGACGCCCAATTACCACGTGCAGCGCCTCTTCGCGTCGCACCTGGGGGAAACCTGGGTCCCCCACGACTGGAATCTTCCCCCCCGGGCCGACGGGCGGGAAACGGTGGTGGGGGTCTCGAGCACCTACTCGGCCCGGGAGGGGGCCCTCTTCCTCAAGTTCGCCAATCCCCAGGCGTCCCCGGTGGATATCGAGGTGGACATACGCGGCGGGGGCGCCACCACTGCGGCGGCTACCCGCACCCTCCTCGCCGGGCCGCCCGAGGCCACCAACGACCTCGCCGCGCCAAATCGGGTGGCCCCGGTCGAGGAACCCTTCCAGGCGGGGCCCTCCTTCTCCCTGGAAATCCCCCCGTGCAGCGTGGTCCTTCTCCGCATCCCCTCAAAATCCCCGGAAATCCGCTGAGAATCGGCGTATCCGTTCCCAACCGATTAGTTGTATAATTTCCCATCCACGGAAATCCAGGGGAGCGATACCATGAAGCAATTACGTGTGGGCATCATCGGCCAGGGCCGAAGCGGCGCGGATATCCACGCCAAGTACCTCGTCACCGATCCGGATTACTTCAAGATCGTCGCGGTGGCCGATCCCATCGCCTCCCGCCTGGAGCACGCCAAGAAGGCCTACGGCTACGATAGCGAATGCCTGCTCACCACCGATTACCGGGATCTCCTTAAGATCAAGGATCTCGACCTCGTGGTGAACGCGTCCCAGAGCCACCTGCACGCGCCCATCTCCCTCGAATTCCTGCGCGCGGGCTTCAACGTGCTCTGCGAGAAGCCGATGGCCCGCACGGTGGCGGAGGTCGATGCGATGGCCGCCGCGGCGAAGAAGGCCGGGCGCACCCTCGCCGTCTTCCAGCAATCCCGCTTCGCGCCCTATTTCACCCAGGTGAAGAAGGTCGTGGATTCGGGCGTGCTCGGCCGCCTCGTGCAGGTGCAGATCCATTTCAGCGGCTACGCCCGACGCTGGGACTGGCAGATGATCGACCGCTTAAACGCCGGCGGCCTGCGCAATACCGGCCCCCACCCCCTCGACCAGGCCCTGCGCTTCCTCGACTTCAAGGGCATGCCCGAGGTCGTCTGCCATCTCGACCTCGCCAATTCCTTCGGCGACGCGGACGATTTCGCCAAGGTGCTCCTGAAGGCCCCCGGGCGGCCCCTCGTCGAAGTCGAGGTCTCTTCCTGCAATGCCTATAGCGGCTTCACCTACCTCGTGCAGGGAACCCGCGGCGGGCTCAAGGGATCGATGAAAGAGATCGAGTGGAAGTATTTCGACGAGAAGGAGGCCCCCAAGCGCCAACTCTGCGAAAAGCCCATCTCGACCCCCGAGGGCGGCCCGGCCTATTGCTCCGAGACCCTCCCCTGGAAAGAGGAGAAATGGACGGTGCCCGCCGAAGACGCCGACCTGTTCAAGGCGATCTCCAGCCGCTATTACCGCATGCTCCACCGCACCCTCACCGAAGGCGCGCCCCTGGAAGTGACGGTCGAGCAGGTGCGCCAGCAGGTGGCCGTGACCGAAGAGTGCCATCGCCAAGCGGCCCTTCGCCGCGGGAATAAGCCGGTGTTCGCCCTTCCCGCCCGAACGGCGGCAAAGGCGAAACCGAAGAAGGCGAAAAAAGCCGCGGCGAAGAAGGCCAAAAAGAAGAAGCGCTGAAGCCGGGGCGCTCGCTTCACCCCGAGAAGCGCCGCCGCGACTCGGGGCCGACGCCGAAGACCCAGGAGACACCATGGCCCTTTTCGACGCGGTCCGCACCGGTCTGTTCCTCGGCCTCCTGGCGGCGGGCCTTTCCGCCGCCTCCGAGCCCGGGAAACTCGCCCTGCCCATCGCCTCCGAGCGCCTCGTCATCGCCCACTTCATGGCGGCGAGCGTCCCCCACCTCGGCGGCACCCAGAACGACGCCAAGTTCTTCCTCCCCGACGGCCCGTTCGCCCAGATCGGGGGGATCAGCACGGTGCTTTCGTGGAACGCTTGGCCGGTCCCCCGCTTCCCGGGCATGCGCGAAGATTTTCTCGACCGGAAAAGGGTCGAGAGCATCGACGCCTACGTCGAATGGGAACTCCGCACCGCCCGGCCCCTCGGGGTCGACGGCTTCCATTTCTACATGGCCTTCGGCAAACCCAAGGTTCCCGCGCCCGCCGAACTTTCCCCCACCGACCTGTCGATCGTCCGGTATTTCACGGTCGCCGACGCCAAGAAGATCGACCTCAAACTCACCCTCTGCCCCTCCGACGTCTCCGGCTACGCCACGACCGAGGAGGTGGTCGAGGTCGTGGGCGAGCGCCTTCGGCGCATCCTCCAGGCCACGGCGAACTCCCCCCATTGGCTGCGCACGCCCGACGGGCGGCTCCTCCTCTACACCTGGGGCACCGACGGCTTCGCCCCCGAGGCGAAAGGGATCACCGATGCGCGGGAGAAGGCGAAAAAGGTCGCCCGGGCCTGGGACCTCATCGAGGCCCGCCTCGGCGTTCCCATCGCCGTCATCTACCACGGCGGCAAGCGCTCCTATCGCCCCTGGCGCGAAACCCCCGACGCGGAGTACCAGGCCTCCCTCGACGCCATCCTCGATGTCTTCCCCGCGGTGAACGATTTCTTCGATTACCCCACGCAGGGGCGGGAGGCCGATATCCGTCGGGTGGCGCAGACCTGCAAGAACCGGGGCCGCGCCTACGTCAAGGGCGTCATGCCCGAGATGAACTGCGCGAAGCTGCGCAGCACGCGCACCGGGGCGGTGGAGATGCACAAGATCGGCGAGCCCCCGGAAAATTACGGGCGCATGATCATCGGCGCCGGGCTCAGTTCGAACCTGACCTGGTGCTGGAAGCAGGCCATCGCCGCTGAAGCGCCCATGGTCTCCTTCGGCACCTGGAACGATTACGAGGAGGGGCACCACCTCGCCCCCGAAGTCAACCATAATTTCGGCTTCGGCCTGATGAACGCCTGGCACCGCGCCCATTGGCGCGGCGAGGCGCCCGAGCGCGCCGAACGGCTGGTCGTCCTCCATAAGCGCCATGCCCTGGGCGCCAAGGCGCGCTTCGACCTCTTCCCGCCGTACTACGCCTCCTGGGCCCTCTCCCGGGCCGACTGGGAAAAATCGCTGCTCACCGACGAGGCCGTCGACCTCGTCGCCTTCGCGGCGGCCCCCGGCGAATTGCGCTATCGCGGGAAGAAGGTGGCCGAGATCCCGGCGGGCTTCACGAGCACCCAAGTTCCCATGTCCCCCGGGGAAGTGCGCGCGAGCCTGGTGCGCGGCGGGAAGACCGTGGCCGAGGTCGTCTCCCCGGAATGGATCACCGCCGAGCCCTACCGCTACGACCGCATGACGATCGTTTGGGAGAGCGACCATGACGCCCTCTGGCGGCGCATCTTCCCCACGGAACCCGCGGCCTTCCCGGCCATGTACGCCCCCGGCCCCGACGGGCAACCCGTCTGGCGCAGCCGCTACCCGAAGCTCGGTTCCTTCGTCCGGCCCGACCCCGTTTCGCGCCCCCGCGGCAAACTCGCTTCGGAGAAGCCGGTGGATCTCGCCCGCGCCCCGTGGAAATCGGGAAGCGCCGACGGCGTCGACACCGCCATCCAAGCCGGGCCGGCCGGGGTGGAGGTTCGGGCGGACCTTTCGGCCGCCAACGCCAATTATTTCTACGCGGTGGTCGACTTCCCCATCGGGTTCGACGCTTCGGGCTTCGACGGCGCCTCCCTCACGGTCGATCTTCCCGACGGGGCCTCGCTGCTGTCATGGACCTTCATCTTCCAGGAAGGGAAGACCGAGGCCAAATGGGTGCCCGACCTTCCCATCGGCGACCCGAAGACCGGCGAGACGACCTTCCTCCTCCATTTCGACCAGTGCCGGCTCCCGGGATGGGGCAAGGGCAAGAGCGACGGCACCTTCCGCCGGGAAGATCTCGCCCGCATGCTCATCGGCGGCGCCGCGGGCCAAAGCCGGGTGGCCTACCGGATCAAAAAACTCTCCTTCTTCGCCTACGAGGCGGGCGTGGCCGGGGCGTCGGCCTCGAAGCGCCCCGGGGATCTTTCCCTCGACCAGCTTACCTGGAGCGGCGACTCTTGGGGGGCCAAGGGGCGTTTCACCTTCGAGCTCGGCCCCGCGGGCCAGAAGGTCACCGCCGATCTCACCGCCCTCCCCGAAAACGCCGGGCGACACGTCTTGGCCGTCGGGGCCTTTAAGCCGCCCCGGGATCTCACCCCCTTCTCCGCGATCCGCTTCAGCCTCACCACCGCGCAGGCCGGCGATTTCTCCTCGTTCACCGCCATGCTGGGGGAAAAAGAGAGCGGCGCCAAGTTCGCCGCGGAGATAAAGCCGGTGCGTATCGACGGCGAGCGCCTCGAGTTCGTCATCCCCTTCGCCGCGTTCAAACTCCCGGCCTGGGGAAGGGGGAAGAAGGCGGCCGGGGATGAGCGCCTGCGGCTCTCCGATATCGGCGACTTCAAGATCGGCGGTACCCTCAAGGAAAGGAAGTCGGTGGCCTTCACCGTGGGGTCGGTGGGATTCGAAAAATAGCGGTCGCCCCCCGCGGGGGCGGGCTCAGGTTCCGCCGGCCGCCCGCGCGTCGTCCCACTTCAGATTCTTTCCCTTGAACCGGTCCACGGGGTACTTCGCCGCATTCTGCGCGAGTTTCTTCTCGACCAGCGCCGCCAGGTCGAAGCGGTAATGGTGGGCCAAGAGCAGGGCGGTCACCACCACGTCGGCCAGTTCTTCGCCGACCCTTTCCGCGTCGGCCTCCTCCGATGCTTTCCAGAGGAAGCATTCCTGGAGTTCTCCCGCCTCGATGCTCAGGTTCGCGGCGAGATCCTTGGGCGTGTGGAAGCGGGCCCAGTCGCGTTCATCCCGGAATTTCAGGGCGGCGCGGGTGAGGCGTTCGATTTCTTCCATGGGGACCCCCGATCGATTGTGCCATCCACGGCGGACCCGTGCGCCCGTCCAGCGCGTCAGAGGGGGGAAACGGTGGCGTTCCGGAAAAATATTTTATGCACTTTTTATGCAATCCGTGCGATAATCCCCCATGGCCACGAAAAAAGACCGCACCACCCAGATGGCCGTCGCCCACGCCCTCGGCCTCTCCCAATCCGCGGTCTCGCGCGTGCTCGCCGACCCTTCGGGCGCCAAGGTGGCCCCCGACAAGAAGAAGAAGATCCTCGACCACCTCGCGCGCCTGGCGCGCCGGGGCGTGGTGCCGCTGCGCGGGAGGAACCTCGCCCTCGTCCTGCCGGCCCTCAACCGGGGCAACCGCTCCGAGAATTACCAGTACGGGCTGCGCGAGCAGCTCATCCAAACCCTCGAGCCGGCCTGCGCCAGCCGGGGGCGCGACCTCGTCGTCCATTTCTACCATCCCGAAGACCCCGAGGCCCTGCGCGGCCTCTCGGCCTGGGGGGCCATCGTCGCCGCCCAAGCCCCCGACGCCCTGGTGGGCGCTTGGGCCGACCGATTCCCCGTGGTGGCCGTCAACCGCCCGGGAGAGCCGGACGGCCTCTACCCCCGCTGGGACCGCGTAACCACCGATAACGCCAGCGGCATGAACGCCCTGGTCGCCCACCTCGCCGACTTGGGGCATCGCCGCCTCGCCTTCATCGGACATTCCCTCGACCCCCGCGGGTCGGCGCCCCAGGCCCATTTCATCGAGCGCCTCGACGCCTTCTGCGCGGCGCTGCGCGCCCGAGGCCTGCCGGTCGAGAAGAAGTGCCTGGTCGATTACAAGCCCGGCGATTGGACGGCCACCCCCGTCGTGCTCGACGCCATCGTGCGCTCGCTCTCCCGCGGGGCTGCCCGGCCCACCGCCCTCTGCTTCGCCAACGACCATCTCGCCGTGCAATTCCTGAAGTACGCCCGGGATGTCGGCCTGCGCATCCCCCACAAATTTTCCGTCTGCGGGTTCGACGATATTGGCCTGGCGACGAAGGCCCACCCGCCCTTGACCACCCTGCGCCAAGATTTCGAGGGCTTCGCCCGCACCGCCCTCTCGGTCATCGAAGAGCGAAGCCGCTCCGGCGTGCGCTCTTCCCGATGGCAGATCCGCCTCGCGCCGAGCCTCGTGGTCCGCGAATCAACGGGCCCGGCGCGCTGAAACGGCCTGCCCCGAATGGGGGGCTCAGTCCAGGAGCGTTCCCCTGAGTAGGATGCGCCCGAGATAGATCGCGCGCCGGTCGTACTTCTCCGGGTGGGCGCCGATGTCCGCCTGCTGGTTGGGGCCGAGGATCGCTTTTTTATCGGGGATCTCGGGGTCGATGGCGAGGATGACTTGATGTTCCCCGTCGGGAAGGGGAAGGAAGGCGTACTGGCCCCGGCTGCGGTTATTGCAATTCACCCCGAAACGGTTGAGCGGCTTCTCCTCCCGGCCGTCGACCGTGATGCGCAGCTGGCCCACTTCGGGCGCCCCGACATCGAAGAGCCCGAAGCCCTTGCCGCGGAATCGGAACGCGATGCGTTCGCCCGGCGCCTCGGCCGTATAGATCTGCTCGAACCACCCCTTATAGGCGGCGAGCAGCGGCACGGAAGACGGATCGACCTTCTTCCATCCCGCGGAAAGAACCGCCTTCTCGGGGGGCAGCATGGTGGCATCCTCCCAAGGATCTTCGGTGAGGGGTTTCGCGAGTCCATGGGGCCCGGGTTTGCCGACCCCCGCGAGTTTCTGGAACCCCCGGGCGATGGCCGCGGCGTAGAAACGCGCCCCGGCGCGGTCGTAAGGATGCACGCCATCCGTGGAGAAGACGATGCGGCCGGCCGCGGAGGCTTCCGTGCCCTTGAAGACGACGGCTCCCGACTTGCACAATTCGCTCACCTCGCGGGCCATGTGGATGGAAGGGATGCCGTAATGGGCGGCGACCCGATCGTAGTCGACCACGCTCTTGGGGAGGACCCCCTCGGCGTAGCCCTTCCACCACGCTTCGATGATGGTGTAGACGAAGACGATGTCGATGGAGGGGTCGCGCTTCCAGATCTGGCGCACGATGCCTTCCATCGCCTCGACCGTGCCGCCGTTGACGGCGAACTCGACGAAGACCAGGTCGGGCTTGAAAGCCAGCACCTGCTCCCCGACGCGCAGGGCCCCCAGATCGGTGGGCGTGCCGCTCACCCCGGCGTTGACGCCCCGCACCTTGGCCTTGGGGTAGCGCTCCTGGATCCATTTGGCGGAGAGGGGGCGATAGCCATCGGCGCGGGTGATGCTCCCCCCGAGGTAGGCGAGGGTGACCGCTTCGCCGGCCTCGAGTTTCTTCAGGGCATTGGGGATCCCGCCGCGCGTCGTCGTTTCCTCCGGATGGGAGAAGGAGGAAGGCTGGATGGAGGGGATGGAAGAACCTTCGACCTGGAAGAGCAGCCGGGGAGAGCCGGCCTGGCTCGCCGCAATGAGGCGCGCCACCTCGGCGGCGTCTTGGGCGAGGGCGAAGTTCATGAGGCCAGCGATGGAAAAAACCGTTCGGAAAAACGCCATGGGATCCAACTCCTTCCAAGCATCGCTTTCTGCTCCGCCAAAGCCGGGAGAATTATTCCATGGACCCCCTCCCCCCTCGCCGGGATTTCGGGAAAAGTATGGAAGAAGTCGGCACGATTTGGGTACTTTTTAAGCTCCCGGAGGATGTGGGGCCCGCACCCGTGGGCGGTTCGGTCTGCCTATTCGGCGTTCACGGGGCGCTTGCGGAAGGTCCAAAGGAAGAGCCCGCCGAGGGCCAGGAGGCCGAGGGCGAAGGCCAGCATGAAGGCTTCGAAGAGCGGGGCCCCGCGCCCGTGCAGGGTGAGGATCTTTCCCACGAAGGCCATCCCCACCGCCCCGGCCAGGGTGCCCAGCAGGTTGAAGACCCCCATGCCCGTACCGCTCTTCTCGGGACTGAGGACCTGGGTCACGCTATTGACCAGGGCCGTCTGGGAAAACGCGAAACCCACGTAAAACGGCACGAGGGCCACGAGGATCACCCACGGGGACGCCGCCAAGAAGAACCCCATGGCCGAGAGGCCCAGGGCGAGGAGGAGAAATCCCGTGGCGATGACGAAGGGGTTGCCCCGGCGATCGGCGAGGCTCCCGCCCCAGGGCCCGAGGAAGGCGCCGATGAGCGCCCCGGGGAAGAGCACGAGGCCGATGCCCCGCGCCTCCAAGCCATGCACCGATTTGAGGAGGAGGGGGATCATGAACACGGCGCCCAGCACGAAGGTGAAGAGCCCGCCGGCGGCCACCACCCCCACGACGTACCTCCCGTTGCGGAAGAGGAACGGGTCGATGAACGGCTCACGGGCCGTGAAGAGCCGCGCCAAAAGACCGGCGAACGCGGCCAGGGCACCGAATCCATAGCGCCAATCCCCCAAGTTGAGGAAGAGCACGAGGCCCGCGACCGTGGCCGCCACGAGGGCGCCTCCCATGAGATCGACGCCGCCGGCTTTACGGGCTTCGCGGGGGAGGATCCTGCGGAATGCCGGGATCGCGGCGAGGGTCGCCAACGGAATAAGGAAGAGGAACGACCAGTGCAGCGTTCCCGAGACGAGTCCCCCGATGACGGGCCCGAGGGCCACGCTGAAGGAGACCGTGGAGGTGATGAAACCGAAAAGGCGCCCCCGCTCCCCCGGTTCGTAGTATTTGGCCACCATGGCGAAGACGAGGGCGGGAATGGCCGAGCACCCCACCCCCTGCACCGCCCGGGAGGCGAGGACGAGGGGATAGGAGAACTGGAGGAGAAAGCCGGCGAGGGACCCCGCGGCGTAGGTGAGGATCCCGATGAGCACCAGGCGCCTCGCGGCAAAGAGGTCGGACAGCCGCCCGAAGACCACCATGCCGATGGCGAAGCACACCATGAACACCGTCATCATCCAACTCACCCCGGCCTCGGTGAGTCCATACTGCTCCTGGACCTTGATGGTGGACACGTTGAACACCGTCTCGTTGAGCACGGCGAAAAAAATGAGGTAATTGATCCAAGGAACGAGGCGTTTCAGGTCGGGCGGGTTCGAGGATGCCAAGGGAACTCCTAAAGAGAAACACCCAAGATACCTCGACCGAGCTCCGGAATCAAACCGCGGGGGCGCGATTCTGGATGAAGCCCAAAGGCTTTATCTTGTTTCTCAGCGCAATGAAAGAAAGCCCCGCCGAACCGCGGGTGAGATTGAACCCCTGACGAGCCTTCGGCTCTCGCGCTTCAGCGCGCCGGTCTCGGGCTCCAGATTTCCATCCATTTATCTACGCCCCCTAGGGCGCCGAATCCCAATTTCTCGTAGACCTTGTGGGCGTCCTTCGTTTTCAGGACCCACTGGTAGACCTCGCGAAGCGTTTCGTGGCGGAGGATATGGCCGACCATCATTTTCCCGATGCCTTGCCCCCGGAAGCGTTCGTCGACGAAGACGTCGGCGAGGTAGGCGAAGCGCACCGTGTCGGAAATCGCCCGGGCGTAGCCGACTTGCTCGCCCGAATGGAAGGCGCCCACCACCAGGGCCGAATGCAGGGCGCCCTTCCTGACTTCCGCCTCTTTGATGCCGGGGCTCCAATAGGCCGTGGCCAGCAGGGCGGCGACCCTGGGGAAATCCATGCATTCGACCCCGGTCCTGATCTCGATTTCCATCGGTTCTCCTTGGTTCGCCCGCTCCGGCACCCTTCTGCGAAATGCGCCGTCACGTCCGCCGAACCAGCCTTCTCAGAATAGGCGCGGCGTCACGAAGGCCTCGATGAACGCCGAGACGAGGAGGAGGGGAAGCACGAGGAGTACGAACGGCCGCAGGACCCTTGCGGCCCGTTCACGGAGGTCTATGGGCTCCTTCGGTGGAAGGCGGAGCACCCTGCGGGTCATCCCGGTGCAGAGGGCGATGCCGAGGGAGGCCGCCAGGAAGATGGCGGTGAGTTCGGTCACCCCGTGGGGAAGGAGGCTCCGTAGGAAGGGGGAGAGCCACCCCGCCCCGTGCATGCGGTCCGCCATGACGATGCCCAAAGCGACGCCGTTGGTCAGGATCGCGATCACGGGGAAATAAACAAACGGCACCAGGCTGAACACCAGGATCGCGACCACGGCGATGGCATTATTCTTGAAGATGCGCAGGGCCACTCCGAGGGTTCCCGCATGTCCGAGGCCGCGGATGGTCTCTTTATATCCCGCGCGGTCCCCGTGGGGCGTTTCGGCGGCCCCCGCGTTCACGGCGGCGTTCGGCGATCGTGGGGCGTCTTGGGGGAGGATGCCCTTGCTGCGGATGGCGTCTTCGAGATGGCCGGAGAGCTGTGCGCTCAAGGCCCCATGGTGCTTCAAATAGGAGCCCGTGGCGATGGCCGTGAGTAGGTAGAGGGCCAGTAGCGCCCCCATCATGGGCCCGTAGCGGCGGGCCGTGAGGGCGAGTTCTTGGGCGGGCGCTTTCATGAATTGAAGCGGCCCCGGTGGGCGGGCCTGACCAAGCATACCCCGCCCCGTGCCGATTATCAAATGGCGCCCGCCCGGCCCATCGGCGCGCCCCGGCGCACCATTAAGGGCGAAGTTAAGTCTCGTCCAAATCCTTGGGGGCCTTCAACCCGGTGCTTGGGCTCGGCGCGCTTCGGGGCATGGCCCCTTGATGCTCGAGGTATGCCGCGTGCCAGGCGGGCACTTGGCCGTCCATCTGGAAGATATGCCGGGGCACGCCCAGCCCCCATACGCTGCGGTAGAGGTGCTCTTTCGCCTCCCAAAAGGCGTCGGCGGCGGCGATGCGCGCGGGGCTCCAAGACGGTTCCCGTTCCACGCGCTGATGGCATTCGAAGAGGCGCAGCGTTCCTTCCATCTGACGCGCTCGCCATCCATCGAGTTGCTCCCCCCCGAGGTCGATCCATTCCCGCCGGGCCCCGTGGACATCGAGGTTCTTGGGGTCGATGAAACCCGATAGCCAGCGTCCCCAACGCGCGGCGTTCTTCCCACCGAAATGCCTGCGGGCGTATTCTTCCAGCACCGCCTCCGCGCTCGAGGCTTGGCCGCTCCCGAGGGCCGCCAAAAGCGCCACGTTCAAATCGGCGTGGAAACCCTCGGTGTAGGCCATCCAGCCCTCCGCCTTGCGCGAGGCGAGGAATGCGTGGGTGGCGGCCATCCGCCGGGCGGCGACCGGGGCCCCGAAATGGCCGTAATTATGCCGCCCGATGCCCGGAAGATCCACGGCGTCCCCGTAGCAAGCATGGACGAAGGAGCGCTCCCTGCATCCATCGGGGATGGGCCGCTTGGAGGGATCGTAGCCCACGGCATCATAGGGCAGGTGGAAGGCCATGGAATGGAAACGGGAAGGCGCATGGCTCCCGCACCAGGACGGAAATAGTTGGTGCTCGGCTTCGCTCCACCACCAGCCGATGAGGTTCGCCTCGATGCCGGGGAAGAAGGATTCGGCGAGCTGGGCGATGTCGCGGGCGAGGGCGGCGAAGGTTTGGATCCACGGACGGCACGCTTCGCACAGGCATCCGCCATAATCATAGGGGCAGAGCGAGAGGGAACGGAGGGCCATCCCCCGCTCCCGGAAAGATCGGAAGAGGTTCTCTTGATTGGCCAGGATGATGCGGCGCGCCGCGGCATCGGACGGGCAGAGGAGTTGGCCGAAGACATGGGTGCGGTGGACGGGATCTTCGCCCTGGACGGCCGCCCGGGCCTTCCCGAGCTGGTCCGTGTAGACGTGGTTGGGGGTGAGCACGAGCCCCAATTCGAGCCCGAGTTCATGGGCCGCCCGATAATGGTCGAATTTCTGCCGCCACATCGACTCCGGAAAATTGAATAGATTCCGCGGGTTATTGGAAGGCTCATACGGATCATAGAGGTCGATGGGATCGAACCAATCGCTATAGCGGTTCACCCCCCAATCCTTGGCGCCCCGCAGGAAATCCTCCATCTCCCGCCGCCCGGCGACTTCGAAGCTATTCCCGAAATGGGAGGGGCAATAGAGTTCACGGACCTTCAGCATGGGTCTTCCTGGGGGGAGATTTATTCGAGGTCCCAAGTCAAAAGGAGGGTCGCCTTTTCCTCGAGATGGATTTTCAATCCGTCCACCGGCGGCTTCCCGGCATTCTCTTCGACCAGGGTATGGCAATGGGTTCCGTCCGTCAAGTGGGTTTGGAAGCGGTAGCGGGCGCCGACATCCAGCCCCGACAAGTGCAGATGGACATCCCTCGGGCCCTCCCAGGCGGTGACCAAGATCCCCCCTCGATCGGGATTTCCGGAGGCTAGGGCGTAGAGTCCGCCACCACTGGGCGAAGCGGCCAAGCGTGCGCCCCGGTCCTTGAGTTCCTGGTACATCACGAAGGCGTAATAGGGTTTTTGTGGATAGCCGTAGCGGTCGAAGAGGGTGCAATAATAATTCGTAGGGCTCGCGTCGTAATAGGCGGCCGTATCGCAGGCCGCGTCGTGGAGGCCGATGAGGGTCGCCGCGCAGAACGAGGCCCCCTTGTGGCTCGACGACGCGGAGAACCGGCCGCTTCGCGCGGCCGCGTCGCTCTCCCCGGCGAAGGGCCGCGGATCCGGCTTCTCCCCCTCGGGGCAATAATTCCACTCGTCGCAGATCGAACGCGTGTGAACAAGGCCGTGGGCGTCGAGGAGGCGGCGCACCAGGGCGCTGTCGTGGAGCACCACCTGCGGTTCGGCGGCGTAGCGGTGCCAGGAGAAAAAATCGAGGGGCAGGGACTCGCGAACCACCCGGGCCAGGAAGCCCGCGAGGAACGGGGCGTAGCGGCCATCGACGCGGGAAGCCGCGTAGCCCCCGACCTGCAGGGCCGGATAGGCCTCCTTCAGTTTCCGCGAGGCGATCGCGTAGAGATCGAAGTACTGCTCGGGCGTCCCGCTCCACATGGGATCTTTCGCGCGGTCCGCTTCGAAAAACTGGTTGTCGGGCTCGTTCCAAAGCTCCCAGTGGAGGATGCCCCGGCGATGCCCATCCGCCCATCCCTCGTTGACATGGCGGACGATCTGGAGGCACACCAGGGCCCATTTCTCGAAATCCGAGGGGGGATCCACGAAGTACTTCTTCGGGGTATGCTCGATGCTCACCCCCAGGCGGTAGATCAATTGGGCCCCGGTGGCCTGGCAATGGTCCAAAAGGGCATCGGTGCGCCGGAAATCGTAGCTCGCCGGATCCAACGGATCCGCGGAGAAATCGGGGAAGATCTGGGGGATGTCCACCTCCCGCGGATGGGGCCAATTCGTGTCGTGGAGGCGGATGAAGGGGAAACCCGCTTTTCGATAGAAGGCCGTGGAATCCACCAGCCCCCCGAAACTCACGGGGCTCCCGTTGACGCCGTGGAGGGGGCGCATGGGGCCGATGGGGCGGTTCGTGTCGATGCGAATGTCCTCCATAGAATAGCGGCCCCTGACCGGCTAACGCGCTAATTTAGACAATGACACGATGATGAGCCCCGCCTGGAGCACGACGGCCACCCCGTTGGTGATCCACATGGCCTTGCGGCCGAAGCGGAACCCGTAGGCCGCCCAAAAGGCGAAGATGATCAGGAAGCCCACGGTGTTCACCGGGGAGAGACTCGTCGTCGCGGCCCGCCATTCGGCGATCAACTGGGCGGCCAGGCAGGCGCACCCCGCGAAACCCGCCAGGAAACCCGTGAACTCCCAGGCGGCGACCCCCCTGGCCTCCGAAGGGGCGGGGCGGACGTCAGCACCGAGTTCGGGATGAATTCTGCTTTCCATTTAAGATCCTCTGCGGATAGTGTAGGATTTCCTGGGGATATTAAAATAGCGAGAACCTGCAAAACATGGACGAAATCTGCGCCTTCGGTTCGGACTGCCTCGCCTGGCTGGAGAAGGCCCCTCTGCCGAAAATCCTCTTCGCGGGCTCCACCCCGATCCTGCGCTTCAGCAATCCGAGCGCGCCCCACCTCGAGGTCAGTTTTTTCGAGCGGGGTTCGGTGGAGGGCCTGCGCCTCGGGGACCGACTCTTCGACGTGCCCGAAGGCTGGGCGACGCTCCACACCGTCCATTTCGGAAACCATTCACCCGACAAGCCCGTCACGGGCCGGGCCTGGTGCTTCCTGCTCGACGCCTCCCACGCCCCCCCGGCGCTTCGGGCCCGGTTCGCCCGGGAGCCGGTCTTCAGCGCCGCCCCCATCGAGAACCCGGGCGAACTCATCGACGCCTTCGGGCGCCTGCGGCGCGCCTGCCTGCGCCAGGGGCGCTCCCCCACCGATTACGATCCGGGCCTCGCCATGTTCGATCCCTCCCAGCCGGGCTGTTCGGCGGCGTGCATCGCCAAGGTGAAGGCTTCGCTCCTCGAGATCCTCGCGATCCTCTGCGAGCAGGGCGGCGCCTCGGGGGATCCCGCGCCCGTGGGACCGGTGGAGCGGGTACTCACGGCGCTCGAGGCCCGCTACGACGACGTGGGCCTCACCCTCCCCGAACTCGCCTCGGCCGCTGGGCTCAGTCTCGACCATTTCGGCCGCGTGTTCAAGGCGCGCACGGGCACCTCGCCCATGGCCTACGTGCGGCGCCTGCGCCTGCGCGAGGCCGCCCTCATGCTCCGCCAAACGGGCCACCGTATCGAAGAGATCGCTGCCGCCGTCGGCTACGGAGACCCGCTCTATTTCTCTCGCCTCTTTTCCCGGGAGTTCGGCGTGGGGCCGCGGGAATACCGGAAGCGGGGCGGCTAAAAGCGTTCCCAGCCACATCGCGGGATGGCCGCGCCCCGCACCCCATTCCCGTCAATTCGCCTCCGAGTTCAACGCGATAACGGCCAAGGCACTTTTCCCCCTCGATTGACCGGGAAGGCCGCTATCGGGTTAGATTGTTTCCTGTATACACAGAAGTCGCCCTTCTGTGCGGGGCCGGGAAGCCCCCGAAAATCGCCCGCGCCATGAGGGCGCGAAAGGGCCTTTTTCACAGGAGCATCCATGGCCGAACTCCGAAGCGTCTACCCGTCCAAAGAGAAGAACCAGCCCCATCATTACCTGAAGGACCAGGAAGATTACGCCGCCCGTTACCGCATGAGCCTCCTGGAGGGCGACGCGTTCTGGGAAAAGGAGGCTCGCCGGAACCTCTCCTGGATCCACGATTTCCACACGGTGGAGGATTGCGACCTCGCCCAGGGGCGCATCGCCTGGTTCCTCGGCGGGGTGCTCAACGCCAGCGCCAATTGCCTCGACCGCCACCTTCACACCAAGGGCGACAAGACCGCCATCCTCTGGGAGGGCGATACCCCCGGCGATAACCGCCGCCTCAGCTACCGCGAGCTCCACGCCGAGGTCTGCCGACTCACCAACGGCCTCAAGCGCCTGGGCGTGCGCAAGGGCGACCGCGTGGCCATCTACATGCCCATGATCCCCGAGGCGGCCATCGCCATGCTCGCCTGCGCCCGCCTCGGCGCCATCCACAGCGTGGTCTTCGCCGGCTTCTCCGCCGAGTCCTTGCGCGACCGCATCCTCGATTCCAGTTGCGAGACGGTGATCACGGCCGACGAGGGCCTGCGCGGCGGCAAGCACATCCCCCTCAAGCACACCGTCGACGAGGCCGTGGCCCAGGCCCCCTGCGTCAAGCGCGTCATCCTGGTGCAGCGCACGGGCGCCGCGGTGCCCTTCATCGCCGGGCGCGACCATTGGTGGCACGAACTGGTGAAATCCGAGCGCCCCTTCGCCCCCGTCGAGGCGATGGACTCCGAGGACATCCTGTTCCTGCTCTACACCTCGGGCTCCACCGGCAAGCCCAAGGGCGTCGCGCACGCCACCGCGGGCTACCTCCTCCACGCCGCCCTCACCCACCGCATGATCTTCGATGTGCGGGAGGAGGACATCTACGCCTGCGTCGCCGATATCGGCTGGGTGACCGGCCACTCCTACGTGGTCTACGGGCCGCTCATCAACGGCGCCACCACCGTGATGTTCGAGAGCATCCCCACCTACCCCGACGCCGGGCGCTATTGGGACATGGTTTCGCGCCTCAAGATCTCCATCCTCTACACCTCCCCCACGGCCATCCGCGCCATCATGCGCGAGGGCGACGCGTGGGTGAAGAAGCACGACCGCTCGTCGCTGCGCGTTTTGGGTTCGGTGGGCGAGCCCATCAACCCCGAGGCCTGGCGCTGGTACCACGACGTGGTGGGCGAGGGCCGCTGCCCCATCGTCGACACCTGGTGGCAGACGGAGACCGGGGGGATCATGATCTCCCCCATGCCCGGCGTCACCGACCTGAAGCCCGGCTCGGCCACCCGCCCCTTCTTCGGTATCGAGCCCGTGGTGCTCGACGAGACCGGCCACGAGATCGAGGGAAACGGGGTCACCGGCCTCCTGGCCCTGAAACGCTCCTGGCCCGGCCAGGCCCGCACGATCTGGGGCGACCACCAGCGCTACGTCGAGACGTATTTCCGCCATTACCCCGGCTATTATTTCACCGGCGACGGCTGCCGCCGCGACGAAGAGGGCGATTGGTGGATCACGGGGCGCGTCGACGACGTCATCAACGTCTCGGGCCACCGCATGGGCACCGCCGAGGTGGAGAGCGCGCTGGTCAGCCACGAGGGCTGCGCCGAGGCCGCCGTGGTGGGCTACCCCCACGAGATCAAGGGCCAGGGCATCTTCGCCTACGTCATCCTCAAGGAGGGCTACGAGGAGACCCCCGAACTCATCGGGGAACTCAAGAACGAGGCGCGCCACCACATCGGGCCCATCGCCGTGCCCGACCGCATCGTCATCGTGCCCGGGGTGCCCAAGACGCGTTCGGGCAAGATCATGCGGCGCCTTTTGCGCAAGATCGCCGCGGGCGAGACCGACCAATTGGGCGACGTATCGACCCTGGCCGACCCCTCCGTGGTGGACCTCCTCATCCAGAAGGTGCGCGGCTAGGGGGCCCTCAGGCGAAGAGCCAGGCGAGCGCCTCCCCGCGGGCGCGGAACAGGCGGACGCGATAGCCCCGGTTCAGGCAGGCGGTCTCGTAGAAGCGCATCTGCTCCTGGTTGCCGTCGAGGTTCGGGCTCACGATGGCCTCTTTCATCGCCCGGTCGACGCCGTTGGCCTCGAGGAGGGTGATGAGTTCGTAGAGGTGGGCGATGGAGTGCCCGCCAATCATGGTCGTGAGATCGGCGAGGAAGCGCTGGGTGCGGCCCTCCTGGGCGAGTTTCCCCGCGGCCGCCAAGGCCTCGAGGAGATCCTGGGGCGTGACCATCCCCGAATAGGTGAGTTCGACGAAGACCGGTTCCCCGTTGAGGCGGGCTTTCCAGGGCATGTCGCATCCTCCCCGCCGGCTGGGGCCCCGACCCGGGGACCGCGGCGGGCATGGCCCCAGTGAATCATCCGAATCGGCCCCCGGCAAGGGCGGGTCCACGGGGCGTTTCGGGGCGACCGAGCCGAAGGGCGGGCCCGTTTTGTCACCGGTTGAACGTGAAGAGGTTATCCCAGAGCCAATCCACCCGGCGCTTGGCCTTCTCCAGGGGGAGCACGGTCCACTTCCCGCCGCGTTTCTTCCCGAGCCCCAGGCGCGCGAGTTTCGCCAAAGCGTCGTCCACCTCGAAGTCGAGGTTCACCCCGCGCGCGGCGAACCAGGCCTCGATGCGCCCGTCGAGTTCCTTCATCGTCAGCGGGCGCTCGGCGCGCAGGAGGAAGGCATAGGCGAGGATGGTCTCCTTCTGCTCCTCATCCTCGGCGGCGTCGAGGAGCGCGTGGAAGACCCCGGCGTTGTTCCCCAGGGCCTTGAAGTAGAGGCTCTCGGTGAGCATCTTGGCGAACTTGATCTTCTTGGCGACGTAGCCGTTGTACTGGCGGAACAGGTAGCCGAAGAGCACGCCCAGGGCGAGGAGCCCCTCCATCATCCCCTGGTAGAGTTTGTGCCCCCGCAGCGCCTCCCCGGATTTCCAGGCCAGCGCGAGGCCGAGGACCGCGGGGACGACCTTGGCCGTGAGGATGGGGATGCCCCCGCCGATGCCCGGCCCGAAGAGGAGGATCTTGTCGAGCAGGTTCATGCGCGGCACGGCGTTGGGGAGGATGGTCTCGAGGTCGTTCTTCGGAACGTCCTTGAAGAGTTTGAGGTTCCCCGTGCCGGGGACGAAGGGGAGGCCCCGGCGCTTCTTGGCGGCGAAATAGTCGGCGGGCTTCCAGCGGGCGTAGAGGAGCACCCGCTCGTGGAGTTCCACCGCGATCTCCTTCTTGAGGAAGAACAGGCGCCCCACCGTTTCCGTCACCGTGCGGTGCCCCCGCACGGCGATGAGCAGTTCGTCGTAATCCTCGAGGTCGATGGAGAGTTTGAGCCCCACCAGATCGGAGGCGGCGAAGGCGGCGTCCAATTCCGCCGCGCCGACGACGCGGTAATTGCCCCCCTTGAGCACCTGGTCGAGGGACCGCCGGAATCCGGCGGGATCGACCTTCGCCGTTCTCCCGGCCTGCCCCGAGAGGTCGCGCAGGTCGCGGTCGGGATCGATGGGGGCGTAGCGGTTCTTGAGTTCCCGGTTGAGGCGGTAGGCCTCATTATGGAAGAAATGCTCGAGGAGCTCGAAAAGTTCGCGGAAGGCCGCGGCTTCTCCCTTTTTCCAGGCGGGATCGGCCAGGAGCTGGGCCAGCACCTGCGCTTTATCGACGGGGATGAAATGTTCCATGGAAGATTATACTGCGCCCTTTCGCGGGGGGTCTCCCCTCCCCGCCCGGGGATGCCCGGGAACCCGGCGCAGCCAACCTCGGGCTTCGCCCCGCCCGGTTTACTCTTCCTTATCGATGGTCTGGGCGAATTTCTTCTTGCCCGTGACGGCGATGAGGATCGGGATGGCCTTCCCGGTGGCGAAGGCCTGGATGCTGGCGATGGCCTTTTTCGGGTTCGGGTTCACCCATTCGCTGGCGTAGAGCCCCTTGTCGCCGTCGCGGTAGACCGTGGCGCCGTTGGGGAGGTCCTTCGCCTGCCACCAATCCCCGCCGTCCACGCCCTTCTTCACGGGGAAGCGTTCGGTTTTTCCGTCGTCGTAGGTCATGAGGTATTCGACGATCGGTTCGTTCGCCGACGCCTTCACGTACATGAACGTGTGGAGGAAGAAGAGCTTCTCGAATTTCCGGCCGACCGCGATCTTCGGCCCCTCGGCCGGGAACGCCTCCCGCGTGGGCCCGCGCAGCACCAGGCACGAGCGCCCCCCGTTGCGGGAGGGGTCGATGACGGTGAAGGGGACGAGGCCGCTTAAGGGCGTCACGCCCAGGGGGATGGCGCGCATATCGCTGTCGCGGCCGTAGTCCGTCCATCCGCCCTCCCCGTCGGCGGCCTTCTCGTCGGCGAATCCCCGGTTCACCGCGGCGCGCAGGTCGACGAACTCGGCGTCTTCCTTGGCCAGGGCGATGACCTTCTGGGCGAGGAAACCGGTATTCTTCGCGGGCACGGCGTACGGGGAGATCTCGTCCCCCAGCAGGTAATCGAGCAGGTTTTCCACGTACCGGGTGATCGTGCCGTCCTTCCCGAAGCGCTCCGCGGTGCCGATCATGGAGAGGAGGTACTCGCCCTTTCCCAGGCGGCGATCGGTGATGACGGCCTTCACCGCCGAGGAGGCGTCCTGGAAATGGGCCACGGCGGCGACGGAGAGGAAGGAATCATTTAGTTCGAGGCAGGTGTCGAAGAGCGCGCCGTTGCGTCCCGCCGGGGATTCCCAGGCCATCTCGTTCTCGATCCCCCGGAAAAGCGGGTGCTTGGGGTACCAATGCTCGACGAAGGAACTTTTGCCGAGCACGGTGATGCGGTCCTCAGGGCTCCAAGGCACGGCCGACCCCGTGGTCTGCTCGAAGACCGCCAGGCGCCCGCCGGCCAATAGCCAGCGGTGCAGGGCCTCGCCCGATTTCATGAGCCCGGCGTCGAAGGAATTGGCCCCGATGAGGAGGACCGGGTACTCCGCGAGGCGTTCGAAATTGGTGATGAGGTCGTGGGGGATCCCCAATTGCTCGAGCATGCCCTTGGTGCTGGCCATGCCGAATCCGGCGAAACGGCTCGCCACCAAGTCGTAGACGGCCACTTTCTTCGCGGGGAAGCGCGTTCGGCGGTCCCGGGGCGAGAGCATGTAGAAGTCGTAGGAATTCTCCGAGATTTTCACGCCGGCGGAGGAGAGGTAGACCTCCAGGACCTGCTTGCCGCTCGTGAGGTCGGCGGGCACTTCGATCGGGAAAGCTTGCCTTAGGTGGGCGCCGGCGGCCAACGAAAAGCCCCCCTTCACCCAAGGGGCGCGGGCCTTGCCGTCGGGGCCGCGCCACTGCAGGCTGAGGTCGAACGAAGCCCCTTTCTCGGAATCGTTCACCAACACGAGGGAGGCCTTGACCGTCTGGCCTGCGATCGGGTGGGCGTGCTCCAGGTCGAGGAAAGCCTGCACCGGGGAGAAAGCCGCGCGGAACCGGTAGACCGGGTCGGTGAGCACGAGATCCGAGCCGTCGGGCCAGGGCTGCACGCGGGGCCCCCCCGTCCCGCTTCGGTAGTCGGGGTCGACGACGCTCGCCAGGGTGAACGACATCGTGTTGAGGGACACCCCGTCGGTGAGGTCTCGGTTTACGCGGAAGAGTTCGAGGTAGCGCTTCACCATGAGGTCGCTCTTGCGCGCGCGGTACTCGGGGAGCGCGCAGAGATAGGGCCGCAGGCCGCCGGTATTGAAGGCCAGGCGCGCCCAGGCCTTGATATCGCTCTTGTCCTGGACATTGCGGATGAAGAGGGCCTTGTCGAAAACGTCCTTGCGCAGATCGGGGGCCCATTCGAGGAAATTGGCCGCATGGACTCGGAAATCGGCGACGTCGCCGGTCTCGTAGTTCACGAAGGGCAGCGCGGCCCCGAAGCGGTCCTGGATCATCGAGCGCGTCTCGCGCAGGTAGCGCCGCACCTCCTGCCACGACCCGTAGTAGACGCCGATGTACTGGTGGTGGTCGACGAAATCCACGGGGGCGCGGCCCGCGTACACGGGGCGCCCGGAGGACCCGCTGGCCGGGCGGTTCCACAGGTCGCCGGCCTTCTGGGCCTCGTAGTACTGGGTGAGCACGGGGTCGTAGGTCCGCCCCGGGGAGAGTTCCCAGTCGTAGAGTTCGTTCCCGAAACTGATGAAACCGAGGGAGGGGTGGTTGTGCAGGCGCGCGAGGACCTCCCGGAACGACGGCAGCGTCTTCTCCAGGCTCTCGATGCGGTGGTCCTGCCCGCGCTGGCCCTTCTGGACGGGCGAGAAATGGTATTGGCTCCCGTTCCAGTCGAGGTTGACCAGGAAGCCGAGTTCGTCGCAGAGACGGTAGAAGGTCTCCCCATGGAAATTATTCATCGAATGGGGGCGCAGCACGTTCACGTTGGCGAACTTCATCACGAGCAGGGCCTCGCGCAGCCACCCCGCGCGGTTGTAGCCCCAACCGCCCTCCTCGATGGGCAGCGCACGGGCGGCCTTGCGGAAATTCCAGCAGGTATCGAACTCGAAGCCCCGGGCATAAAGGCGTTGCCCGTTGAGCATGAAATGCTGGCGCCCGTCTTCGCCGGCCTTGATCTCGAGGCTGCGCCACCCGAAGCGCACCACCGCCGCGGGATGGCCCCCGAGGTAGAGTTTCAAGGTGAGCAGGGCGGGGTTCTCGGGGGACCAAGGCTGCGGGTTCGCCAGGGGGATGGAGAATATCGGCTCGCCGGCCAAGGGCAGGTTCCCCTTGAAACTCCCCAGCCGCTCGCCTCTGGGCCCTTCCACCGTCGCCGAGACGGGGGCGGCGGGCAGGCGGGCCGGGTTCGACGCCACGAAGCGCACCTGCAGGCTCCCGTTGGCGAAATCGGGCTTCACGCGCACGTTCTTGGCGTGGAGGGCGTCGCGCACCATGAGCCGCACCGGGGCGATGATCCCCACATCGAGGTCCCCCAGGTAGGAGAGGCCGTAGCGGGTGTGGAGGGTCTTCACCACCAGGCGCGCCTTCGCCCCGGGTTTCACGGCCTTGCTCAGATCGAACTCGAAGGAGGCGAAAGGGCCCTGGTGGGAGCCGAGGTATTGGCCGTCTACCCAGGCGTCGGTGCGCCACCCCGCGCCCTCGAAGCAGAGGAAGAGCGCCTGGTCTTTCCCGAAGGCAGGCACCTCGAATTCCCGGGTGTAATAGCCGAAGCCCCGAAACTCCTTGACCGTGCCGTCGGCCTGCTTCTGGAAGGAGAGGGACCAGGGCACCGGGAACGAAATGAGGCCGGGGTAGGCGTCTCCCTGGGCGAAGAGGTCGGCGATCTTCACCGGGCCGAAATGCTCGTCGATGGCCAGGTAATCGACCGCGGCCTCGTGGGTCGCCAGGAGCACCCGCCAACGCCCGTCGAGCGGGGTGACCTTCCAAGAATCGGGCACGGGCGCGAACAAGAAACCTTCCTCCGGCCGGCGCGCGGCCTCGAAGCCCGGGATCCGAGTTTTCGCGGGGACGTAACTTTCCCGGGGTTCCAGGGTGAACTCGGCCATGAGCATGCCTCCGAAAAGGGCGAGGGCGGCGAGGGTCTTGCGCGAGGGTTTCATGGGGCGGGCTCCTGGAGGGCGGGGACGACCGCCGCTCGGGCGAGGGGCAATTGGATCGAAAGGTCGATCTTCTTGGTGGCGCCCCGGACCACCGGGAACTTCTCCTTCCACTCGGGCAGCGGACCGCTGGAGCGGAGGTCGAAGTCGTTGCCGCCCCATGCGCGGGAATCGCTGACGGAGATCGTCGGGAAGGAGGAGCGGATGGAGAGGATGCGAAGCGGGGCCACCAGAAGGTCGAAGGCCTGCACCCAGGGCAGGCGCGTCCCCTTCATCTGCTTGGGATCGTCGATGAAGGTAAAGAGGGACGGGATCTCGTCCTTGTCGACGAGGCGGATCGGGCGGTCCAGGAGCGCGGGCATGGGGAGGGAAACGCGGATCTGGGGGAAGGCGAAACTGAGGTAGACCACGTCCTGTCTCATCGTGAGCAGGTATTCGAACTCGAGGAGGCCGTTGGTTCCCAGGACCAGGGTTTCCCGGTAGGCGACGAAATCGGGGTACTGGGCGTTCCCCACGAGAGCGGACCGGGTCAGCCGAAGGCCCCCGTCCACCCGCTCCAGGGACGTGGCGCCCCCCGCCACCTCGATCTCCTTCTCACCCTGCCAAACCCGGGTGTTCCCGACCCGCCCCTCGTAATTGCCGGTATCGATGAGGTGCACGAGGGAGATCCAGACCCGCCCGTCCACGGAAACGTCCTTCACCACGCCGAAGGCGTCCACCTTCACGGAGTAGGCGCCGAAATCCAGGGGGAGGCTCCGGGTCACAGGCGCGGCGGTGCACCAGGCGAGGATCGCAACGGCTGGGGCCAAGGTCCACAATCTAAGTCGAGATCGTTTCACGGGGACTCCAAGGGGCTCGGTCTTTTCCTAAATTATAGGCCGGAGCCCGCGGGGGCCCTATGGCAAAAGACGAGGGGGTATGGCAGATTTGGGGATGCCCGCGAGCGATCCCCTCCTCGGATTCCTGCGTTCGTCGCTCCTCGCGGGGCGCTCGGGAACCCAAATCCTCATCCTCGGACCCTGGCGCGTGCCGGCCCACCGGGCCCTGTCGTCGGCGGCCCGGGGGGTGGCCTACCAGGATTTCCGCTTTTCCCTCACGGCCCGGGGCGGGGCCGATTTCACCACGCCCCAGGGAGAATCCATCCCCCTCGAACCCGGGACGCTGCTGTGGCGGGCGCCGGGGTTGCGCCATTCCATCCATTATCGCGCCGGAGGCTATAGCGAGTTCGCCATCGTGGCCCCCCCGTCCATCTATGCGGTTCTGGTCGAGTTTTCTCTCCTCGATCCCTCCCGCCGAAGTTTCCGCCTCGCCGATCCCGCGCCGCTTTTCGCGGCCCTGCGCGAGGCGAGTGCGGCTTTCCACCGGGCCCGCCACTATGCGGCGCGCCTCATCGCCCTCCTCGATATCTTCCGCATGGTGGAACGGGAGGTCGAGGCTTCCAGCAGGCGCCGAGGCGACGGCCTCGTCCTCGACAGGGCCCGCGCCCTCCTCGCCGCAAAACTCGACCAGCCGCTTTCGATGGAGGCCGTCGCCCGGGCGTCGGGCATGCCCTACGAGAAATTCCGAAGGATCTTCAAGGAAGCCACCGGGCTCTCCCCGAAGGACTACAGGCTCTCCGAAAAGATGGACCGGGCCAAGCTCCTCCTCATGGATCGGGGCCTCTCGGCCACGGCCATCGCCGAAAGGCTGGGGTACCCGGAAGTCTTCGCCTTCCTCCGCCAATTCAAGCGCCGCACCGGAGAGACGCCCGGCGCATTCCGCAATCGCTACCTCGGGCCGGGCTGAGGGGCCACGGGGCGCCCCAAGACTTGGAGGGGGGATTCCCCGTGGGCGCGTTTCCAGGCCCGGTAGAAAGCGCTATAGCTCCCGAATCCGCTGGCGAGGGCCGCGGCGGTGAGATCCGCCCCGCCTAAGCTCACCCGTTCGCGCACGCGAAGGAGGCGCTCGCGGGTGCGGTACTCCCCGAGGGAAAGGCCGAGTTGCTTGCGAAACAGGCGCCCAAGATGGTCCGGGGTGAGCTCGAGGCGCCGGGCCAATTCGCCCACGGAAAGATCCTGCTCCTCCTGGAGGATGGAGGCGGCCCGGGCGACGGCGGGATGCACGTCGGTGCCCGCCTCCGAGGGCGACTCGCCAAAGAGTTGCCAGGCGCGGTGGAGCAGGAACCGGTGGGCAGCCTGGGCCGCCGCGGGGGTTGACGAAGAGACGGCTTCGCAGAGTTGGGATAGCCCCTCGAAGGAAACGGCGGGAAGCCGGCGGTGGTGGACTAAACCGCGGCGCGCAGCGAGGGCCGCCGGCCCCCCCTCCCGTGCGAGGAGCGCGGGGAAATCGGGCTGCCAAATGCCGAGCCACATGCGGAAATCGGGGGTCGTCTCGACAAGCAGGTGCTCTTCGTCGGGGAAGAACCACACGAGGCTCCTCGGGGCGAGTTCGATGCGCTCCCGGCCGAGGAGGTAGGTGGCCCGGCCGCCGCGCACCAGGTTCATCTCGAGTTCCTCGTGGCGGTGGGAGCGCTCCATCCCCCTCGAGCGGCGATCCCAAATTACGCCCGGGGCCTGCCGCGCTTCGAGGATCTTGGCGAGGGGCATCGGGGTCGACGACGGCGGAGAGATACGCCTCAGTGGTAATAGGGCCGGATCATCCAATAGACCACGACGCCCGTGACCGAAGTGTAGAGCCAGATCGGGAAGGTGAACCTCGCGAGGGCTTTGTGGCGATCGAAGCGCCCGTCGAGGGCCCGGGAGAAGGTGAGGAGCACGAGGGGGGTGATGGCCGTGGAGAAGGCGATATGGGTGATGAGGATAAAGAAGTAAACGGCCCGTGCGGGCCCGACCCCGCCGTAATGGGTGGTCTCGCTCGTCATATGATAGGCGACATACATGGCGAGAAAAGAGGCGGAGAGCCCGATGCAAGTCTTCATGAGGCCCTGGTGGAGGGAGCGGCGCCCGTGGCGCACCGCCCAGACCGCCGCGATGAGGAGCAGCGCCGTGACCCCGTTGATGCCCGCATAGATCGGAGGAAGGAAAGAGAGATCATGCCCGGGGAGATGCACCCGGAATAGAGCGGCCACCGCCAGGGGCACCGCGATGGAGAGGCCGATGATGGCGCGCCGCCGCCAGACTATCCCACCCGCTTTGCCGTTCATGGACTCATAGGACATGCTTGACTCCGCTTCTTCGTTCCACGCTTATCGTGGCACTTTCTTCTATAGTATACACGCTCGCACGGCTCACCGCGCTTGATTGGTCTGGAGGTACTTCACGTAGGAAGCGAGGGCCATCAATTCGCCGTCGGGCAATTGGGAGAAATCGGGCATCCCCTCCAGGCTTTGGTTCGTCACACGGCTCCACTGGCTGGCGTACTTGATGGTGAAGGCGATCTGGCGCACCTGGGTGCCGCCCTTGAAGGCATCGACCTTGCGGAAATCCCGGGGAGGATTGCGAAGCGAAGCCGCCATGGCGCCGTCCCCTTCCCCGCCCATCCCATGGCATTGGAAGCAGCCGCTGCGCATGAAGAGACTGCGGCCAGAAGCGGGATCTGACGGCTCCTGCCCCCCCACGGCAACGGTGACCAATCGGGACCCTCCACAGCCGGCGGGGAGCAACGCCAAGAGGGCGAAAATGGGAAGGGCCAGGATCACTTTCACGCGGGTCTCCTATAGTGAGAGAATGTACTCCTAGGCCACGATATTATCAAACCCCGCCGACAAAACCGGAAAGCCGTCCCACCGCGACTGTCGTGGGCCGCAGGCGCCAATCCATGAAATGATACCCCATGCGCCGAACTTCCTTCGCCCTCTTTCTCATGCTGTTCCTCGCCGCGTGTTCGCCCCAAAGACCCCAAATGCCCGCGGCCCTCGCCGCCATGCCCCAGGCCGAGCGCGATGAACTCCTCCAGGGGCGCTCCCTCTACCATATCCGGGGCTGCGCGGCGTGCCACGGGATCGCGGGCCACGGGAATGGCGATCGAGCCTCCCGCCTGGTGCCGCCGCCCATGGATTTCCGCCTGACGAACGCCTACCTGCAGGGCAGTTCCCAGGAAGCCATGGCCGCCACCATCCGCACGGGCCTCACGAACGTGAAGTCCGCCATGCCGAAGAACCCCTTCCTCTCGCTGGAAGAGCGCATGGCGATCTCGCGCTACATCATCCACATGAGGGAAAATTACAAATAGCGCCGGGGCGTACAAAACACGCGCAAAGGGTATTTCCCGATACTTTCGGGCGCGCCCCCGCTCCTGCTTCCCCTCTCCACACCCCACCCAACTTGCGGGGTCGGGCTGCTTCGGGCTCCGCTTCGCTGCGGCCTGCCTGCGGCAGGCTTCCCCTACGCATCCCTCGCGCAAACAGGGTCATCATCCCCAATGCGCCATTCGCGAGATCCATCCTATCGAACCTTAAAACGCCTCAAGACGCTTTTTCCCGCCACCCAATCATTCCCGCATCTTCAACGGCGGGAACTCCTCAACACATCAAGTCAGAGGGATTCGCCTCTGAAATCCAATCGATCCAATTCTTAGAACCTTCCTTAAGGCCCAAGAAGATCCAACGGACTTGATACCATCTGGCCCGGCCTCTGGATCACGTGGGTATAGATCATGGTGGTGGACACATCGCGGTGCCCGAGGAGTTCCTGGAGGGTGCGGATATCCGTCCCGGCCTCCAAAAGATGGGTGGCATAGGAATGGCGTAATAGATGGCAATGGGCCGGCACCGATAGGTTCGCCCGGATTCCCGCCACCTTCACCGCCCGTTGAAGCGTGTCCTCGAAGAGATGGTGGCGCACCACCAAGGCAAGGCGGGGATGCTGGCACGTCGACCCCGAAGGGAACACGTAGAACCATGGCCACTCGAGGCCCGCGCCGGGGTACTTCCGCTCAAGGCCCTCGGGAAGGGACACGGGGATGCCCTGCTCGGCATCGCTTTCATGCCGGAGCTTCACCACGCGCATCTGTTGGGCGAGGATTTCTTCGAGCCGCCGCGGTAAGGGCACCCTGCGGTCCTTCCCGCCCTTCCCACCCCGAACCATGACCCCCTTCCCCGTTAGATCGATATCTTTTATCCGTAATCGGCAGCATTCCATCAGTCGTAATCCGCAACCGTAGAGGAGCGCACCCATGATCCCCGTGGTCCCATTCATCTGCGAAAGCAGGCGAGAAACTTCCTCCCGCGAAATGACCTGAGGGAGTCTTTTCGGCCGCTTCGCCAGCGGCACCTCTTCCAGGGCATCCACCTCCTTCCGAAGGACGTGCTTAAAGAGAAAGGCCACCGCGTGATGCGCCTGATTGAGGGTCGAGGCGGCTACTCCATCGCCTTCATTTAACTTCCTCAAAAAAGAGGATAGTGCACGCGCCTCAAGGGGGAGCCCCTCCTCCCGCCGAAACCTGAGAAACCGCCGATGCCAATCGAGGTAACTCTGCTCGGTGCGATAGGCATAGTGGAGGAGGCGGATCTGCGCCTTCGCCTCGGCGATCAGCGCTGAATCCTTCGGCTCTCCATCCAAACTCACTCCACCCGACCAAGCCCCATAGCGGGAAATCACCTCGGACGCCTGCCTCACCTGCCAGTCTAAAAATCGCCCCTCCAGGGAATGTAAATATTGGTTGACAGTCTGGTCCGTCAAGATTGGATCCGCACATTCCACCAAAAAGCGTTCCAGCCATTTGATGGACCAGGCCACCCGGTTTTCGGGATGGCCGGAATCGAGTAAGTGCGCTTTAAAAGCCTTGATTTCATCGGGGTTTGGGCGTTTTAGTTGCATAGGGCATGCTATGCTCTTTTGTGAAAAAACAGAACCGGGACAATTCGGGTGAAACGGGCGTGGGTGGGGGATTACTGGCGATCGCCTAATTCTTGTTCGAGTGAATCAAGGGAATACAAAAAACTCAGGTCAGAATCAAAAAAAGTAAGGATAGATGAAGAGATTTGAAGAATTTCAGAGACAGAGAAAACATGAAGAAAAAAGATCAGGAATCTCAGAATGAGAAAGGCACTCGAACAATTCGTTGCAGCAGACGCCGCACGGGCTTTGCCTTCGAAATTACCCGTTTTTCGAAATGTATTTCGTATTCGAAAGGACCATTTAAATATCGGCGCTGCTGAACGCCACGTTAGGCGAAGAACTGAGGAATGATTGAAAAGAGAAGAAAATGGGGATGAAATTGACTAGAGCGCATTCATATAACGGGGCCACTCAAGTTCCTCACCCCGCTCGCCAAGGTCGGCTCGGGGGTTCGTCAGGTTCTCCAGAGCGCCCCAAAAGAGGGCTTTCTGGGAATTATCGCCCTCTTTTGGGGCGCTCTTCCGAACCAAATGCACCGGTGAACTTTCCACAAGGTTCCATGGTAGGCTCTAGACGGTGCATTTCTTGAGTGCCTGGCGTTATGCGCAATAGTCGGGCAAGAGGCCGCCATCGTGGCGGCCAAAGATTTTGGAGATGTCAATGAAGACCTTTGATTTCAATCCATTCGGAATGATTCCTCAAAAAGGTCACATGGACTATTATGATTCTACGTTGATCGTAAATGGGTATCCTGTTGCGGTCGACCTGAATATTGAACCAGGCGCCGATATTTCATTGAAATCAGATCTTGTTAAAATGATTTTGAAAGAATCAGAAAAAATAAGAACTCGTTGTATTGAAAATATTTTATGTGAATTTAAAATAGCTGATTCGGGTAGATCTCCAAGGTTGTATTTCGACCATCACCGCGAAGAACTTGCTGATCCGGTTAAAATATCGCTGTTTCAGAAAAAGAATCCAACCGAAGTAGAATTTTCAAATGTCATGATACTTAAAAGAATTGGCATTTATTTGAATATTGAAAATGAACACACGCGTTTCGATTTTTCCCTTCCTGGGAATGCAACACAGTACGTATTGTCATGTATAATTTCAAATTCTTTAAAAATCATGGGAATCGAAATGGAAAGTTGAATATGGATCTAAATCGATTTAAGAATAAGAGCCGCATCCTGCGGCGCCCGACCATTGCGCATAACGAGGCCACTCAAGTTCCTCACCCCCGCTCCGGCCTGCGGCCTCCGGGGGGATTCGTCAGGTTCTCCAGAGCGCCCAAAAAGAGTGCTTTCGGGGATTTATCGCCCTCTTTTTGGGCGCTCTTCCGAACCAAATGCACCGGTGAACTTTCCTCGTCTTCTCATGGTAGGCTTATTACGGTGCATTTCTTGAGTGTCTGGCGTTAGGTAAAAAGCCTGGGCAAGAGGCCGCCTTCCTGGCGGCCTAAGATGTTCAAAATGAAATCATGAAATATCCATATTGGAGAGATTCTCTTGGATCAGAAAGTACCGGTTTTTTCAATTGAAGACGTCAATAGAATTATTACTCGTGAGTTTCCGCGGGAATCTTTCGACATGGTATTCTCTATACTGATGAAGTATTCTGGTGAGGGCAGCAAAAACGGTAGGTACAGGGTTTGGATCGACGCTATCAGAAATTCATCTAAAAATATTGAAAGACTTCGAAACCAAATCGAAATTGCAATTATTGATTATCGCGATGTAATTTCTAAGGCCGAATATCCAGAATATACTGATAAAATTTCTTTTGGTGGTGCAGTTTCGAAGTTGTTTGAAAAAGAGGTAATCCAGAGGGACTATGTGCAGTATGAAAAATGGGTCGCATCGAAATGATTTTTTTCGCTTTACTCGACTTGGAATTCGCGCCTTCGTTTCTTGGCGTTGTTCAACGCAAAATACAAGAGAAGAGGCGCATCCTGCGCCGCCCAGTCTTTTCACCTAACGAGGCCACTCAAGTTCCTCACCCCCGCTCCGGCCTTCGGCCTCCGGGGGGGGGGGTTCGTCAGGTTCTCCAGAGCGCCCGAAAAGAGGGCTTTCTGGGATTTATCGCCCTCTTTTCGGGCGCCCTTCCGAACCAAATGCACCGGTGAACTTTCCTCGTCTTCTCATGATAGGCTTGTTACGGTGCATTTCTTGAGTGCCTGGCGTTATATGAATGCGCGAATAATAAAACCTTTTTATATAGCAACAGTATCTGAGGATATCATATGATTTGTTGTAAAATTTCTTTTCTATGTATTATTTTGGCGCTTAATTGCTTTCCAATATCAGAATCAGTATACAACCATAAGATACAAATAGTGGATTTTTCAAATTCACTTAATGTATTTAAGTTGGGATTGCACTACAATGACTACGAAACCTCATTTTGTGGCCAAAGAAACAATGGCCCAATAACAGAATCGAACGTCCCATGGATTTCTGGGGTTGAAACTCGATTTTTTTCAAGAAGCAATAAGCCGAGTGCATTCAAAATTTTAAAATGTAACGATCAAGATGGCTTAGAGTATTTCGATTCGGCCACAAACAGAATTGCGGTTGGCAAACTCTACTATAGTAAGTCGAGCGAGACCACTCGATACATGGTCTTTCTGGAATCGGCAACACAGGGCTCGGGCTCGGTTGACTTGTATGCCTCGATGCACTCGCTAATTATGATTGAGACAAACACTATCTTACTTATTGAGCGAAACACTCCAGTTCGATTTCCTAGTGACAGCACAAGGGCACATAAAACGAACTCCGTGACTATTTTTAGAAATAATCTGGCGATTCGGTTATTTAATTTTCGAGATGGCGTTGATGTATTGGCGTTTTCGATAAAAGTAAAAAACTCAATCTCAGAAAGATGATTCGCTACGTTTGACAAATGAGTATGCAATGATGAAATTCCAAAACAAAATTTGCTTCTCCAGAGGTCTGGGCAACAAAACAGTCGAGAGGTATTGGTATTTTTAACGGCCTAACAAAGGTTCGAGCGGACGCCCAAGGGTCGCCGCTCAACCTAACCGTTCGAGTGACTCAGGGGAATACAAAAAACTTAGGTCAAAATCCAAAAAGTAAGGACAGATGAAGAGATTTGAAGAATTTCAGAAATAGAGAAAACATGAAGAAAAGAGATCAGGAATCTCAGAATGAGAAAGGCACTCGAACAATTCGTTGCAGCAGACGCCGCACCGGCTTTGCCTTCGAACTTACCCGTTTTTCGAAATGTATTTCGTATTCGAAAGGACCATTTAAATATCGGCGCTGCTGAACGCCACGTTAGGCGAAATCAAAAGAGATGCAGAAAAGGAATCAAGAGAATAGGAATTGTAGAAATTTGATCAGAATCAAATGAGGAATCAGAAATCAAGAAATCTGAAACAAAAACTGAACCTGGGCAATGAAATTGATCTTCAAACCAAAGTAACCTCTTTGAAATCAGAAGGAAATAATCAAGTAGTGCTCCAAAGCGAATGACCCAACGAGTTAAGAGAAGAAATCCAGAAAAATCAAAAACGGCAGTTTCTGAAACCAAAATTACTTTCCCATACAAAGGCAATTTTCGTGAAATCAAAAGGGTTGGAAAGAAATCCAGAAAAATCAATTATGGGCATTTTCAAAAATCGAAATGATCTTCAATAAAAAGTCGATCTCCATGAAATCAAGAAATCGGAAAGAGCCAGAATTGAAAAAAAGCCATTTCGGAGAAGAATCCAGAGCCTAACTAAAACGTTGCAGCAGACGCCTTCAATTTGATTCCCGCACCAACTTTCGATTCCATGATAAAAATGGTGGTCGCGCATGATTTTCACTTTGGTGGCCGGCGCTGCTGAACGGAGCGTTAGGCGAAGAACTGAGGAATGATTGAAAAGAGAAGAAAGTGGGAATGAACATGGCTAGAGCGCATTCATATAACGGGGCCACTCAAGTTCCTCACCCCGCTCGCCAAGGTCGGCTCGGGGGTTCGTCAGGTTCTCCAGAGCGCCCCGAAAGAGGGCTTTCTGGGAATTATCGCCCTCTTTCGGGGCGCTCTTCCGAACCAAATGCACCGGTGAACTTTCCACAAGGTTCCATGATAGGCTTGTTACGGTGCATTTCTTGAGTGCCTGGCGTTATATGAATGCGCAGACAAATACACTCATCGGCCATGGCCAAAAAAACCTCTTTAAAATGTTGAAATTCGAGTTTTCAAAAATCACAATAATACTGACTGTATTGTTGGTATCGGTTTTCCTCCAATCATGCCTCATGCACGATGATATTGATGGGTTTTATTTTCCAGAAAAAAATTCCGCTTCAGTCTTGGTCGGCGCTATTGATGAATGGTTTATTCGCGACATGAATTATTCGAAAAAAATTGATGGCCAGCATTTCGAATTTGCATACGACATTTATTCCAATGGTATTTTAGTAAAAACTGATAGGCAAACTGGCATTGTTGATCTCAGAAGCGGCACAATGTTTTTTGGCTCTCCAGTCAGATTCTTAAATAAATTCCACAGTAATTGGGGTTATTCAAAATCTTTCGATATTATAGAAATCGTAATAGAAAACAATAAATATGAATATATAAAACAAAATTTAAGATGAGCCTAACAATGCGTTTCAACGGAGGCTTCCAATGTCACTTCAGCGATCATGGTATTCTCTGGGTACGAGAATTGCCTTTCAATCAAATCCGACGTTTTTTCCGCCCCGTTGAACGCCAACGTTCGAGTGACTCAGGGGAATACAAAAAACTTAGGTCAAAATCCAAAAAGTAAGGACAGATGAAGAGATTTGAAGAATTTCAGAAATAGAGAAAACATGAAGAAAAGAGATCAGGAATCTCAGAATGAGAAAGGCACTCGAACAATTCGTTGCAGCAGACGCCGCACCGGCTTTGCCTTCGAACTTACCCGTTTTTCGAAATGTATTTCGTATTCGAAAGGACCATTTAAATATCGGCGCTGCTGAACGCCACGTTAGGCAAAGAATTAAGGAATGATTGAAAAGAGGAAGAAGTTGGAATGAAAATGGCTAGAGCGCATTCATATAACGGGGCCACTCAAGTTCCTCACCCCACTCGCCAAGGTCGGCTCGGGGGTTCGTCAGGTTCTCCAGGCCGCCCCAAAAGAGGGCTTTCTGGGAATTATCGCCCTCTCTTGGGGCGCCCTTCCGAACCAAATGCACCGGTGAACTTTCCACGAGGTTCCATGATAGGCTCTAGACGGTGCATTTCTTGAGTGCCTGGCGTTATATGAATGCGCAAGATGAATTCCTTTTGATTAGGACAAAGAAAAAGCCATGACAAAATAGTTCTCTATGGAGTCAGCCCTGATTTTGGCAATTGCGGCAAGAATCTTTTCGATTTTATGCGCACAGAACAACTTTAGTCCTGATTGTTTAAAAATACACTCATGTCTCAATATGGATAGCAACTGGGGCACTGACCTTAAAAAAATGATTTTTATTGAAAAATACACTAAACTGTGGTTTAGGCTGAAACATGTTTACTAAAATTAAAAGAATACTATTTGGTTTTAAAGCAATCAGGATTCAAATTTTCAACTTGACCGTTGATGATCTGCGACGGTACCCAATTTGGGAATACGCCCATGACGAAGAGCATGTAAGTGGCACTGATGAGGCAACCGTAAGACCAATTTGCAAGACCAATGATCTCAGTAATTTTAAGAGAATTGAGTCAATGGCGGTTATCAGAACTATATTTACGGTTAAAAACGGCACTCAATATGAAGGGTATTCCGCGCTGGATAGCGATGAACAATTATCCAGAAGGCAGCCGGTAATAGTAGTTGGGTCGAATCAAATTGGGTTTTGGCACGGAGTATGTAAACCATCTGAAAAAGAAATTACCGATAGTTATGAATTGTTAGGTTATGGCAGAGAAAATATATTCCCAATTCATTATGAAACCATAGAAATCAATAACGTGAAATTTCAGGGAACAATACCGGCATTCCTATATTTAAATGATTCAATGGATGTATCTGAAGTGTTTTGATAACCGAGGGACTTGGTTAGGCTTTGAGCACAAGAGAATCCTCTGATCTTTCTCAAAAATTGGGACAGTCGGTCAAGCCACACTGAATTGCTTCGGGTTTGATTCTACATGCTTTTCCTCCGGGGTGCAATAATTGATGGACGAGTGGAATCGTTTTTTGTTGTAATA
>JAFLEE010000018.1 GCA_017302015.1 Spirochaetota bacterium | reverse complement strand
CAATCTTTCATGCTCCTTATCCACGATGAACCCGACCTCGTCGACGCGCTCCTCGATTTCTACCTCGAATACGACCTCCGCCTCATCGAGGCGTTCCGGGGCTTGCCCTTCGATTTCTGGTACCTGGGCGACGATGTGACGGGGATGATGGGCCGCTCCCACCTGGAGCGCCTGTGGAAGCCTCGCCAATCGCGCATCGTGCGGGCCATGAAAGCCAGCGGGAAGCCCATCCTCATGCATTGCTGCGGCCCGGTCGCCGAGATCCTCCCTTGGGTCGATGAATGGGAAATCGAGGCCCTCCATCCCATCCAACCGGTGGTCAACGACATCGCGGCGATTCGACGCGCCCACCCGAAACTCACTTTGGTGGGGAACCTCGACATCAACCTGCTTTCCACCGCCCAGCCCCGGGCGGTGCGGGCGGAGGCCGATGCCCTCCTCTCGGGGCTCCGCGGCGATGGAGGCTACGTCCTCTGCTCCAGCCATTCGATCATCGATTCCGTGGAGCCGGAAAATTTCCTTGCGATGGCCCGGGCGGCCTGGGAGTCCTAGGGCGGCCCCTCACGCCCCCGTCGCCGCCGGAAGGAGGATCTCGAAACTCGTCCCGCCCCCTTCCCGCGCCTCGAGGCGCACCGACCCGCCGTGCTTGCGCACGATGGAGCGCACGACGAAAAGCCTGAGGTCGCGGTCTTCCCCGGTGCCGCTGACCTTGATGCTCCAGGCATCGGCGAGTTCCGCCTCGCTGCGCGTGCGCCCGGCGTCCCGAACCCAAAGGCTGGCGTAGGTTCCGGGGGGGAGGTCTTCAGGGTTGCCCTTCGCCAGGCGGCGCGGGGCCGCGGTGAGCCACACCGGCCGCGGGGCGCAGTCGCTGGCGTAGGCGTCCCTCGCCTCCCGCAGCAGGTTCTCGATGGCCCGGGAAAATTGCTTGGGGTCGATTTCGACCACCGGCAAGTCCTCCGAGTATTCCGCGTGGACCGCGAGTCCTTGGGCCGGTCCGACCGCGGCGGCGATCGCCGACAGGCTCGCGGCGAGGTTGGCGCGGACCTTGACCGGCTGCCCGTAATCGGTGAAAGTGCGCAATTGGAGCACCACGGCCTCGAGTTGCCTCCCGGACTCGAGGGCGAACCCGAGGGTACGGGAGATCTCCTCGATCTCCCTATCCGCCAGGCCGGGCTTCCCGAGGCGGCCGATGGCGATGTCGATGAGGTTCTGGTAGGCGTGGTTCTTGTTCACGAGGTCGTAGAGCACGTGGGAGACGAGGAGGCTGGAGCGCTCTCCCAGGCGGGATTCCAGCAGGGCCTCCTGCTCGCGCTTGCGGGCGGTGATGTCCACCAGCACGTTTTGGACTCCGAAACTATCGTCCTCGAGTTGGATGCGTTCGGCGGAATGGGAGAGCACCCGGGTGACGATACCGTGGCGGTCGACGAGGCGGTACTCGCATTCCACCACGGGCGTGCCATCCCGCAGGATCCGCTCCCACTCGAGGCGCACCCGAGAGCGGTCGTCGGGGTGGATGAAGGCGTGGATGCCCTGGGTCTCCATCTGCGCTCGTGTGAGGCCCGTGACCTCTTCGCAGCGCGGGCTCAGGTGGATCAGGTTCCCGGCGCCGTCATAGAGCATGAAGAGGTCTTTGGCGTGGTTGACCAGGGTCCGGAAGATCCCGCGCTCCCGCCGCAGGTCGCCCTCGGACTTTTCCAGGGAGCGCTTCTCCCGCAGGAGCGAATCGGAGAGCCCCTCGAGGTCGCGGATATTCTCCTCGGAGAGCGCGCGGATCTCGAGGATCTTCGCCTCCAAGGTCCGGATCCGCTTGCGCTGGTTCCGCGTGTGCACCATGAAGGTCAGGAGGAGGGTGCCCGTGGCCGCGAGGGCGACGGCCGCGCCCGCCGCGAGGAAGCCGTGGAACCACAGGGAAAAGAGCCCCCCTCCGAGCGCGAGCATCAGGAGACTGTGGATGAGGGGCGTCCAGGGGTCGATGCGCCGGGCGGACTGGAACTCGAGGCGGAGTTCGGGCTCGAGGAGCGAGCCGCGGACCGCCACTTCCGGGAAATCCTCCAGGCCCGCCACCGCCTTGTAGATGTAGGAAAGGCCGCCGATGGTCACCTCGTAGGCGGTCTTGAGGCAGCCGAGCCGGTAGATGCCGTAGCGCCCCACTTCGGAATCCCGGAACCGGAAATGGGCGTGGACGGTCTCGCCCCGCAGCGACATCTCCGTGTGGTAGACGTTGGTGGTGGTGTTGAAGATGTAGGCGAACGCCTTCAGCAGCATGGAGCGGGGCACGAAGGAAAATTGCATGAGGCGCAGGCTGGAGGAGCCCTTCTTGGCCAGTTCGACCCAGGAATGCTCGTTGGAGATGATGCGGGCGAACTCGTAGGAGATGCTGACGAACTCGAGGGAGAGCCAGATGTGCTGCACCCCGGAGAGTTGGCTGGAGAAGGTGATGCCGGTCTTGCGGGCGCCCAAGAGATCGAGCCAGGCGAAATAATCGCGCAGATCGAGCCCCGTGGCGGCGTAGGCCTTCGCGAAGGCGAAGGGCACGAAGTTCTTCACCCCGGAGGTCAGCCCCCCGAAGGGCGTATCGACGAGGAACCCCTTCTCGTAGGGCTGGTGCCATTCGGAGAGGGGCGCGTCGCTCCCCTCCCCGAAATGCCAATCGTAGCGCCCGAGGAGCTTCTTGCAGAACATCTGCACATAGAAATAATACTCGTGGGTGTACCAGCGGGACGGGTCGCGAAGTTCCCCGGGGGTGACCGAGAAGCGCGGGTCGCAAAGATGCCCGTGCAGGAGTTCCGCCAAGGCGGGGACGCTGCCGCCGCACGCCTCGAAGTACCCCACCGATTCGGCCGCCGCCGCAGCGCTCACCCCGTAGGTCCGCTCCCGTTCCTTCTCGGAAGGGGCGCGGTAGCGCCCGTCGTCGGTAGTGGCCCAGGGAGCATAGCGCATGCGCCGCCCGGTCAGGTCGATCCCCCAATCACGGCCCGTCATGGTGGAGCACCCATTTCTCCGCGATAATAGCATTCCCAGGAGAACATGTTTCGATGCGATTGCCTGAATGAAAGTCCCCATGGAACGGAGGACCCCGCGCGGGCGCTCGCATTGAGGTAAATCGTTTTACAAATTAGAATCCACCCTAAACTTCCCGGAGCCCCCATGCCGATCCATTTCGCCACGCCGCGCTGGAATCCCGCCCTCTCCCGCCTCGCCTTCGGCCTGGAATCGGGCAGCGAAGCCGAGTTTGCCCTGGAAATCGAGGTGGACGGGACGACCCTCCGCCCTGATACCTGGGCGCTCACTCCCGATGGAAACGCCCTCGCCCAATGCGCCGGCTTCGAGGTCCGCTTCCATACGCGCCTCCTCACCGCCTCGTGCCGCGCCGCCTACGTTTCCCTCACGAATACCGCGGGGGCCCCGGCCCGCATCCAGCGCTTCCGCTTCCGCGCCGCGGGGAGTCTATTCCCCGCATCGGCCGCCGACCTGCGCCTCTACAAGGAGGGTTGGGCCATGACGAGCCCCGCTTCCAGCGTGGGCCCCGGGGAGAAGGATTTTTTCCTGAATCCCGATTATCGGGCCTTCGCCAGTTCCATCCCCGAGGGGCACCAAGACGCCACGAGCGACCATTTCGCCGCCGATTATGTCACCGTGCTCCAAGACCGCAGGGCCGGCCGGAACCTCCTCCTCGGGTTCGTAACCTCACGCTCCCAGGTGGCGCGCTTCTCCATCGTGACGGGACCGCACGGGCTCGTTTCCCTAGACGCGGTCTGCGAGGCGGACGATCTCGTCCTTCCCCCCGGGGCGCGCCTGGACTCCGAGGAATGGATCGCCCTCTGCGGCGAGGACGGCGAAGCGCTCCTCGAATGCTTCGCCGGACTTTGGGGAGAGCGCATGGGCGCTCGAAAACGAGAGTCGACCCCCACCGGGTGGTGCAGCTGGGCCTATTATTTCGACAAGATCACCGAAGCGGCCATGCTCGAGAACGCGGACTTCCTCGCCGAGCGGAGATCCGATTATCCCGTGGAGTACGTGCAGATGGACGACGGCTACCAAGCGGCCCTCGGCGATTGGCTCGTCTGCGACCCCGTGAAGTTCCCCAACGGCCTCCCCTTCCTCGCGCAGGAAATCAAGGCCCGGGGCTTCAAGCCCGGCATTTGGCTCGCCCCCTTCCTCGTCCAGGAAAGTTCCGCGCTCTTTTCCGCCCACCCGGAGTGGATGGTGGGGAACGCCGAAGGCCGCCCGGTCTGGGCCATGGCCGATTGGCGGGGCAGCCGCGTGGCCATCCTCGATACGACGCGGCCCGAGGCGTGCGCCTGGCTCACCGAGACCTTCGCCACCCTGGCCCACTGGGGGTACGAGTACGTGAAACTCGATTTCCTCGTGCACCTCGCAGGCGTGCGGGCCCTCGGCGGCCGCTACGCCGATGCGGGGGCGACCCGGGTGTCGGCGATTCGGCGCGGGCTCGAGGCGATGCGCCGGGGCCTGGGCGACGAGCGGCTCATCCTCGCCTGCACCAACGTGCTGGGCGCGGGGGTCGGCCTCGTCGACGCCTGCCGCATCGGCACCGATTTCCTCCCCGCCTGGAACATCAACGGGGAGCCCTTCAAGGAAGCGCCCACCCTCCCCAACGTCTGCCGCAACGTGATCAATCGCCGCTACCTCCACGGGAAATTATGGGTCAACGATCCGGACGCCCATATCGCCCGCGCCGACGCCAATCGCCTCACCCTCGACGAGGTGCGCATGTTCACCGCGGCCCTGTGGATCGGCGGGGGGATGATCCTCACCGGAGACCGCTTCAGCACCCTGGGCGAGGAGCGCGGAAAACTCTCCCGCATGCTCCTCCACGACCTGGAGGCCTTCGAGGCCGTGCGTCCCCTCGACCGGTTCGAGGCCGAATATCCGGCCCAATGGTTCGGCCGCAGCCGCAAGCACCCGCGGCGCTTCGTCCTCGGGCTCTTCAATTTTGGCGAGGCCTACGCCGTCCAGACGGTCGACCTCGCCCGGGCCGTGGGCGGCCCCGTCTCCGGCCTCGGGGCGAAGGAATATTGGAGCAGCGAGAATCTGGGGGGATGCGCCGACGTACTCACGCGGCGGCTGACGCCCCACTCCTGCCAGATCCTCCTTTTGGAGCCCCGGGCGAACTAGCCCCCCGCCGTCGCGGGACACGTTATAATCGTGAACTTCCACTCCACATCATGGAGTCGAGAAGAACCCGCCCCTTGGACGCCGCCGCCCTGGAGCTTCCATGACGAAAGTCACCCTCAAGATCTTCGCCGTCATCGAGTTCATCGCCAAGCGGGGCGGCGCCGGGGTGCTCCCCAACGACCTGGTGAAGGCCCTCGGGCTCAACCAGGCCACCTGCATCCGCATCCTCAAAGAACTCGTGAGCCTGGGCTACCTCGAGCAGATCTCCCGCCAGCACGGCTACGTCATCGGCCCCATGGCCCATTGGCTTGCCCGCACCGCCCGTTACAAGAAGGACCTCCTCGCCCTGGCCGAGCCCCTGGTGGCGGAACTCGCCCGGCGCGAGAAGCAATCGGTGCTCATCGCCTCGCTCCACGAGGGACGTCGCACGATCCTCTGCCACCATAATTTCAACCCCGCCGTACATCCCGAGGTCGACGCCCCCTGGTACGAAGACCAGTACCTCACCGCCACCGGGCAAGTGCTCCTGGCCTACGCGGAATCCGCGGTGCGCGAGGCCGTCCTGAAGCGCCAGGGCCCGCCGAAACTGGGGCCGTGGAAGGGCCTAAGCTCCCTCGCGGCGCTGGAGCGGGAATGCGAGCGCATCCGCAAAGCCGGCTTCGTGGCCATGGAAGGCGCCCTCACGGGGCTCTTCATCACGGCCTTCCCCCTTTTCCATGAAGGCGCCGTGGAGGCCGCCATCGGCATGTCCGTCCCCCTGGCGGAGGCCCGGGGCGCCCGCGCGGCCCATTTCACCGCCGCCCTGCGCGACTGCGCCGCTAGGATCAATCGGGAGCGGAATCCAGCGAGTTCGGTGGGCTAACGCCGCGGGGGAAGGAAGGCCCCCCAAGCGCCGCTTAAGGTTCTCTCCAAGGGAAGCGCCCATGCCGTCGCGCCCGAACCGGCCCCTCGGTCGCCGCCGTGATGAATCGACCCGAGGGGTCCCTTGCAATCCGCAGGGGCCTGGTCTATAATCTATATGGTGGTTCTTAACTCCATATTATGGAGCCGCCGGGAGCCCTTATGAAACCCCTTTCCGGTCTTCGCGCCCTCGTCACGGGATCCTCCCGGGGGCTCGGCAAAGGCATCGCGCTGGCCCTCGCCGAGGCCGGCGCCCGGGTGGCCATCAATTACCACCGCAATGAAAAAGAAGCGTTGGCGGTGAAAGCGGAGATCGAAGGCCTCGGCGGCGAGGCCCTCGTCATCCAGGCCGACGTGAGCCAGGGGGCCCCGGTGGCGGCCATGTTCCGCAAGCTCGTGGACGCCTGGGGCGGCCTCGACGTGCTCGTCAACAACGCGGGCACCACCAAATCCCAGGATATCTTCGAGACGAGCGAGGCGGATTGGGATTTCATCCTCGACACGAACTTAAAGAGCGTCTTCCTCTGCTCGAAGGAGGCCATGGTCCTCATGCGCGGCCAAAAGCGCGGTCGCATCGTGAACATCTCCTCCATCGTCGCCCACCGCGGGGCGCTCTACGGGCACGTGCATTATGCGGCCACGAAGGGCGCCATCCTCAGTTTCACGCGCACCCTGGCACGCACCGGGGCGCCCCATGGCATCCTGGTGAACGCCATCGCCCCGGGCATCATCGAATCCGAACTCCTCGTCGAAACCCATGGGAAAGAGGATGTGGCCGCGCTGGCCGCCAGCGTGCCCTTGGGCCTCGGCCAAGCGCGGGATGTGGGCCTCGCGGCGGTCTACCTTGCCGGGGAGGGCGGGCGCTACCTCACCGGCGCGACCCTCGATGTCAACGGCGGCATGCATTTCCACTGAAGGCGCACTTTCCGTACCCACCCCGGATCCTCGATTTAAGGAAGAAAGATGAAGATCACCCAGATCAAGCCCATCCTTTGCCACGCCTACCGCACCAATTGGGTGTTCGTGAAGGTCACCACCGACGAGGGGATCACCGGCGTCGGCGAGGCCACCCTGGAATACCGGGAGAAGACCGTCGCCGAGGCGATCCTCGAATGTAACCGCCTCTTCGTGGGTCGCGACCCCCACCAGATCGAGGCGCTCTGGCATGAGGCCTACCGCAGCACCTATTTCCGCGGGGGGCCGGTGTACCAAAGCGCGCTCTCGGGGGTGGAGATGGCCCTCTGGGATATCAAGGGGAAGGCGCTCGGCGTGCCCGTCTACCAACTCCTGGGCGGTAAGATCCGTGACTCGGTCCCCTGCTACGCCAATGGATGGTTCGCCCCGGCGAAGACGCCCGCGGAGTTCGCCGCCAAGGCGAAAGAGGCCATCACCGCGGGCTTCCAGGGGCTCAAATGGGACCCGTTCGGTTCCGCCTACCTCGACCTCGACCGCCGGGCGCTTCACGCGGCCCTCGATGTCGTCGCGGCGGTGAAAGACGCGGTGGGCGCCGACGCCGATCTCCTCATCGAAGGCCACGGGCGATTCAATATCGCCACCGCCGTGCGGGTGGCCCGCGCCCTGGAGCCCTTCGACATCCTCTGGTTCGAGGAACCCGTGCCGCCCGACCATTTCGAGGCGCTCCTCGAGGTGAAGAACCGCAGCCGGGTGCCCATCGCCGGGGGCGAGCGCCTCTATAGCCGCTGGGAGGCCAGCCGCTTCCTGGAACTCGGCTGCGCCGATTATATCCAACCCGACGTGAGCCATTGCGGGGGGATCGGCGAACTGAAGAAGATCGCCGCCATGGCCGAGGCCCGCCACCGGGCCGTGGCGCCCCATAATCCCAGCGGGCCCGTGGCCAACGCCGCCTCGCTGCAACTCGCCGCCTGCGTGCCCAATTATTTCATCCACGAGACGATGGCGGTGGACGTCCCCTGGCGCCGGGAGATCTGCGACGAAAAGGTTAAATTCGAGGGCGGACGCATGTTCATCCCCGACCGGCCCGGCTTGGGCATCGAACTCGACGAGGCGGCCATCGCGGCCCACCCCTATGAGCCCAAGGATCTGCGCCATTACGCCGGGAACCTGACGGATATCCGGCCCAAGGATGCCACGGGCTATTTTTCAGGCTGATTCCTGGAATCCCAGCCCCGCCACCCCTTTCTCCAACGAAGGAACCCTCCCATGCACACGCTCAAAAACGAGAAGATCGAGATCGCCTTCGACGACCGGGGCCGCCTCACCACCCTCAAGAACCTCGCCACGGGCCATAATTACGCGGGCGGGCACCCGTGCTGGCGCCTGTACGCCCAGATCGACGACGCCTTCGACCGGGAGATCCTCCCCTCCGCCCATCCCCCCCGCATCGAGATCGAGGGCGACCGCATCACCGTCTCCTACGCCGAGGCGGTGTGCGAAGGCAAGCCGATGCATATCGCCGTGGCGTTCACGGTGGAACTCTCGGGGGATGAGACCCATTGGGGCTTGTACGTCGACCACCGGGAACCCGGGGTCACCGTGCGCGAGTGCCAATTCCCCCTCGTCGGCGGTTTGGAACTCAAGCCGGGGCAGGAACTCCTCTGGTCGCGCATCGGCGGGGAGCGCATCGCGGATGTGCGGGGCGAACTGCGGCGCCAACACTCGGCCTATATGGCGCAAGACCACGTGTTCCTGGGCCTCACCACCCTCTATCCCGCCAATACCGCCGCCACGAATTGCTACCTGCTCGCCGACGCGGCCGAGGGGCTCTATGTCGGCTGCCACGACCCCTCGCTCGAGTACACCGGACAATCCCTGCGGCTCTACGGCGACGACCTGGAAGCGGGCCTGGTTCGCTACCCGGTCATCGAATGCGGGGGGAGATTCGGCCTAGATGCTTTCGTCCTCGCGCCCTACGCGGGCACCTGGCACGCCGGGGTCTCCCGCTACCGGACTTGGGCCGATTCGTGGTTCCGAGCGGCCACGCCCCCCGCTTGGATCGCGAAGATGAACGGCTGGCAACGGATCATCCTCAAGCACCAGTATGGCGAGAAGCATTTCGCCTACGACCAGCTCCCTCAGATCCGCCGCGAGGGCGCTGCGGCGGGCATCGACACGCTCTTCCTGTTCGGCTGGTGGCAGGGGGGGATGGATAATTCCAACCCGGATTACATCCCCGCCGAGAGTTTGGGGGGCGAGGCGGCCCTGCGCAAGGGCATCTCCGATTTCCAGGCGGACGGCGGAGAGGTCATCCTCTACAGCAACGGGAAACTCATCGACACGACCACCGAGTTCTACCGCACGACCGGGCATGCGATCTCCATTAAAGACCCCCTCGGCAACGAAGTGCACGAGGCCTACCGCTTCCGCGGCCGGGGCACCTATTACACCCAATTCCGCAACCGCACCTTCGCCGTGGCCTGCCCCGCGTCCCGCGAGTGGTTCGAGGTGCTCACGGCCATCGCCGACCGGGCCGCGGACCTCGGGTGCAAAGCCGTGTTCTACGACCAGGTGGGCATGGGAGACACCCCCTGCTGCGACCCGAGCCATGGCCACCCGGTGCCCTTCATGGGCCTCATGGCGGCCAAGGTCGACCTCACCCGGCGGCTGCGCGCCCATATCAAGGCCCGCCATCCCGAACTGGGCTTCGGCATCGAATGGCTCTCCGACGCCGGCAGCCAGCACGTCGACTTCATCCACAGCCTCTCGGGCTTCTGCGGCGCCCTCAACGACTGGGAGAAGACCGGGGAGAAGCCGCGCACCCGGGGGTTCATCGATTTCTTCCGCTTCCTCTTCCCCGAGATCATCATGAGCGACCGCGAGATCCGCGACGACACCGACATCGAGCGCCGGGTGAACCACGCCGTCCTCAAGGGACTTCGCAGCGATGTGGAGATCTACCGCTGCCGCAAGACGATCCACGAGGCCCCCCGCTACGAGGCCTACCTCTCCCGGGTGAACGCCCTGCGCCAGCGGCAGGCGGATGTCCTCCTGCGGGGCGCCTACCGCGACACCCTGGGCTTCTCCCTCGACAACCCCGAGTTGGAGGCCCGGGCCTTCGCCCACGGCGATGAATTGGCCGTGGTCTTCGCCCAGAGCCACCGCGAGGTCGAGGAGGCCCAGCTCACTGTCCCCGGCCACCGCTTCCTCTCGGCCGACGGGGTCGGCGAGTATCGGGTCGAAGGCCAGGGAGAACATGTCCGCCTACACGCCCCGCGCCACGCCCTCGGAGTCGCGCGCTTTAAAAAAGCCTGAAGAAATCGCCGTTTCTCGGCCGCATCGCCCACGGCAAAATGTCCATGGGGCGCGGCCATCCGTCTATTCCCCCGGGGCCCCGCACGGGCTAGAATCTTTTCACGCCCGGGTGAGGAGTGAAGGATGCGCGCGACTTGGATCACGGCTACCGGCGATGAGCACCGCCCCAATCTCTATTTCAGGGCCCGGCGCCGCCTCGACCTAGATCGGGTGACGCCGGGGCAGCGACTCCATATCGCCGCCGAATCCTATTACAAACTCTGGGTGAACGGGCGCGCGCTGGGCGAGGGCCCGGCCCGGGGATCCCGGACGCTCAATTTCTACGACACCTATGACATCAGCGGGCACCTCGCGCCGGGGGTGAATTGGATCGGCGTGCTGGTCCAATCCATGAACCGCCCCAATTACGTGAGTTTCCCCGTCGCCGCGGCGCTCACGGTGGATGTGGAGGGCTGCCCCGGGGACTGGGAAACCCTCGTCACCGGAGAATGGAGCGACCAGGCCCCCCTCCTCTGCCCCCAGATCGGTTTCAGCCAGTGGCGCGACCTGCGCCTTTCTCCCGAAGGATGGGAATTGGGCCGTGACGCTTCACCGTGGGAACCCGCCCGCGCCCTCGCTCCCGCCGGGGAACCCTTCTATGGAAAGGAGCTCTTGCCCCGACCTGTGGCGCCGCTAAGGAAGCGCGTCCTTCACCCCGCCCAGATCTGCGCCGCGGCCCGCATCGCCAGCGAAAGCGAGGTTCCCCCCGTCGACGTGGCGGAGGCCATGACGCGGGAAGGGCATACGGCCGACGAGGATCTTCGCGCCGCTTGCCAGGCGCTCACCCTTGCATCGGGCGAGTCGGTCGCCCTGCCGACGGATGGTGGCGAGTTTTCCGTGACACTGGATTTCGGGGAGACGGTCATCGGCTTCCTCGAAGTCGAACTGACTGCGCAAGACGGGACCGTGGTGGACATCGGCTATGACGAGGAACTCTTCGATGGGCGCCTGGTCGCGGCCCGGGGCGAATACCGCATGGCCGACCGCACCACCACGCGCCGGGGCCGCCAGACCCTCGGAAGCGAACTCCACGAGCGGGGCTTCCGTTTCGTCCAATTGTCGTTCCGAAATCCCAAGGGACCGCTCACCTTGCACAAGATCTCAGCCGTGGACCGCCGCTACCCCTGGCCCTCCACCGGCGCCTTCCATTGCAGCGACCACCGCCTCAACCGGATCTGGAACGTCTGCCTCGAGACCCTGTCGGCCTGCACCACCGACGTGTTCAACGATTGCCCCTGGCGGGAGCGGGCCTTCTGGGTGAACGACCTGCTCGTGGAGAACCGGGCGACCCTCCAGGCCTTCGGGGACGCCCGCATGAACGCCCACGCCCTGCGCCTCGCCCTCTCCAACCGGCGCGAAGACGGGGTGGTGCCCGGGGTCTGCCCCGATACCGGCGACCCCCGTCTCGTGCTCGCCGCCACCAACGCGCTCCTCCCCATCATCCTGAAAGACTACCTCCTCTACACGGGGGATCGGGGCCTCGCCGCCGAACTCCTGCCGGTGATGGAAGAAGTCCTCGACGTGATGGAGGGCTGGAGGTCGGAGGGCGGCCTGCTGGCGCCCCCGCATTATTGGAATTTCATCGACTGGTCCTACCACCTGCTCGGGGTAAAACTCGAGGGAAAGCGCAGTTCACTCCTGGAGGGCCTCTATGTCCTCGGCCGCCAGAGCGCGGCCTGGCTCGAAAAGGAACTGGGCCGCGGGGATGGCGAGCGCCATGGGCGGCTCGCCGCGGAGACCTTCGCCGCCATCCAGGACCGGTTCTGGAACGCCGCCGCGGGCCGCCTCATGGATTGGGAAGGCGAGGCCGCGTGGAACCCGATGGCTTCCAGCCAATTGACCCACGCCCTCGCCCGGCTGACGGGGCTGCTCCCCGCGGCCAAGGCGTCGGCCGCCCGGGAGGCCCTCGACGACGGGGCTTTGCGCATCCCCGAACTCTATCTCCATCATTTCCTCTTCCAGGCCATGGACCAGGCGGGGATGGGGAAGGCGGCACTCGATCGGATCCGCCGTTATTGGGGCGCCATGGTGGACCGGGGCGCGAAAACGCTCTGGGAATACGGGGTGTATCCCGAGGGTTTCAAATCCCCAACGAAAGCCGCCAGCAATTGCCACGGCTTCGGGGCGGCGCCCGTGGCCTATTTCCAGGAGAGCCTCCTCGGCGTGCGGCCGCTCACGCCGGGATTCAAGACATTCTCGTTCGACCCGAACCCCCATGATCTGGACGGCGCCGAAGGCCGGATCCCCACCCCCCGGGGTCCGATCCGAGTCGAATGGAAGCGCGAAGGCGATGGCCTCCTGGCCCAACTCCAGGTGCCGGCGGGATGCGTCGCCTTCGTCGGCCAGAAAGCCTATCCCACCGGCCTCCACACCATCCCCATCCAAAGGAAAAAACCATGAACCCCTACTCCGTCATCCTCGGAAACCTCGGCAATACCTGCGACCGCTTCCTTTCCACCGGATATAAAGAGCCCCTCGACAAGGCCCTCATGGTGCGCCAGGCGGCCTCCATCCCCGGCGTGAAGGGGATCGAACTCGTGGGCACCTGGGACATCGACGAACGCAACGTCCTGGAGATGAAGAAGCTCCTGGGGGATGCGGGCCTGCGGTGCGCCTCCATCATCCCCGATGTCTTCGGACAGAAGAAATGGGGCCGAGGATCCTTCACCTCGCGTGACGCCGCGATCCGCGCCGACGCCGTGGCCACGACCAAGGCCATGGTCGATGTGGCGGTGGAACTCGGCTGCGGCCTCGTGAACCTCTGGCCCGGCCAGGACGGCTACGATTACGCCCTGGCGACCGATTATATAGAGGAAAGATCCTGGCTCCTCTCCGGGCTCCAGGAAGTCGCGGCCTATGCGGAGGGTAAAAAGGTCCGCCTCGCCCTGGAATACAAGGTGAAGGAACCGCGCAACCATTCCTACCTTGCCCGGGCGGCGGATACCCTCCTCGTCGCCGCCCAATGCGGCGAGCACGTGGGCATCACCATCGACACGGGGCACGCCTTCATGGCCGGCGAGAACGTCGCCGAGATGATCGCGCTCCTCTCCCTCTCCGGCAACCGCCTCTTCCACCTCCATTGCAACGACAACCACGGCGCCTGGGATGACGACATGATCGCGGGATCCGTGCGCCTGGTGGAGTACTTCGAGATGCTCTATTGGCTGCGCCGCACGGGCTACGCCGGCTGGTATTCCATCGATCAATACCCCTACCGGGAGGACGGGCACGGGGCGGTGGAGGCGAGCGTCCTCTTCATCCAGCGCCTGGAGGCCACCCTCGACCGGGTCGGTCTGGCCGCGGTGGAGGCCCTCCTCGCCAAGCGCGACCCCATCGCGACGGCGCGCTTCGTGCGCGAGCGCCTCTTGGCCTGAGGGTCCGCCCCCTCCGCCCCTCTTTCTGCTAAAATAGGGGCGCGATCCCGACCCGCGCGGCCGAAGCGGAAGGGGATCAGGATTGACCCATGACGCATTCCGACTCGCGCCCCGAAACCAATCCGGGGCGATCCAAGGCGCGCCCCCGCCGCCGTGGGGTCTTCACGATCCTCGCGCTCCTCGCCCTCGCCCCGCTCGCGTTCGCGGCGGAGCCCTGGCTGCGCTCCCTCCCCGATCATCCGACCGGGCGCTACAAGAGCGGCGAAAAAATCACCTGGACCATCAAGAAGGAGGACGGCGCCATGCCCGATTCCTGGAAATGGCAGGTCCTAAAAAACGGGGTTCCGCCGGCCATCGCCTCGGGCACGGTCGACCTCGCGGCGGACGCCACGGTGACCTGCCCCGCGGAAGGCATGGGGTGGATGTTCTTGGTCCTCACCGAAGATCCCGCCCAGGGAAAACCCCGCGTCTTCAATGGGGGAGCCCTCGTGGACGACAGCCAAATCCGCACGACGGCGAAGGAGCCCGCGGATTTCGACGCCTACTGGAAAGACCAGATCAAACGGCTCGCCGCCATCCCCATGAACCCCGTGCTGACCACCAACGAAGGCACGCCGGCCGGTTTCCTCCTCGGAAAACTCGAACTGGACAATATCAACGGCACCCACGTGCGAGGCTATTGGGCGAAACCGGAAGGAGACGGGCCCTTCCCCGCGGTGGTGCAGTACCAGTACGCCGGCGTCTACCCGCTCCAAAAAGATTGGGCCCTCGGCCACGCCCGGCGCGGCTACCTGGCGTTGAACATCATCGCCCACGACCTTCCGGTGGATGAGCCGCCCGAGTTCTACAAGCAGCAGGATGCGGGGCCGCTGAAGGGCTACATGGGCCTCGGAAATACCAACCGCGACACCACCTACGTGAAGCGCATGTTCCTCGGCACGCGGCGCGCCATCGACTGGGTCGTCACCCGCCCCGATTGGAACCGGAAGGTCCTCCTCGTCACCGGGACCAGCCAGGGCGGCTTCCAAAGTTTCGCCGCCGCCGGCCTCAGCCCCGAGGTGACCCACCTCTGCGTCAATGTCCCGGCGGGCTGCGACCTAAGCGCCGGATTCCGCGGGCTCTATAAAGGCTGGCCCGGTTGGGGCTGGGCCCCGGACTCCCTGCGCGCGCAGGTGGAAGAGTGCGCCTCCTATTACGAGCCCTGCTTTTTCGCCGCGCGCACCCGGGCCCATTGCCTCGTGGCGGTGGGGCTCATCGACACGACCAGCCCGGCGACCCATGTGCTCGCAGCGTTCAATGCCTTGCGCGGAGACAAACAGCTCATTTCGATGCCCGATTGCCCCCATACCGGCCGCCATAACGAGGCACGGCCCTTTAACGAGGCCAGCGGCCGGTTTTTCGAGGAGATCAAGAGATAGCGCCCGAGCGTGCAGGGGGCGCCTTAAGCCGCCCCCAAAGGATCCCCTTGCGTCCGATCATCCTCTTCGCGCTCACCGCGCTATCGATCGCCTGGCCCGCCGACAACACCCTGCGCAATCCCGGCTTTGAGGACGGCTTCAGCGGCAAGGCCATCGCCAATGGCTGGGAAGAAGGTTCGTCCTGGGCCAAAGTTAAAGTTATTTTCAGCGACGAGTCCTCGAATCCCCATGGCGGGAAAACGTGCCAGCGAGTGGAATGCACCGAGTTCACCAGCGGGGCCGTCATCCTGATGGCGACGACCCCCATCGAAAAGGGGAAACAGCATACGGTGTCCGTTTGGCTGCGCGCCAAAGATCCGATGCAGGTGGATGTGTATCTCCGAAAAAAGGCGAAACCCTATAACACCTACGCCATCCGCTCCTTGAAGATCGGCACCGAATGGCAAGAAGTTCGCTACACCGAGATGATCGCTTCCGACGATCCCGACGCCGCGCTCATGATCGCCTTCAAGCAGGTGGGGACGCTCTGGGTCGACGACGCCGCGGTCATTCCCGCGGATAAGAAGGGCTTCGGCCCGATGACGTTCACCCCTCCCGCGCAGCCGATTCCCGAGAGCTTATTCGGGCTGCACTATGAGCCGTTTAACCCCCACAAGGCCGAAAAGGCCAAGGACAGCCGGCCCTGGCCCGCGGTCCCGCTTAAGACGCTGAGGCTTTGGGATTGCAACACGACCTGGAATTGGCTGGAGCCGACCAAGGGCGCATGGCGCTGGGACGTGCTGGATCATTACTTCGCCCTCTCGAAGGAGCGCGCCATCGATCTCATCCTCCCGATGGCGCTCTCGCCCACCTGGGCCTCGGCGCGCTCGAATTAAAAGCCCATCTACGGCTCCTGGTGGATGGGCTGCGCCGCCGAGCCCATGGACATGGCCGACTGGCGCCATTACGTACGCACCGTGGCCACGCGCTGCAAGGGCAAAGTCAAATATTATGAGGGTTGGAATGAGCCCGACATCAGCGGCTTCTATTCAGGCAGCAAAGCCAAACTCATCGAGCTTCAAAAAGAGATGTACCAAATCGTGAAGGAAATCGATCCCGCCGCCATGGTCATCTCCCCCTCGCCCGCCGCGGCGGGGGTGGGCTACCTCGAAGGGCTCTTCGAACTCGGCCTGAACCAATACGTCGACGCGATCGGTTTCCATTTTTATACCGGCGCCGGCGGCCCCGAGTTCGCCCTCACGAAAATGCAGATCATCCGCGACATGATGAAAAAGTACCATTGCGAGAAACCCCTTCTGAACACCGAAGCGGGCTGGTCCATCGAATCCGCCTACGCGAAGGACAGCCAAGGCGCCGGGGTCGATACCGAAAAAACCATCCCGATCGAGCGCGCGGGCTGCTTTATCGCCCGGGGCTATGCGCTCAATTGGGCCATGGGCATCCCGCTCTGGTGCCTCTACCGCTGGGAAGGCGGCATGGGCCTCCGAGAGGACAATAATGAACTCAAGTTGGCCGCCAAAGCCTACCAGTCCATCGGCGCCTGGCTCATCGGAGCCATCATGACGGGCTGTGTCCGCGATGCGGACGGCACCTACACCGTCACGCTGGCGCGCGGTGGTCGGACCGCCACCCTGGTGTGGAACGCCGATACAACGGTCGACAAGGCCGCGCCATCGGGGTTTGCCAGGGGCACGGATGTGTTCGGGAGGGCGGTGACCCCGGTTCGGGGAAAGATCGAGGTCGGGGAGACGCCGATCCTCATCGAGTAGGAATCGAAAACGGGACTTGCCATCCCCCACTCCTTCGAGCGAGGCGGTCTCCGGACGGCCCGATTGTTGGCTCGAACCGCCTCGCAGCGCTCGACGACGTGGACGCCTCGCCCGTTCTAGGAATTATCTCTCCGCCAATTCCACAAACGGCGTCGCCCCGCAGTCCCAGGCCCCGCTATCGAGTTCAAGGCGCAGGCCGCCCGGGGCGGGCTTGACCGCAAGTTCGTCGCGCCGGGTGCCGTCGAGGGCGAGAGCCCACGCCTTAAGCGGCCCTGCCGAGGGAGCGCGCTCGAGGCGCAGGGAAAGCTTCGCCGTTTTCATCAGCAGGGGAAGTTTCCCCTTATCCTTCATGACGACTCCTTCCTCATCCTCGTAGCGGCTATCGCTGTTCCGTGCATCGGTGGCGATGACGAGGAGCAGCCGCCGCGCGAGGCCCAAGGCCTGCCCATCACGGCTCGCGAGGGTGATCGACGCGGGTTCCGAAGAGGACTCCACGATGAGCGGCCCCGCGCGCAGGGGCGATTCCCAACGATCGGTGCAGAGGCCGGCGAGGCGGGGCGTCTCCACCGTGAGCCGCCGTTTCCCCGATTCCAGGAGGATCTCCCCGTTCTCGGTTTCATAGATCTTCTTCGCGAGGTCGGTGCGGTTCTTGGCGGGGAGGATGCCCTCCTTGCGCAGCCGCTCGAGGGCCCCGGCGAAGGTGCCGCTCTCGGCGTCGACGACGGAGGACCAGAAGGCGCTGTCCACGGTCTTCGCGCCGTCGCCCATGGGGATCTGGAGGGCCGGCTTCACCGCGCATTCGCGGCCCTCCACGGCCACCGCGAAGCCGGTGAGCAGGGCGAGGCGGCTCTGATCCCCGCTGATGGCGTGCTCGTGCCGATCGAGGGCGAGGCCCCGGGAAAGGGGGATATCGACCCGATGCGCCGCCACCGAGGCGGCGCGATCCATGAAGAGGAGGCCGCTGACCACCTGGCTGGCGCGGCCGATGGGGTCGGCGCCGACGTTAAACGGCGCGCTGAGTTTGGGCGCGAGCCCCACGGGCCACGCGAACCCGGTGAGGGCCGCGTGATCCTGGAAACTGGCGTAGGCGCCGATGGCCAGGCCCTCCTCGTAGCGATAGCGGTTCCAATAGACGTGGCCGTATTCCATGAGGGCAAACGGTTCCCCGGCGATCCGGGTCGCCGCCATGGCGCGCCACCAATTGAGGTCCGCGGCCAGGGAACTTCCCTGGGAAACCGCCTGCTTTCCCCCGAGTTCGAAGGGGTGGGAAAAATACCCGTGCATGGAAACCACCCCCGCCTTCGCACGGGCCAGGTAGAGACGCAGGCTATAGAGCCAATCGTACATCGTATAGAGGCCCGTATAGCCCAGGCCCCGCAATTCCTTCTCCATCCAGCCCGAAGTCTCCTCCTCCAATTGGTTGAGGAAGGCCGCGACGACCTTGCGGCGCGCCTCGTGCCAGAGGTCGCCCTGGGTGAAGAAGGGCGCTTCGTCGAAACGGGTGATATTGGGTTCGGGGCAGCAATAGGCCGCCCGGTAGGCCTTCACGTCGGGGAACCGGGACGCCAGGAAGGCCCGCCACTGGGGAAGGAGGTTCGTCGCCGCATTCTTCTGGGTCAGGCCCATGGTGATCTCGTTGAAGCCGAGGATCATGGCGACCTGGGGATCGGTCGCCAGGGTCGTGCCGGTGTAGGCATTGGTGCGCAGGAGGAATTGCCGCAGGGCGTGCTGGTAATGGCGCCGCGCCACGGGGTCGTAGAATATGCGGGGCTTCATCGGCTCCACCCCGTTTTTGTCATACCAACAATTGGCCGGGTAGAGCCCCGTCCACGAACTCATGCCGTCGAGATAGAGGTAGATCCCGCGCTTTTTAAGGGCCGCGACAAACCGGTCGATGTGATCGAGGCGCTGCGGCGAGAACGCCGATTCCCCGGCCTCGAGGCGCCGGTCGAAATCGGCCTGGGCCCCCAGGGAGAGGGTCTTACCCCAGGTGCCCACCGTCTGGGCCGTGAGGTACTGGTCGACGAAATGAAGGCGCACCAGATTATAGCCCTGCCGGTAGATCGTCTCGGCGTAGGCCTCGGCGAGTTCCCCCGCGTTGGATTCGGTGGGGAACCCGCAGGCGGTATAGAAGCGCACGGGTTTGGCCGGCTCCTTGGCGAAGGCGAGGGTGCCGTCGGGGCGGCCGATGACGCGCCCCTTGCTGCCCGCGGGCGACGGGTCGATCCAATGGCTGAAATCGAGGGCCGTGCCCGCCTTCACCGCGAGATCCGCGTCGGGCAGGGCCCGCCACTCCTTCCCCGCGCGGATCTCGAGTTTGCGGATCTCGGGCAGCGGATAGTCGCCGTCGGAGAGCGTGGCCCCCACGACGATCCACAGGAGTTTGGCGCCGGTGGAGAACTCGAGGCGCTTCACCTCCATTTGGGCGCCCAGATCGAAGCGGGACAGGTAGATCCCCACCAGCGCGCTCTGGTTGGCCTTCGAGACGACCACCACGCCGTTTTCGAGGCGGGGCGGGTTCCACCAATCGCCGACCTCGCGCTTCCCCTGGACCTCGAGGACGCGCTTCGATCCATCGGCGAATCCCACCGTCACCGTGGCGGCGGTCTCTCCCTCTTTGAGGCCGAACCAGCAGGAGGTGTGCAACAGATAAAGGTAGCGCCCGATGCTCTTCGGGGGCGCCGGGATCGTCGCCTTCTCCAAGCCCGTCAGAAACGAGGGATCATGGCGGAAAGAGAGCACCGCCTTCCCGCCGTTGGCGGCCGGGTCGGTGATGCGGAAAGGCACGTCGCCGAAGGTCTTCTGGCCCAGGTCGAACTCGCGGAAATCGTTGCCGGGGCCCTGGTCCGACCAGCCGCCCTTGCCGTCGCCCGCCGCGTCGTCTTGGAAGCCCATATTGGCCGCGGGGGCCAGATCGAAGAACGAGAGCCTCGGGTTCACGGGGAGCTTGCGGGGTTCCTTCGGCGGAGGCGGGAGCGAGAGCGCGCGGGGGTCGATTCCTTCGGGGGCGGGTTTGGCGAAGCCGCGGAGGGTGACGGTCTCGCCGGCCTTCACCGTCAAGTTCCGGACGAGCGCGCCTTGGGCCCAGGCGGCGACGAAGAAATTTCCGCCGTGGGCCAGCGCGGGGTTGCGCACCGCCATCCCCGGCCGATTGGTATCGGGGGACCAGAACCACCAATGGGCGGGCTTGCCATCCTCCACCACCTCGAAATCTCCCCCGGCGAGGTCGGCGCCTGTGGCCGACAGATCGTCGAAATAGGTATAGAGCGCGCGCTTTTTCTTGTCGGGACCGCTACGGTCCGCGCCGGAGAGGTCGATTTGCACGACCCCGCTGGCGTCGGGCGTGAACGAGACCGAAAACTCGGACCACCCCTCTTGGAGCGGGATCTCCGCCGTGAGGGTTTTTTTTCGTTCGTCCTCGCTTCCCCAAGTGATATTGGCCATACTCCCACCTGGGGTGGTTTTGCCCGCCGTCAGGTTGATCTTTCCTTTTCCGCCCACCTGCACACGGGCGGAGCCCGCGGGTTCAGCCGCGAGAAAGGCGGGTATCCACGAGAGGGCTGCGATGAGCGTGGACAGGCGGAAAAATGTGGCGTTCATGGGGCGACTCCTAGAAGCGATTAGAATGAGGTCAATGCCTCTCGTTTCGATGGCGGATGACGGACGGCGGGGCGACGGTGGTTTCCCCGACGAAGAGGGCGGGCGTGATCACGCGGCTTTCCCCGCGGGCGCTCTGGGGACGATGCAATTCATCCCTCACCCAGGCCACGACTTGGCGCACGATTTCATCCGTGCGCGGATCGACGCTCGTGAGGCGCACCCCGGGGGCGGCCTCGCTTTCGGCGTCGAACCCCACCACGGAGACGCGGGCCGGCACCTCGATGCCATGGTGCAGCAGGAGTTCACGGAACCAAGCCGCCCCGAGGTCGCTGGAGCAACCGAAGGCCGTCACCCCGCCGTCCACCAGATCGAGGATGCGCTCCACGCCATGCGCCTGGCTGGCCGGGTGGAAGATGCTCAAACCCACCGAGGCGGGCGCCTCGGCGATCCCCCTGTCAGCGAGGCCGTCGCGGAACCCCGAATACCGCTCCCGGGAAGCGCGGCGCGCGGCCTCGGGCACTTGGCTGGCGGGATCCAAAGGATCGTGGAGATCGAAGATTCCCCCGAACCAGGCCAGTTTGCGGTGCCCGAGTTCGAGGAGATGGCGTGCGGCGAGGCGGCCCCCCTCGCGGTCGCCCACATGCACGCGCGGCGCGGGGAAGGGCGCTTCATTCTCGATGAAGACCACCGGGAGGCGCTGGCGGTCGTAGAGTTCGCTGAAATAGGCGAGGTGGGGATAGTCGTTGGGCAGGCGCGCCACGAGGGCGCAGGGCCGCCAACGCTCCACGAAATCGCGCAGGGCGCCGGTCTGGTCCGCTCCCCCGTGGCGGATGAGGTGCTCCACGGTCTGGAGGCCTTCGCCATGGAGGGCGCCCGCGAGTTCGGCGACGAGGGGACGGATATGGTAATCGCCCGTGAGGGTGACGAGGGCCACCACGGGTCGACGGCCGCAATGCCGCACGGCACAGGTAAGGGACTGCACGAACATGCCGTGGCGGCCCTCGGTCTTCACGACCCCCGCCTTGGATAATTTCGCCACGGCCCGGGAAAGCGTGAGGTAGGTGACGCCGTACTTCGCCGCCAAGCCCCGCATGGGCGCAAGCCGCGCGCCGGCGTCGAGGCCGGGGGAGAGGATCTCCCCCAAGACCAGGCGTTCGGGCAAGGGGAGTTCGCCCGCGCCGGGAAAGGCGCCTTTCGGCTGGGAAGGGGGGGCGGATCGGCGGGGGGGCATTTTGATATACTTAGTGAATCATAATCTCCCCTGGGGCCTCTGTCAAGAAAATGGGGAACCCCATGAGATTCCCGTTCAAACCGCCCGTCAACCATACTGGAGCGAGACCCGCGACGCCGATGGCCGTATCGTGCGCCTGTTGGGGGCAATGATTTCGGGCCGATCGCGCATGACGACCTCAACCGCCCGCGGTCGGGGGAGGACCGACGGTCCGCCGCCGTCGCGGATAAGCCAATGCACGCGGCTGATCTTCGTGTCCAGGCGCACCCCGTCGCGCGCACGCGCGCCTTCCCCCGGCGCCGCGGGCCACGCTACGGAAAAAAAGGGGGGGGCCCCCGCGTTTCCCGCCTCGGGCCCGGGAAAATGTGGTATGATACCCAGCGTTCCCCGGCGGTCCGACCGGCGCCACCATCCGACCCATTCGGGGCCCCCGATGAAGTTGACTCCTAGCGATTTTTTCCCTCCGCTATTCGCGCGCGGATGGCGCAAACTCTTCCGCGGGCCCGTGGCGACCGGGCCCGTCGATCGCCGAAAAATCCACCCGTTCGATGCGGTGCCTGCGGGGCTCGAGCCGAAATTGATCCTCGACGTGGGGGCCAACCAGGGGGACGTTTCCATCGCGGCCGCCAAGAGCTACCCGGGCGCCCGCATCGTCTGCTTCGAACCCGTATCCGCCACCTATCGCCGCCTCGCTGAGCGCATGGCCCCCTATCGCGACCGTTGCGAGCTCCACGCGTTGGCGCTCTCCGACCGGGAGGGGGAGGCCGAGATCCACTTGACGACCGCCCACGGCGCCAATTCCCTGGAAGCCCAGGCCGAGTTCCATAAGAAGATCAACCCCAAGGTCCGGGAACTCTCGACGGAAACGATCCGCCTCGCCACCCTCGATTCGATCCGCCCGCAACTCCCCCCGGGGGGGATCGATCTCATCAAAATCGACGTGGAAGGCCATGAAATGAAGGTGCTGCGCGGCGGGGAGCGCACCTTCCGCGATTCGGTGGACACGCTCCTCATCGAGGTCTCCCTTCAACGCGACGCCTCCTGGGAGGCGCAGGCCTTCCTCGAGATGTTCCAGCTGCTCTCGGGGTGGGGGTTCCGCCTCGTGAACCTCTACGACGTCTACCATGCGACCGCCGAGCAGCACTTCGGGTCCATGCTCGTGACCCAATTCGACTGCGTCTGGCGGCATAAACGCCACCTGTCCTAATCGGGGCCCGCGGAGGCTATTCCCTTACGCCGGCCGAAAGGAGGACCGCCGCCCCCGACCCACCCCTCCTTCTGGGCTATAATTCTCCCGCGGACCGCCTCCGCGACGGAAGGACCATGAATAAGACCGCCCCGCATCCCCTCCCCCTCCTCGCGCTGCTCCTGGGCCTCTCCGTCCGGTGCCTGCATCCAGCCGAACTTTCCCGCGAGCCCGTCTTGCGACTCGAGGCCGGCATGCATACGGCCCGCATCAACCAAGTGGCCGGCGACGCACGGGGGCGCTTCCTCGCCACGGCCTCCCACGACAAGACCGCCCGCATCTGGGACGCGGCGAGCGGGCGCCTCCTTCGCGTGCTTCGGCCCCCCATCGCAGCGGGTGGCGAGGGACGCCTCCACGCCGTGGCCATGACCCCCGAGGGGCGCTGGGTCCTCGCGGCGGGCTATACCGGCTACGAGACCAGCGGCCGCGTTCAGATCGACCGCTTCGACCGGGAGACGGGCGACTTGGTGGAGGCCTTCGGCGAGCTCCCCGATGTGGTGCAGCACCTCGCCCTCAGCGCCGATGGCCGCTTCCTCGCGGCCTCGCTCTTGGGGAAGAACGGGGTGCGCGTGTTCACGCGCCGCGGCGACGGCTACGTCGCCCTGCCCCCCGACGCCGATGGGCGTTTCGCGGCCCCGTCCTACGGCGCCGCCTTCTACCAGATCCCGGGCGCGGGAACTTCGACCACGCTCCTCGCCGCCACGGGCTTCGACGGCTCCATCCGCCTCTTCAAAGTTGGTGACGATGGGCTCATCCTGCTCGAGACCCTCGCCCCCCGCGGCGGCCGCGCACCGTTCGGCGTGGCCTTCGCCGCCGACGGGTCGCGCATGGCCGTGGGTTTCAACGACCAGAACAAGCTCGATCTCTGGAAATTTGCCGGGGCGCCGACGCCCCTTCCCATCGCCGAGCCGATGCTTCGGGCGGGCAATCTTTCCGTGGTCGCCTTCGGCGGGGATGGATCCCTCTGGGCATCGGGGTGGCCCCGCGAGCGCGGCAATCTTCTGAGGCGATTCGCGCCACCCGCCTACGGCGCCGCCGTCGACACGGCCCTTTGCGAAGATACGGTCACCTCGCTCCTCGCCCTCCCAGGCGGTCTTGCCTTCGCTTCCTGCGATCCCGCGCTCGGTCGCGTCGACTCCGCTGGGAAAATCCTTTGGTCGCGCAAGCCGCCCATGGCCATCAACGACGAGAACCACGACCGGTTCGCCCTCTCAACCGACGGGTCTGTCGTGGCCTTCGCCTTCGAGAGCCGCGGACCCCTCGTGGCGTTCTCCCTCGCCCGGCGCGCCTATCTCCCGGAGGTCCCCCCCGAACTACGCCCCGCCCGGCTCCAGGGGCTCCCCCTCGCATCCTGGCGAAACTCCCCTTCCCCGACCCTTTCCGGGAAGGCCATCCCCCTCGACGTGGGCGAGCATTCGACCTGCGCGGCGGCGACGGGCGATCTTTCCGCCTTCATCCTCGGCACCTCCTTCAAACTCAGGGCCTATGGCGCAGATGGGGCCCTTCGCTGGCAGCGAAGCGCTCCGGCCCTCGCCTGGTGCGTGGACGTGAGCCCTGACGGGAGGACGGCCGTGGCCGCCTTCGCCGACGGTACGATCCGTTGGTTCCGCATGGATAGCGGCACCGAAGTGCTGGCACTCTTCCCCCACGCCGACCGCTCCCGCTGGATTCTGTGGACGCCGAAGGGGTACTACGACGCCGCGGCGGGCGCCGAAGACCTCCTGGGATGGCACGTCAACCGCGGCCCCCGCGACGCCGCGGATTTCTTCCCCATCGGGCGCTTCCGCGACGGCCGCTTCCGCCCCGATTGGATCGATGCGGTCGTAAAGACTTGGGAGGGCGACGCGCAACCCAAGGCCGTGGGCGATCGCCCCGTGGCCGCTCCCATCGAGGGGCGACTTCCCCCCGTGCTCACCATCCTATCTCCGACCGATTCGGACGCCTTCTCTACAACTTCCCAAAAACTCCGCGTGCGGGTGCGCTCCCCCGGGGGAGAACCGATCACGGGAGTGAAGATCCTGGTGGATGGGCGGCCGCTCTCCGGCTCCCGGGGGCTTTCGATCCGCGCGAAGCCCGAGGCCCCCGACGAACGCAGCCTCGACCTCGAACTGCCCGAGCGCGATGTCGTCGTCTCGGCCTTCGGCGAGAACGCCCATGGCGCCGGAGCGGCCGCCTCGGTGCGCCTGAGGTGGGCGGGGAGTTCGAACGCGCCCCCCAAACCCCGCCTCTTCGTCCTCGCCATCGGCGTGAGCGAGTACCGCGAGCCGTCGCTGCGCCTCAAGTACGCGGCCAAGGACGCCCGGGATTTCACGGCCATCATCCGGGCCCAGAAGGGGAAGCTCTACCGCGAGGTGAACGAGCGCCTGCTCACCGATGCCGAGGGCACGCGCGCCGCCTGCGAGGCCGGCCTCGAATGGATCCGCGGCCAGACGAAGGCCGACGATACCGCCATGGTCTTCCTGGCGGGGCACGGGGTGAGCGATCCCACTGGCAAATTCTGGTTCCTTCCCGTCGACGCAGACCCCGAGCGCCTGGAGAAGACCTGCCTGGGCTTCGCCGTGATCCGCAAGGCGGTCTCCTCCATCGCCGGCCGCGCGCTTTTCTTCATCGATAGCTGCCAATCGGGGAACGTGCTGGGCGACCGCAGCGGCACCGACGGCCTCGTCAACGAACTCGCCTCCGCCGAGAACGGCGCCATCGTCTTCACCTCCGCCACCGGCCGGCAATTCGCCTTCGAAGATTCGGCCTGGGCCAACGGCGCCTTCACCAAGGCCCTCGTCGAGGCCCTCGGCGGGGCGCCGGGCTGGGATGACACCGGCGCCATCACGGTCTTCGGCGTCAATTGGTACCTCTCCAAGCGCGTGAAGGAACTCCCGGGGCGCAAGCAAACCCCCGCCACGGCCATCCCGGCCACGGTGCCCGACTTCCCCGTGGTCGGCAAATAGGGCCATTGTCGCGGCTCCCCGACGCATTCGTGATACGATTGCCCCCATGAACGATCTGGCCCGCCGAATATTCTTCGCCCTCGCCCTCATCGCCCCGGCCCTCGCGGCCCAGGATGTCCTGCGCCTCGCCTTGGCGCCGGTGGCGGAAGAGGGCCGCCCGGGGAGCGCGAACGAGGGGCTCACCTCCGACCTCGCGGCCCAACTCGGGCGCTTCAAGTTCCTCCTGCTCGTCGACCGCTCCAAGACGAAGGAACTCCTCAAAGAGGTGGCCCTCTCCGAATCCGGCTTCGTCAACCCGGCCACCGCCGTGAAGTCGGGCGAGATGCAGGGGGTGCAGGCGCTCCTCGTCGCCACCGCCTCCAAGACCGCCCTCACGGCACGCATCCTCCACATCCAGAGTTCCCGCCTCATCGCCACCGCCTCCGTGGCCCCCGGGGATGCCGAGAAACTCTCGGCGAAACTCGCCTCGGGGGTGGAGACCTTCCTCGCCCGGGAGAACCTCAAATCGATGCGCAACGACAATCCCGACATCCGCCTCGAGTTCTCCGTCCAACGCCGCGCCAAGGGCGGGGGCCGCCTCGACACGATCACCTCCGCGAAAGAGGGCAAGGCGCGCCTCGGCGACACCCTGGTCTTCTCCTTCAAATCCAGCCGCGACGGCTTCATCACCCTCGTCGACCTGCAGCCCTCGGGCGACGTGGTGGTGCTCTACCCCAACGACCTGACCCCCGACCATAAAGTGGCCGCGGGCGTGGCCTATGCCATCCCCGGCGCGAAAGATACCTTTGAGATCACCGTCAGCGAGCCCATCGGGCGCGATACCGTGGTGGCGTTCTTCACCGAAGCCAAGGTCCCCTGGCTCGACCGGGTCAAACTCGAGGGCGAGGGCTTCCGCACGGTGAAAGAAAGCGAGCGCCTCCTGGCCACGCGGGGGCTCAAGATCACCGCCACCGGGTTGAAGGCCGCCGCGTGGAAGAGCCAGGTCATCGAGATCGACGTGGAACCCTGAACCAGCGGGCGCAGGCGCTTCGGGCATGTTAACCTCGCCCCCGTTCATTCCTCTGTCCGCATGCGATATCCCCTCCAAGACCTCAAACGATTTTCGCCGCCCGCCACGCTCTGTGCGCTCCTGCTAATCCCCCTTTCCTGCTCCGTTTTCGAGCCCCCCGCAAACCCCAAGGCGATCGGCGAGGTGCCCGTCTTCGCCTTCCCGACGAACGCGCCGTGGGCCCGCAGGATACCCGCAGGCGCCCCGGTGGATCCCGATTCATCGGCCTACGTCGCCCGGCTCGTCGCGGAACGGGCGCCGGATAGCCCCTACGCCGAAACCGAGAACGACGGGGTGGCCGTGTATTATGCGGAAGCCTCCACCGCGAGGCGGTTCCTCCCCATTCGAAACCAGGGCGACCGCCGTCGCGGGGTGAAGTCGGTGCCCCTCCCCGACTGGGCCCTCCCCAATGGCGGCACCGATAGCCATCTCGCCCTCATCGATGTCTCAAGCGGCCTTTCCTTCGAGTTTTGGCGGCTCGTGAACGTCCGCGGGGAATGGGCCTGCGGCAACGCCGCCCTCTTCGACCTCTCGGGCGACGGCGTGAATCCGTACATCAGCGCCCGGGCCTCGGGGTTCTCGCTCCTGGCCGGGGTGGTCTGGCCCCAGGAATTACAGGCGGGGCGCATCCCCCACGCCCTCGCCCTGAGCGTGCCGAGCATCCGGAAATCCGGTCCGGTCTCCCCGGCGAGCTATACCGATGGACGCATCGACGCCGCCGATGCCCTCCCCATGGGAGCGCTCCTCCAATTGGATCCTTCCCTCGACCTGGGCGCCCTGGGGCTGGATTCGACCCGCATGGCCCTCTTCCGCGCCCTGCAAGAGTACGGGGGCTACGTCTGCGATACCGGGGCGCTATCCATCCAATTCATCAACCGCCGGAGTTTCTCTACGGATCCCTACTCAGGCCTCCCCGCCTACGATTCCCGTACGCACCGATTCGACCTCAATCTATTCCCCGTCGAGAAATTGCGGGTCCTGAAACTCGGCGCTCCGGGCACCAACCGCGACGGCTTCGACCATGAGGCGTGGTACGAATGACACGCGCCGCACTTGTCGGGCTCCTCTTCGCCGCCCTGGCCTTTCCCGATGAGAAGCCGGTCGCCCTCGGCTTCGACGGGGGGGTGGAACTCGCCTGGGGACGCCTTTGGCGCGGCATCCAACCGACCACCCAGAACGAACTCCTCGTCCACGTGTTCTATACCGAACGTTGGCGGCCGATCCCGCGCTTCTCCCTCGCGATCGAATCCGATCTCTTCTTCGCCCTCACCGGCCGGAACCAAAAATTCCACAGCGAAATGGCCGACGAGTCCCGAAGCCGCCTCTTCGTCGACCTCCTCCTAACGGCGGGGGAGCGCCTCGAGGTCCTCTCGGGTTTTACTTATACGAGGAACCTCATGGCCAAGCCCGGCTCCTACGGGGCCGATGGGATCGAGCCCTTCCTGCTCCTCACGCTCCCCTGCGCCACCGTAAAACCGGGCCTCCATTTCTATTTCGACTTGACCCCGCTGCAGAGCGGGTTGTATTGGGTGTTCGACCTCCGCTGGGACCCCGTCGCGGGCGGGAAAGTTCCCCTCCACTTCACCGCCGCCTATGCGGGTTCCCAGGGCTTCCTCAAGGGCGGCGAGCGCCTCCTCATCGGCACCCTGCTCCCCAACGATGTCCTCCTGCGCGCGGAAGCCGACCTGCGGTCCAGCCGCACCCTCTCCATCATCCCCCGGCTGGAACTCGCGATCCCCTCGAAATATGCCAATCGCGACTATGTGGCGTTCACGGCGGGCGTATCCGTTCGCCTGGGCGTGGGCGCGGAGATGGCGCACCCCTCCTTGTTCCGCTAAGTCCCCGTGCCCGGGTCCAGGGCCCGATGCAAGGACCGATGCCTCGAGCGGGCCGGAGGAATCAGCGGAAATAGGCCTCGAGGAAACGCGCGACGCCATCTTGGTCGTGATTCCCGGCCACGAAGGCGGCCTTCGCGCGCACCGCGGGGATTGCGTTCGCCATGGCCACCCCCATTCCCGCACGCTCGATCATCTCGAGGTCGCTTAAGTCATCCCCGAAGGCGGCGTAGTGCCGGGGCTCGAGGGCCAGATGGGACAGCAACGCCTCTACGGCCAGCCACTTGGTCGCCTCCCGGGGCCCGATTTTAAGCCAAGACTCGTCGACGTAGCCCATCCAGGCGCATTCGGGGTAGCGTTCGGCGATGCGAACAACCGGACCCAAATCACGGTATTCCACCGAGATTTTATAGCACTCGCGCCCGAGGGGCCCGCTGAAATCGGTGAAGATTCCGTGGGCGTAATCGGGGTATTGGCTGGGGGGATGATTGGCGAAATAACCATCTTCGGTGTCGGCGGTGAGGCACGATACGACCCCGCTCGCTTTCAAGTCGCGCAGGAGCCCGTCGGCGGTCGCCGCGGTGAGCGCCCGGCGATAGAGCGTCTGGCCGTTCCCCTTTAGCAGCGCCCCCGAATCGGAGATGACGAAATCGGGCTTCACCGCGTCGATGAGACGCTTGGCCGAACGCTCGGAGCGGGCCGTGGCGAAGGCGAACAAGAGGCCCTTCGCGCGGCAGTGGGCGATGGTGCGGAGGGTTTTCTCAGAAAAGTCGCTTTTCGAATTGAGCAAGGTGCGGTCGAGATCGGAGACGATGAGTCGGATGTCGCGGCCTTCGATCCGCAAGCCCGCCGGCCGGTCGCCCGACCGTGGACGCTCGGCGGCATCCCGGCCGCCGCCCCCCCTCACTCCCGTTCCCCCGTGATGGCGATGACGATGGGGATCGGCTCGTTGCCGCGGGAGACGATGTCGAGGGCCGCGATGCGACGGGAGGGCTCGGGGTTCTCCCATTTCCAGCACCAGAAGCCCTTCTTCTCGGAGTTCTGGAAGGCGATGCGCGCCTCGCCGGTGGGTTTTTTAATCCACCAATCGGCCACCTGCTTGCCCACCGTGATCGGCACTTCGCGGCTACCGCCATCGGCGAAGCGAACGCGGTAGAAGAAGGCCTCGGCGCCGTCCGAGGCGAAGCCCACGGCATGGCAGAAATAGATGGATTTCAGGGCCTCGCCCACGGAGATCCCCGCGGCTTCCCGGGGCAGGGAAAGTTCGCGTTTGCTCCCGAGGACGATGCAGGAGCGGTTATTGTTCATGTCCCAGCGGATGATATCGAAGGGCACGCCGAGGAGGGTCTGCAGGCCGTCGGGGACGCCGCGCAGGCTATTCTCGCCCTCGTCGGTCCAGCCGCCCTGGCCATCGCCGGGCTTCTCGTCGGTGAACTTGCGGGTGCAAAATGGGCGCAGGTCGAGGCGAACGGTCTTGGCGAGGTCGACCGGGTAGCGATTGGCGTTTTCCGCCGCGGCCGAGGCGGCCTCGCCCACGCGCGACGCGCGTGCCTCCCCTTCCCGGGCCCGCCGATGCGCTTCGCGCACGGCCGCCTCGTCGGCGTAGGCCAGCGAAGCCGGGGCGGGAGCCTTGGAGAAGACCACGAGTTTGCGCGTTTGGGGCGGGAGCGTGAGGGCCAAGCCCTTCTCGGAAAGCTCGTAGCGCTGGCCATCCACCGGATCGTAGGCGGCGGTGAAGCCTTCCATCCGGGCGGGACGGAGACGGGCGAGTTTGGAGTAGAGGTCCCAATTGAACAGGAAGAAGGCTTTCTGGTCCCCCCGGTCGGCCCATTCGACCTCCACGTTCGGCTCGAGTTCGCCGGTGGCCGCGTCGCTTAAGTCGAAGGCCCGCTCCACTTTCTCCCTCTGGAGGATGCTCCCCAGGACGGAGGCCAGGGCGTACTCCGGCAGCTTGGCGCCCAGGTACCACACGCTCCCCTTCCCCACCGCTTTCCGCAGCAGGGCGGGCTTCCCGCCCAGGCTCCCCGCCGTCTCCCAATCCTTCGCCGCTTCCACCTCGAGGTAGCCCGCGGCCCGCAGTGCGCCCGGGAGTTTTTCCCAACGCGGGATGGTGAGCGCGAGTTCATTGCCGGTGGCGGGGGCCTTTGACCCCAAACGCAGGCCTTCCATCGCCGGCCAGGGCTGGGGGTTCTCGTATTCGTCGAGCACGGGGAGGTCGAGGCCGACGATGAGCACGCCGCCGCGGGTGAGGAACTTCATGAGGGCGCCGGGGCTCGCCGGGTAGAGGTTCTTCACGCCGGCGGCCACGAGCACCCGGTAGCGATCGAGGCGCCCCTCGGGAAATTGCTCCTCCATCACGACGTCGAAGCCGTGGTGGCTGAAACTGAGGGCGGCCGCGTAGGGCAGCACGGCGTTATGCTCCGCCGTCGCCACCCCGACGGTGCGCTCCGTGGGATAGGAGACCAGGAGCGCGACGGGATGGTCCACGCCCCGGGGCTTGGGCATGAGGAGCGCCTCGACGCGCTTCATCTCCTTCTTGAAATCGAGGAAGCCCCCCATGGCGTCGACGGGCTTGGCGTACGGGTTGAGCCAGAGGTAGGGGAATTTCTCGGCGGCCTTGCGGCCCTCCTCCTCCGTCTTCCAATCCCAAGCGCGCTTGTCCCAGACGAATAGGTAGGAGGCGTCCATGCCCCGGGCGAGTTCGAGCCAGAGCGAGTTCACCAGGGTCTTGCGGTCCTTCGCGCCGCCGCCGTAGAACTCCCCGTCGTGGATCGGCTTCTTGCCGTCGGCGAGGTTGGCAAAGAAGCGCGCCATCAGGAGCCCCTCCGCGTCCACGAGGCAATTGGCCTGGACGGCGCTGGACGGGGGGCTGCGCAGCCCCGTGCCGAGGGAAGACAGGCCGCCTCCCGTGGGCATGGAGACGGAATCCATGATGCGATTGACCTCGAAGATGTTCACCCCGCTGGCGGGAAGGCTGCGGTAATAGTACATGCCCATGATCTGCACGCAGGTGCGGGCCGCGGGGTCGACCCCGCGCACCGTGTCTCGGCCGACGCGGCAGAGTTCGGTGAACGAGCCCTCGAGGAACTTCAGCCAATCGACGAAGAGGCCCGTCTGGTCGGAGGGCGCCCTCCACGAGGCGATCTCTTCGAAGGTCCCGTAGCGGGTGCGCCAGGCCGTATTGAGCCGCTGGATCGTCCCCCATTTCTTCTTCAGCCACTCGATGAAGAGCCCCCGATTGTAGGCGTTCTCATCCCGGTAGGCGGGCTCGTTGAAGAGTTCGTAAAAAAGGGGCTTGGCGCCGTTTTTCAGGGCCCGCTGGGCGATGGACACCATCATCTCTTTATAGAGGGAAACCCCCTCGGGGTGGAGGATGCTATAGCGCAGGAAATGGGTCTTGTTCTTGTCGGACTTGGCCTCTTCGGGGATGGCCTTGCTGCCGATGAGGATCCCGTGGGTCCAACTCTCGCAGGTCATGTCGACATAGAGGGGCAATTGGAGTTTCTGGAGGAATGGGTCGAAGGCCGCTTCGTCGTTGGGCGGGGTGCCGATGCCGGCGAAGGGCAATTTGGGGTCGCGCTTGCGCACCCAACTGCTGGGGAAGAATGCCCCCAGGGTGTCGAACCCCAATCGCTGGGCCCGCTCCCAGTCCACCGGCGACTCGTAGATCCAGGCGTACTTGGGATCGTAGCCCATGCGCGGGGCGAGGGTCGAGGCCAGGCCGGCTTCCACCTGGGCGCCGATGAGGAAGCGGGGTTTCCCGTCGACAAGGTAGGAACCCTCTGGGCTCACCGTCACCGCGGCGTCGCGGGCCATCAGGAGTTCTTTCGGCAAGTCGGCGAGTTCGGGGAAAACCGTATCGACGGCCGGTTTGGCGTCGACCTTGGGGAGTCCCACCTTCGCCGCGGGGCGCTGGGCAGAAAGGTACATGGAGGAAATGCGGATCCCCGCCTTGGGGGGCGCGGCGACATATTGCAGGGAAATCGTATCCAGCGACGTCTGCTCCATCGAACGGTCGAACTTTTCGAGGGGAACCACCACCCGCTGCCAGGTGGCGGGATCGCCATCGACGGCGCCGTCCTCGATGAAGGGCGACAGGGGGATATGGCCTTTTTTATCGAAGGTCACCTTCTGGCTGGAGAGCGAGATCTGGAGTTTCTGGGCCCCGACATGGGCGGCGAAGGAATCGTCATCCCCATTGACAAAAAAGACCAGGAAAAGATTGGTGGACGCTGCCGTGAACGGGATGGGGGCATTGCCCCGCAGGAACATGCCGCACCAGGGCGTGGCCTTCTCGGTCACGACCAATCGAAGGCTCTTCCCTTCGCTCGCCGGCGAGACCCCGCCCCAGCCTTCGGTTTTGAAGCCCGTGGGCACCCCATCGAGGACGATGGGGGCGGCATCGGAGGGTCGCGACGCGGGATCCTGGGCCCCGGCGAGGGCGAAGAGAGTCGCGATCAGGAAGGCGATCGGGCGGGAATGGGTCATCGGGAGGCTCCTGAAGTCGAGAAGTGAAACGCGGTGCCGGGGGATTTTCCCATCAGATCAAAGGCGGGCCCGGTCCTCCCGCGTGAACCATCCCCGCAGCGCCTCTTCCGCCGGCTTCCCCTGGATCGTGAGGCCCATGTCGCCCCGGGGGTCGCCCCTGAAGTTCTTGCGATCCTGGTTCTCGTCCCATTTCCAATAGAGCGCGCCACCGCACCACGGCTCGCTCCACACCCGCGACAGCACATTGTTGAAGAAATCGACCTGGCGCTTCCCGTCGTATTCCCCGGTCCAGTTGAAATCGGCGCCGGTCTGCTGCTCGGGCACCTTGCGGAAAGAACGCACCCCGAACTCGCCGAGGACGACGGGCTTATGGTAATGCTCGGCGTATCCCTTGAGCATCTTCACCTGCTCGTCGATGCCCGTGGGCGCCTCGGCGTAGAAACTGAAGAAGATCTGGTCGAGCAGTCGGTACCATTCGCGCTTGGCCCCCCAGGGGAACGCATTGTAGACGACTTGGCCGCCATAGACCTCCCTCACGGCCCCGACGACCGACGCCCATCCCGCTTCCATGTGCTCGGTCGACGCCATCTCGCAATTGAGGCTGAGCATGAACGCCTTCGTCGTTTCCGCCAGGCGGGCGAAATGCACCATGGCCGCGGTGAAACTGCGGAACCAGGCCTCCCAATACCGGGGAACGACGCCTTCCAGGTGGCCGATGCCGTCGGGGGGGAATTGGATGTTCATGCGGGGCGTGCTATCCCAGCACTCGAGGACGGGGCGCAGGATGACCTTGAGGCCCGCGCGGTGGCACGCCTCGGTGAACGAGACGATCTCGAGGTCGTCGGGGGTGTTCTCCACATCCAGGAAAACGCGGGTGCTGGCGAAGGTTTCCTGGAAGAAGGCGATATTGAGGGCCACCGTGTCGATGCCCAGCGCCTTCATGCGCTCGAGATCGGCTGCGTGTCGCGGGTCGCGGAGATAGCCCCGTTTCCCGAGGAAGCCGAAATTGACGCCACGGAGGAAGGGGAGCGGTCGGGTGGATGCGGGCATGGGGGGTTCCTATTGGTGCATTTTAAAATCATCGACGAAGGGGGTCTGGGGCGCCGGCGATGGCGGGGATTCATGCCGCCGAGCGCGATTTTCGATTCGCGGGACGCGCGCCGAGCATGGCATTCAATCCCTCGGCCCCGGGCCGCCCGGGCCTTTCAACGGGCGCCAGGGAACACCGACGTGGATCGTGCCCGCATGGCCCACGGTGAGCGGGAAGACGATGACGGTGGGCACCGGCGTGATGCCCCGGAATGCCTGGAATCGATCCATGGCGCGCCCATCCAGGACCGCTTCCGGTTCCCGAAGGCGCCACAACGCCGCTTGGATCGTGTAGCCGTGGCTGACGACCACCGTAAACCTTTCTCGGCGCGCGCGCAGCGCCTCGATGAACGTCTCGACCCTTTGGATCAGTTCCACGAACGACTCCGCCCCCGGCCCTTGGTTGCGCGTCGGATCCTTGGCCGCCCAATAGGCGTCGATGGCAGATTCCCGATCCTCGCAGGTCGTGCCCTCGAACATCGCGGCGGGGATCATGGTGAACTCCTGCACGGGCCAGGTTTCGAAGGGCGTCCCGGGGAAACGCGCGCGTGCCGGCGCGAGGGTTTCCTGGGCCCTCACGAAGGGCGAGGCGACGAGGAGATCGGGTGGGCGGGTGATCGAGCGGGCGAGCATGTGCGCCTCCTTTCGCCCCCGGGTGGACAAGGGCGGGAGGCCGAGGCCCTCCGAGGGGGCGCCCGCTTCGTCCGCCCGGTGCCCGTGGCGCACGAGCCACACCGCTCTCCCCGTATTTTCCGCGTCTTTGGCCATCACGAATCCGCCCCCATCCGCGTCTCCTGTCCTTCCCGCCCGACTCTCCGGTTATAATAGCCCGGTCAGCCCGGGGTTTCCATTTCCCCAAGGGCGAATCCTTATCCCGAATGCGGTCTTCCAAGCAAAAATCCCTCCCCCTCGATCGCCTGACCGCCCTGCTTTGCGATGGAAAACTCGGGATCGAGGTGGCTACCGGGTACCGCTATACGTCCCCCCACCCCCAGGGCCAACATGGTTGGATCGCCCCCCATTTCGGGCTCCAATTCGGCCACCAGGGAGCGGCCCGCTATCGATTCGGCGAAAAGCGCCTCCTCTGTCGCCCGGGCGAACTGCTCCTCGTCTCCCCCGGGGTCGCCCACGATTACCGCATCGACAAGGGGGTTTCCGCCTATTTTCTCGCCTTCCGGTTGTTGGAGAACGGAGCGCCCGTCGCCTGCGCCGAGCCCTTCCTCCACGTGGCCCAGGCGCTCGGTCTCCTCCCGATCCTTCGCAGCATCCTCTCCGAAAACCGTCGACAGAATCCCTGGCAAGCCTCGCGCCTGCGCGCCCAATTCAGCCTGCTGTTCACGGGGATGCTCCTCGCTCGCACCGCCCGCCACCCGGGGAAGCGCACCCTGACCGAGGGCCAATCGGAGACGATCTTCCTCTACTTATCCCGAAACGCCTCTCGCCCGATCCGCGCTTCCGAACTGGCCTCCGCGCTCCACTTGAGCCGGGAGTACTTCTGCAAACTCTTCCTCAATACCCACGGGGTGACTCCCCGCGTGTTCATCATGCGCGAGAAACTCCGGCAGGCCTCGGTCATGCTCCAGCAGGAAGACGTCTCGGTGGCCGAAGTGGCGCGACGCATGGGTTACGCCAGCGTGCCGACGTTCTGCCGGCAATACCAGCGCCTCTTCGGGGCGGCGCCGGGGGTGCATCGGGGAACGTGAGGGAGAACCGCTTAAAAAGCCCCATGGGGCGCGCTCCCGCGCGAATACCATCATCACCCCATGAGGATGGGCAGCCTTCTTCGGCGGGCGCGTTTGACCCTTTCCGCGAACCTCGCGCACGGGCGAGGGCTCGGGAAGCGTCGCGGTGAAAGACATCGAGGCGATGCAGATGCCGGCCTTGGGGGGCGCGGCGACATACTGCAGCGACATCGTATCCACCCCGGTCTTCTCCCCGGCGCGGTCGAATTTGGCCAGGGGCACGACGACCCGTTGCCGGGTGGCGGGGTCAGGGTCCACCGCGCCGCCCTCGATGAAGCCCGAGAGCGGCAGGTGGCCCTTCTTGTCTAAGTTGACCTTCTGGTTGGCGAGGGAAATCTGGAGTTTTTGGTCCCCCGTATGGGCGCCAAAAGAGTCTTCATCGCCATTGATGGAAAAGACCAAGTAGCGTTTGGCGGCAGGCCCCTCAAGTGCGATCGGGGCGCCTGCCTTCAGGAAAAGGGCGCACCAGGACGTGGCTTTTTCGGTCACCAGGACCCTCAGGCTCTTCCCATAGGTCGCGGGCGCGACGCCGGCTTATCCCTCGGCCTTGAAACCCGACGGCACCCCTTCGAGGAGAACGAGGATGGCATCCTCGGGCGCTCCCGCCATCCCAAACGCGAAAAGCAGGGGACACAGAAGCGCGAAACGCCGGGTCGGTCGAATCGAGTTCATCGGGGCTCCTAAGCGGCGAAAGCATTCCCTGGGGAGGGCCCCTCCCGCCGTCTCCGTCCCCGAGGTCCGCGGATCAGGGAAACGCCAGGAGGGCCTGCCTGGAAATCATAAGTTCATCCAGCGCGCCCTCGAGGGGGGGAACCGGCTTTCCCTGGGCCAGCCGGGAAGCCGCATAGAAGGGCATCCCGACGAAGATCTCGCAGGCGGTGAGGTCCATCTCCCAATTTTCCCCCGGCTTGCCGATTTTTTGCGCCGCGCCGTCGAGGGCGAAGACGATGCCCTTGCCGCTCATCCACGATACGACCAAATGATGCCAGTCCCCCGCCCGCCATTTGGCGTCCTGACCCAGGTCGACCCCGTGGGAAATGGACTTTCCTGCGGCGTCGGAGAGAACGAGGAATAGATGGGTTCCCGGAGATTTTTCGCCGTTGGCGTAGAGGTAGAGCCGGGCGCGATTGGCCTTCTCGTTTCGGGTGAAGATGTCCACGATCGTCCGCCCGCTCGTGACATTGGTGCGCGGCTCCCAATCGAGGCGGATCCAAAGCGACAGCGTACCGGCCCCCTCGGCCCAGGGGAGTTTGGGGGCGAAAGAGAGGATCTCCTTCGAGTCGCGGGGGAAGAAAACGCCCTTGCCGAACTTTCCCCGGCAGAACGGAAGCGGTCCGCTCGCCTTCGCCTCGTTCCCCGAAATCTCATCCAGGAGCGTCCCGTCGAAATGGGCGAGAAGGAGCGACGGCGCGTCTGGGATCTGCACGGAGCGCAGCGGGAACTCCTGGGCGCCGGCGCAGGCCAGCACGAAGAGGGCCGCCCACCAAGTCGTTTTGTTATTTGCCATAGGCTTCCACCTCGACCAGATCGATCCGGCCCCGTGATTTGACGAACTCCACCCACAGGCTCTCGGTCGCCACGGGCGGGAAGGCGATTTCAATCATTCCCCGGTCGGCGGACCCTTCCGCCAGGGGGGTCCAAGCGGCCCCGTCGCGCCATGAGAGGCGGTAATCGAAGAGATAGGGGGAGTCGAGTTTCCACACGAACTCGGGGAGCATGGCGTGGAGGACGACCCGGCCCACCGTGGCGCGCTTCGGGAACGTCACCTCCACCCATTGGGGATTCTGCGCCGAGGGCGCCCCCCGGAACGTGATCCCCATGGATCGGGGTTGGGTGCACCCATCGACGACCGAGGAGAGTGTGTCCGCCGTGGCCGGCGCCGAGCAGGCGACCTTCGCCCCCCCGCCGCCGAAGGCGAGATTGCCCTTCTTCCCGAGGGCGATCCCGTGCTCCGCGATTTCCTTGCGGATTGAGGTAGCGGTGCGCCGGGTCGCAGGCTTGCCCGTCGTGTAGACGCGGGCCGCCGCGGGGCCGAACACCTCGCGCAGCGCGCCCCCGGAGAAAACCGCGCTCCGTTCTTCCATCCCCACCGTCCAAGCGCCGCCGGGGCCACCGTGCACGGTCAGGGTCGCCTCCACCGAGCCCTCCCGGGTGTGGACGGCGATGAGGGTATAGGCGGTCCCGAGACGCCAGCACGCGGCCTGGACCTCCTTCGAGGAAGAACTCACCGCGACGCGCTCCCCGTCCAGGATGACCGGGGCGAGGGCTTGGAGTTCCTCGGCCAGGGCGGGCATACCCACGAAGAGCTCGGGGGCGTTGAGGTGGGAGGGATAGGAGAAATAGCAGAAGCCCGTGGCGCCATGGACGAGGGCCAAGAGCGACATCGCGCGTTCCTCGTCGAAGGTCGGGTAGCGCCGGTCCTTGAAGGCGGGCTCGTTGGCGTAGGTGAACGCCTCGGGCGTCACCCAAACGGGGCCCCGGCCCAGGTTCGCCGCCTTGGCGATGGAGACGAACTCGGCGACCTTCTCGATGTCCACGCGGGAGGCCAGGGGTTCCTTGTAGAAGGCGGGATACGGGTCGGGCATGAGGATATCGCCGCCATCCCGGTACTCCCGGATCGCCGGGGCCGTGCAATTGAGCATCACCACGGGGTGATGGGGATCGACCTCCCGGGCGAGCCGGTAGATATCCTCCAGGCAGCTGGGCCGCAGGCGGTTGTATTCGGGCTCATCGGCGATGTACCAACCCAGGAGGGCCGGATGGCTACGCACTGCGGCCATGAAGGCGGCGATCTCGGCGAGTATCTCCTTGCTCGGATGGTCCACATCCTTAAGTTTCTCCTTGAGCATCCGGTCGTTCGGATAGAGCCAGGTCATGAACTTGAGCCCCCGGCTCTTCGCCTTGTCGAGGAAGGCGAGGGTGCCCGCCGCGCCCTTCCAGATCGCCACCCCGTTATAGAGCATATTGAAATGGGTGGCGGGGAGGCGGTCGAAATCGGCCTCGCTGTCGCCCGCGCCGTACCAGCCCACGGGGAGGAACGGCTTGCCATCCACGCGCATGGCGTTTCGGTCCCGGTCGTAGCGCACCTCGCCTTCTTGGCGGGGGAGTTTCCGGATCGTGTTCGTCACCGCGGCGAGTACGGCGAGGTCGGCCCGGCGAACGAGTTCGACGCTCAGGCGGTAGGCGCCCTCTTCCAGGGCGCCGACGGCGAGGGACCACGGGGTGCGCTTCCCGGCGAGGTCCACGGTCAGGTCGAGGGATTTGCCGGTCGGGCCCGTGAAACCGAGGCGGAGCGCGTGGGATTTGAGGCGAGACTCCTCGAGGTTGACCGTCGCTTCGCCCTCCACTTTCCCCGAGTTTTCATCGCTGAAAAACGCGTTGCGATAGGCGGGCGCGGTGAGGGCCACCTCGAGGAGGGAGTCGTAGATGCGGTTTTTTCCCCGGATGGCGTAGAGCCCGTCGCGGCCGGTGGCGGGATCCCGGCCCCAGACCTCGAGATCATGGAGGCCCTCGATGCGCGGCTCCAGCGGCCAGTCGACCCCTTGCCGGCCCGGCTTGACGGAGAGGAGGGCCGTGCGTTCCACCGCCGAGCCGTTTGCCGCGGTGAGGCGCGCGGTGATTTCCAGATTCCGCTCCGAGGCGCCCAGGTTCTCCAATTCGAAATGGCAGGGCACGACGAGGCCGGCGGGCCCCCGCTGCGGCGCCCCGAGGAGGATACCCGAGAGTTCCCACCGGTAAGGCGCGAAATCCGCATCGATCCCCTCGAGGCGCGGGAACTCATCGGGAAGGTTGAAGTTCTTGCGGCTAAGCCGCGCCCAGGTGCTCCATTCGGTGGGCCGGACCCCCTGCCAATTGCGGGTGAGGTTCATGGCGAAGGACCCCCCGTGGGCGCGACCGAGGCCCAATGGGGCGAGGGGGATGGCGATTTCGGCGCTCCACCCCTCGGCGCCCAGGGCCGTTCTCACCCGCAGGTCGGGGTTCCAGGAAGGCTCCTCGAGCACCGTTCCCAGGTCGCCCCGCTGCTTGGCGGTGTCGTACCAGGCGCCGCTTACGGACACCGCGATCTGGAAATAGCGCTGGACCTGGGCATCCCCCGATCCCACGAAGGGGTTGAGGAAGATCTCCACCGAATCGTCGGCGAAGATGCCCGCGTGGTCGCGGGTGCGGGAGCGGGCGGCGAGGGCGGCCATGGGCTGGCGGCATCGGACGCCGAAATAAAGGTTCTCGTCGTCGTAGAGCACGGAGAACTCGGTGGCCACCGACGCGGGCTCGGCGAGCCCGAGTTTCACGAAATCGCCGTAGCGCTTGGCCGAGGACCACACCGCCTCCGTGGGCGCCCCGTCGATCACCGGCGTCCCCCGCTCTGCGCGGGCGCCCTGCGTTTCCCCGGCCCATGCGAGGGTGAATAGCGCCAAGCATACGGCAACCGAACGAGAGAACGGGCTGTTCATCGTGGACTCCTTCCGACCGTCGATTCGCGCACCATCAATACCGGCGTGGAAACCCGCGGGGCCGGGAACTCCGCCACCCCTTGCGGGCCTTCTTGCAATAGATCCATCAGCGCGGCGACGAGATCTTCTGCGATGCGGGGCACATCCACCCGCACGCTCGTGAGGGAAACGGGGAGGGACGCGCAGATCTCCAGGTCATCGAAGCCGACGACCGCCACATCCCCGGGCACCGAGCGCCCGGCCTCGGCGAGGGCGCGCATGGCCCCGATGGCCAATGCGTCGTTGCGGCAGACCACCCCATCGATGGCCGCTCCGGCGGAAAGGAGTTCCCCCATGGCGGCCGCGCCGCTGGCGGCCAAGCTCGCATCCCCCACCGCCACCCCGGATGATGGGTGGACCGCGAGGCCCACGGAAGCCAGCCCGTCGCGGAAGCCTTCAAAGCGCGCATCCCCCGGCCCCCGGTGGCCCAGGTAGACCAGGCGGCGTCGACCCAGGCCCAGCAAATGCTCGGTGGCGAGGCAGGCCCCGGCCCGCTCGTCCAGGAAGACCCCCGGCCCCTGGACGCTCCCGTAGACGACCAGGGGAATGCCCGCGTCGCGGACCCGGCGGGCTTCTTCATCGCTGAGCGTCACGGAGAGGATGCCATCGACTTGATGGGAGAGGAGGGCTTCGACGGCGTCGCTTCCCCGCCCATAGATCTCGGCCGGGATGGTGATGCCCATGTAGCCCCGGTCGCGCAGGCAAGCCTGGACATTCGTGGCGAGCAGCCCGTGGAAGGGCGAACGGAGCGAGCCGACGATGAGCCCGATGGTTTTGGACCGGCCGGTGCTTAAGCTGCGCGCTTGGAGATCCGGGCGGTACTGGCCCAATTCGGCGAGATCCAGGACTTTCTTGCGCGTTTGCGGGCTGATGCGTTCAGAATGGCTCAGCGCGAGGGAAACCGTCGCGACGGAGCATCCAAGGAGTTCGGCAATCTTCTTTTGAGTTAATTTCATTTAAACGATTAACTAACGTGATAATAGGCATTTTTCTGATATTTGTCAAACTATTTTAACCGTTTTAATTAATCGAAAGTTTCATTCCAGACGCCGGTCCCCCGGGGGGGATCTTCCCCGCATTCAAGCGGTGTTCCAGGGTATATAATCCCCCATGGACTTGAACTGGCGAGAGGAATACAGCGTCGGTGTGGAAGAGATCGACGACCAGCACAAGCAATTCCTGAAGATCCTGCGGCGCCTCTACGATTCCCTCGGCAAGCTCCTCACCGGGGAGATCCTGCTGCGGACCCTGCTCGAGGTCCGCCGCTACGCCGAATACCATTTCGTCAGCGAAGAGAACCTCATGCTCCAAAGCAAGTACGGCGCCCGCGAGAGCCACGCCGCCGCCCACGTGAAGCTCCTCGAAGACCTGAAGCAGCACCTGAAGGACATCGAAACCCGCAAGGAAAACCTTTCGGACCTCGTCAAGTTCATGATGGACTGGTTCGCCCACCATACCCAGACCGAAGACAAGGCTTTCGGGCATTGGCTCATCGAGCGCCTCCACCAAGCCAAGGCCTGAGGGCCGCGCACCCCGCCCGGCGCCGACATGGGGGGCGCGGAAGACCCCATGCGGGTTCGGGATCGGCGAATCACATCGTCTTGTCGACCAAGGGGTAGAGTTCGGCTTCCTCCCGGGTGATTCGAGCGCCGATAACCTTGAAGATTTCCTTGAGGTCGGCGCAGAAGACCGCGTATTGGGCCTCGATGGTCGCTCCCGCCGGGTACTTCTTCATGAATTTCTTGAACGCTTCGCCGATCTGGCCCATTTCCGCCATGAAACGCCGCGCGGTTTCCGCGGCCACGGCATCTTTCCCCGCGGCCAGATCGGGGTAGACCATCTTGTCCTCCGCGATCAGGTGGATGTTCAACTGGGCGCCCAATTGGACGAGTTGGTCGCGACATTGCTTGCCCAACGCCGCATCGCAGGCGGTGGCCTGGATGCCGGTGGAGAGGTCCCCAACGAGCTTAAGCAGCGCCTGGTGTTCTTGCCGCAGAACCTGGGTCTTCATGGGGGCTCCTTGGGGAATCGTTGGGTCGCTTCCCCCGAATATTCGGGGCGATCCGCTCACCCCTCGGGTTTCGATACCGACCCGATAATATTCATCCCCCGACTTAAGGAGTTCAATCCCCCGGCGATTTGGCCCCGGCCTCTGAAACGGTGCGCGCCTATCCGAATTGGACCGGGCGGCCCGTCGCGAAACGGCTATTCGAGCTCGCAGAACCCCGCGTTATAGAGTTGGTAGGTCGGGCCCTGGGTTCCCATGAGCATGATCCATTCCCGGGTCTCGGTGCGCCGCGCGCACAGGTTGACGCCGAGTTTTACCCCCGACGCCCCCTTTACCCCGAGGGCCGACAGCGGGATCGCCCACTCGGAGACCCAGCCCGACTCCCCCACCTTCGCCGCATGGCGGACGGCCTCGCCGAAGGCCTTGGCGGCCTCCTTCTTGGCGCCGGCGTCGGCGATGCTCTCGTGGGTGCCGCCCGTGTAGCCGTGGAGCACGTAGACGCGCTCGAGCATCGGGGCTTTGAGGGCCGCAAGGCATACCTCGACCCCGTCGCTGCCGCCCCATTGCATCCCCCGATTGAGCTTCGCCGGGTCGCAGGGCACGGAGACCGCGACGAAGAGCGTTTTCCCGTCGTGGCGGAAGGCGACGGTGGGGGCCTTCGTTTGGATGAGTTCCCGAGTGGGCGTGCGCTCCATTTTGGAGGCTTCGGGCCATTCGCCGGGGCGAAGAACTCCGTCCAGACTCGGCGCGCCCGCCATGCGCTTGGCCCGGAAAATCGGCGCGTTGGCCGGGGGCGCCAGCACCGCTTCGGGGATCGGGGGCATCGCCATGGCCATCACGGGCAACGGGCTCACCGCGGGGCTTGTTTCGAGGCCTTGGTACTCGCTTTCCAGCCCCGCATCCACCGTGAAGGGCTTGAAGCCGAGGGCTGGGGCCGGGGAGCCGGGCTTGAGGCGGTAATCGGCCTTCTCGGGCGCTTCGAAGAGCGGATCGGCGACGATCGACCCCGCGTCCTGGCCAGCAGCCTGCCACTGGGCGAGGGTCTTCCCGCGGAAGGAGGACGGCTTGCCGCTGAAATTGAAGTAGAGGTTGGAGCGGCAATCGAAGACGGCGGGGGCCCAGGCGTCGTCGACAAGTTCGGGGCTATCGCAATACGAGAGGTTTTTCTCGAACCGGTTCCCCGCGGAGAAGGGCTTCTTGTAGCAGCGGATGAAGAACCCGTGGTTGCCGTAGACGGGCCCGAGGATATTATTGCGCACGAGGTTCTGGGCCCCGCCGTTGATATTGAAGCCGTGGGTGCCCACCCGGTGGACGATATTATTCTCCACGAGCATCTCGGAGGAGCCCTCGTCGAGATAGAGGCCGAGCTGCCAATGCTCCCGGGCGAAGGGGCTCTTCACGTTGTCGCGCAGCACGTTGCCCCGGATGACGGTGCCGGGCTGGCGGCCGAGGGTGTAGATGCTCGCGCCGTCGGCGAGGAGCGTGCAGACGCGGCGGATGAGATTGCCCTCGATGAGGTTGGAGGCGCACCCCGTCTTGGAATCGTCCCATTTCCAGCCGACGGCGATGCCCGCGTAGGTGAAGTCGTGGATGTCGTTGTGGCGCAAAACCGAGCCCCGCACGAGGCCGGCCCAGATCGCGTTGGCCGAGTAGTAGAGGAGGCCGCCGTCGGAGATCGCGCAGTTCTCCACCCGATTGCCGACGGGCAGCACGGGCGCTTCGGTCTTCCCGTCCGCCGCGATGTCGCCGATCTTCACGCCGCCCCCGCCGAGATCGAAGAGGCGGGAGCCCACCACGCGGTTCTCCCGGCAGCCGAGCCCGAACGACAGGCCGTAATTGCCCGTGTGGGCGATCACGCACCGCAGGAAGGCGCAACCCTCGGCGCCCACGAGTTCGATGGAAGCGGGGAGGTCGGGGTGCCCCTGGGACCCGCTATAGCCCTCCTTGGGCAGGGACGAATCGTTGTGGGCGAATTGGAGATTGCTGAACATGAGGTAAGAGACGAAGTCGCCGTTCGAATAGGCTCCGGCGATCTTCAGGATCTGGGCGAGGCGGGGCGCCACGAGGCGGGAGGCGGCGAGGGTCTCGCCCGGCAGGGGGAGGTAGGTGAACTCTCCGGATTTCCGGTCGAGGTACCATTCCCCCTCCTTGCCCAGGGCCTCCTTCACGTTCTCGATGTAATAGGGATTATGCGCCCCCGCCCACCAATGCCCGATGCGGAAGGTCGGGAGCCCCGTGAAGGTCACGACGCGCTTCTTGAGGTCGAGCTGCTCGATGAGGAGGCGCGAGGAACTCCACTCGTGGAGGGCCACGACCTCGACGTCGGAGAGATTGGCCCAATCCTTGAAGTCGCCGGCGTAGAACACGAAATCTTTCTGGGCGGCGCGGTGGGGAGCGGCCTTGCGCGAGGGGGAATCCGTGAGGCCGGCGACGAGTTTCATGGCCGAGTGCGGCCGGTAGCGGCGCAGGTACTGGGCGTCGCCCTTGGGCGCGATGAAGAGTTGGCGAAAATACCAAGACCCGGCGCGCACGTCGGGGAGCGTCGCCTTCCAGGCCCGCTTCCCGCCCGTCTTGCTCTCGACCAGGCCGGTGAGCGCCTTTCCGCCGCTTAAGAGCGCCGTCTCCCCGGGGTAGGAGCGCCAAACGACCGGCGCCTGGGGGGTGCCGGAGTCCTGCGCCTCGAAGCTCAGGGTCTCGTTTAGTTCGTATTGGCCCCCGCGCAGGTCCACGGTATAGGGCCCGGTCACCCCGGCCTTCTTCGCCGCGCGGATCGCGTCACGGGCCCGCGCCGGCGTGGCGAAAGGGCCGTCGGTCCGGCCGGCATTGGGCGCGGAGCGCGTGCCGCTCCAGCCGTCTTGGCCATCCGGGGCGACATAGAAGGCCGTTTCCGCCATGAGGGGCGGCATCAGCAGCGCGAGGAAGATCGGCACCAGGCATGGTTTCATTCGGCCTCCCGAAAGGCTAACGTTAGCCATCACCCGATTATGCTCCAGGGGTCCGCCGATGTCAAGCGCGGATGGGGGAGCGGCGGCCCTGATGGGATAATGGGCCCCCCATTCCGGAGTCGGGAAGACGCCGTTGAATGACCCCGCGGCCGCTGGCCGCAAGCCCACCCACTTCATAGGAATCTCCATGCCGTCTGACGCCTCCCAACCCCGTACCTTCACCGTCCAAGGCGTCGCCTTCAAACTGGTGCCCATCCCCGCCGGTTCCTTCACCATGGGAAGCCCCGAAGACGAGGCGGGCCGCGAGAAGGAAGAGGCCCCCCACCCCGTGACCCTGAGCAAACCCTTCTATATGGGAGAGACCCCCGTCACCCAGGAACTCTACCAGGCCGTCATGGGGGTGAACCCTGCCAAATTCCCCGGGCCCAAGCGTCCGGTGGAGCATGTGTCCTGGACCGAAGCCAATGAGTTCTGCGCCAAACTCGGCGAACTCTGCGGGGCCCGTTTTTCCCTCCCCACGGAGGCCCAGTGGGAGTACGCCTGCCGCGCGGGCACCCAGACCGCCTTCTCCACCGGCGCCGAACTCGACGTGAAACAGGCCCATATCGAACGCGCGACGGCCGATGAGAGCGCCAAGACCGAACACGACCCCGGCGAGACCGCCGACGTGGCGAGCTATAAGCCCAACCCGTGGGGCCTCTACGACATGCACGGCAACGTGTGGGAATGGTGCCTGGATTATTTCGGCGCCTACCCCGAGGGCGAGGCCGTCGACCCCGTCGGCCCCCCGGCCGGGAAGTTCCGCATCTCCCGCGGGGGCGCCTGGCGCTACCGAAGCGCCTTGGCCCGCGCGGCCCTTCGGCGCTGGTACCTGCCCGAGACCAAGCACGCCATCGTCGGGTTCCGCCTCACGGCGTGAACTCCGCACCTCCACCGTCGCCGTTTCTATCGCACGGCCGGCCGAAAAAAAAACGCGAACCCCGTCGAATCGCGCCATGCGCCGAATCCTCTCCACGCTCACAGCGGCAACCGCGGCGGGCGGATCCTTCGAGCAGCCTCCTAGGATAAGATAAGGGCCCCTTTCCCATGTCAGCTTCCTCCGCCATCCTCCTCAAATGCCTCGCCGCGATCCTCCTGGTGGGGGCCAACGCGTTCTTCGTGCTCTTCGAGTTCGCCTTGGTGCGCGCCCGAAAGACCCAACTCGAGATCCAGGAGCGCGCCAAGGCCCGCTCCGCCGCCCTCGCGCTCTCCATGCACCGCCGCATGGACCGCTACCTGGCAGCCTCCCAATTGGGAATCACGATGGCGAGCCTGGCCCTCGGCTGGGTCGGGGAATCCGCCTTCGCCCAACTCTTCTCCCCGCTCTTCGAATCCTTCGGCGCCCTCTCCCCCGCCCTGCGCCACTCGGTCTCCCTCGCCGCGGCCTTCACCCTCATCACGGGGCTCCACATCGTCCTCGGCGAGCAGGTGCCCAAGTACCTGGCCATCGCCCGGGCCGAAACCTCGCTGCGCGCCGCGGCGCCCGTGATGCAGGGGGCCTACCTGCTCCTGTGGGGCCCGCTCATGGCGCTCAATTCCCTCTCCAACGCGATCCTGCGGCTCCTCGGCGTGTCCGCCGTGACCGAATCCGAGCCGGTCTTCTCCAAGGAGGAGCTGCGCCTCGTGCTCAGCCAGTCCCATTCCGAGGGGAAGATGAGCCTGGCCAAGGTGCTCCTGTGCGAGAATGTGCTCGACCTGGGGGATTACACCGCCAAGTCCATCATGGTGCCCCTCGAGCGGGTGGCCATGCTCGACCTCAAGCAGCCGTGGGAGGCCAACCGCGCGGTGATCCTCGAGCGCCAGCATAGCCGCTACCCCGTCTGCGACGGCAATCCGCGAAAGCCCGTAGGTTACGTCTACCTGAAGGAACTCCTCCTCGGCCAAATGCGCGACGGAGCGCCCATCGACCTCGACAAATCCCTGCGCCACCTGCCGCAGGTCGCGGCCAGCTTGAACCTCTCCGACCTCCTGCCCACCATCCAGCGACTCTCCACCAATATGGCCCAGGTGGTCGAGGATGGCGGCAAGCCCATCGGCATCGTCACCTTCGAGGACGTGCTTGAGGAACTCGTGGGCGAGATCGTCGACGAGTTCGAGGTCGGCCATACCTGGCGCCTCGCCGATCACCTGGCCCAAGACGACCTCCTGCTCAACCTCGAGGCCTCCGGGATGGAGGAAGTGGTCGCCGCCCTCGTGGAGCGCCTCGCCCTGAAGGTCCCCCGCCCCCCGAGGGCCAAGATCCTCGACCGGGTCATGCAGTATGAGCGGGAACGCTTCACCACGGCCGGCTCGGGCCTCGCCCTGCCCCACGCGCGCCTCGAGGGCCTGGCCCAGACGCGCATCGCCTACGCCCGCCTGCGCGAGGGGCTCGACCTCCACGCCGCCGATGGCAAGCCCGTGCGCCACGTCTTCCTCATCCTCACGCCGAAGGAGAACCCCCGGGAGCAGCTACGCGCCTTGGCGCGCATCTCCATGCTCTTCACCAGCGACGTGCTCTCCGCCGGCTTCACCGACGCCGAAACGGCCAAGGAGATCGTCGAGGTCGTGCGCGCCGCCGATTCCCTCACGCCCCTGGATTCGCGCTAGGAGCCTGTTTAACTTCTCCCCATTTGCCGGAATCGCCAGGCAGAAACCGCTTTCAACGGGTGACGACGCATCGATTCACCTCCTCCGCTTGCGAATCCGGCAATTATCGCGCTTATAGAAATAAGTCACACAGGCTCCTGGCAAGCATCTGCTTGAGTCGGAGAGCGCCCGTGGTCGCCCGCTCGGGCAGCTCCCCGGTACTCCCGCGGCGTGCAGCGCCACCCCAGGCGGAATTGCTTGGCGAAATGCTGGCTCGAGGAATAGCCGAGGCTGAGGGCGATGTCGGTGACGCTGCGCTCCGTCGCGCGAAGAAGGCGGCCCGCGGCCTCTAGGCGTTCCCGGGATTCGAACTCCTTCGGGGACATCCCCAGTTCCCGCGTGAAGCGTTGGCGCAGGCCCGACGGAGTCAGCCCCGCCGCGCGGGCCCACTGCGCCGCATTTCCCTTCTCGCCGAGCCCCTCGCGGATGAGCCGGGCGACGCGGGCAATGGGCGCGGAGACCGGGCGCTTGGCCCCCCGATGGCTCGCATCGATGAGATCGACGAGGAAGGCGGCGACCGACGCCATGAGGGCGATCCCCTTATGGGGCAGGGGCCGCGCGTACTGGGCGAGGATCCCGTCGAGGGGGCCCTTCAGTTCGTTTCCCGTGGCGAAGAAGGGCGGCAATCGGCGCAGGGAATCCCGAAAGGCCTCCGCTTCCTCCCCACGGAAACCGAGGAAACGGCCCTTGGGTCCCCGCAGGTCGATGGAGAGATCGTACTCCAGGCGCTTTTCCTGGAAGAGGCCGCTGAAATGGAGTTCCCCGGGTTGGGCGACCAGCACGTCGCCGGGGGCGAGGAGATAGGTCTTCCCCGAGAGCGTTTGGTGTTGCTGGCCCCGGGCGACGTAGTGGATCTCGAGGGTCTCGTGGCGATGCGCCTCGGTGGGCGGCGCGGCGTGGTGGGCGCGCAGGCGGCTTAGGGCGGTGAAGTTCTCCACGACCACACCGTCTTCGTGGGGGCGGCGCAAATAGGTCGCCGTGCCGTGGGCCTCGTAGGTCGTCAAGGGGGGCATGGCCTGGAAATCATGGCTTCGGAAGGCGGGCCGTGTCAATTTCGCCATTGATGGAACCTGACCGTTCTCGCCCCGAATCCAACGGAAAATAGGGGCAGGAAATCCTATGCGCCAAAGCTTGTCCCTCCTCCTGCGCCTGCTCCCCTTCCTCTTCGCCTTCGCCGCCGCCCAGGCGCTGGGCGAATGGAACTTCGAAAGCGAGGATTGGGGCGGCAAGACCCTCGGCAAGCCCGGCCGCATCGACGGCATCGCGGGGAAGGCCCTCTTCCTCGACGGGTCGGGCAGCCTCGAGGCCCAAGCGCCCCCCCTCGGCGGCGACCGCTTCACCCTCGAGGCCTGGGTGCGCCTCGATCAACTCGAGCAGCAATGGGCGGGCATCCTCACCCGCTGGGGCGCCGGCGGCAAATGCGGCGCGGCCCTCTATTACCGGGGCCCCGGCAACGGTTTCCGCTTCGAGGTGAAGACCGCCGCCGACAAGACCACCATCGTCCAGACCGAGAAGGAGGCCCTCCTCCCCGGCACGTGGTACCACCTGGCCGGCGTATACGATGGAACTTCGCTCACCCTCTATCTCAACGGGAATCCCTTCGTCCGCAAGGCCGCCCTCACCCTCCCTGAAATCTCGGAACCCGTCCTCATCGGCCGCATGGGTTCGTGGAGCCCGGAGGGCCTCAAGGGAGCCCTCGACGAGGTGCGGCTGCTGCCCGCGGCCCTCGGCGCCGACGAGGTGCTCGCCCGCTTCCGCGCCCACGCGAAGGGCACGCCGGTGGAAGCGGTCGTGGCCGATTTCGAGGATGTGGGCAGTTGGAGGGCGATCCTCTCCGAGGGGGCCAAGGGGCGCTGGTACGCCGGGCACGTCTTCCTCTGCTCCACGCGCAAGGAAGCCGCCCACGATGAGTGGGCCGGGGTGATCCGCTACGATTTCACCGAAGCGGCGGGGCCCTACCGCCTGTCGTTCCGGCGCGCGAAGATCATGGAGAACCGGTTGCACTCGCCCCGCATGGTCTCGTTCTGGGCCAACCCCAAGGATTATGGGGCCAAGCTCGCCTTTGAAATGATCGACGCGAAGGGGAAGAAGGCCTCGACGGAAGCCGTGGGGCTCGAGAAGAACGTGTGGAAGGAATACCGCCTGGCGCTCACGGGCCCCGCGGCGATGGAGGGCCCCGTGGGCATCCATGCCGTCACCCTGGTGGGATCGGCCGCCGGCCGGGGCGAGATCTTCCTCGACGATCTCACCCTCTCGGGAGAGACGACCGATCCACGCAAACTCGTCTCGCTCACCCCCATCTACCGCGGCCTCGGCGCGCGCCCGGGGGAGGCAACCTCCATCCTCTATCGCCTGCGCAACCAGACCGCCAAGGACGCCGCCGTTTCCGTCGCCATCGACGTCACGGATTTCTTCGGCAAGCCGGTTTCCAAGGACGAGAAGCGCCTCTCGATCCCGGCCCACGGGAGCGCGACCGCCGCCTTCAGCGTCGCGCCCCAACCGATCGGGCATTACCGCGTGGGCCTCTCGGTCTCCGGGGCGGCGAATTATATCGCCGAGGACTCATTCGCCGTGTTCAACCCCAATGGCGCCCGCATCAACCGCTCCCCCATGTGGTTCGGGGCCGAGGACCAGGAGATGTGGGAGGGGGAGGAAGAGAACCTGCTGCATAAGGAATGGATCGGCGCCCTCGGGGTCGATCTCGTGCGCTTCGGCATCACCGGCCCGCGCTTCGAGCAGGAGCGGGGCTTCGTGGGGCCGGCGGAGGGGTTCACGCCCATGCTCAAGATCCTGGAGAAGTACGGCATCGACGCCTTCATCTGCTACACCATCGCCCCCGAATGGACCGGCGCGGCCTACGGCGCCGGCCCCTCCGACTACGCGGCTTTCGGCGAGCATGTGCGCCATCTGGGCGCGTACCTCAACCGCTTCCCCAACGTGAAGTACTTCGAACTCTGGAACGAACCCGACGGCGAGGCCTTCAAGGGGGGCATCGCTGAGTACCTCGCCATGCAGCGCGCCTTCTACACAAACCTGAAGGCCGTCTCGCCCAAGATCGGGATCGCCACGGGCGGCCTCATGGTGAAGCACCCCCGGGAGAAGAAGGGCTTCACGAAAGACGTCTACCAGCAGGGCAAGGGCTTCTACGACCTCGCGGCCTTCCACTCCCACGGGCGGCTCGATAATTACGTCGAACTCCAGGGGATGGTCGAGGGCTACTTGGCCGAAGCCGGGGTGCGCGTGCCGATCTGCAATACCGAAAGCGGTGAGCGCTCGCTCTACGACTATAACGGCTACCGTTCCCAGGCCGCGACCCTGGTGAAGAAGATCGCCTACGCGAAGTCACGTTCGAACACCGAGTTCTACTCGTGGTTCACCGTGCAGGATTATTGGGATATGGACCCCGGCGCCGACGATTCCTTCGGGCTCGTCACGAGCGAGAATCGGCCGAAGCCCGCCTTCGTCGCCTACAACGAACTCATCCGCCGCCTCGCCAATACCGTCCCCGACGGGGCCCCGGAACTGGACCCCCGCCTCTTCGCCTACCGATTCAAGGCCCCCGGCGGCGAGCGGGTGCACGTGGTCTGGCCCCGGGCCGCCGACGCCAATGTGCTCTTCTCCCTCGAGACGGCCCAGCCCGTCACCCGCGTCGACCTCCTCGGCCGCGAGGAGACCCTCGCCCCGGAAGCGGGCAAGGTACTCGTGAGCGTGAGCGCCTACCCGATCTATCTCATCACCCGCGCCCCCGTGGCGGCGGCGAAGGGCGATGCCTCCCTCTTCACGGCGCCCGCGGTGGTCGCGGGGAGCCCCGGCGAGAAGGCCGACTTCACGGTGACCGTGAAGAGCCCCTGGACGAAGCCCGCCCAGGTCGAACTCAAGTGGATGGACGAGAAGAGCGCCGTGCTCGAAAGCCAGACCTTCTCCCTGGCCCCGGGCGCTTCCCGATCCCTCACCTTTTCGGTCGTCTTCCCGGCCGGGGAACGCCTCGGGCTTCGCAACCATTACTTCACCCTCAACGCCCCCGAGGCGAACGTCAAGAACCTGTTCCTCCCCCAATCCGTCGTGGCGGCCTACAAGATCGCCCGCCTCCCCGCGGGTTGGAAGCCGGGGGACGCCTGGCCCGCCAAGGCCCCCGCCCTCATTCTGGATTCCGCTTCCGCCGTCCACGACATCGCCTTCGACCCCAATACCCCGCTGTGGAAGGGCCCGAAAGACCTCTCGGTGAAAGCCGTCGTCGCCCATGACGACCAAGCGATGGTCTTCCTCTTCGACGTGGTGGATGACGTGCATGTGCAGGCCTACGGCAACGGCGACATCTGGCGGGGCGATTGCGTGCAAGTCGCCCTCAGCAGCCCCGAGGGCAAGCTCACCGAGTTCAGCATGGCCCTGGGCCCGAACGGCCCCCTGGCCTGGTGCCATGTCCCGTCCTCCCCGAAACTCGCCGGGCTTTGGGACATCCCCATCGCCGTGCGCCGAGCGGGGGACCATACGGTCTACGAGGCCAGGGTCCCCTTCGAGAAGCTCGGGATGAAGTACGACGCATCCTCCCCCGCCCTGCGCTTCGCCTTCCTCGTCAATGAGAACGATGGCAAGGGGCGCATCCGTTGGATCGAATGGTTCGGCGGCATCGGCGGGAATAAGGACCCATCGCTCCTGGGCTTCGGGCGCCTGGAATAGGGCGGGGAGGACGGCCCGGCGGCGGCGACCGACACGTTCGCGGGGCGGAACGGGGGAAAAACATCCAAGACCGTCGTTGGCCTCTATTCGTTCTGCGACGGGAAGGCCAACCCGCGGCAGGCGCTTTCAGCCAAAGCGTCGACTATCCGGGACACAGGGCAAATTCTCCCGCCGGTTCTCGAGCCAGCGCGTCCAACCCTTGGCGTCAAACCCCGCGTCGATCCCGCTGATTTCGCGCAGCACCGAGCGAGCGCTCCGCGCCCACGGCAGGCGCGCCTCGTCTAAAAACCCGATGAGGGCCAGCGCGCCGTCGGGGCTCCCGCAGCGCGCCATGGCTCGGCTGAGGGCCAGACGCAAATAGCCGTGGCGTTCCGCGTGGGGGTCGACGGCGCCGCGAAGGTCCCCCCCGCGCGAGACCACGGGAACGGAGAGGGGAGCGCTCGATCGCAGACGCCCTAGGATCGGCGCGAAAACGGGATCGGGGTTGGCCTCGCACGCGTTGGCGAAGATGAAGAGATAGCCCCAGCGCGCATTAAACGCGAGCGACTCGGGCTCGAGCCTTGAGGCGAGGCTCAAGAGAAGCCCCTTGATCTCGGCAGCGCGGGAGACCGCGAGGTTCCCAAGGGAAAGCGCAGGAAGGGGCGCATAGCCCTGATCGGGCATGAAGTGCGGCGTGGCCTGCTTGCCGTGGTAGAGTTCTTGCGGAAGCCCTGCGTCGCCCAAATCCACCCGCCATTGCGCGGCAAGCATCTCGGCGCCGCGCTCGTCCCCTAGGAAACAGCGGAGGCGGCTGAGCGCGGGGGAATGGATCGACGCCCAGGGGGAAAGAGCCGATAAGGCGGTCGGCTTGCCCAGGATCGCGAGGCGCGCGGAAGCGACCAAGGCTTCGTCGAGGGATTCGGCCTGAGCCACCGAGCGGGCCAACGCCTCGGCGGTCGCGCCGAAGCCCAGGTCATCCTCGGCGATATCCCCGGGCGACAAGGCGCCCAGATCGAAAAGGGCGCTCTGGAGCTCATCGATCGGCACGGCGTCGAATCGCTTCCCGCGCCCCATGGCGAGCGAGGCGGCCTCGACCGCCGCCATGCCGAGCACATAGAGGTCCCGCTGCATGCGCGCCATGGCCAAGGCATCGTGGGTGATGGCGTAGGCCTTGCCCGCGATGAAGCCATTGGAGAGCGCGGGGGAAAGGAACGCGTCGTAGGGGATGGTGGCCTCGAAGACCTCGAGCCAATGCTCGGGGATGAAGCCCGCCTTGGCTGCGTCGCTCGTGGCGATGCCCTTATTATCGAGGTTCCCCCGTGCCCGGAGGATGCCCCGCTTGAAGCGGCGACCCGCGAGCACATCGAGGTAGCCCACCGCCCCCCGCCCTTCGATATGGCGGCTCTCGCGGGGGGCCAGATAGAACGGCACGGGCGTATGGGCCACGTCGAAACGAACCGGGCTATTGCGGCGCATGGCGAGGATAAAGCGCGTCGCGTCCCGGGCGCTGCGCTCGTCGCAGGGGGAGAGGAAGGGGCGTCGCGCTTCGGGACGCCCCGCCTCGAAATAAGCGAACGAGCCCCAAAGCGTCGTATCGTCCTGTTCACCGCCGAAGCGGTACGGGGCGCCCGCCCAGGCCGCCAGGGCCCCGTCGCCCGTGGCGTCGATAAAGAGGTCCGCGCCGAAGGCCATGAGCCCATGGGGCGTGGCCGCGAGAACGGACGTGAGCCTCTCGCCGGCCTTCGTGACCCCGGTGAGGGAGAGGTTCGGATAAAGCGGGACCCCCAGGCGGCCAAGGGCTCGGGAGAACGGCACGGCATTGAGCCCGCCGTGGGTCGCGCCCACCTCCTCGTAGAAAGCCTTGAACGCCGGCGTTTCGTTGCCATACCAGAGTTTGGTCACGCCCCCGAGGGTGTTGGTACCCCCCGGCTCCAGCCCTCGATCGAGGCAGACGGCCTGCATCCCCTTTTTTCCCGCGCGCCAGGCCGCGGCGATGCCGCTGGTTCCCGCGCCGGCGATCAAAAGCGGCGCCGTGCGCGAAAGGGCGGGCGGCGAGAACTCAACCTCACGCCCATCAAGCCCCGGCTCATCGAAGCCAGGATCGGTCGCGCCGACCTCGCCTTCTGGGTGGAGCAGCCCCGCGCAACGGCCATCGACCGCGGCGTTCATGGCGCGGAGGGGTTCGGATCCCTTTTCCTTCGGACCGCGGGCGAGGAGCTCATCGATGGCGCGGGATCCGGCCACGAAAGGCGCCCAGGCATCGTGGGGATGGCCGAGGAGGCTGTTCCGCCCCGACGCCCCCGGCGTCCCACGCGGGCCGAAGATGAAGAGGTTGGGATATTCCCGCACCTGGCCGCACCCGTGAAGCGTCGTGGCCCCCCCATCCCCCTCGATGAGATACCCATCAGCGGCGCGAAACCGCGTCTCGCCCTCGCGGTATTCGAAGGCGAGGACCGCCGCGGCGGCCCGGCGGAAGTCTTCGATCTCTCCCAGGGGCCCGTCCGATTCCGGGGATAATGCCACCGCGAAGGACGCATATCGATGGTGGATTTCAAAATCCACCGCGAGGTCGCCCGATCGGTATTTCCCCGAGCACGACGGAACGGGGTGGCTGAGTTCCACCGTGTAATGCAGGATTCGAGGCGACCCCGGTGGATCGAATGCGACCCCCGCCGCCTGGGCCACCGTGGCCGAAGGCGTGGCATCCACCACCACTTCCGCCGGGATGGCGAAAAGCCCAGTCTTCCCACCGAACACGACCCCCGCGAGGCTCCTCCCCCGGGCCAGGGCAAGCGAAGGGGCGGTGTTATAGAAGAAGCTCACCCCCGCATCGCAGAGGGCATCCTCGATCGCCATCACAGCGGCCGCGGGGTTGAAGTAAAGGCGCCCACCCATACTTTCGCAGAACTCGGGTCTCGCCAAAACCGGCCCCAAGAGGGATGGGAAGGCCTTTCCCGCCCCCTCCTCGACCCAGGAACGCAGGGCCGCCACGCCTTCATAGAACGGATTGACGCGTTCCATGGCGAGGACCGTGCGCCTCCCGCGCTCGGCCATCTGGACTGCGAGTTCACAAGCGCCCAGGCTGCTGCCGCAGATGAGGATGTCAGCGGGTGGATGAAAGGGGAGATTCAGTTGACCCATTATCGGCTCCGTAGGCGGTCAAAGTATGGGCAGAAATTCACTTTCAATTGTTTAAAAAAAAGACATTTTTTGGTCACTTTCACGCCATGCATGATGACCGCGAAACCCTTTCAGCCTGATTTCAGCCATTCCGAGTCTCCGGAATTTCGGTAAGTTTATACATTTCCGCCATCGCGTGGATCCCTACCTTCGGCGTCACCACGGACCGTTGGGAGACTCATGCTCCGAGCGCGTCCTGTCCCGGGCCTTTCGGTTCGATGGCAGAGATTCACCCGCGGTGTCCGTTATTCACACTGGCCCTCTTCGAAGTCTCGCAGGCCTTACCATTCCCCCGCGTCCGGCATGGGAATTTCCTTGATTCTATAATCATGGCGGCGGCTTTCCAGCCACGCATCCCATGACGAGACGCTGCGCGATCTATTACTTCTCAGGAACGGGTAATACCGAGCACCTCGTCGATCTCTTGGCTGCAGAGATGAGCACCCGTGCCTATCAGGTCGATACGGTTAAAATAGAGGAAGTTCAGAGGGGGCGGCTCCCGATCTCGGTGGACGAATACGCGCTCATCGGGATCGCTCACCCGGTGCTCGGGTTCGACTGCCCGGGCCTCGTCTACGCCTTCCTCGAATCTTTACCGGCGGCGCGCAAGCCCGTCTTCATCATGAAAAGCGCGGGGGATTACCACGCGATCAATTACGGCTCGAGTAAACGGGCCATACGGCTCCTCACCAACAAGGGGTACGACGTTTTTCACGACACCCTCATCCCCATGCCGTGCAATTGGCTGCTGTCCTACGATGACCGGCTCAACCGGGCCCTCGTCGAGGCGGCCGCGCACCGGGTGAAGGCGCTCGCGGCGTCGCTCCTGGCCGGCGAGCGGAAAGAACTCCCCTGCGGGCCGATCGCGAGGCGCCTCCTGCGCGGGATCGGCATCCTCGAGGATCGATACGGCGCCCGTTATTTCGGGAAATACCTGCGCGCCGGTAAAACCTGTACGTATTGCGGTAATTGCATCAAACACTGCCCGTCGGGGAATATCGCGGAAGTCGATGGAAAAATCGTCTTCGGGGGGCGGTGCATGTGGTGCATGCGCTGCATCTACGCGTGCCCATCCAAGGCCATCGACAATAAATACATGAACCTCTTCATCCTCAAGGGCGGCTATCGTCTGCGGCGAATCCAAGCGCTCCCCTACGAGGCCATCGATTTCAGCGCGAAGAAATTGGGAATGTGGTACAAGTATTTCCGCGGCTATTTCCAGGGAACCTGAACGTTCGCGGCCCACGCCACGGCGGTGCCGAATGCCACCCCGCTCTTGGCCTCGCGCAATCCCGCGGGCGAAAACCGCGGTCCGTTCTGGGGCCGCTTTCGCCGCGTGGCACGACCTAGTCGGCGCCTTTGCGCAGCGACCCCGGCGCCATGCCATAGACTTGGCGGAATTTCCGGCTGAAATGATACGGGTTGCGGAAGCCGGTTTCCCGGGCGATGGCGCCTAGGCTGTTCCGGCTCGAAAGAACGAGGGCCCGCGCTTCTTCCAGGCGGATGCGCCAGAGATCCTCCATCGGGGTGCGTCCGGTGAGGGCGTGGTAGCGGCGGCAAAAATGGGACCGGCTCATGCCGGCCACCGCCGCGAGGTCGGAGAGTCCCAGGGGCGCCGGCAGGTGCCCGTGGATATGGGAGCGGACCCGGCCCACGGCGGCGTCTTCGGCCGGGAGGGCCGCCAATCGCCGGAACTCCTGGACCATGGCGGCCACGTAGGCGTCGCGCAATCGGCCGATGCCGGGGTAGTCCTGGAACCGGGTCTCGTAGAGCCATCGGCCCATGAGGCGGAGATGCCCCTCTCGATCCATCAATTTTTGCAGGGTCCCGCCGGGGGCGCCCCGGAAAGCCACGCAAACCGTTTCCACCGGATCCCGCGGGTTCGAGGCCTCGCTATGGAAAAGCCCTGCTGGATATAGAAGCACTTCGCCGGACGCGGCGGTCTCCCGCCCCATCGGCCCACTAGATGGGTGGTGCCCCGGGCGGAACGCCACGGATTGGGACCCCCGGTAGACCAAAATCATCTCGGAAAAGGCGTGTTTTTGGCCATCCATGCGCCAGGTCGGGTTGGAAGCCATCGCGCTCACGAACACGTAGGCGGGCGCGCGGGGCCCGCTCGGCGCGTCATCCCTCGGGCGGGCTTTAGTAGGTCGAGCAATCCTGGATAAACGCGGAGCACGGGCAGGCATGGCCCATCTTGCCATACCGGATTAAAATGTTCGATCGGGTCCCCGGAGGGTTCTATGGTCTCTTTATTCCGCTCCAAGTGGTTCGCCATCGCGGGATGGCTTATCAGCCTCGCCTGGGCCGCGCCCGTGGCCGTGTGGGACCCCGCCATCGGAGGGTCCGAAACCCGGTTCACCATCGACCGCCCCTGGCTCGACCGGGTCGCCGCCTGGCTCGCCAAGGGGGGCCTGACCGTGGTGCGTCTCACCGCGAACCAAATGGGCGGGGCGGAGTTCAATCCCTCGGCGGTCCCCGTGCTGATGATGCCGGGCGACACGATTCCCCGGGAGCGGATCGCCGACCTGAAGCGTCACGCCGATGAGGGGGGCGTGCTGATCGCCCTCGACTCGCGCCTGCCGTGGTTGATCGCCATGGAGGAGGGCCCCGACCACGCCTGGCGCCTCTCACCCCGCGAGCCCAAATGGGCCTGGCAAACCCAGGAACTGATGGGCCACCTCGGCCTGGAATACCTCTACGATCCGCCGCGCCACGACACGGGCACCCGCCACACCCTCACCGCCCTGGGTACCCGCTACTTGGCCGGCGCTTTTTCGGACCAGACGGGCTTCCGCCAGGGCATGTGGGTCGTGCCGGTGGGTGGGGCCCAGTATATCCCCATCATCCGAACCCGGAGGTCGGATGGCCGGGACGTGGTGCCCTTGGTGGCCGGGGTCCGGTCCGGGAAACGCTTTAGCATCGTTTGCACCGATGGTCGCCTCACCAGGGAAGGAGACGGGGCGCCCGCCATGGTGTGCGGCTTGGCCCGCCTGGCCCTGGATTGGCGCGAAGGCCGCGTGGCGATCGGCGATGCCGATTCACTCGTCCTCGACCCGAAGATCCCCATCCTCGGGCCCTTCTCCCGGCGTTCGCCCGTGGGGCAGGTCGACCCCGAGGGGGCCCTCCCCCTGAAGCGCTGGGGCCGGTTCGACGGCAGCGACCTGGATTTGCCGCCACAAACCTCCGAAGAAGGGGTCGGCCGGCAATTGGCGCCGGGGGAAGTGGCGACCCTTCGGATCCCCGAACGTACCCAGACGGCCTGGCTTCGCGCCCAGGTCGCCTTCGAGGCCACCGGCGCGGGGCTTTGGGTGAAGCAAGGCGAGGCCCTTCGGTGGAACGAACTCTTCCGCTACATCGACGCCAACGGCCCGGGAAATTACGACAGCATGGACTTGGGCAACCAGCCGGTGGAGGTCACCCGGTGCGTGCCCCTGGCCCCGGGGCCGTCCATGGACCTCCAACTGGGGAACCCCGGGACACGCCCCATCCGCTTCGATGCCGTTCAAATCGAGACCCGGCCCAAGGGCACCCCGCCGTGGGTCGCGGGGGCCATGGTCATCGACATCGGCGGACCGGCCAAGATCCCCCCGGAGCTCGCGAAGCGATGGACCTACGCCCGGGCCGATTTGCGCCTCAATAAGGTGGGCCCCCCTTCGGACCCGGCGAGGTGGAAGGCCGTGGATGCCTGGTTCGCCGAGGTGGCGGGGCTGGGGGCGCCGGTCCATGCGGTGCTCATGGGCTGCCCCGAATGGCTCGCCATCAGCCCCGAGCGCTACGCCGACGGCAAACGGGCGGGACGTCCCCATTGCGTGCCCCCCGACCCCGTGAAGTTCGCGGCCTTCACGGGCGAGGTCATCGAGCGCTACGGGGCCTCCATCCGGCTCTATGAGGTTTGGAACGAGGCCAATATCCGCCAGTTCTACCGCGGCACGGCGGAGGAATACGCCGTCCTCTTCAAGGCGGTGGCGGCGGTGATCCGGGCCAAGGCGCCCGGGGTGCCCATCGTCTCCGCGGGCATGGCGGGCTTCAACGAAAGTTATCTCGAAGTCATGGCGGCGACGGGCGCCCTGGAACTCGGCGACCAGTTCGGCTTCCATCCCTACGCCGGAAAAGCTCCCGGGTGGGATGTGCCGGCGGGACTCCTCACCGGGAAACTCTACAGCCTCGGACTGGACCCCGTGGTCTATTGGGATGAGATGGGCTTCCCCTGGAAGCCGGGGGAATGGTTCCAGGGGACGTACAACCCCGAAATCCAAGCCCTCCTCACTGACCGGGCCTTGGCCCGTTTCACCGCGGGGGGCTATACCCGGATGAACCTCTTCCACGGCGGGGGGCTCGAGCACCATTTTTCCCTCATCTCGAAGGACGGAGTTCCCTACCCCGCCTACCGCGTTTTTGAAGACTACCTGCGTTTGGCCGAGGCCGGGGGCCGGCGCTTGGATGTAGGCCTTGCGGGCGAAGGGGGCGAACCGCTTTCCGGGATTTACGTAGCCGCGGCCCTCCATGCCGACGGTCGGGTCACGGCGGTGGTGAACCCGGCCGAGGCCGCCGAACCGTACCCTCAGGTCACGCTCCTGATCCCCGTAAGGGGTGCCGCGCCCAAGTCCTACCGGCTCACGCGCCAAGGAGTCGCCCTCCCGGCCTCCGCACCCCGCGGCATGCCGGAGGCTGGCTGGGTCGCGTGGACGTTCCCCCTTGAAGGGCGCACCGTGGCGGAACTACAGTGGTGAGAACCCTGCCCGGCGATCGGGCGGCCTACTCGTTCTTGAGGCGGAACGGGGAGAAGTTCGTCCCCCGGTCGAAATAGTCCTCGTTCTCGGTGCGCTTGAGGAAGGCCACCACGCGATAGGTCACCGGCGTCATGACGACCTCCCACCCGGTCTTGAAGAGGTACTGCACGATGGCCACCTTCACCACATCGGCCGTGGACCAGATGCCGTAGAAGGCGATGAAATAGAAGAGGGAGGAATCCACGAGTTCGCCCACCAGGGTCGACCCGATGGTGCGCATCCACAAAAATCTTCCCTTCGTCATGATCTTTAACTTCGCCAGCACGAAACTATTGGCGAAACTCCCCGTCCAGAAGGCCACCATGGAGGCCAGCGCGATGCGCCAGGCGTTCCCGAAGACGGTCTCGAGGGCTCCTTGGTAGGTCTTCATGAAATCGCTATGGCCGGGGGGCAGGTTCACCACGACGGCCGACATCAGCGACGCGAAGGCCAGCCCCGCGAAACCGGCCCACACCGCCCGGCGGTCGAGGCCGTAGCCGTAGACCTCGGTGAGGATATCCCCGAAGATGTAGGAGATGGGGAAGAAGAGCACCCCGGCCCCGAAGGTGAGTTCCCCGAAGTACGGCAGGGTCACCACCGCTTGCTTGGCCGCCCCGATGAAATTGGAGCAGATGAGCACAGTGACGAAGGCGCCGAGGATGAAATCGTAATGCTTGTAGACGCGGGGCATGGGCCGTCCTTGGTCGGGCGGCCCCCTTGAGCCGTACGGCTCCCGGCAGCGCCCGGCGCCCATGGAATCTATCCGCAGACAGGCCCCCGGGCAAACTCGCCCCCACTGCCGGTTCCGGTGGGAAAAAATGGAGCGATGGGGCTCATTCGCCCCCTCGCATGAACCCTTGACTTCCCGGCGGTTTCGGCCCAGAATGTATCATTATTTTTATGTTACACCCCGGATCCAAATCACGGCGCTCCCCCACCATCCGCACCCTGGCCCTCAAAACCGGGGTCTCGGTGGCCACGATTTCCAGGTATTTCACCGATGCAGCCCTGGTGAGCGAAGAAGTGGGAACGCGCATCCGCCAGGCGGCCGAACGCCTGGGCTACCAACGGCGGCCGGTGGGGCGGCGGCGCGACCGCACCCGAAAATGCCTCGGCCTCCTGGTGTCCAAGCGCATGCGCCCCGACGTGGTGGCCGACCCCGTCCTCGAGGAAATCCGCGACCGCCTCGGGCTCCTGGCCGAGCGCGCGGGCTTTGAACTCGTGGTGCTCGAATCCCACGGGGGGGCCGACGCGCCCCAGAGCGAGGCCCTCTTCCGCAAGCGCCTCCTCTTCGAGGGCCCCCTGGGAGTCTTCCTCTACGGCGATTGGAACCCCGAGGGCATCCCCGCCTATTGCCGTTCCCGCCTCCTCCCCGTGGTGCGCCTCAACCGTAGCGGTGGGGCCGACCTCGGCGTCGGCATCGACCAAGAAGCCCTCGGCTACCTCGCCACGCGCCATCTCCTGGAACTCGGCCATCCCCGCGTCGCGCTCCTCATGCCCAGCGACGCGGCGGAAGTGGGAGCGGCGAGGCGAAGCGGTTGGCTGCGGGCGCACCGGGAGTTCTCCGCCCTTCCCGGCCCCGAGTGGGCCCTTCCGACCGCCGGCATCCGCCAGGGATACGAAGCCCTGGGCCGCCTCATCGGACCCAATTTCCCGGAGAGTGCCCTCTTCTGCAATAACGACGCCACCGCCCTGGGGGCGATGCGCGCCCTGCACGAAGCCGGCCTCTCGGTTCCCGGGAAGGTGAGCGTGGTGGGATGCGACGACCTCGAACTCGCCGCCCATGCCATCCCCTCCCTGACCACCGTGAAGCAGGATTTCGCCGGGCTCTGCCAAGGGGCCCTCGATCTCATGCGCTCGGCCCTTACGGCGCGCGAAGGGGCGCCCGTTTCACTTGCCCTCCCGCCCGTCCTCATCCGCCGGGAAAGTTCCGGGGCCCCATGAACGACTCCCCGAAACCTCGACCCTTCATTCCCGCCTGCGACGATCTCAGGAGATTCCGATGATCGCACCTCGTCGCCGACTCGGGCCCAAGTTCTCCAATCTCGCCGCTTCGGCCGTCCTCGCGCTTTTCCTCTCGGCGCCCCTGGCATTTGGCGAGGCCCCGTCGCCAACCCTCAACGCCCATGGATGGACGATCCAATGGAAGAACGACCGGGGCTTTTCCCTGGCCCATTCGGGGAAGACCTTGAGCGCCGCCTCGCTGCTTCTCTGCATGGAGCCGCCCTGGAAATCCCATTGGTTCTATCCCGTGAAAACCCCCGTGGTCGCCACGACCGGCGCTTCGTCCCTCCAGATCGCCAGCGACCCCTCGGGCGAGTCGGTATTCTCGGTGTCCACTTACGGCTGGGAAGTCCTATCCCCCGGTCGGCTGGTGTGCAGGGTGCGCGGCGAATTGACGAAAGAGGTCACGGCCTTCGTCACCCATGTCTTCCTCACCGTTCCGGCGGCGCTCCTCACGTGCGCCCAAATCACCGCCCAGGGCAGCGCGCCCGTGCCAGTCACCGGGGATGGTTCCTCGCCCCTGGCCTTCGCTCCCGCCCGCGCCTGGCGCATCCAGGGGAACGGATTCCACCTCGCCATCCGCGTGACCGGGGGGCCCGACCTTATCTGGCAAGACCGACGCATGAAACCCTATTTGGGCGAGCGCTCGTTCATCCTCATGGAAGCGAAGGGATTTCCCGTGGCGAAGGGCGCGTCTTATTCCCAGGAAATCGAATTGGAATATGGCGCCGAACTCGCCGCGGCCCCCCTGCCCATGGCGGTCGAAAAAGAAGCGGTCCTCCGAACTTCCGATTTCTTCGCCCCGGCCGCACAAGGACCCGGATTGGAAGCCCTGGCGGAGGGCGAGAGCGCCTACGATGGGGTTTTTTCCTGGGACGATTACCGTCTCCTCCTCGCAGAATTGCGCAAGCCCCGATACAAGGTCGCCACCCTCGGCGAGTTTTCAACCGCCCCGGCGAGCGAAGGCGGCGCCGTGCTCGTCGGCATGCGCCACGACATCGATTCCCATCCGGAGAAGGCCCTCGCCATGGCGCGCATCGAGAAGGAGGCCGGCCTTCCATCCACTTATTTCATCCTCCACTCGGCGCCCTATTACGCCAAGTTCATCGGGGGACGGCTGGAGCGGAAGGCCCCGGTGGAGGCCCTCGCCCGGTTCCTCGCCAAAGAAGGCTTTGAATTGGGAATCCACACCGATCTCTTCAGCATGATGTGGAACCGCCATTACTCCCCCGCCGCTTTCCTGCGGGAAGAACTCGCCCAGTACGCGGCAATGGGCATTCCCGTGAAAGGCGCGGCGGCCCATGGCGACGGCGCCGTGATCGCCGCCGGGCTCAACAATATGTGGATCTTCTCCGAGTTCGGGAAGAAGGGGACCGCGGTGCGGGATGGGGAGCGCTTCCCCTACGGCGAGTCGCCCATCTCCGAGTTCGGCCTAGCCTACGAAGCGTACCTCCTCAATCGCGACGTGAACACCGGAGACATCGACTCGAGGCTCAAGGGGAAACCCGTCGCCGCCCTCATCGACCTCCTCGCGGCCATCCCCGCCGGCCGGCGAGCCATCCTCCTCACCCACCCCGAACATTGGGGCAAAAAACCATGACCCACCCGATCACCATCCCACCCAGGAGATCCCCCATGAAACGAATCGCCCTCGCCGCCGCGCTCCTCGCCGCCCTGCTCCCAGGACAAGAGGAGTGGACCTTCGAACTCGCCAACCGCAACGACGGGCCCACCATCGCCTTCCGCGGGAACAAGTTCAGCATGGGCACCTCCTTCACCTGCGTTGAAAAGTCTTGGAAAACCCAGTATTTCTGGCTCCAAAAAATGCCCTACAAGGTCGTCAAGGGCCCCGGTTCCTTCCTCATCACCTCCGATCCCGAGAACCCCTCGGATTTCTTCGTGGATGCCTGGCGCCTGGAGGCGCGCGGCAATTCCAACTTGCGCCTCACGGTGGACGGCACCCTGCGCCAGGACCGCGACGCCATGATCGAGTATATCCCCCTCGCCATCCCCTCCGCCTTCCTCGAGGGCGCCACCCTCGAGGCCGACGGGCAGAAGGCCGCCATCGGCGCCGAACCCGCCGGCATCGACCGGGAAATAAAGCGCCTCGCCCTGCGCACCCGAAGCGGGGACATCACGGTGGAGGCGGTCCAGGGACCGGGCTTCAAATGGGTCGACCGGCGGGCGAAGCCCTATAAGGGGCGCGAAGTCTTCCTCGTCGCCGTGCTCGCCGCGCCTTCCATCGCCAAGGGCGAGCGGTTCTTCCACGAATTATCCCTCACGGCTTCGGGCGATTTCAGGAGCTTCGCCGCGCTCCCGGCCCTCGCGCCCCGGGGGGGCGACGCACCCCTTCGCCCCACGGCCGCCGTCGCCCCGCGCAGCCGATCGCTGACCATCTGCCCCGCCCCGCGGGAACTTTCCTTCAAGCCGGGCGCCATCCCCTGGCCCGATGCCGTCGGCCTCGCCATCCCCGAGGGCCTTCCCCGCACCCGCTATCACGTCCTCTGGAACGAATTGGTGGAAGCCCTCGGCACGGGCCGACGGGCCATGGAGGGCGCGAAGCCCTTCGTCACGGTGCGCCTGCTCCCCGCCGGCGCCGCCGCCCGCCAAGATCTCTTCGAGATCGAGGCCCTGCCCACGGGGGTCGTCATCCGCGCCGCCACCCCGGCGGCGGTCTATTACGCCTTCAGCACGCTCCTCCAGATGGTCGACGACCAGGGGGCACTCCGCCCCGGCTCCGCGAAGGATTGGGCCGATTTCCCCGTGCGCGCGGTCCATCTCCTCGCCGACGAGAACGCGCGGAAACTCCACGGGCTCTTCATCACCAACGTCTTCGGCCCGCTCAAAGTCAACCATCTCGTCATGGAGGTGGAATACGTGAAGTGGCCGAGCCACCCCGAACTCCACCAGCCCTGGGGCATGACGCCCGAAGACCTCGCCGCGGTCTGCCGCCTGGCCGAGGAGCACTTCATCGAGGTGACCCCGCTCTTCCAGACCTACGGTCATTCGGAGTACCTTTTCCGCAATAAAGCCAACCTCGACCTCGCGGAAGACCCGGGCATGCCCTACGCCTACGACGTCTCCAACCCGCGCACCTACGAGGTGATGGGAGAACTTCTTGCGGACGTTAGGCGCGCCTTCCCCAAAGCGCGCTACCTCCATATCGGCCACGATGAGGTGACCATGCGGGGAAAATACCCGGCCCGGCCCGCGAACCTCGGAAAGCCCCTGGCCGACCTTTTGTGGAAGGACATCCAATACTACGAGGCCTGGGCGAAGCGCGAAAACCTCTCCCTCATCCTCTGGCAGGATTATCTAAACGGCCGCTCCCATCCCGCCGAACGGGAGGGCCTCATGTCCGTCGCCAAGAAACTCGACCGCCGCCATGTCATCTCGGTGTGGGACTACCGCACCAACGTGGATTTCCCGGAGGTCGATCCCTTCACGGCCCTCGGGTTCCCGGTCTGGGGCGCCACCGGCGAAGAAGACATCCCCAACCTGCTGAACTTCTCCCGCTACGCCAAGGCCAAGGGCTGCCCCGGCATGCTCCATACCACCTGGACCGGCTATAGCGGCAACGGGCAGGCCATGTTCCGCTACCCGAAGAAACTCTGGCCCTACGTACAGGCCGGCGCCTCCTTCTGGAACGCGGCGTCACCCGCCGTGCCCTACGGCGAAAACTCCTTCGCCAATCGCCTTTTCGAGCGGGTCATCGCCGGGGTCTACCCGCGCCGGGCCTATCCGCGGCCCGGAGATCGTGCCGTCGCCATCGACCTCTCGCCCCTGGCCAACGCCTCCCTCGCCGGCAGCGGCGGCTTCGCCCCGGGGCGGCTCGTGGCCGACAACGGCGTCGCGTTTGAAATCGCCTCGGCGGAGGGCGCCGCGGCCGCCGTACTGGTGGAGGACGGGAAGCCTCTGCGCCTCAAGATCGGCCGGAGGCTCAAGGCGGTCTCGCTCCTCTACACGAGCCTCAATACCGATAGCGCCATGCGCGAGATCGGCGCGGTGGAACTCACCGGCGGGGCCGCCCTCCGCCAACCCCTCGTCGTTCGCCGCGAGATCGGGAACCTGGTGTCGAAGATCATCATCCCGGGGGATGTGGAGAACGGAAAGGTCCTCACTAAGGGCACCTCCGGCGAGGTCTATCCCGTCTGCCAACCCGCCTTCTCCGCCGGGGGCCGCCAAGTGCTCTGGCAATACGACCTGGCCGTGGACGGCGAGGTGGATACCCTGACCCTCACGGCGGCCAAGAATGCCGGGATCGTGGTGGCGGCGGTGACGGGGCTGGAGTGAAGCCCGTGGGCTCGAAATGCTAAGCGGCGCGCTTCGACGGTGAAACACGCCGCCTCCCCGCAGTCTCTCTCCCCGCCCCGATTCCCGGGAGCTTGGTTGAGGTGGGTCCGCGACACCTCGCTTTCCGCGGCGCGAGCCCCGGCCGCCTAGCACGCCGGCAGCGTGATCAAGAACGAGGTGCCCTGGCCCACGAGACTCTCGCACTGGATGCTGCCCCGCATGCCGGCAACGATGCCGTGAACGACGGAGAGGCCCAGGCCGCTGCCCTTGCCGGTTTCCTTCGTCGTGAAATACGGCTCGAAGATGCGTGACTTCACCTCATCGGGGATGCCGCAGCCGGTGTCGCGGAACTCCAGCACCACCGACGGCGCCCCGCCCTCGGTCGGGCCGTCGGCGAGGGAAACGGAAAGCACGCCGCCGCGCTCCTCCATGGCCTGGAACGCGTTGGTGCAGAGGTTCATGACGACCTGGTAGAGTTGGACGGAATCGCCCAGCACCTTCGCCTGCGAGCGCAGGTCGACGTGGACCTCGACGTTCGTGGGCATGCTGGCCCGCAGCAATTTCAGGCACTCCTTCACCACCGGCGCGAGCGCCACGGGCGCGGCGTTCTCCGGCGATTTCCGGCCGAAACTGAGGATCTGCTGGGTGAGTTCCCGGGCGCGGGCGGCCGCTTTCTTGATGCGCTCGAGGGTCTCCGCCAGTTTCACCGGATCGCGGGCGTGGATTTCGGCCACGCCCGCGAGCACGCCGATGGGGGCGAGGAGATTATTGAAATCGTGGGCGATCCCCCCGGCCAGCCGGCCGACGGCCTCCATCTTCTGTGTGTGCCGAAGGCGCTCCTCCATTTTTTTCTGCTCGGTGACATCCCGCGCGACGACGGTGACCCCGCCGGCGGCGACGGGGGATCCCCGCAGGGGCGAGAGCTTGGCTTGGTAGCGCCGCTCACCCTTGGCCGTCTGGAGGGCATATTCCAGGGGCTCCGTCACGCCGCCGGCCAGAATCTTGCCGAGGATGGGCTCCATCGCCAGGCAGAGCCCCGCGGGGAGGGCCCGGCCGAACTCGAGGCCGACCATCCCGCGGGCGTCGTCCACCCCGCCGATCCAAGCGGCCGGCTGATGGTACTGGGTGATGCGGCCGAGGGCGTCGAGGGTGAAGACGAGGTCATCCATGGACCGCAGGGTACTGCCGAGGAGTTCCCGGTTCTGCTCCAGGGACTCTTCGGCCCGGCAACGGCGCTCCATGAAGAGAGTCACGATGTAGGCCGTCAAGAAACCGATGCACCCAAGGATCAGGAGGTCGATGAGGGCCCCGGATTCCCTCGGGAGGAAAAGGCCCCCCGGGAAATCGCGGGTGACGAGGATCCCGGCGAGGACGCGGTGGAAGAGCACCATGACCCCGCAGCCGAGGATGCTCACGGCGAGGATCCGGTCGTTATAGCGCGCCCACGACGGCACGCGCAGGCCCAGCAGCCGGCGGAGCCGATTGGACTTGAGGAGCGAAGCCACCACCAGCACCGCGAGGTAGGTGAGGATCACCTCCTTGAAGACGATCCCATTGAGGACCGAGGCGGGGATGGAGGTATAGGCATCCGCCCGCCAGGGGGGCGGATTGAGGGAGAATAGGATCGGATAAAGCCCGAAGATCATGAGGGCGAACGCCGCGCAATAGAAGACCTGGGCGACGAATGGATGGTTCCACCAGGCCGGTTTCGTTTCCCGGGAGGCGGCGCACCCGCCCTGCCAAGCGAACCAGGCGACGAAAAGGAGCGAACTGGCCACGTTCGCCCAGCCGTTCGTCGGCCAAAGATAGAAGGGATAGAAGGCCCCGAGGCCGAGGACCCCGGCCACGAGGGCCCCGCGGGGCCCATAGGCCATGGCGGCAAGGAGGGGGAACAGGTAAGCCCAATTGACCGAAACCGTGAACGACCCGATGGCGTAATCGAAGGAAAAATGGGCCCCGATAAAGCCCGAAAGCCCGAGGACGAACGAGACGGGCAGGGCCCGGCCCGGAAGGTGGATGCCCCGGTTCATGCCGCATCGTATCCCCATCCACCCCCGCGGTCAACGCGCAAAGTTGGGCCCTACGGCAGCGGAATTATTTCACTTTCGGGCGATCTTTCCGGTCATGTTCCGGCGAAACCCCTACTCCACCCGAAGAATCCTCACGTCGCAGGGTTTCACGGTGAATCGAGGCGCGGTGCCCTTCTCCCCCGTCACGAGATCCTCCCACGCCTTGATCCCGCCGGCGGCTTCGAGTTCCACCGTCATCGTCTTCGCCTGCAGGCCCAGCAGGTAGACGAGACGCTTGCCGTCGAGCCGACTCGTGCGCACTTCCAGGGGCCAGGCGCTACCGCCCAGGGCGTTCTTCGCGCGGATCGGCCGCGAAACGCCGGCCTCGCTGAACGCCTTATCGAAGGCAGGCGCCAACTCGCGGGCCGCCGCCTCCACGAATCGCTGACCCTTGATCTCGGGCAGGGCTTCGCCCCAGGGATCGCTTGAGAAACAATCGCCTACGAGGACGACCCGGCCCCCCTTCTCGGCCCAGGCGCGCACCGTCTCGGCCACGTTCTTTTCCGAGACCGAGGCCCCCGGGATGATGAGGAGTTTCGCCTTCGAGAGATCCCCCTGGAGGATCATGCGTTCGGTCATGAAGCCCACCGGCGCATCCAAGCTATTGACGGTGCTGTAGACCGATTTGAGGGTCTTGGCGTGGACCGCCTGGTTCCCGTAGAAGCTCGATTTGCTGTAGAGGAGATAGGCCTCGGGTTTTCCGGGGAAGGCCGTGAGCACCCGGGCCAAGCGGCGCAGATCGATGGCGGCCTTCGAAGTGCCCCAGGCGACCTTCGGCTGGCTCCAGGCCGTGTGCGTCATCCCGGCGGCGCCGTCGCCGCCCCGCAGGTCGCCCTTGCTCCAGACCCAGAACTCGGAGAGGCGCAGGCCGTGGAGATGGCTTTGCCAATAGGTGGCGTAGGCGTACTCGGCGCTGACCTCGGGCTCGTGCACATAATGGTATTCGTGGTTCGCCAGGGGCTTCTCCGGCGCCACGGATTTCTGGAAATCGTAGACGAGGATGGGCTCCGTCCACCCGTAGGCGAAATCGCCCGCGGGGTACGGGGAGAACCCCGAGTCGCATCCCGGCACGTCCCAGGCCAGGGCTTCCCGCTCGAAATCGATGCCCGTGGTGGGGTCGAGGAGGCACCATCCCATGGGCTTGCTGGAGAGGATGGCCTTGGGCGCCGAAGCCCGGAAGGTCTTCCCCAGCCACTCGAACCACGAGGCGACCTGATCCTGGTGGAAGGCCTTCCAGTCGTACTGGCCCGGGGTGCGGTCGGCGGGGATTCCCACCTGGGAGAAAGAGGCGAACTGGGTCTTCCAGGCCGCATTGAGGCGGTCCACCGAAACGTAGCGCTTCTCCATGGCCTCCCGGAACAGGGCCACGTAATGGGCGTCGCGGCTCTTATAGGTGGGCTCGTTCATGAGCCAGGTAATCCGGAAGGCCGGGTGGGACTCCACCGCGGGGCCGATGCGCTTATAGTAGGCGGCCACGAGCTGACGCAAGTTCTCAGAATCAATGGCGAAGGGAAAGAAGCCGCCGTAGAGTTTGTGGCGCTTGCCCTGATGGCGCCCCCGGCCGGACCAGTCGGGCAGCACATCCACCGGATCGCCCCCGTTGATGTCGAGGAATTCCTGGGTGGCCCAGAAGGGGAAATAATGGAGCGTCGGATTATAACTGACGGCGAGGTTGCGCCTGGCGAGGTCGTCCCAGCTAGCCTTGAGTTTGGGGAAGACGCTCTCGTCGGCGCTTTCCATGCTCTTCATCATCTGGATCGCCGAGAAGGAATCCCAATCGTCGCCCACGCTATTGAAGCCGTATTCCCTGTATGCATCCATCTCGTCGCGCAGTTCGCCGTAGCCCATGCCGCCGAGGAGCACCACGGGCTCGTTACCGACCCAGAAGGAACCCCCGCGGAGGGTGATTTTTTTTAGGTCCGGATCGGGAAGGACCATGGGGGTCTCCTTCCCCGAATCCACCCGCTCCTGCTGCGCCGCGGCGCCGCGGCAGAGTTCCCGGAGATAGGCGAAATCTTCCAGCGCCTCGGCGATGAGGCCGAGCTGCCGCTTCTCCGCGGCGATGCGCAAAAAGCGCTCCGAAAGCGCGACGGTCGCCCGTGCGTAGGGTTGGGCGAGCGCGCGGGATTTGGCGGCCTCCACCAAGCGAGAAAGGCGGTCCCGCTCCCCTTTCGCCGCGGCTTCGGCGGCCGCCACATCGAATCCGGCATACCAAACGAATGAAACTTCGCGGCTCTCCCCGAGGCATTCGATCTTGAGGGAGATGGGGCGCCCCTCCACCGAGGGGCTTCCCGGCTCCGCGAGGCGCATGACGAGGCGCTGGACGCCGGCGCCGGCTTTGATCCTGGCCTTCCGCGCGGCGCCCTTCGAGGCGAGGCCCACGGTGATCTCCCCGTCGCGCAGCAATTTGAGCACCGCCTCGAGTTCGAGGCTCTCGTTGGAACTGCCCAGGCGGGGCGCCGGCGCCATGAGGATGATGGCGTCCCGGCCCCGGGCCGGTTCTTCCACGTACGGCGTCGCCTGATCGCCGCGCTCCAATTTGATCCCGTCCACCCAGAAGCCCGGCGTCGGGCTATCGGTATTGATCATGAAGGGGAATTGGGCGCTTCCGGCGGGGGCGGTGAAGGTGCGGCGGATCCTCTGCCAGGAACCGGAAGTTTTTGGGATGGGGACGCGCACCGTCCACCCGGGGCCCCCGCCCATCCACGCGCTGCCCGGATTGTCCCCGAGCACGAAGGCGGAGAGGGTGTACTTTTCGCCGTCCTTGAGGGAGAGCGGCGCCTTCAGGTTGAGTTGGCCGAACACGTGGGGCGCCATGGGAGCCGCATTGCTCAGGAAGACGGAGGAGGATCCCGCGTAGGATCGGGGCGAAACCCGGATGCTCGCCAGGGCCTTGCCCGGGTTCACCGACCAGCCCACGGGGGCATCGTTCTCCAGATCCTCGAAGCCGCCATTGGGCAGGAGGTTTTCACCGATGCCCACCGCGGGGCCCACGGAGAGGGTCAAGGTGGGTTGGGCCGCGAGGGAGGCGAGGAGCAGAGTCGGGGCGAGGATGCGCTTCATAGGATCTCCGTTTGATGTTGTTTTAAGTCGTTTGAATCGACTCGTTCGTAATGGACGGATCAGAAAATTCCGGCTCTCCGCTCGCGACCCCATAGGTCTCCCCCGCCTGCCAGGTGTGGGGCAAGATCGTTCGGCTGCCCCCGGCGTAGCGGGAACCCAACCTAGCGAGAAGGAGTTCGGCGGCCTTGAGCCCGGCGGAACGGGTGGGTTTGATCACCCCGGTGAGGCGGCGCCGCGTCATGCCTAGGAAGAACGCCCCGCTATCGGCGAGACCCACGAGGCCGACATCCCGAGGCGCCGCGAGGCCGCCATCGGCGAGGGCCTGATAGGCCCCCACGGCCGCGTATTCATTGATGCAGAAATAGCAAGCGTGGCGCTGCCCCGCGGCGAGACGCTCGCCCACCAGGGATCGGGCGAGGTCTTGGGGCGTCGCCTCCACGGCGATGGCGGCGCGGCGCTCCCGTTCGATGAGGGGCAGGCCCGGATCGAAAGCCCGGCTATGGGCCACATCGATGACCTCGAGTTTCGGGAACCCGAGCCGGGCCGCCTCCGCCGCCAGGAACCGGGACAGCGGGGTGATGGCCGTGGTCTGGAGCACGAGGGCCAGGTCGCGCACCCCGTCTGCCCGCAGGCGCTCCAGGGCCTCGCGGCCCGCCTGCTCCTCGCCATAGCCCACATATTCGAATGAAGATCCATAATCGCGCTCGCTGATGAAGACCACCGGCAGGCCCTTGGAGCGGAGTTCGCGCCCGGGTTCGTCGTATTCGTCGACCCAGGTATCGATGAGCACGGCGGCCACCCCGTCGCCCAGGGATTTCAGGCAGGCCGCGTGCACCGCGGGGTCGAAGCGCGTCTCCTTGAGCAGCAGATGGTAGCCCGCGGCCGAGACCACCTCCTCCACCGCCGCGATGCGTTCGAGGGCATGGGGCCCCTTAAGGGTATCGATGAGGAGCGCCACATGGGCCCCGGGCGGCGGCCGCGTCAGGGCGCCGGCGTGCTGCACGAAACTCCCCTTCCCGTGCACCGAGCGGACGGCCCCCAATGCCTGGAGTTCCTGCACGACCCGGCGTATGGTGATGAGGCTGACCCCGAACCGCTTCGCCAGCCGCGCCTCGCTGGGGAGTTTCTCCCCCCGGGCAGGCTTGCCCTTGGCGAACTCCTTCAGGAGGGTCTCGAGGATTTTCTGGTAAAGGGGACCGGGCGCCTGAGGCATATTACTACCTATATGTAGTATTATACTCCCAAAACCAAACAATTCAAGTGGTTCTCAATTTCCTGTAAAACACGACTCGTCCAGTCATCTCAGAGGGTTAAAAGATGGAGATTTGAGACCCTAGTTGCCTCACCTAAAAATCCGGACGAAACCCACCCCCATTGCCTCACCTAAATTCCGGTCAAGCGGTAGGTCTTCTTTTGGGTGTTTTTAGCCTGGATCTGCCCTGCGGGCAACCCTTTCTG
>JAFLEE010000017.1 GCA_017302015.1 Spirochaetota bacterium | reverse complement strand
GCTCACCCCGGCCGGGCCCGCGCCGCAGACGACGAGGTCGAACTCGCCCACGACGGGCACGCGACGGGGCGGCTCGAGGAGGGAAGAAGCGTTTTCATGATCCATAGGGTCCTCCGCAACGGGCAACCGGGCCCGTGGTTAAAGGATGGATCCAGAAAAGTCGCGGGGGGTTTCCGATCGGGACTTGGGGGTGTCGAATCGGGACCAGGCTCCCGGCCCATTTTACAAATCCGAGAAATCAAACTTTAATCGCCCATGCCACCGGCAGAAAAAGTGACGGCCTGGCCGACGGCCGCGGACCGCGGCGACGGCATCCACATCACCGAAACCCGCCACGACAAGCCCTCGCCATATCCGTTCCACCGCCACGCGGTGCACGAGTTCACCCTGATCCTCGAAGGGCGTGGCCGGCTTCGCCGGGACGGCGCGTCCTGGCCCTTGGCCCGGTTCGACCTGATCTATCTCCCTCCCGGCGCGGCCCACCAGCTCCTCGACGACGAAGCCGACATCCTCACCCGCTACACGATTTTTTTCCGCGGGGAGGTACTCCCGCCCGCCACCCGGGCCCTGCTGGTGCCATTGGCCCAGGCCTTCCGCGCAAGCGGTCCCCTCGCCCTCTCCGCGCGACCCGCGCTCCACGCCGTCCTCGACCTGTTTCGAAGGGCCGCGAGCGAACTTTCCGGGAAGCGGCCCGCTCGGCTGGCCGCCCTGGCGACCCACCTCTCCGAGCTCGTCGTCTCCGCGGCCCGCGAGACCCAAGAGATTCCGCGCAAGCGCGATCGCGCCGCCGATGAGCGCCTCAAGGCGCTCCTCCCCTTCTTCCGCCAGAAAATCCACCAGAACATCGGCCTCGATGAGGCGGCGGCCTGCGTGCCCCTCGGGCGCCGCCAATTCAGCCGGGTCTTCCGCTCGGTCACCGGGAAATCCTGGTTGGACTGGGTGCACCTCGAGCGCCTCGCCCGCGTGGATGCGGGCCTCGCCTCGGGCATGGGAGTGGCCCGGGCCGCTTTCGAGGCGGGTTTCGAGAACCTGCCCCATTTCCACCGGCTCTACAAGAAGATCCGCGGAAAGACGCCCCGGGGTTGATCCGTCCCGGGGCGACTACGCCCCGCTCCCCGCGCGGTAGGCCTCCCAGAATTTCTTCCCCAAGGGGTGGCGCTCGTCCCCCCACTCGTCGCGCAGGCGCAAGAGCCTCTGGCGTAGCCCCGCGAGATCCGAAGCCCTGGCGGGATCCGCGCTTAAGTCGATTTGCTCCCCGGGATCCCGCGCGAGGTCGAAGAGTTGGGTCTTGCGTCCGCAGGGCCCCGCGGCGTACTCCATTAGTTTGAGGCCGCCATGCTTCACCCCGCGGGCGAAGCCGGTGTAGGCGAAATAGAGTTCGTCCCGGTGGGCCGCGTCACCGCCCTTCAGGCAGGGCGCGAGGCTCTTCCCGTCCACGGTGGGAGGTACGGGTATGCCTGTGAGGTCGCACAGGGTCGGGAAAAGGTCGAATAGATAGGCCCAATCGCCGCGGGTTTCCCCCGCGGGAATGCCCGGGCCCGCGAGCACGAGCGGGATGCGCACGCTCGGCTCGTAGAGGTTCTGCTTTCCCATGAGCCCGTGCTGCCCGAGTGCGAGGCCGTTATCGCCGGCGAAAACGATGATCGTCTCTTCGAGGAGACCGCGGGATTCCATGCGCCCTACGATACGCCCCAATTGGTCGTCGAGGTGGCTGATCATGGCCCAGTACTCGGCCAGATGGCGGCGGATCTCTTCTTCGCGCCGCGGGAAGGCCGCCAGGTTTTCGTCGCGCATGCCGCGGGTATCGAAAAAATCGAAGGGATGCTCGGGGAGGAAATTGGGCGGTACGGGGACCCGGGCCGGGTCGTACAGCTTCTGGAACCGCTCGGGCATGGTGCGTGGGTCGTGGGGCGCCAGGTAGGCCACGGAAAGGAAGAAGGGCCTGTCGGCGGGCACGCGGGTGAGGAAATCCACCGCCCGGGAGGTGAAGAGTTCGGACGAATGGACACCGCTATGGACGCGATCGGCGACGACGTGCTGCACCTGGTTCGAATGAAAGGGATCGAGCACGATGGGGATGCGGGAAGCGTACTTTCCGCTGGGGTCGTAATCGCACACCGGCACGTTCCAATGGTCCCACATCCCGCCGAAGAAGATCTCGGCGCCGTCCTCGAAGCTCCGGTTGAAGGACGCGGGGCCGTTATGCCATTTTCCGATCCCATAACTGCGGTAGCCGGCCCCCCGCAGGGTTTCGCCCAGGAGCGCGTGAGCGGGCGGGATGCCGGCGCCATCGTTCTCGAGGTGGAAGAGCGAGCGCCCGGTATGGATCATGGCCCGGCTCGGCATGCAGATGGCTCCCACCGTGCCGCAGGGGATATGGGCCTGGGTGAACGCGGTGCCCCGGGCCACGAGGCGGTCGAGGTTCGGCGTCTGGATCAGCGGATTCCCCAGGGCGCGGATCGTGTCGAAGCGCTGGTCATCGGCGAGGAGGAAGACGATATTGGGCCGGGAAGTTCCCATCACTGCTCCTTAAGGCGGGCGGCCCTGTGCCGGGCGGCCCGCGGTGTTCCGAAGTCGAATCGTTCCATCGAAGAGAGATCGCTCGTTTAGTTTCGAGGAGGGGGCGGGCCGCCCCTTAAAACTCCTTCTCCATGACGAGGCCCGCCTGGGGCGGGAAATCCTCGGGCCGGAAGAAGCCGGGCATGCGGCAAGCGACCACGAAGCCCTCATCGCGGTAGATGCGGCACGCGCCGGTCCAGCCCTCGTTGACAAGAAGAATGCCGCGGCGGAGGGCGGGAAACGCCGAACGCATGGCGAGGAGGGTCTCCCGGAAGAGGAAGCGCCCGGCGCCCGAGCGGCGCGCGGCGGGCTCCACGGTCATGGAGGCCAGGTAGCATTCATCGCCCGCCGGGTCATGCCAACCGGTCAGCGGGTGGCCGAGGCGGAAGCGCTCCGTGAGGTAATCCTGCCGGTCTTTCCAGATCTCGGTACAAGCGTAGCCGACGGTGCGGGGCCCCTGGCGCAGGAGGAAAAAGCCGTTCGCGAACGCCTCGAGGCGTTGGCGGAAGACGGGCGCCTCCTCGACGATCCCCGGGGGGAAGCCCGCGCGTTCGAGGCGCATGACCTCCTCCAGATCGCCGGGGACGGCGGGGGCGAGGGACCACGGGGCGCGGGCGGCTTCCATCACATGATCTTCTTTCGGCGGAAATAGGCGAAGATCCCCACCGTGACGGCGACCATCATCGCCAGCACCAGGGGGTAGCCCCAATGCCACTCCAATTCGGGCATATGGCGGAAATTCATGCCGTAGAGGCCCACGATGAAGGTCAGCGGCATGAAGAAGGCGGAGAAGACGGTGAGCACCCGGACCACCTCGTTGGTGCGGTGGGTCGACAGCGAGAGGTGGTAATTGAGGAGCTGGTTGGCCGTGTCGAGCCCCTCGTCGGCGAGGAGCAGCAGGCGGTCGCAGGATTCGGCGAGGTCCTGCACGAAGGGCGCCTTCTCTTCGCCCGCGGCCGAGGCGGGTCCCTCGATGCGGATGAGGAGGTTGCGCAGCAGATGGAGCATGCGGCTATAGACCTTGCACCGGCGCTTGAGGGTGTAGAGATCGAGGAGGACCTTCTGGGTCTGGAGCTGGGGGCCGCTGTCGGAGAAGATCGATTCTTCCAGGATCTCGACCTCGACCTGGGCCTTCTTCACCGGCTTCTCGAAGGATTGCACCGCCGCCTTGATGAGGTCGAGGCTGATGCGGAAGGCGGCGAGTTCGGGCGAGAAGGGCATGGGATGGCCGTTGGCCCGTACCGCCAGGCGCTGCTTCCACACCGGCGAGACGTCTTGGATGATGCGCGAGCCCATACGGTGGATCGTGATGAGGCCGCGGGGGCCGATGAAGGTGGCGATCTTATTGGTCATCCCCCCGACGGTGAAACTCTCCTCCTCGCCCTCCTGCACGGCGGTGTCGAAGCGCACGATGAAGAAGGTGAGATCGTCGACGATCTCGAACTTGGGCAGGTGGCCGGGATCGAGGCAGTCCTGCACGCTCGTCTCGTGGAGTTCGTGGTCCTGCACCAGGGCCACGATCTCTTCGGGCGTGGGCTGGTAGACGTCGATCCAGCGCCAGGGGGTCTGGCCATCGCCGCGTTCGATTTCGAGGAGGGTTCGGACCATGCTGCCTACGGTTTCCCCGATTATAAACCCCCGGGTGCAGAAGGCCAAATTTGCCGGGCCGCGGGCCCCCGTTCCCGCCTCGGACATCCGGATATCCGGGGTGGTAAAACTCCCGCACCGCGCCCGGGGCGGGGAGAATGCGGTCGGGGCCCTCCTTCATCCCGCGATATAATCTGGATGCCGCGGCCCGGGCCAACCGGGTCGGCCCGGAGCGATCCATGAACGACCAGAGTCTCGGCGAACAGGCGAAAAAGATCGGCGAAGCGCGGGAGGAACTCTCCAAGGGCATCGTCGGCCAGGACGGCCTCATCGAGGGGCTCTTCCTCGCCATGGCGGCCGGCGGCCACGCGCTCCTGGAGAGCGTTCCCGGGCTCGCGAAATCCCGGGCCGTCGCGCTCATGGCCCAGGTCTCGGGGCTGGCGTTCCGGCGCATCCAATTCACCCCCGACCTGTTGCCCGCCGATATCACGGGCACGCGCATCTTCAACCCCGGCGCCGCCGCCTTCGAGGTGAAGAAGGGCCCCATCTTCGCCAACTTCATCCTCGCCGACGAGATCAACCGGGCCCCCGCCAAGGTCCAGTCCGCCCTGCTCGAGAGCATGCAGGAGCGCCAGGTCACCATCGGGGACGAGACCTTCAAACTCCCGGCGCCGTTCTTCGTCTTCGCCACCCAGAACCCGGTGGAGCAGGAGGGCACCTACCCCCTGCCCGAGGCCCAACTCGACCGGTTCATGCTCAAACTCGTCCTCGACTACCCCACCCTCGAGGAGGAGGCGCGGGTGGTGAATCTCGTCATCCAGGAGACCGCGCTGCCCAAGGTGCGCGCGCTCCTGTCCGCCGAGGCCATCCTCGCCCTCCAGGAGGCCGTGCGCCAAGTGCACATCGAGGAACGCCTGGTGCGCTACCTTTCCCAATTGGTCGATGCCACCCGCCACCCGAAGGCCTACGGCCTCGACCTCGAGGGCCGCATCGCGCTGGGGGCCTCGCCCCGCGCCTCCATCGCCCTGGCCCAGGTCAGCCGGGCCCGGGCGCTCTTCCTCGGCCGCGGCCACGTGGAACCGGGGGACATCAAGGCCGTGGCCCTCCCCGTCCTCCGCCACCGGGTGATCCCGACCTACCACGCCGAAGCCGAAGGGGTGCGCAGCGTCGACCTCATCGAGAAGATCCTCGCCGCCGTCAAGGTCCCCTGACCCGGCCAGGCCGCGCCCCGTGACGACCGCCCCGCGCAACCTCTGGGAATTGGAGCCGCACTCTGGCGAGGGCGAGTTCCTCGCGCGGGTGCGCGAACTCGATCTGCTCTCGCGGCGGCGCGCCATGGCGTTCCGCCGCGGCGAGTACGTGGCCCGGGTGCGGGGACGGGGCCTGGAGTTCCGCGAGGCGCGCAAGTACGTCGACGGCGAGGACGTGCGGCAGATCGACTGGAACATGACGGCGCGCATGCGCGAACCCTACGTGCGCGAATACCAGGACGAGCGCGAGCGCGAGGTGATCCTCGCCCTCGACGTGAGCCCGTCCATGCACGCGGGCCTCCAGGAGCGCCGGCCCATCGAGTTCGCCGCCGAACTGGCGGCCTCCCTGGCCTGGTCGGCCACCGCGAGCCGGGACCGCCTGGGCTGGGTCCTCTACGACGAGGCGGTGCGCTCGTTCGCGGCGCCCGAGCGCGGGCGGCGCCCCTTCTACCGGGCCCTCGCCGCCTTCTTCCGGGCCGCCACCGAAGCGCCCGGCCGGTGCCGGGAGACCGACCTCCGCCAAGCGGTCTTCGCCCTCCAGGCGCGCCGCGGGAAGCGCTTCATGATCTTCATCCTGTCCGATTTCCTCGACCGCGAATTGCCGCGGGATTTCGATTACCTCCTCTGGCGCCACGACGTCGTCCTCGTCCATGTCCACGATCCGTTCCCCGGGGAAGCGCGCCCCCTTTCCCTCCAGGGACGCTCCCCCGAAGGCCCCCGGCGCGCCGGGATCTTTCGGCCGGGGCCCGTCGGGGGCCCGGAATCCGTGGCGCGGGCCCTCGGGGCCGAATCCTTGCGCCGCGGGTTCCGTTTCGCCTCGCTCTCCACACGCCTCCCGATGGAAAGCGCCCTCGCCCTGCTTGGGGAAACCCTCGCCCGGCGCCCGGGGGGGCCGGCATGAAGGCCCTCCCGAACCTCGTCGGGAAATTGGAGGGGCCCCTCTCCCTCTATCCCCCCGCGCTCGTCTGGCTGTTCTGGCTCCTCGTGGCCGGCCTGGTCTTATGGCTTCTGGTGCGCCACGTATTCCCCTGGCTTGCGTCGAAGAAAATGGCGCGGGAGGCTTGGTTAGCGAGGAACCCCCTTCCCGCGAAGGTCGACTTCGATGGCGAACTCGCCACGCTACGCGCGAAGATCAAAAAATCCCGCCGCTACCGCGACGGCCTCTTCGAACTGAACGCGCGGGTGAAGGCCTGGTTGACCCGACGCACCGGGATCCCGTTCGAGGGACTCAGCGCCGATGAGATCGAGCGCCTCCCGAGCCAGCTTCGGGCGGCGAAATTCTTCAGGAACTGCGAGCGCACGGCCTGCGCGAAGGAAGATCCCGGGCCCCAAGCCTTCGCGAACCTGGTGAATGACGCCCAGGCCCTGGGCGCCAACGGCAAGCCCCGAGTCGCGGAGGACGAGGCATGACTTTTCCCATCGCCCTTCCCGCGGATTTCCGGTTCGAGTCGCCCATGCTTCTCTGGGCCCTGCTCGCCGTGCCCGCGTATATGGCCCTTCGCCTCGTCTTCCTCCGCCGGCGCGCCGTGGCCATCCCGACGCTCCAATTCTTCCCGCACCCTTGGTGGCGACGCCTCGCGGGCCATGCCGGTTGGATTCTCGAATCCGCGATCCTCACCACCCTGATCCTCGCCCTGGCCGGGCCTGGGCGCGAGCGCACCCATACGCTCCTCGACGAGAGCGGCATCGATGTCGCCTTCGCCCTCGACGTCTCGGCCACCATGCAGGCCGCCGATTTTTCCCCCAACCGCCTCGAGGCCCTGAAATCCCTCACCCGGGATTTCATCCGCCGCTCCGCCGGGAACCGGGTCGCGCTCTACGTCTTCGCCAAATACGTCTTCACCCAGACCCCCCTCACCACCGACCGCGAGACGGCCCTGGAACTCGTGGAGGGGATCGCCTACGAGAGCGTCAGCCATAGCCAAAGCGGGGGCACGGCCATCGGCGACGCCCTCGTCGCCGCCGCCAACGGCCTCGCCAAGGTTCGGCTCCCCGGCCGGGGCCAACTCATCATCCTCATCACCGATGGGGAGAATATCGCGGGCATCGACCCCGAATTGGCCGGAAAATACGTCAAAAGCCTGGGCCTTCGCTGCTACCTCCTCGGCATGGCGGGCGAGGCGGAGATCGCCGTCTTCGAGCCCAACGGGAAACCCTTCATCGGTTCCGAGGGCAAGCCCCTGAGGACGCGCCTCGACGACGCCCAACTCCGCCGCATCGCGAAGGCGGCCGACGGCGTCTATGCCCGGGCCCAAAATGGCGACGCCCTCGAGGCGCTCCTGCGCGAGATCGAGCGCATGGAGCGTTCGCCCCTGGAGCGGGCCACCGCCCGCAGCCTCGATTCGTGGAGGCCGACACTCGCCGCGGCCGCCGCCGCGCTCCTCTGCTGTTGGCTCGTGCTGGAGGGGATGTTCCTGCGGAGGCCCCTGCGATGAGCTTCCGGGAACCCCTTCTGCTCCTCCTCCTGGGCCCGTGGGCCCTCCTCGCGCTCCTGTTCGCGATGCGCCAACGCGCCGCGCTCCTGGCCCTCGCCGTGGCGGTGGCGCCGCGCTTTCGATCCAGCCTCACCGCCTTCGGCCGCCCGGCCTCCTTCGCCATCTACGCCGCCCTGACCTTCACGGCGGGAGCCCTGCTCCTGATCGCGGCGGCGGGCCCGGAGGCGAGCGGGGGATCCACCGCGATGGGGGCTGAAGTTCGCCCCATCGTATTCGTCCTCGACGCGTCCTTCAGCATGCTTTCCAAAGATGCGGTGGAGGTGGCGGGCCTGCCCACCAATACCTCGCGCTTGCGCCAGGGCACCCTCGTCATCGGGGCCGTTCTCTCGGCCTATCCGAGCACGCCCATCGCCCTCGCCAGTTATAGCGGCATGGCGGTCCTCCACGCCCCCTTCACCCGCGACCATGGGGCGGTGCGCCAATACCTCGGCGACTTCGAGGAGCACGCCTTCGAGAAAACCGGCAGCGATTTCCGCACCGCCCTGGAATGCGCCCTGCGACTCAGCGCGCGCCCGGGAGGGGCCCGATGCCAGGTCGTCCTCCTATCCGACGGGGAAAACGACCATAGCGGGAAATGGGACGATGAACTCGACGCCCTGGCGCAGCGGGGCATCCCCGTCCACACGGTCGCCCTCGGCTCCCGCAAGGGCGTGACGCTGTCCATCAAACGGCCCGAAGACATCCTCGCCGGGAAAAAAAGCGCAAGGCCCTTCAAGTGGACCACCGCCAAGGTGACCGCGCACCTGGAAAAGATCGCGCACCGCACCGGGGGCGCCTTCGTCGACCTCGAAGAAAGCCCCCAGCTCACCGGGCTCCTCGCCGCCATCCAAAAGCAGACGGGGGGCGGGGCCGCCGCCTCCCTGCCCGTGCCCCGGGACGTGGGCGCGCCGTTCATCCTGGGTTCGCTCGTCCTCTTTTCCCTCGATTTCTTCCTGCAAGTTTTGGGCTTCTTTCGAAGACGCCGGGGGAGGGGATGAGCCGCCGCATCGAGGCCCTCCTCGTCCTGGGGATCCTCGCCGCCCTCCTCGTTTTCCAGTGGAAAAACCCCTCCTTCATCGCCCAGCGCCTCAACCAGAAGGGCATCGCGCGCTACGCCCTCGACGATTTCGAGGGCGCCCGGCGCCACTTCGAGGAGGCCCTCGCCCTCGCGGTGAAGCCCCACGTGGTCGAACTCAACTTAGGCGATGCGTCATTCCGCACCAAAGACTTCGCCGGGGCCCACCAACGCTACCAGGAATCCCTCGGCCTCCGGGGCGATTTCCTCCCCGCCGCCTGGAACGACGCCTTCGCCCTCTACGCCTGGGGCGGCGTCGAACTTGATTCAAATTATTGCCATATCGAACGCACGGAAGCGCTCTGGCGCCTCGCCCAGGGGCGTTTCCACGCCCTCACGGGCGAGGGCGGCTACGCCCGCCCCGCCGCGAGCAACGAAATCCTCATCGAGGCGGCGCTTCGCCACATCCGCGCCATGCACGAAAGCAATCGCGGGGCCTGCGGCGGCGGGGGCGGGGGCGGCGGCTCCCAGAAGCCGAACGCCCAGGCCGCGCGAACGGAGGGCCAAGGCGATCCCAAGGCCGGGAATCCACCGAGCCGCCCCGATCCCTACGGGACTCCCCTGGGAAACCCGGATCGCGACGGGCCGTCGACGGGTGCGGGCGAGCTCAGCGAAACGGAGCGGCGGGAATTGGCGAAGGCCGGGGAGCGCATCGAGCGGCAGGCCGCCGGCGCGACCCTACGCCAGAGTTCGGCGCAGCAAATGCGGGAAGGAAAGGACCGGGAGAATATGGGGAAGGCCGGAAAACCCCAAGTGTACAAATAGGGGCCTCCGCACGCGCCCCTACGGAGCGCCGCGGCCTCCGGCTGGCGCGGTCGGGGGAAGGCTAATCCTTCACCCAGGCCGAACATCCCCCTTCCCAGGCGATGTGCCCCGGGGCCATGACACGGATCTGGGCGCTTAAGGCCTTGAGGCCCTCGCCAGCGATGTTCGAATCATCCACCCATAGAACGTTCTTCGTCCCTGCGGATCGTGGACCCGCTCCCAGCTCGGCCTGGTAGAGGCCGGGGGCGACCTCCACGAGTTCCCGGTACTCGCTGGCTTGTCCTTGGGGCTTGGCCTGGACCATCCCCTGCACGCGGCATTGCGCCACGGCACCGGGCACGAGGCGCCCCTCCATATCGCGGATGCGCACGAGGAGGGTCGCACGCTCGCCGCGGGAGAGGAGGCCGCGGTTTAGTTGCGCCACCGCGCGCAGGCGCGGAAGGATCCGTTCCACCGGCCGGCCCTCGAGGCAGAGATTAAGGGCGAAGCGGCCGGGGCGCTCGAGACCGCAGGCAGTGTCGCGGTCATAATAGGAATGCGTTTTCCCCGAAACGGCGACGCGGCGGTGCAGGGCCGACACCTCGCCGAGGGCGTAGCCCAGCACGGCATAGGTGCCGCCGTCCCGCTCCACCTTGACCGCGATGGGGCTGCTGTCGTTCTCCATCCAGGCCAAGGGCGTCCCCCCCCGGAGGGTGGAAACCTGGAGCGTCTTGGGATCGGACCCGGGTTGGAAGCGTTCGATCACCGCCTGCTTGATCTGGCCGACTTCGTTCACCGGAATGGGGCCCTGCCAGGCCTCCCCCGCCCGCACGCTTTCGGTGAGCGAACGCGGGGCGCCCTCTTGGACGCCCAGGTAATCCGCGATGGCCTTATTCGCCGCGAGGCAGGGTTCGCTGACGAGGATGCGCACCCCGCTCTTCGCCAGGGCCCGCGCCGCGCCCCATTCCTCCGCCCCGAGCGCGCGCGGCGCGTCGAGGATGAGGGCGTGGAGGTTCCACCAGGCCGCCTTGCGCTTGCCGTCCGCTTGGAGGAACTCGCCCGCGACCAGGCGCTCCCGGGTATCGTCGCCGCCGAGGAGGTGGCCCCGGCCGACGAACTCGAAGGTCAGGCGCTCATACGATGCGGCCCCGCGGGCGTCGGTGAGGGCCACCACGCGCACCATGGCGCCCTCGCGCTTCCAGAGTTCCGCGATGTCGGCGGCGGCCTGCTCCAGCGCCCGCACCCCGTCGCGGCGCGCAGCTTCATCGGCGCCGCTGACGTAGACGAGGCCCCGCATCGGGAAGTTCGGGTGCAATCGGCGCTCGATGAGGGGCAAGGAGCGGGAGGGGAAGCCTTCGAGGGCCTCATCCAACACTCCCGCCATCTCCCATTCCAGCACGGCCGCGGGTTGCGCCCGGGCCACGCCGCCGATGAGGATCACATGGGAATCCACCCCGGCCAGGCTCGCCCCCGGGGCGAGTTCGAGGGCGCGCGCCTTGCGGCCGAACGGGGCGAGGGCGTTCACCAGCGCCTGGGCGAAGGCCTTGGCCTCGGGGGCGTGGGCCACCACGAGATCCCCGGGGGCGCGCAGTAGCGCGTAGAGCGGGCTTTGCATGCCGCGGAAGGCGCGGAACACCTCGCCGCGATAGACCTGCTCCAGCGAAAGGATCGGCACGTGGTCGGCGCTATAGCCGCCGCCGAAGCCTTCGTAGGGCGGGCGGTCTTTCCACTCCTCCTCCTTGGTCCGGGTCGTGAGGTTTTCGGTGCGCCAGAGGACCCAATTGAGCGTGAACTCGCTGGAGAGCCCGATGCCGGGGGTGTCGATCATCGTCTCGAAATAGCGCTGCACATAGTAGGCGCTGCCGCGCTCCGTGACCCCGCCGATGCCGTTGGCGGCCCAACTGTACTGGGGGCCGTTCCACTCGGTGATGCCCAGACTCCGGCAGGAGGCGCGGGCATGGCGGGCGTACTGCTCGAGGTGGGCGCCGATCTCGGTGATTCGCCCGCCGTAGCGCCCCGTGTACTGATTGATGCCTGCGAGGTCTTCCCCCGCGAGCACCGGGATAGGCGAGAGGGCGCCGGCGCGCACGTAGGTGATCGGCGCCGGGGGGAGCAGGCCCCGGGCCAAGACCGCCGCCCGTTCCAGCGGCAGCCAGGGCGCCTCGGGGCAGGAATCGGCGAGGCTCGCCCCCCACATGTCGAGTTCCACCTCGTTGCCCACCTGCCAATTGAGCACCGATGGGCGCCCCAATTCGGGCCCCAGGGCCTCCAGGCGTTTCGACCAGTCGGCGAACACCTGGTTTAAGCTGTCCCAATCGGCGATATTCTTGTAGGGCGGCGCGATGCTGGCATAGGCGCCGATGCCCTCGCGGTCCCCGAAGGCGATCCGCTCGGGCTTGAAACTGAATCCGTATTCGCGCAGGGCGTCGACCCAGAGTTCGCGCAGGAGCGGAGCTACGTCCCCCAGGTTCTTCCCCTTGGGGAGGCCGTAATAGGCGCCATACGGAAAATAGGGCTGCCCGTTGAGGAGCATCGACCCTTCCCAATCGGCCTCGCCCCAAGCGTGGCGGAGGGTGGGAGAGAGGGGCGAAGATCCCACGGTGATGTTCCGGAAACCCAGTTCGCGCTCGAGGAGGGGCACCGCGCCCCCGCGCAAGCGGACGCGCAACCGGTAGAGATAGGGATAGGCCGGCGACCAGGGGTGCACGTTCGCCACGATGAGGCGGGCGCTTAAGGCCTTCCGGTCGGCGGCATCGGGGGCCAGCGCCGACTTGGCCGCGGCCATGCCGCGGTGATCCAATACTTCGACCTCGCCGCCTTCTGCGCTCGCGCCCGCTTCGGCGTACCGCACGAACACTTCGCCCGATCCCGAGGCGTCGAGGCGCGCCGAGAGGGTGAGTCCGGGGAGGGAGGGAAGCGCGGGGTACGCCATGGGCCTCCGCGCCGCGGCGCGCTGCGCCCGGGAGAGCCACGCCCCGAAGACCGCGTTGCTTCGAACCCTCTCTCGCATCTGGCGCAGCCCGTCGAGGGCCGACCAGGCGGCGAGCTTGCTCTCGGCCACTTGGGCATAGGCCGCCGAGAGCGCGCGCTCGGTGGCCGCCTGGGCGGAATCGGGCGGGAGGAAGCGGATTTGGGCGACGAGGAAGCGGAACCGGGCGGGGGTCTCTTCTTTATTTTGGAAGCGGAAACGGAACGAACTCAATTGGCGCGCTTGATAGCTGCCGCCGCCCTGGAACGGCTTTCCCAGTACGAAGCGGAAATTCGTCCAACGCCCCGCGGGCAGGGGCGCCTCCGCCTTGTAATCGGCGAAATCCGACGGGTTCTCGCCGGAGAGGAGGCGTAGGCAAAGGGGGCTCGCCTCGTTCAGCGGCGCCGCATCGAGCTTGGCCAGAACCTCGACGGCGCGGTAACCGGACACGTTCACGGGAGCGAAGGTCGGACCCTCCAGGAAGATCACCTGCTTGGAGGCGTCGGTGAATCGGAAGTCCATCCCGATTCCCTCCCTGCCGTCTTCTTCGAGTCGGGCCGGGCTCCCCTGGGGCTTGGCTAAATAGAGGGTGGAACTTTTCCAGCCGGAAGCGTCGCCCAGATCGAGCATCAAGGGCGCGAGGCGCTTCACCTCCGCGCCGCTTAGGGGTAATACCCGGGGTTCGTAGGCGCCCACGCCCCCGGGGGGATTCTCGAGATAGGCGGGGAGTTTCCCCCGGGTGGCGCCGCTCAGCTTGGTCGTGATGGCATCCAGGGTTTCTTGGGGAGCTTGGGAATCCAGGAGCGCCTTGAGCCCGGCGCCCGCTTCCTGGGCCCAACGGGCGCAGCCGTCCAGTCGTTCCTTCTCGGCCATGAGCGAACCATACATCATCGACGTTCGCGCCCTCTGGGCCTCGGCCGCGCTGGTGACGGACCGATGTTCGCCGGAGTCGAAGGTCCACGCGGGGGCGGAAGGACCCAAGCGGACCGAATCGATATCCACCCCCTCCCCGGGGGCGGCGCCGATGAGGACGAATTGCACCTGCACCGCCTGGCTCCATTTAAAAGCCGTGCCCTTTCGCCGATCGCTCCCGCGGAAATATTGGAATCGATCCGGCGAGACGGAGAACTTCTTCCACCCGGCCTCGAGCGCGTCGAGTTTTTCCCCCTGCCATTCCGACCCATCGGCCTCCACCATGCGCACCTGGAAGGCGCTCGGCGATCGGGAAAGTTTGGTTTGCCCGTCGGCAGCGGGGACAGTGGCGAGACGGGCCTGGAACGCCAAACCGGTGCACGCGGGCGAGGCGGGGAAGGCCGGAAGATTCCACCGGGCCCATTCCTTATCCGTCACCCGGAGTCCCAGCGCCCAGGCGGAACCCTCGGCCCCCCCTTCGATGAGGAGCGCGGTCTTCGCGCTGCCGAGGGCCTCGACCAGATAGGCAAGCCGGGGCGTCTGGGCGGGAAGCAGGGCTAGGAGGGCCGTACACGCGGCGAATACGGCGACGTGGACGGAAGCCGGGCGAGGACCGGTGATCCGGGAGCATGCGGCGACTTTTCGTGTGGGGTTCATGGAGGGCTCCGATCGCCGCCTTTTCGTTTCGCGCGGCCACCCAGATTATAAGCCCCTTTTGTCGGGGGATGTTCTCCCCGGCGGGAACAGACTTCTCCTGATCCGTTGGAATGGGGGCGGAACGTTCTTTTTGATTCCCGAAGCAGCGCTTCCGTAAGCCGCCCGGTCACCGCACACGGAGTTCCCGCGAAGCTAATGAGGAAGGTACAATCGGGGCGCCCGATGCCAAACGAAAATCCCCCCGCCCCGATCCTCGAGGAAGTCGCCCGCGCCACGGCCACCCTCGAATCCCTCCTCGCCCAGCCGGGCCTCTGGGCCGCCCTCCCGCAAGAGGCGCGCCTCGCCCTCATGAAGGCCGCGGGCCGCGTCTCGCGGCCCTCCAAAGCAGACTCGGACGAGCGCAATAAGGCGATCCGCAAGGCGAAGCGCGCCATGGCCCTGGAGCGCGACCGCGCCGAGCGGCAGAAGACCGGGATCCGCGATGCGCGCAGCGGCCCCGTCTTCACGGCACCGAAGGAATTGGATTTCCGGGAGGCCCGGCCCGGCCGGGAGCGCGTCCTCTCCTCGCCCCGAGACTGCTATATCTGCAAGGCCAAGTTCACGCGCCTGCATTTTTTCTACGACCAACTCTGCGAAGCCTGCGGCGACCTCAATTACCGCAAGCGCTTCGTGAAGGTCCCCCTCCACGGCCGCACCGCGCTCCTCACCGGGGGCCGGGTGAAGATCGGCTTCCACGTGGCGCGCATGCTGCTCGAGCAGGGGGCGCGGGTCGTCGTCACCACCCGCTTCCCGGTGGACGCCGCGGCCCGCTTCGCCCGGGAGCCGGGGTTCCAGGAGTGGGGGGAACGCCTCGAGGTCTACGGCCTCGACCTGCGCCATACGCCGAGCGTCGAGATCTTCTGCCGCCTCATGGGCGAGCGCTTGGGCCGCCTCGATCTCCTCATTAACAACGCCGCCCAGACGGTGCGCCGGCCCCCGGGGTTCTACCGCCACCTGATGGCGGGGGAAACGCTGCCCTACGGGGAACAACCCGGGGAGATCCGCCAGATCCTATCCGGGCACCACGAACTCCTGGGCCGGCTGGGTTTGCGGAGCCCCGCGCCGTCCTCCGAGCTCCCCGTTTCCTGGCAGGCGTCCGCGCCCGGGCTCGGGCTGCGCGATTCGGCCCGGCTCTCCCAGATCCCCTACTCCTTCGAGCCCGCCCTCCCGCCGGAGGCGATCCACGAGGTCTTCCCGGAGGGGAAACTCGACGCCGACCTCCAGCAGGTCGACCTGCGCGCCACGAATAGCTGGCGGCTGCGCCTCGGGGAAGTCAGCACCCACGAGATGCTCGAGGTGCAGCTCGTCAACGCCGTGGCCCCCTTCGTGCTCTGCGGCGGCCTCGCCCCCCTCATGCGCCGCGACCCCACCGGCGACAAACACATCGTCAACGTCACCGCCATCGAGGGGAAATTCTTCCGCTTCACCAAGCCCGACCGCCATCCCCACACCAACATGGCCAAGGCCGCCCTCAACATGCTCACCCACACCTCGGGCAGCGACCTGGCGAAGGACGGCATCCACATGAACGCCGTGGACACGGGCTGGGTGACGGACGAGGACCCCGCGGCCATGGTCGCCGAGAAGCAGGCCCACCACGATTTCCAGCCCCCCCTCGATATCGTCGACGGCGCGGCGCGCATCGTCGACCCCTTCTTCGACGGGATCCTCACCGGGAAGCACTGGGTGGGGAAGTTCTTGAAGGATTACGCGCCCATCGATTGGTGAGGCCGGGCGGCCCCGCGCCCTCCCCGCCCGGCGCGGCAAGCTCCCGGCGTCCGGCCCATGAGGTCTCGGAACACCGCGTTGAAATGGCCCACGCTCCCGTAGCCCACCTCACCGGCGATGCGATGGATCGGCAGCCGGGTCTCGACGAGCAGCCTCCGCGCCTCTGCCACGCGCAGGCGATTGAGGAATGCCTGGAGGCCCACGCCGGTTTCTTCGTTGAAGCGCCGCGAGAAATAAGTGGGGGAGAGTCGAAACCGCGCGCTGAGGGAGGCGAGGCTCTGCCGTTCCCGGAAATGCTCGTTCAAATAGATCCGGGCTCCCGCCACCGCCGAATCCCGATTTTTTGGGGAAGGGTTCCCTGGCAGCCGGGGGGCCAGCCATTCGAGGAGTAACCTCAGGATCAGGGGGGGAACCGCCCCGAATGGGTCGCGGTGGAACTCCTCCAAACCGTGGAATGCGTGGAAGAGTAGGGTTGAAAAACCGCTGGGGGACGGACGGAACGCCACGGGACCGGTCTCCCGCGGCGCGAACGCCTGGAGAAGCGGGTAGGCTTCGGCGAGGCGGCGCTCGCGCAAGATCTCGTCGGGATAACCCAGCGCCGAGGGGCGGAAGGAATAGGAGGCCATGCGGAGCCCCCGGGCGCCCGGGAGAAAATGGGCATCGAGGAGGGGTTCCAGAAACAAGACTTCGCCGGTCGACAGCGCGCGGTGCTTGGGTTCGCGGCGCATCGCCAGGGAACCCGAGCCCCCGACCACGAACACGACCTGGTAGAAATCCCGGCGGTGATAGCGGTGGCGCGCGGCGTCCGCCGGGCGCAGGGGGTAATAGACGGGGTAGAGGGAAAACGGCGGCCGCAGGCGGATCCACTTCTCGTTCCCCGCGGTCTCCCGCAGGAAGTAATGGGGGAAGAGGCGTTCGCTATCGCCCCGATCGGTGACGCGGAATCGATGGAAAAGCGGGTCGAGGCCCACCTCATTTTTCCTGAATCTGGTACGCAACCATTCTGAAGTATGGCATGCGGGGTGGATTAAGATCCATCCAACATGGCCTCCCCCGCGCCCCGCCCCAACCTCCTGCTCATCATGACCGACCAGCAACGTGGCGACGCCCTGGGCATCGACGGGCACCCCGACCTCCTCACCCCCCATCTCGACGCCCTGGCCGCCGGCGGGACCCGCTTCCGTCGCGCCTACTCGGAATGCCCCAGCTGCATCGCGGCACGCCGGACGCTTTTGACGGGTTTGAAACCCCATCGGCACGGTATGGTGGGGTACGAGGAAGGCCATCCCCTCGAACCCTGGCCCACCCTGCCAGACCTCCTGCGGCGCGCCGGCTACCAGACGGCCTCGATCGGCCGCGACATGCACACCTATCCCGAGCACCGCCGTTACGGTTTCGAAACCCTCTGGCACGCCCCCTTCTCCGACGTCTATTCCGAGTTCCACCGGGAGATCCGCTTCCTTTCGACGCGAAAATCCTTCCACGGATGGCCCCATTACCTCGACCATGGCATGGGGCCCAACGCATGGACGGCACGGCCGTGGCCGTTCGACGAGCGTTTCCACCAGACCAATTGGGCGGTGAACAAGGCGATCCAATACCTCGACGAACGCGATCCCTCGGCGCCCTATTTCATCTCCCTCGGATTCGTCGCGCCCCACCCGCCCCTAGTTCCGCCGCAATTCTATTACGACCGATACCATGCGAGGGCGCTCCGCCCTCCCGCCCTCGGATCCTGGGCGAGTCTGCCCGGGCCGGGGCAGGACGTCAGCAGTGCCCGCGTGAACCTCGCGGGCGAGTCCCTCCAAGCCTGCCTCGCGGGCTATTACGGCCTGATCAACCATGTGGACGACCAAGTCGGCCTCCTCCTCCAGCGGCTTTCCATGGAGAAGGATCCCCCCGTGATCCTGTTCACCTCCGACCACGGGGAGATGCTGGGGGACCATGGCCTCTTCCGCAAATGCATGGGCTACGAGGGTTCCGCGCGCATCCCCCTTCTCTTGAGCGGGCCTGGCATCGAACGGGGCGCGGTGTCGGATGCGCCGGTGGCCCTCCAAGACGTCCTACCGACCTTCCTCGCCCTCGCGGGGGTCGAGGTTCCCAGGGGCGTCGACGGAGGAGACCTGCGGACCGCGGGCTCGGGGATCCCGGGGGGCAGCCGTCCCTGGCGGGAGTGCTTGCACGGAGAACACGCGGCCACCTACGCGGACGTGAGCGGCATGCATTACCTCACCGACGGGCGATGGAAGTACCTCTGGCATAGCGCGGATGGCCGGGAACAATTCTTCGACCTCGCCGCCGACCCCCGTGAATTGACGGACCTCGCCGGCCTGGAGTCGCACCGCGCGGCCTTGGCCGCCTGGCGCGGTCGCCTCGCGGAGGAATTGGCGGGACGCCCGGAGGGCTTCGTCTCCTCCGGAGCGCTCGTCCCCGGCAGACCCCACGCACCCCTTGTTCCGACCGCGAGCCGATAGGACCATGGGCCGCCGACACGCGGTCCCTGATCCGGGAGTTCCCATGGCCATCCGATGGTTCCTCGCCGCGTTCCTCCTCTGGTCCGCCGCGCCCGCCGAACCCGTCTACGCCCTCCATTTCCAATTCGACCGGAAACGGCCGGATTGGCTTGCCTGGTACCAGGCCGAGTTCGCCCGCGCCAAAACCATGGGCTACACGCTCATCGTTCTGAAGTTCGGCGCCGGCTCGGGGGCCTACCGCCTCGACATGGGCGCCGGATCCAGCAACGGGGCGTCTCCCCGGGATCTGCGGGAACTCGTGCACCACGCCACGGAAACCCTCGGCCTCGAACTCGTGCTCGAGGCGAAACTCTTCGGGAAACAGCGCATGACGATGGGCGACCTCATCGAGAAAAATCCGGGGATCGCCTTTACCGCCAAGGTCAAGGGCGGCATGGGAGGCTTCAACGACATTTGGAACCCCCGCTACCGCTGCGCGGACGGGCGCGACCTCTACCAAGGCGTCGTCGGCCCGCTCCTGGATGAACTGCTCTCCCTCTACGGGAGCCGTCGTCCCAAGTACTTCCATATGGGTTGGGACGAGTTGGACAAGGAAGCCCTCGTCCAGGCGGCCCGGGCGGAGGGGCTCACTCCGGCGAAGCTGTGGGCGCGGGAGTGGGACCGTAGCGTCCGCCTCCTCCTCGACCGCGGGGTGACGCCCATGGCCTGGGGCGATTGCTTCCTCTCCGAACGCCTGGCCAAGCCCGGTCTCGTAGCGGGCTTCCGCGGCGATCCCCGTTTCCTCGGCTACAAGGACATGAACGGGGATCCGAGCTGGACGGGGGATGCCAGCCTCCTGGAGGGCGTGGACCAGCTCCATTTCCGCGACAAGGTCGTCCTCATTGACTGGCATTATTTCGGGGGCAGCGGCGCGGACGCCGATGCCTTCCCGTCCGTGGATTATTTCCAAGCCCTGGGGTTCAAGGACGTCTGGATCGCCACCTGGTTCCACGAGAAGGCCCTGCGCAGTTTCACGCGCTACGGCAAAGGGAGGGGCGTCGGCGGCTATATGGCGACTTTCTGGAATCTCAGCGTTCAGCCGGACGCAGCGGAACGATACGATGCGGTCTTCGCCCGAAGCCTCCCCCTCTTCAAGGATCCCGACGCAAAACTCCCCGCTCCCGAAGCCTGGTTCAGGCGCGGGGAGGCTCCGGCCTGGCGGAAAACGGGGAATCGCGTGGAAGCGATCCTTCCGGGGATGGCCGCGGGGGCCACGCTCACGCTCGAGTGGCGGCCCACCGTGCGGGATCCCTGGAGCCAAAGGGTGCCCCTGAGGGCCGTCTCCGGCGTGGCCCATGCCTGGGAACACCACCTTTCCCCCGGCGAATTGGCCCTTGCCCCTTGGAGCGACGTTCGCCTCGGCCTGAGCAACCAAGGGACCCCACCGTCCCGCTGGATTTTCGGCGCCGCCCTCGAAGTCGGCCCCGTTCCCGTGAATCGGATTTGGGAGGGTCCGGGCGCCCTCCCTGATTATGTCTGCGCCTTCGAGGGCAGCCAACCGGAGCCGGGCGGGGGATTCGTCACGGGCGGTGCGCTTCGCTCGCTCGCCGCCCTCACGGACGCTGAACTCGCTCCGCGCGGCCTTCGCCTTGGGGCGAAAGGCTCGGTCTTGATCCCTAAAAATGCCTACTTCTGGTCGGAATGCCGGTCTGGGATCCGTTTCGAAGCCGCCTTCACCCTGGACCGCTCCCCGGAAACGAACGCCCCGTGGGAAGGCCTCGTGAGCATGGGCAGCTATAACGAGGGGGTGAGGCTCCTCATCCACGAGGGGCGGTTGCAGGCCCAAGTCGCCGGCAGGGGAGAAGCGCCCCTGCGCCTCATCGTCCCGCGGTCCCTGCCCATCGGAAAAACCTGCCGGGTATCCTTTACCTACGATGCCCACGGCAAGCGGGCGGAAATCTGGGTGGATGGGAAGGACGAGGCCGCACTGGAGAGCCCCGATTTCCTTCCGCTCGATGCGGGGGGGGCGTTCCAAATCTACCCGATCGCCATCGGAGCGGGAAACGCGGAGGGTTCCGGTTCCACCCGCAATCCGTTTCGATCGGGGACCCTACAGACGGTGCAGGTCTGGTCGCGGCCCGTTCCCTGAAGCGGACCCCTCCTCCCACCGACGGCTTGCCCGCTCGAGAAAAGACCACGTCAATCGAACCTGGATAGGACCCACGATTCCACCGACTTGGGATACAATATCCCACCATGACGATGCGGAAACGCCCCCAACCCTCCCGTGACTCCTCGCTTACGGGGCTATTTTGAAAACGCTTCCATCCCCCCGGGTGAGCGCCATGCTCGCCGCGGTCCCGGCGTTCAAGGGCTTCGACCAAGCCGACCTGGAGGCCCTGGTGCCCCATCTCAGGTCCCAGGCCCACGCGGCCGGGGCGCTCCTCATCCGCGAGGGAGAACTCGGCGACGTGATGTACCTCGTGCAAGAGGGCACGGTGAAGGTGACCAAACGCGAGGGCGGGGCCACCGAGGTGGTGCTCGACCAGATGGGGCCCGGGGCCTTCTTCGGCGAGTTCAGCCTCATCGACAAACTCCCCCGTTCCGCCGACGTGAGCGCCGAGAGCGCGGCCGTGGTGCTCGAACTCCACCGCGGCGAGTTCGAGGATTTCCTCGCCGCGGACGCCCGGCGGGCCGCGGTGTTCTACCGCAATTGCCTCACCGAGACCTTCCTCCGCTTCCGCAACCTGGCCTCCAAACTCACCTTCTCCAGCGGCGTCCTCCACGAGACCACCGGCGAACTGAAGGAATTGCGCAGCGGCATGGCCCAGGCGCGCAAGCTCCAGCAATTCTTCATCCCCAGCGACCTCGACGGGCGCTTCACCGGGGCCTCGGCCGAGACGCTCTTCCGGCCCTGCGACGAGGTCGGCGGCGACCTCATCGATGCGGTGCGCCGGCGCGACGGGACCACCGCGGCCCTCATCGCCGACGTCTGCGGCCACGGGGTGGTGGGCGCCATCGCCACCGGCGTCCTCAAGAGCGCCTTCGCCACCTGGGCCTCCGCGCCCGAAATCGCCCCGGCTGAATTGGCGACCCGGCTCAACGCCCATTGTGTTTCGCTCCTCGACGACCTCTTCGCCACCGCCTGGTTCATCCAATGGGATCCCGCGGCGCGCAAACTCTCGCTCTCCAAGGCCGGCCACCCCGCGCCCCTCATCTGGAGGGCCCGCACCGGGAGTTTCGAGGAATGGGAGCAGGGCGGCGTGTGCATCGGGTTCAGCGAGAAGAGCGCCTACACCCAGACCACGCTCGCCATGGACAGCGGCGACCTCGCCCTCTTCTATACCGACGGCATCACCGAGGAGGAGAACGCCCGTCACGAGGCCTTCGGCGAGGGGCGCCTGAAGGATTTCGTCCGCCGGCGCCTCCTGGCGAAACCGGCCGCGCCGCTCTCAGAACTGAGCGCCGAACTCGAATCCTTTTCCGGTAAGGCGCGCTTCGAGGACGACGTCACCGCCCTCTTGCTGCGCTTCTAACCCGCCGTAACCCCCGCCGCCGCATCGCTGGGCGCGGCGCGCATGGCGCCGATCTCACACCACCCGGTTATGCTTGATCACCTCGGCGTACCATTTCGCGCTCTGCTTGGGGATGCGCTCCTGGGTCTCATAGTTCGTGAAGACGATGCCGAAGCGCTTGGCGTAGCCCCAGGACCATTCGAAATTATCCATGAACGACCAGAGGAAATAGCCCTTCATGGGGTAGCCGTCGGCCACGAGGCGGTGGAGTTGGCGGAAATACTGCTTGAGGAACATGACCCGGTCGGTGTCGAGCACCTCGCGGCGCGGGGTGAGATGGTCCAGGGCCGCGGCGCCGTTCTCGGTGATGAGGGTCTCGCCCGCGAAGCCGAGGGAATCCTTCGCCAGGCGCGGCACCCAATAGATGGCCTCGGGCATGATCTGGAGCCAGGGGATGTTCATGCGCGGTTGGGTCTCCACATGGGGGATGGCCTCGAAGCCCTCGGCGTTGTCGGCCGCGCGCACGTAGCCCCCCGAGTAGACGTTGAACCCGAGGCGGTCGAGGGGCTGCTTGATGAGTTCCAGATCGCCCGGCTTCACGTCGGGAACTTCCCCCTTGGCCTCGGCGCGCTTGAGCCACAGGGGGCTGAACGCGCCGTGGATGGCCGGCCACAGCACCTGGCCGTTGAGGCCGAAGACCTGGAAGGCCTTCTTGGCCGCCTCGATGTCGGCGGCGGTCTCGGTGATCGGGATCGGGGCCCCCGAATTGTCGACGAGGGCCACGCGGCAGGGCTTGGGCGTGGCGGCGCGGATGGCCTGGACGCCCTTGCCGTGGGCGAGCATGGCGTGGTGGACGATGGTGTTCACTTCCTTCATCGTCGCCTTCACCCCCGGGGCATGGCAGCCCTCCCGCGGGTAGTCGGGGCCGTAGGAGGAGGTGGTGAAGCACATCACCTCGTTGTGGGTGAACCAATCGGTCACCCGGTCGCCCAGGCGCTTTACCACGGTAGTGACATAATCGGCGTAGTCGCCCACGATCTCGCGGCTCCGCCAGCCGCCGTAGCGCTCCTCGAGGGCCTGGGGATGGTCCCAATGGAAAAGCGTGACATAGGGGGTGATGCCGTTTTTCAGGAGGCAATCGACGAGGCGCTCGTAGAAGGCGAGGCCCTTCTCGTTCACCGCGCCCCGGCCGTCGGGGATCACGCGGGGCCAGGCGATGGACATGCGGTAATGCCTCACGCCCAGGGAAGCCATGAGGGCCACGTCGCTTTCATAGCGGTGGTAATGGTCGCAGGCGATGGCCCCCGATTCCCCGGTGCGCGTGCCGCCCCGGCGGCTGAAGGCGTCCCACACCGAATCTTTCCGTCCGTCTTCGTGCACGGCGCCCTCGATTTGGTAACTGGCGGTGGCGACGCCCCAGGCGAAACCCTGGGGGAATTCATAGTGATTCACGGGAACTCCTTCGTGGAGGGGATTTTCCAACGGGCCGGGGTTCATGTCAAAAGGGCCGCGTCGGCGTCGAGGGGCTCCCGTAAAGGCCTTTCGGGCATGGACGATCCCGGCGCGCGGGGGCGCCTTCCCCCGAGGATCGAAATCCCCCATGTATCGGCCCCGCACCCGGGTCCATCCTTAAACGTCGCTTAGGTCTCCGCGCCCCCGCGGGCCTGGAAGACTTAGGGCAGAAACGCCACGTCACGGGGCCGAAAGCGGGGCCCCATCAGGACACCCATGCATCCCATCAAACTCCTTCCCCGATTCCTTTTTCTCGGCGCCCTCATGGGGCCGCTATTCCCGGGGGATCTTACGGTTCCCGCCGATGACGCGCGCTTATCCTATTCCGATTACGTGCGCCTCTCCTGGGTCGATTCTCCGGTGGAGCCGTGGAAGAAATTGGCCCGCTTCGACCGGCTCGTCGACATGGCGGGGAAGGGCTACCAGTGGGACAACCCCGGTACGCGGGTGCGCCTACGCACCGACGGCGCGAACGTGCGCATCGTTCTCTACTATAATGAGAAGCACATCTCGACTTCCGCGCGGAATCCGAAGGGGCTCATCCTGGTGGACGGGAAGAGCCAGGGGGGATGGACCTTCACGACCGCGGAAAGCAAGACCGTCCGGGCCCCCGAACGGGTGGAAGTGAAATTGCCCCAGGCCGGGGCGGGCATGCACGACTATGAACTGGTGCTCCCCTATGGCGATAGCGTCGACGTCTGCGGCGCGATCGTGGACGAGGGGGCCAAGTTCGCCCCCCCGACGCCCCGCCCCGCGGTGCGCCTCGCGGCCTACGGCGACAGCATCACCCACGGCTTCACCGCCAGCGCCGTCGGCGGCACCTACGCCTTCCTCCTGGCCCAAGAGAAGGGCTGGCAACTCCTCAATCTGGGCCTCGGCGGCCGCGGTTGCGCGCCCAAAGACGGGACCCTCGTCGCCTCCGTGAAGGCCGATGTGGTCACCGTGCTCATCGGCGTCAACGATTGGCAGGGGGGGCGCCCGCTCGCCTCCTTCCGACAGAACGTCGAGGGCTTAGTGAAGAGCCTGCGCGCCGACCAACCCTCGACGCCCGTGTGGGTCGTCACCCCGCTCTGGGTCCCCGGTTCATGGAAGCCGAAAACCGCTACCAACGACCTCGAGGAATACCGCAAGGTCCTGCGCGAGACCGTCGCGGCCGCCGCCGATCCGAAACTCGCCATCGTGGAGGGCCCCGACCTCATCGACCACGACCCCGCCCTCTTTGATGCGGTGGCCGTCCACCCCAACGACAAGGGCTTCGCCATGATGGCCTCGCGACTCGCGGCGAAGATCTCGAAATAGAGCGGGGCCGGGAAGGCCCGTTCCAGATTAGAATGGGGGACCCCATCCGCGAGGTCCCCATGGTCCCCACCCGATCGAGTTCCGGCCTATTCCTCCTCCCGCTCCTCGGCTTCCTCGCCGCGGCCCCCGTCGTCCTCGACGAGTGCGACGACGCGAAACTTTGGGCCCCCACGCGGGCCCCGGCGAAGCTCACCAATGCCGCCGAAGCCAAGTTCGGCCCCGGCGCCATCCAGGTCACCCTCCCCGGCGAAGCCACCCGAACGCTCTCGAGGAGTTGGGTGCCCGGTTCGGCCGCTTGGGACGCCACCGCGGGCCTATCGTTTTGGGTGAAGGGCGACGGGTCCGAGAACTTCTCCTGCCTCGCCGTCGTCGGCGCCTATTCCTACGCGTTCTATTTCCCCCTTAAAGACACCCAATGGCATCAGGTGACGGCCACCTGGGCCGAGTTCGCCCCCGAAGGCCAGACCGGCGCCATCGGCGGGGCCGGCGGCATGCCCCCGAGCGCCATCAACGCCATCCGCGTCGGAACCCGGTGGACGATCTTCCACAATAACCAGAACATCCCGCCCCATTCCTTCTCCATCGACCGCATCCAATTGGAGGAGAAACTGGACCCGCCAGCCCCCGTGCCCCCTTCCCGGGATTTCAAGGAGATCCTCGCGCTGCTGAAGGAGAAGAAGCCCCTGCGCATCCAATGCATGGGCGATTCCATTACCGCGGGCACGAGCCTCGTCGACCGGGAGCGCTCGCGCTACGCGGTGCTCTCCGAGGACCTGCTGCGCCGATGGACCGGGAACACGAGCCTCGTCGCCTATAGCCGGGCCGTCGGGGGCGCCCGCTCCACCGACCAGCGCGCGTGGGTTCCCCGCGACTTCGTCGGCCCGACCCCCGATCTCATGACGCTTTGGATCGGCTATAACGACAAGAGCGGCGCCTACACCCGCGAATACTATAAGCAGTCGGTGAACGATTACCTCGACCGCGTGGCGCGCTTCACCCGGGGCCGAACCGCCTTCCTCCTCATCGCCACCGGGCCCGGCTGCGGCGCGCGCTTCACCATGATGGACGACTACGCCGAGGTCATCCGCGAGATCGGCCGGGAGCGCAAACTCCCCGTGGTCGACATGAACCGGGCGCTCAAGGCCCTCGGCCGCGACGCCATCGAGGGCTATTTCGCCGACATGGCCCATCCGAACGAGAAGGGCCATCGCCTCGTCGCCGAGACCCTCTGCGAGTTCCTGGTGCGCCAAGCCGGCTTCCAGGGGCCCATGCCCGCCTGGCCCGAGGCGCCCGCGGCGGCGCCCGTCGCCCCGAAAGCGCCCGTCAAAAGCGCGGCGCGCCTTTGGGATTTCGAGGCGGGCCTGGGCGAGTGGACCGCAGATTCTCAGGAGCTTTCCATCAGCGAGGAGAAGGCGGCCAGTGGGAAGAAATCCATCCGTTTCGACCTGAAGGCGGCGGCCAAGGACCATCGCCGGGCGTTCTCCCCCGCGTGGCCGGTGAAGGCCGGCGAGTCGGTGCGCCTGCGCGCCCAGTGCTTCACGGTCTCCCACAGCGCCGGAGATTTCGGCCTCTTCGCCGCGGCCTATGAAACGGCCGACGGCAGCGGCCCGATCAAAGTGCTGCCCGTGAAGCGCGGCCCGACGCCCTTGGGCGCCTGGGCCCGGCTCGAGGGCGCGGTGGAAATCCCCGCGGGGATCAAGAGCCTGCGCGCGATGATCTGGGCCCCGCGGGATGGGCTGGCGACGTTCTTCATCGACGACGTGGCCGCCGAATGAATCCGGTGGCCGGCCCCCTGGCCCGTTTCGCCCGGCGCATCCGGGAGAAAACCGAGAACAACGCCGCCCCGCCCGTGCTCATCGCCGCCCTCGGCGATAGCGTCACCCAAGGATGCTTCGCCAACGGGGTGATGGATTTCGAGGCCGTCTACCACCACCAATGGTGGAAACGCCTCGCCCGCCGCTACCCGCGCTGCACCTTTTCGGTGCTCAATCTCGGCGTCGGGGGCCAATCGGCGCCGGCCGGCCTGGCGCGATTCGCGGACCAACTCCTCCCCCACCACCCCGACCTCACCCTCCTCGGCTTCGCGCTCAACGATGCCGGCGCCGGGCTCCGTGGCTTGGAAGCCTACCGGAAGACGATGGATGAACTCATGGGGCGGATCCTCGGGGAGGCGGGATCGGACCTCATCGTGCTGACCCCCAATTTCATCGCCTCCCGCGACAATCCCCGGGTCCACCCCGACCACCGACAACTCGGTTATGTCGAAAAACTCGTTCCGCTCCAGACCGGCGGGGTGCTCGCCCGCTACGCCGGGGTGCTGCGCGAACTCGCGGCTGCGCGCGGCGCGGCGGTGGCCGACGTCTACGCCCTCTGGGAATCGTGGGAAAAGGGGGGGATGGACCCCACCGACCGGCTCGAGAACGGGCTCAACCACCCCGACCGGGAAGCCCACCGAGCGGTGGCCGACCTCCTCGACTCGATGATGGCCGAGCTCGTGCCCTGACGGGCCCGCGGCTTAGGACCCTCCCTTCTTCCTCTTCTCCGCCATTTTCTTCTTCATCTCTTCCTGCATCGCCTCGTACTTGGGCAACTGCTCCGCGGTGAGGAGCGCCTTCATCTTCTTATCCTGCTCGGCGAAAAGCGCCTTGGCCTTCTCGGCGCGCTCTTCCTTGGCAGTTTCCTTGAGCGCCGCGCGGGCCTTCTGGCCCTCCTCCAACACCGCCTTCACCTTGGGCTTCTGCTCGTCGCTGAGCTTCAGTTCCGTCGTCATCTTCTCGAGAATCTGGTCCACCGTGGGGCCGTGCCCGCCCTTCTTCGCATCCGGGGCCTCTTCGGCCCGGGCGACTTGGCCGAGCGTCAGGGCGCCCACCGCTAGAACCATCCAGCACGCGTTTAGAATCTTCATGATTCCTCCATATAGGTATGCTTGTGATTGTCCGATGGGGGGAAAAGGTTCAGTTTTTGCGCCCAGATTCGCCGCCCGGGTGGATCCCTTCCGTCGAAAAACCCCAAAGAAAGTGGAGCGCGCCACGCGATCCTTGACCCCCTTCCCAACCTGCCCTACGCTTGAACCCGCGAAACCGCCCATGTTGCCCTCGAGCGACGATTCCCCACCCCCGGAGCCCCCATGCGTATTTCAAACCCGCTTCCCCTCCTCCTCGCGTCGATGATCGCCGTCGGGGCCGAAGTTCCGCTTCCCTCGGGGACCTTTTTCGCCGCGGATTTCAACGGGGGAACCGAATCCGCCTTCCTGGCCAAGACTTACGTGTTGGAAGATGGGCCCTCGGGCAAAGCCCTCAGTATCGCCCAGAGCGATCCGACCCAGATCAAAAATACCTCCGCCGCTCTCCCCGTGGATGCGATGCGCGGGAAAAAAGTAACGCTTCGGGCCCGCATCAGGGGCGAGAACGTGAGCATACCGCCCAAGAGTTATCAGGGCGCCAAGTTCATGCTCATCATCACGACCGACGACGGGAAAAAAGACTACCCCCAAGCCCCCTTGAAGACCGGAACTTGGGATTGGACGGATGCCGCGTTCACGGTGGCGATCCCGGCGAATGCCTCGAAATTGGACCTGGTGCTGGGCCTCGAATTGGCCTCGGGGAAGCTGTCATTCGATGACATCCGGGTCTCCCAAGCCAATGCCGTGGGCGAGGGCGCCGCGGGGATGCCCGAACCCGGGCGGGATGCGGCCGCCACGACGGCGATGGGCAAGGCGGCGTGGTCGACCGCCGAGGCCGACCTTTGGCGCAAACGGGTCTTGGCCGCGGGTGGCGTGGCCCCCGCCCAGGCGCGGTATTTCTCCAACGAAAAGACGTTCATCAATCCCGCGCCGCCCAGGGCCTATTCCTCCAAGACGAAACTCCGCGGCATGGCGCACCTGGCCCCCGGATCCTTCGATCCCGCGAGCCTCGTCATCCGCTCGGGTGAACGCAGCTTCGCCGTGGGCGCCGATGTGCTCCTCGACCCGGTGTGGGGGGGCTTGGGACTCGCCTCCAATTCGTCCCTCGGCCCGAAGGACGAGGTACTCCTCTCCTACCGCCTCAGCTCCCGGCGCCTCGACGCCCTGGTGAAGGCCGCCGACGGGAGCGAGCGCATCCGCGCCGGAACCTCCACCCTCCTCATTCCGCCCTTCCCCGAACTCCAACCGGGGGATACCCTCCTCGCCAGGATCTTCATCGATTACCATAGCGACGGCACGGTCTTCGACGTGCTGCCGATCCTGGAGGATGCGGCCAAGGCCCCTTCCCTCACCACCGGCCCCCAGCGCCTGCCCAAGACCACCGCGAAGATCAAATCGGGCCAGAGCGCCACCATCGTCTGCTGGGGCGATAGCGTCACCGAAGGCGGCGACTTGGAACCGGGGCAGCGCCACGGGGACCTCTTGGCGGCCTACCTGAAGGCGAAATATCCCGCGGTGTCGGTTCAGACCATGGCCGTCGGCGGCTCCGCCTCGCGCCAATGGCTCTTCGATCTTCCCCCCGCCGAGCAGCACTCCCGCAAAACCGAGACCCGCTTCCAGCGCATCCTCGACGCCAAGCCCGATCTGGTGGTCATCGAGTTCGTCAACGACCAGTGGCTCTCCAAAGCGGCGGCCCTGGCCCATTACCGCGAGAAGATCATCCTCCCCTTGCGCGCCATCGGCGCGGAGGTCCTGCTCCTCACGCCGCAGCGCAATTGGGAACGCAAGGGTTCCTACCGCGACCCTGATACCCGGGAGTACGTGGCCGCGCTCCGTGAAATCGGACGAACCGACGAGGGGGTCGGCCTCGCCGATATGGCGGGCCGCTGGGAACACCTTTGGAAGGAGGGCATCCCCTTCCCCTGCTATCTCGCCAACGGATTCAACCACCCCGATGCCCGCGGGCATCGGCTCTTCATGGAAGAGGTCGTTCGGGCGCTGGGGCTCTGACCGCGCCGCGATCCGCCTTCATCGCGCGGCCTGCCGCTCCCGCCACGCCTGGGGCGTCACCCCATATTTCGCCTTCCACGCCCGGCAAAAGGCCTGGTGGGTCCGCCATCCGCACGCGTGGAAGATCTCGGTGACGCTGCGGCGGGTCTGACTTAATTCGAAGGCGGCGCGATCCAGACGCAGCGAGGCGACCCGGTGCGTGAAGTCGGCCCCGGCGAGGCGCCGGTACTTGGCGAGGAAATAGGGCGTCTCCAGGGCGAAATGCCCCGCGAGGCGCCGGGAAATCTCCTTCTCGTCGAGGTGGCGTGCCAGGAGCCGTTCGCAGTCGGCGAGGAAGGCCTCCCGCTTCGCCGCGACCGCGGGCGCCCCGGGCGACGTGGTGCGGCGGACGACGAGTTCGGGGGCGAGGGAGATGCGCTGGCCGTGGGCGGGCCGCTGCCCCATGCGGATCTCGTGGACCATGCGCACCGCCAGGGCGGCCAAGCGCCGACGGTCCTGGCGGATCGTGGTGAGGATATTATAGCCGCTGTCCCCCACCACCACGGCGTTATCGTCGTAGCCGGTCAGCGCCAGATCTTCGGGAAGGCGCAATCCCCGGGACGCGGCGAAGCGGTAGGCCAGGGCCGCCACGCGGTCGGTCTCGCAGCAGAGGGCGGTGGGCTTGTCGGGGCCCAGGCCGTCCCACCAGCGGGAAAGCATCGCGAGCACGATGCGTTCATAGGAGAGAACCAAATGCTCGGGCACCCTGGGGCGGATCAAGCGGGCGGTCCGAGGCAGCTCCGCGCCTTGGATCCAGGCCGGCTTCACGGGAAGCCGGTGGCGGCGCAGGGCCGAGACCACCCCGCGGGCGCGTTCCCGGGTGAAGGCCTGGCCGCTCAACCCGAAGAACGCGATGCGGCGGTGGCCGCGCGCGACGAGGTGGTCCACCAGCAGGCCCATCCCCGCCGCGTCGTCCACGCCGATGTAATTCTCTAGGGCGTTCCCGTCGCCGACCATGAGATCGACGCAGGGGATGCGGCGGTGCAGCCGCCGCCAGGCGCCGTGCCACGGGTCGCCCGGGTAGACGATGCCGATGGCCCCGTCCACGCGCGCGAAGGCGCCGGACCCAAGGCGCCCGGGCCGCCCCAGGCTCCGCAGGGCGTAGCCCAAGCGGGCCGCCTCGTCCACCACCCCGCTGCGCAGTTCATGCAGGTAGGCGACCACCATGGCATCGGCACGGGTACCGACCCGTGGATTGAAATAGAGAAGCCGGGCCGGCGGCCCGTCGAGCAGGGGCATGGTGTGCCGATTCTATCCCGAAACCGATCGGGCGACAAAAGAATGACCGATTTTTTACATCGCCCAAAGACCGATTCCGGATGGCGGACCGGGGAGGCTCGGAGTATCATTCCTTTAGTCCCGCACGGGGAGCCGAAACGGCCCCCGGGAAACCGCCGCCAAGGCCCGGACAGGAGAGACCCCATGCCGAAATGCTTCGCCCGCGCCGCCCTGCTCTTTTTGATCCCCCTCGCGGCCCTGAACGCCCAGGTCCTCGATGGCATTCGGGTGAAAGATTCGGGGATGTTCGAAATCCACGGCATGGAGTTCGCCCTCACCGTCTTCGGCGACGGCTGGTCCTCCGCCAGCCAATCCCCCACCACCATCAAGGCAAATGCCGGCTACCCGAAGAAAGGCGCCGGAACTTGGGAACTCCAGGGCACCTTCACCCACCCCAAGAGCGGGGCCTTCCGGTTCGTCCAGACGATGAAGCGCGTGGGCGACGGCAAGGCCGAGTTCGCGATGGCGCTCGACCGCGACGCACCGGTGAAAGTCAATTCCATCTCCATCGCCCTCTCCCTACCCCTGGCCGCGTTCAAGGGCAAGAAATGTTTCCTCGACGGCGAGGCCGTGGCGCTCCCCGAAGCCTACGAGAAGGGGAAGATCGGGATCGTCAATAAGGAATGCAAGACGCTGAGCATCCCCGTTCCCACGGGCAAGCTCACCATCACCGGCGACCTCAAGGTGCTCGTCCAGGACAACCGGGAATGGGGCGAGGGCCCGTTCTCCGTCCGCCTCTCCTTCAAGCCCGACGCCGGGGAGGTGCAGAAGGCCGCCATCGCCTTCACCCTCGCCTCCGAAGGCCTCGATTCGCGCCCGCTCGATCTCAGGGCCGCGGCCAATATGGGCCTCGCCGACCAGGAATCCGGCGACCAGAAGGGCGGCTGGACCGACCAGGGCGCCGAGAACGACCTGCGCGCGCTGAAGCCCGGCAACCTGATCCTCGGCGGCATCAAGTTCACCGTCGCCGATCCGGCCGCCAACCAGGGCAAATCCATCCTCGCCTTCGCCGGCCCCTCCCGCCCGTATTTCCTCAAGGAGGCGACCCTCGCGGGGGACGGCAAGCCCGCCGCCTGGCTCTACCTGCTCCACGCCTCGGCTTGGACCCCGGAGTCCAAGGCGGTCCTCGGCGTCCTCAAGCTCAAGTACAGCGACGGCAGTTCGGCCGAACGCAGCATCGCCAGCGGGATCGACGTCGGCAATTGGTGGAGCCCCGTGGACCTCCGCAACGGCCTGGTGGCGTGGAACGCGACCAACGCCAGTTCCTTCGTCGGTCTCTACCTCTCCCGGTTCGCCGTGGACAAGCCGGTGGCCTCCGTCACCTTCGCCCCCACGGGCAAGGGCGTGTGGATGGTCGTCGGCGCTTCCCTCTCCACAGACACCGTGGATTTCTCCTCGGTGAACACGCCGGTCTACGTGGCGGCGGGGCCCGCCTGGGCCCCCATCACCCACGCCCGGGCCACCGAGAAGGGCAGCATCCTCGACCTCTCCTTCCTCCAGAAGGAGACGGGGGTCCCGGCGGGCCAGTACGGCCCACTCGTGATCAAGAACGGCAAATTCGAGTTCGCCAAGCGCCCCGGCGTGCGGGTGCGCTTCAACGGCGGCAATACCTGCTTCTCCGCCAATTATTTGGAGAAGGCCGAAGCGGACGCATTCGCCGAATACGTGGCGAGCCTCGGCCATAACGCCCTGCGGATCCACCATTACGAGCGCGAGATGATGGACCCGGCCGGCCCTCCCGGCGAACAGCGGGTGCGGGAAAGCGAACTCGCCAAACTCGATTACCTCATCCACGCCCTCAAGTCGCGCGGCGTCTACATCACCACCGATGTCTTCGTCAGCCGCCCCTGCCGCAAAGGCGACCTCCCGGGCGTCAACGAGGCCGTGGACATGTCCTCCTACAAGGCGCTGGTGCTCCTCGGGCCCGCGCGCGAAGACTGGAAGAAATGGGCGAAGTGGTTCTTCGTGGATCACGTGAACCCGAACACGGGCCTCGCCCTGGGCAAGGATCCCGTGCTCATGACCCTCTCCCTCGTGAACGAGGACAACCTGGACGCCTGCTGGGATAAGTGCGAGACGGGCCGCCGCGTGACCCTCGAAAAATTCGCCGCCTGGCTCTCGGCGAAGGGCCTGGAAGAGGGCAAGGGCGGCGAGCGGGCCAAGCGCTTCGCCTGGTTCCTGGTGGAGACCCATACCGCCGCCGTGAAAGAGATGGTGGCCTACCTGAAGAGCATCGGCATCCAAACCCCGACCACCGACGCCAATATGATCGACAGCCCGCGCTGGATCGGCCTGCGCAAAGACCTCGAGTTCGTCGACACCCACGGTTACTGGGACCACCCCCAATTCCCCGAAGGCGCCTGGCGCATGCCCTACGGTTTCCACAACCGCCAACCGCTCAAGAGCCTCTGCAGCATGCCCGGGGTCCAGGGCGGCACCCGCGTGCTCGGCAAGCCGTTTACGGTCACCGAGTACCAGTACGTCTACCCCAACCCCTACCGCGCCGAGGGCACGGCCATGGCCGCCACCTTCGCCTGCCTGCAGGACTGGGACGGCCTCTTCCGCTTCGCCCTCTCGCACAACCGCAAGAACCTCGTCGACGACGCCACCATGTCGGGCTTCGACATCGTCGTCGACCCCATCCACCTGCTGGGCGAGCGCATGGTCTCCCTCGTGTTCCTGCGCGGCGACGTGAAATCCGCCCCCGGGGCGCTGCCGTTCGTGGTCGACCAGAACTATTACGCCAAAGGCGACGGGGCCTCGGGCGACGGTTGGGCGCCCGGCTTCCCCAATGCCTATTGGCAACTCGGCTGGGTGACGCGCATCGGCAGCGCTTGGGCCGAATACAAGCCCAAGATCCCCGGAATCAAGGCCGCCCTCACGCCACAGTCCAATGCCCTTCCCTCGCTCCCCGGGGCCAAGACCTACCGCCTTTCCGAGATGAACGCGACGAACCTGGCCGCCGAGGGCCTCCTGGGCGCCGGCGCCTTCGATCCCGCGACCCTGCGCACCCGCAGCGAAACCGGCGAAGTGGAGATCGACGCCGCCGGCGGCACCATGAAGGTCGCCTCCCCGCGCTTCGAAGCCCTCGTGCTCCCCGATAAGGGCGCGCTCAGCGGCTCGGCCCTCGCCGCCAAGAGCCTCGACGGGTACGGGGTCCTCTACCTCGCCTCCATGGACGGCGCGGCCATCGCGAAGAGCCGCCGCCTCCTCTTCCTCCACCTCACCGACGTTTCGAGCCAAAAACTCAAGTACCGCTCCCGCTCGAAGAACCTGGTGGAGGATTGGGGATCGCCCCAGCGCGTGGTCGCCGCCGGGAGCATGGACATCTCCATCAAAACCGAGGCCGCCGCCGACCTCAAACTATGGGGTTGCGATCTTTCCGGCAAACGGGTCGAGGAGCTTCCCCTCAAGAAGGGGGGCGGTTCCGTCTCGTTCACCGCCGAAACGGTGAAGGACGGGAAGGCGCGCTTTGTCGTCTACGAACTGGGGAAGCCTTGAATCATATGGGCGGGTTGGGCTTCAACCGCCTGTCTCACGGACACGACGCGATACGAAGGAATAGGACAGAGTAGAGTAGAGTAGATTAGAACTTGATCAGGTCCCGTCAATCTTCGGAAACGGAGAGTTCCCCGGCGGAGGATAGGTTCACGGTGAACTTATGGGTTCCTTTCCCGGATACGGATAGCGTGCCGGTCAATTGTTGTCCGGCGCTAGTATTTCCGGTGATCTTATGGGACCCGGCTTCGATTTGCTTATAATCAGAGGTGCTGTTCTGGAGTACGGTCCCGAAATCGACCGTTCCGATCTTCACGTTGTAGACTGTGGCGGGATAGGTGCTCTTCATTCGCACCAGAAAATTCGGTTCGGTCGGGTCCGTGAAGAGGCTACCTGTGCAACCTGTCACCATGAACGCCGCAAACAACAGGCATGCCATACGCTTCATCGAGATTCTCCAAGAGGACCCGGGATTTGTGTTAAAAGGGCGAACGGCTCTTTCGAAAAATCTTACGATGCGAATCGAGGGCTTTGCAAATCTTCCGGAAAACGGGTCCCGAAGGATCCCGACCGTTTTGGGACACCCCGAGTTGATGTTCCTTGCGGCCTTGTGCGGAATTTCGCCCGTCTTAGGATCCCTTCAGAACCGCAAACGCCTAATTCCGGATGACGAGGACGTTCGACACCACCGGGTAGTTCACGATCGCCGTGCGGGGCGCGCCATCGCACTGGCATGCGTTGGTGACTTCGACGGCGAACGACGCCCAATAACGGGGATCGAGGTCGCAGAATCCCTCGGCGGGGACGATCAGGCCGGGGTTCGCCATGTCGACGTGGTAATCCACGGAAAACACCCTCGACGAGTCGTTCGTCTTGTAATAGGAATGCCAGGTGACGTCCGACGTCTCGTGGAAATTGGAATGGGCGAGGCGCACGTAATTGGAATAGGGCGCGGGCCCCGCCCCGCCCACGCGGGTGTATTGGCCGCACCCCGCCTGGTTCGCCGAGAGCGGTGCGGCGAAGACGATCGTGGTCGTCCCCGCGGCGAGGGTCGGTCTGTTCGTATACCCGGGTTCCGTCGAGTAGGTGGCCCGGCACGAGGCCAGGAACAGGGCGAGCGCAATGAGGGCCGACAGTTTATCCATGGTGGACTCCGATGCTGGGGGATCCCGATTCGTACTCCCGGCCGCGCGCCCGGGTCGCGCGCGGCCTCGTGGCGCCCCTTGAGGGGCGGGGTTAGAACCTCACGCCCGCCTTAAAACCCAACCATTGCTTGGCCTGGGGGGTCGACCATTTGAACGCGAGGTCCGGCGAGGAAGCGCCCATGGGGTGCGCCACCAAGAAGGGGTCGTTGCGGTCGAGGAGCAGGTTATAACTCACCCCCGCCACGAGCGAGAGGTGGCGGAAGAAGGAGAAGCCGACGAGCACCTCCTGCCGCGCCCAGAAATTCTGGGACGCGTTCCAACTGGCGGCGCTGAGGTCGGGCATCACGGCGGCGCCGGAAGTGACGAGATCCACGAAGAGCCGCTTCCCGGGGATGTGGAACCCGAAGCCCGCGCCGGGGGCCACGCGGTCGACGAACCACTCGGTGGTGTGGACGGCCGCGCCATTTTCGGTCCCGGTGATCCGGTCCTTCACCGCCCCGCTCACCCCGAGGGAGAGGAAGGTGTAGAAGTAGGGGCTCCCGAGTTTGAAGGCCAGATCCACCATATTCTGCTCGTTATAGGCGATTTCGGGGCTTTGGATCCCGTTGCCGATGAAATTGAGGAGGCCGATGCCCACGCCCTTCATGCTCTTGGCCACGTTGATCACGCCGATCTGGCAACCGGAGAGGTCCCCCGCGATGTTGACGACCCCGACCTGGGCCCCCGCCCCCCGGCCCGTGATGTTCACGACCGCCGTCTCCATGCCGCGGAAACTTCCCGAGATATTCACCCCCCCGGCGGTGGCGAGCCCGTTGAGGGCGCCGGCCACGATGTTGACGCCGCCCGCGGCGATGAGGCCGTTGAAATCGCCCGAGACGATATTGGCCCCGCCCGCCGCGGCCAAGCCGTTGCCGGCGCCGTAGACGATGTTCACCCCCCCCGACGCTAAAAGGCCGTCCAGGGATTTTAGGATTGTCGCCCCGCCGCTGGTGAAGAGCCCCTTGCCGCTTCCGGTGAGGATCGTGACGCCCCCGGCGCAGGCCAAGCCGTCGTAGTCCCCGGCCACCACGCTCGCGCCGCCCGAGGCGAGGAGGCCCGCTCCGGCGCCGATCTTGGTGAACGCGCCCGAACTGACGAAGCCGTCGGCCCGGCCGGTCACCACGCTGAAAACGGGGGACGAGTAGTACCCGGCGACCGCTTCCGTGGCCCCGGCGATCAGGTTCAACCCGATGACCGTGCGAACGCCGCCGGCCCCGCGCAGGGGGAATTGGACGCCCGGCACGATGCCGAAACTGAAGGGCTCGATGGCCAAGTCGGCATGCGCTCGAACGGGCGCCGGCTTTTTTTCCGCGCGGGAAGGCGCGGCCGCCTTGGGCGGAGTGGAAAGGTCCATTCCCGTACCAACTTCTGGGTCCCTCGCCGGCGAGATTTCCTTCTCTTTAGGGCGCGCGATGGGCGGCTTTTTCGCCAGGGACGGCGTCGGGGCGCGGTTCAAGCGGATCTCTGCGGAGGCATTGGAGATATTGGCCCGCATTTCAGCCGTCGCCCGTGCGAGGTTCGCCCGCATCTCGGCGCTCGCCTTAGCAAAGGCGTCGCGGAAACTGATGCTGGCGGCCTCGAAGGGCTTGATCTTTTCTTTCCCGGGGTCCGCCGGGTTTTCACGCACGCCGGCCATCGCCAGGGGGTCCTTCTCCGCTTCCGTCCCCTCCGACAGCCCGGCCATATTGCTCATGCTCGCCATCCTGTCGGGGTCCAGGAAGCTTTCGGCGCTCTTGCCCCCCCGGGAGACGGTTTGCTCCCGGTTCACCGAAACGAGCGTCGCCGGATCCAGCGCGGCGCTCTCGCCCTTGGCGAGGATCAGGATGGTCATCTTCGGACCCTGGGGCCCATCGACGAGGATCCGGTAGGAACCGGGCTCCATCCCGAGGGAGGTGGCCCGGCCCGCCGCCTTGCGGAACTCGGCCACCAGATTGCCGTCGGCGCCGCGCACGGTGACGCGGCCGGCGAGTTCGGCGGGGAAAGCGAGGGTGCACGAAGTGCTGCGCGTGTCGGTGAGCACGAGGTCGCCCGTGCCCGAGAGTTGGATATCGTAGCCGGGATGCTGGGGGCCGCCGCGGCTCTGCTCGGTGCCCGCCAGGGTCTCGCGGAACGCGTAGTCGTAGGACTCGTTGAGGGTCACCTTGCCGTCGCGGTTGGCGTCGGCCGCGCCGCGGAGGCCCGTGACGAGGTAATGGGTGAAGAACGAGCCGCCGATGCGGTCGGATTCCTGGGCCGCCTCGTCCACCGAGGAGGAGGTGAGAAAGGCGTGGCCCTCCATGCGCGAGGCGTTGTCCACGAGGAACGGGGCCTGCTGCTTGCCGCCCTTCGTGCGGGTGAAGACCCCCGAGGCGCAGGAATCGAGCACCGCGACCTTCACCCCGCTGGGGAGTTGGCGGATCTGGGCGCGCAGGTCGCCGTAGCCGATCTTCTCCCGGCCGAGGCAGAGGCCCTCGTCGTCGGAATGCCCGGAGTAATAGAAGATCGTCTCGCTGCGCCCGTCGGTGCCCGCCTCCGCGCGGATGCGTTCCCCGAGCGCGACGAAGGCGCGCTCCACCGATTCCCGGTCGGGATCGGCAAGCAGCACCAGGTCTTCCGCTCGCACGCCGCCGAGGCTCGTGAGCACGCCGGCCACGGTGCGCGCGTCCGAGACCGCGTAGCGCAATTTGACCCTTTTGGGGCCGCCGTCGTTCTCCCCGATGACCAGGGCATACCGGCGCGTGGGGGCCGGTTCCCCGGAGAGCAGCGACGAGAGGACCACCAGCAAGGAAGCGAAGAGGGAGAGCCTGGGGAGGAAGGGGGATCTCGTCGCCTGCGCGAGTCTTGTGTTCGAATCCATGGTCGTCTCCTCGTTTCGCGCTCTGGGCCGCATGCGTTCGCGATCGGGGCCCCGTTTCGGGGCCCCTTCATTCTTCCGGGCGGCGGATTCTCGGGATTTCATGGTTTCCTCACGAGGAAACTGGACATCTGGACCCCGGGGGGCAGGGCCGGCTCGCGGGAGACCGCTCCGCCCTGGAGGCGGGCCAAGTTCTCCACGGCGGCGTGGACCGCCGCGGCGTCGAAGGGGCGAGAGGAGGTGAGGAAGAAGAAGCGCTCGAAGGACGGCGCATCGTCGAGGACATAGGATTTCGGCAGCAGCACCTCGCCCAAGCCCGTGGTGAAGGTCGCCAAGGTGGAGGGCGCCTCGGGGAAATGCCAGGTGGTGACCCCGCGCCCGTCGATGCTGAGGATGATGCCGTAGCGGTCGTTGCTTTCGCGCACGAAGGCGACCTGGAGTTGCTCCCCGGGCGACGCCTGGCCGCCGGGCAGGAGCCGTTCCACCCCCGAGGGCGTGCGCCGATAGACCACCAGGTGGGAGGTGAGCCCCTTCACCCGGATTTCGCCGGAGCCCTCGTCGTGGAGGGCGGCGATCGTCGGCTTGCGGGAAGGAACGACGACGAAGGCCAGCACGAACGCCGCGGCGGCGAGCAGCGGGGCCGCGAACAGCCCGACCCGAAGGCGCCGAAGCCTCGCGCGGCGGGCGCCGTCCTCGATCTTGGCGGCGGAGAGCCGCTTCAGGACGGTCTCCCGCATCGCCTCCACGGGATACCGCCCGAGGATCTCCGCGTCGGAGCGCTTGAGTCCAGCCACCGCTTCGCGGTGGTCGGCCCCGTCGATGGGCCGCGTCGGGTTCTCGCCCCGCGCCAGGCGTTCCAGGTCGAATTGCGTCGGTTTCATGCCCATGCTCCCCGCAGGCCCTTGGCCCGCTCCTTGAGTCCGCGAAGCCGCTTGCGCACGCCCGAGACGGAGAGGCCCGTCTCTTCGGCGATGGCTTCCAAAGTCCAATCGTCCACGAAATGGAGGACCGCCATGACCCGTGTCGAGGCCTCCTCCCGATGGAAGATGCGGCCCAGCAGATCCCCGGCCAGGGCGCGCTCCTCGTTCTCGTCCACGGCTGCGATGGCGTCGAGGTCGTCCCCGGCGAAGTCTTCCCGGCAGCGCCCGCGGCCCCGGATCAGGTTGAGGCAGGTATTGGTGGCGATGCGGTAGAGCAGGCTCGAGGGCCGCTCCAGATCCAGGGTCTCCATCCGCCGTAGTACCTGCACAAAAGTCTCCTGCATGGCGTCCACCGCCAGGTCCTCGTCGCGCATGAGAAAGCGGCAGCGGCGAAGCACCATCGGCCCCCATTCCCGGTAGAGCCGGTCGAAAAGCTCGCCCGCCTTGTCGTTTTCCATCGCCTCACTCATTGGAACACCGCCCCCCTTGGAATCTGTCACCGGGGTATTATCCTTTTCGCCCGCCGAAGACGGCAAATAAATAGAAGATTCTGCTTGGAAAAGCCTCCATAAGGAGGCCGAACTGGCATGGAATCGCCCTCCCAAGATCGGGAATAGCGACCGGGAACCCTATTTTGGACCCATGGCCCGGGGGGAGATTCCGGGAAGATTGCGGGACGGCGACATCGCCGCCTGGGCGACTACGGCAAGTATTTCTTCATCAAATCTCGGGTCACTTGATGGACGGCCTCGGGATCCTCGTTATTGTGGGCGTAATAATAGAGGGCGAGATGGTCGGGATGGTATTCCTTCAGGTAGGCCTCGAGGTTGGCGCGGTATTCCGGGATCGCCACCCGCGGCATGAGCATGTTCTCCACCAGGGCGAAGGTCCCGCGTTTGGCGTCGGCGCATTCCTCGACCGTCCTCTCCCAGACCGATTCGAGGCGGTACTTGGCCCACCGGGGCTCTTCGTGGAAGAAGCTTTGCCGGCAGAGGTTCCCGTCATAGCCAGCGTAGCGGATCCCCGGCACGGCAGCGCTGGCCCGGGTGAACCGCGGCGACGAGGTCTTCTGGTTGAACAGGGTGATCGTCAAACCGGGTCGGATCGAGAGGCAATGGGCCGTGAGATCGGAGAGGAAATCGACGAACCCGTCTTCCATCTGTTCGGGAGTGGGATGTGGCCCGTACTTCGCCACCGTGTCGGGGTGCGTGGAGACCAAGTTCTCGTATTTGGGCTCATCCCAGATGATCCCGTCCAAAGGATAATCGCGCAGCAGCGTGCCCATGAACTCGCGGATCCAAGCGCGGAAACCCCCGTTCTCCACGCAGGCGAGGGGCCCGGCGAAGCCGACGTGGCCGGGGACCTGGGCCTCGGGGTGGGCGGAGATCCAGAGGCCCGGCGCGAGGGGAGAACCGGCGAACCGTCCACCGAGTCGGCTGGGGATGACGAACACCCGGAGGCCGCATTTTCTCGCCAAGGCGACCTGGATCTCGAAGGCCCGCCTCGAATAGGCCATCTCGCTCTCGCTGAACGAGAGGGCCACGGCGTGGAAGCCGCAGTCCGCCATGTCCTTGAAATTCTCCTCGAGGTGGTGGGGAATGACCGTCCAATGGCCATGGGAAAGACAGTACGCGGTCACCAGCACGTGAGCCTCCCCTAAAGCGCCGTTTCGGTGATGGGGCCGGGGGCGCCCTCAATCGTTCCATGAAAACCCGCCAGGACCGGTGCACACTTCCACAAGGCCCTAGCCGGACGGCCGAGGACCGGAAAGGGGGCCATGGTGCCCATGCACCCGGACCGGTGACACATTTCCCGGCCCCCGGTGTTCCAGTGCATGGAGGGGAATCCCTCCATGGAGTGCCCCATGTTACGCCAGCTGCTCGGCTGCTTGATCCCCCTCCTGTCCCTCACCGCCTGCTATTTCCCCTTCGGTCCCGTGGCCGGGAACGGAAACGTGGTCCGGGAGGTCCGCAGCGTCTCCGGCATGACCGCCCTGGAGAACGCGGGGGCCATGGAAGTCACGGTCCAGGTGGGGCCGGAAGATTCCTGCACCCTGGAAATGGAGGAGAACCTCCTGGGCTACATCGAAACCACCGTGGTGAGTGGCACGCTGGTGATCCGGACCCGAACGGGATCCTCCCTGGCGTCGACCCTCCCCATGCGGGCCACCGTCACCATGAAAAAATTGACCATTGCGACGCTCACCGGCTCCGGGAACCTGGACCTCACGGGCATCGCCTCGAACGAACTCTGCCTGATCCTCGCCGGGTCCGGGAGCCTCACCTCCCGGGGCGGCGGGTCCGCCGTGTCGGCTTCTCTCACCGGTTCCGGAAACCTCCTGGCCAGCGGCTTTTCCGCGACCACGGTCACGGGGGACCTCTCGGGCTCGGGCACCCTCACCCTCTCCGGAAGGGCGAACACCCTCCGCGCCACGCTCACCGGGTCCGGCAACCTCGAGGCGGGGGGACTTACCTCGGGGGATGGGGACCTTTCCCTCGTCGGCTCGGGAAACGCGACCGTCGATTTGTCCCGGTCGCTCAAGGCCTCCCTCCTCGGTAGCGGTTCGGTCTATTATTCCGGGAACCCGACCCTAAGCGTGGTCGGCACGGGTTCGGGTCGGGTGGTGAAGCGCTAGCGGCGGCCCGCCTCAGCGATGGGCCGCCCTCCGTTTCCCCGCGGGGGAACGGCGTGGACGGCCGGGAGCACTCGGCGCGGGAAATCGTTCCATGCGGACTCCGTTGCGCCCGCCCCGCTTGACCCGGTACATCGCGCGGTCGACGGTCTTGAGGATCTCGTCGATGGATCCCGGCGGGCGGAGGAAGGTCGTCCCGCCGATGCTGAAGGTCACCGGGAACCCCCCTTCCTTCATCGAGGCGAGGAGGCGACCGCGCATTTTCTCGGCGAAGACTCCCGCGGACCGGGCGTCGGTCTCGGGGAGCAGCACCAGGAACTCGTCCCCCCCCATGCGGGCGGCCGTATCGGTGCGCCGCAAGGTCGCCGCGAGGGCCTTCCCGATGCGCCGAAGCACCTCGTCGCCGGCGGCGTGGCCCCGGGTGTCGTTGACTTCCTTGAAGCGGTCGGCGTCCAGGGAGATCGCGGTGAGTGGGCGGCCGCTGCGCCGGGAGCGGTCGTACTCCAGATCCAAAGCCTGCAGGGCGCCCCGCAGGTTCGCGAGGCCGGTGAGGGCGTCGCGCACCGCGAGGTCGCGCAGCTGGAGATGTTGGGTCCGCACGCGCGCCACCAGGAAACTGACGAAAAAAAAGATCGTGAGGCGGATGCCCGCATTGATCGCCTGGGAGGCATGGAACCCCGTGTGCTCCATGCGCACATCCACGAGGAACATCGCCGCGATGCTCGCCAAGCTCGCCGCAAAGGCGTGCTTGCCGCCCAGGAGCCAGGCCATCACGGCCACGGGGAGCAGGTAGAGCGCCGAGAGGACCACCTCGTCGCCGGTGAGCAAGTCGATTTCACCGATGAGGAGGACCGACAGGCAGAAGAGGAGATAGAGCAGTGGGAGGGAGCGCCCCGAGAGCCAACCTGAGAGCTCCTTAAGAGAACCGCCCCCGCGCCGATTCATCCGACCCCCTCGCCCGCGATCCCGAAACGCCCCCAATAAGGCTCCAAATGCTCCGCCCAGGCCCGATAGCCCGCTTCGGTGGGGTGGGTTCCGTCGTTCAGTAGTCGCGGGGGGATCGTACCGTCCGCCTCCAGGAACGCGTCGGCGAGGTCGAGGTAGTGGAAGCCCGAACGCTCGGGAACACGGGCGGCCAGCAGGGCGTTCGTTTCGAGGATGGATTTCCGCAGGGCGCTTCCCGGCGTGTCGCGCGGAAAAATCCCCAGGACGAGGACCTCCGTCGATGGGCTGAGGCCCCGGATCTTTTCGCCGATGGCGAGGATGCCCTCCGCGATTTCCCCCGGGGTATTGGCCCGAGCCCGATCGGTGCCGGTCAGGTTATTGGTGCCGATGAGCACCATGGCGAGCTTCGGCGAGAGCCCTTCCCATTCGCCATGGTCCAGGCGCCAGAGCACGTTCTGGATGCGGTCCCAGCCGAAGCCGAGGTTGAGGGCGCGGCGGGGCGCCAAGCGGGCGTCCCAAATCCGCTTCCCCCGGGGCCCGCCCTGCTCGGCCAGTTCGAACATATGGGTGATGGAGTCGCCGAGGCAGACGAGTTGCCAGTCCTTCCGCTCGGCCACCCGAACGCATTTTTCCGCGTGGCGGGCGTGCCAATCGTAGAAATCGTCTTCGATTTTCGGGACCGGGAGGAGGGCGGAGTTCATGGGCCGTGGCCCCATCTTGGCATGGCGGGACGAGCGGGCCAAGACGCGGGAGCCCCGATTTCTAAGGGACGCGGGCGGCATCCACGCCGCTGGCGACGATGTCGCCGAGTTCGCGGTTCGACTCCTCCAGATCCGTCAGGTCGAGGATGAGCGCGATGGCATTCTTTTTTTCCGCCTCGACCTTGGCGCGGAGGTCCTCCATGGCGCCCACGGCGCGCTCGGAACCCTCTTGGATGCCGACGAAAGACCGGCGGGCGGATTGCGACCTCAGGTTCGCGTCGGCCACCTGCTTCGTGGCCGTCTTCACTGCGGCTTCGATGCGCGCCGCCCCCCCTTTCGCGTGGTCGGCGATGGCCTTGATCTCCCGGGCGACGACCTTGAAGCCCACCCCGTGGGCCCCCGCGCGGGCGGCCTCGATGGAGGCGTTGAGCGCGAGCACGGTGGTGTTCTTCGCGAGGTCCTGGAGGATCCCCAGGGCCTTCTCCATGCCGGCGAGAACCTCCATGGCCTCCCGCGACAACTGGACATTCTCGTCGATGAAGCGCCGGCCCTCCCGCGCTTGTCGCTCGAGATCCCGGAGGACCGCCTCCGCGCCTTCCGCGCCGCACGCCGCGGCGCCCACCCCGACGGCCATGCGTTCGATCCGCTCCTGCGTCGCGGAAAAGGCGGAGAGCATCCGCGCGAACCCCGTCTCGATGAGGCGCGCGGCTTCGCGCGCCGAAGGGCGTTGGGCCGAACCCCCGTTGGGGCGGGAAAGGGGCCCGGCAGCGCCCCCTTCGATGCGCGACGGCTCCCCCCCCGTCGAAGGGTTCGTGGAGAGGCCTCAAATGAAGAGGGTCGTCTTGCTCGTGCCTGCGTCCTGGAGGAACGAAGCGACCCCGGCGAGCTTGAGCCCGGGATAGTCGATCATCTCCTCCTTCGTCATGCCCATGAGGTCCATGCTCATCTCGCACACGGAGATCTGGACCCCCGCATCGGCGGCGCGCTTAAGCAGCGCCTCGAGGGAGAGGATGTTCTTCTTCTTCATGAGGCCCTTCATCATGGCCGTGCCCATCCCCCCCATGTTCATTTGCCCCAATTTCAGGGCCGGGGTCCCCTTGGGCAGCATCATCCCGAACATGCGGGAGATGAGGTTCTTCGGCGGGGCGGCCTTCTTGGGATCGCGCAGCGCCGCGGTGGCCCAGAAGGTGAAGAAGAGTTGGGTCTTCTCGAACATCGCGGAACTCCCGGTGGCGATGACGAGGGCGGCGAGGAGGTGGTCGAGATCTCCCGTGAAGACGACCATGGACAATTTGTCCTCCGGCGCGTTATTCTTGAGTTGTTCGACCTGGGATTCGAGGGCGGCGACTTTTTCTTCGAGGGTCATGGCGGGCTCCTTTTGTTTTCGGGTTGGGGGAACGATGGGAGGGGCGATCAGGGGACGGACGGGGAGGCGGCGGTCTCGGCCATCGGTGCGGTCTGCTCCAGGCGGTGCTTCAGCAGCATGAAGGGCCGGTAGAGGACGTGGGCCATCTTGGTCATGCCGAAGAGGAGCACGAGTTCCATGGCCATGGCCGCGTGGATGACGAGCACCCAATCATGCACGAGACCGCTCGTACGCAAGGTGACGACGATCTCGAGCCAGAATCCGGTGACGGCCAGCACCCAAAGAAAGAAGAGGACCCAGGCATCGGCGAATCGTGTGCGCCGGGTGCCCGCCTTCGGGTCGGTGAGGCGGCGCAGGATCGCCCCGCTGACGCCCAGCAGCATCACGAGCCCCCCGACCGTGCCGAGGACCCGCGCCGGCCACACGATCGTCCAGCCCATGAAGTAGATGAAGAGGAAATCCAGGGCCGTGGCGACGCCCAGGGCGATGAAGCCCCACATGATGGCCCAATGCACCACGCGGGGATTCTTCCGGCGGGGAACGGGGATGGCCGATTGGGCCTCGCACTCGCCGTGTCGCTTCATGGTCACGAGTTCGCCCCCGAGCCAGGCCAAAGCGCCCAGGAGATTTCGGCCCTTGAGGAGGGGCACGAGGCCCGATTTCCGCACAAGCGTCGCGAAGCTCCCGAGGAGGAGCGCGAGGAGGACTCCCCCCACCACCATGCCGACGGTATGGATCGTTTCATAGGCCACGGTATTCCCGAAGAGCCACTGGGGAAAGAGGCGACTCCCCTTCACGGTGAGGAGGAACGCGCCGAGGACGCCCAGGAGCGCGAGGCTCAGGATCAGGGCGAACGCGGGGACCTTGAACCACAGGCGCCCCAAGCCCGTGGGATCGAGGTGCGCGATCTGGTAGCGCCGGAGGCTGGCCATGTATTCCGCCGGTTCCGCCTCCCGCGGGCAGGTCTGGGCGCACTCGCCGCAGCCGTAGCACAACCAGGGTTCCGCCGAAGCCAAGAGTTCCCGCTTCGCGCCGATCTGCCCCAAGCGGATCATACGCCTCGGGAACGATCCCCCGTTTTCGGACAAGGGGCAAACGGCCGTGCAATTGCCGCAATGGAAGCAGGCGCTCACGTCGCCCGCGCCGTAGGCCTTCAGGTCTTTGAGCACATTGGGTTCGATTTGGATGGCCATGGCGCCTCACTTCTTCTGGTAGAGCCAGAAATCGCCCGATTTCTTCACGTCGACGAGCTTGTTGTATTTGCGCAGGGCGTTCACGTTCCAGAACACCACCTCGCTGGGTAGCGACGTCGCCGCGGCGATGTCGGGCACGCTCTTGGCCTCCGTCGCGACGGCCTCGAGGATCGCCCGGTGGATCCGGTTGGTTTCCTTGACCCGGGCCAGGAGCTCCGGGGAGACGCCGTGGCGTTCCTTGGCGATCTTCAATTTCGCCTTCGTCGATTCGCTGAGACTCACGGGGCCACCTCCGACGCCATCGCGTCCACCATCGCTTCCATCTGGTCCAGGGACCAACCCGCGAGGTCCAGGGCGCGCGGTTCGCACACCGCCACGCAGGCGCCGCAGCCCTTGCACAGCGCCGCGTTCACCTCGGCCTTCTTCGAACCGTTCATGAAGAGGGCGCCCGTATAGGCGCATTCGGGCAGGCACGCCTCGCACCCGGTGCACTTCTCTGCGTCCACCCGGGCCACGTAGGGGTCGAGGGTGATGAAATCCTTCGAGAGCACGGCCGCCACCTTCGAGGCCGCGGCCCCCGCGGCCGCCGCGCTCTCCACGAGGTCCATGGGCGCCTGGCAGGCGCCGGCCAGGAAGAAGCCGTTATTGGCGACCTCCACGGGGCGCAGTTTGGGGTGGGCCTCCTGCAGGAAGCGGTCGCTCCCCGTGGGGAGTTTCATCATCGCGGTGAGTTCCGCCACCTCGCCGGGCTTGACCCCGGTGACCAGCACCACGAGGTCGGCGGGAAGTTCGACCTCCTGGTTCCAGGTGAGCACATCCTTCACCACCACGCTGCTTTCGCGGATCTCGGGCTGGGCCTCCTCCGTGAACCGGAAAAAGAGCACGCCGTTTTTCGAGGCCTGCTCGTAGATCGCCTCGTGCCCGCGCCCGTAGGTGCGGATATCTCGGTAGAGATCGTAGATCGCGAGGTCGCTCTGGCGCTCCTTGAGGGCGTTGATCGTGTGGAGGGCCGCGGTGCAGCAAACCCGGCTGCAATAATCATTGACCTTCCCGTCCTCCTGCGGCGCATGGACGCCCTCGATCTGCCGGCTGCCCACGCAGTGGATGAAGGCCACCGATCGCACGGCCCGACCGCCCCGGGTCAGTGGCCCGCGCGGCGCCGCTTTCATCTGCTCGATGAGCGCGGGAAGCGTGATGACCCGGTCGTCCTTCCCGAATCGGTATTCTCCGGCGCTCGGGGCCGTATGGCGGTACCCGGTGGCCATGATGACCGCCCCCGCGTTCACCGCATCGCCGGTGGAGAGGACGGCCTTGAAATTGCCCACGAACCCGTCCCACGTCTTGACCTCGGCCCCCAGCACGACGGTGATGGCCGGATTCGCCGACACCGCCGACAGGAGTTTTCCGAGGAGCTCCGAGGCCGATTGGCCCCCGGGGTAGACGGTGTCGAACTCGTGGAGGTGGCCGCCGAGGCGGCCGGATTTTTCCACCAGGGTGACCTTGAGGCCCCGGGCGGCCGAATCGAGGGCGGCCTTGAGCCCGGCGGGGCCCCCGCCGACGATGAGCACCCGCTTGGCGGCGCCGACATGGATGGATTCCAGGCGGTCCTGGCGCAGGATCTTCTCCACGCCGGCCCGGGTGAGGCTCGTCGCCTTTCGCGTGGCCGCATCGTGGTCGCCCTTGTGCACCCAACTCACCTGCTCCCGGATGTTCACGTGCTCGTAGAGGTAGGGGTTCAAGTCGGCCCTCTGGAGGGCCTTGCGGAACGTGAGTTCATGGAGCGCGGGGCTGCAGGCCGCCACCACCACCCGGTTGATCTTGCCGCTCTTGATGTCCTCGATGACGAGCTTCTGCCCGGCGTCGGAGCACATGAAGGCGAACTCCTTGGAGATCGCCACCTGGGGATGCTTGCCCAGTTCGGCGGCCACCGCCTTCACGTCCACCACATCGCTGATGTTCCCGCCGCAATGGCAGACGTAGACGCCGACCTTGGCTTCGTCCATCGCGCCGCTCATGACGCACCTCCGGGAACCATCGGGGCCCTAATCTCCAGGCGCTTCCCCACCTCGGTCGCGGCGTTCCCCGCTTCCATGATGCTGTCGACGATATCCTTGGGCCCGGTGGCGGTGCCGCAGGCGAACACCCCGTCTTGCGTGGTCGCGGCGGGGTCCAACGGGGCCCCGGGGGTCGCGACGAACCCGTCCGAGGCCGTCTTCACCTCCCAAGCCAATTGCCCGGGGTTCCACTGGGGCGTGAGCCCGAGGGAGAGGATCACGAGGTCGTGCTGGGCCTCTTCAGGTTGGGCCGTGCCTTCCTGGCGCTCGATGCGCAGGGCGAGGTTGCCGTCCTCGATCTCGCGGATGCGGCCGACCTTGGCCTTGACGAAGTTGATGCCCATGGCCTTCGCGTTCTGGTAGAAGGCCTCGTAGCCCTTTCCGAAAGCCCGGATATCCATATAGTAGATCGTGATGTCGGCGGTGGGGAGCGAACCGGAAAGGAGCATGGCCTGCTTGATGGCGTACATGCAGCAGACGCGGCTGCAATAGGGAACGCCGAGGCTCGCATCCCGGCTCCCGGCGCATTGCACGAACGCGATCGAGTCGGGCACCTTCCCGTCGGAGGGCCGCAGCACCCGGCCGTAGGGCCCGTGGGGCGCGAGGAGGCGCTCGCCCTGGAGGGAGCTGATCACGTTCCGGAGTTTCCCGCCGCCGTATTGGGCCTTGGCATCGATGGGCGTGAGCTGAAAGCCCGTGGCCAGGAGCACCGCATCGACCTCGACGAAGAGGTCCCGGGATTCCTGGGTGAAATCGATGCAATCCACCGGGCAAGCGTTCGCGCAGGCGCCGCACCAGGTGCACGACTGCGGTTCGAGGACCGGGAATTGGGGGATGGCGTTGGTGAACGGGATGGAAATCGCCTTCTTGGCCCCGAGTTGGTGCTCGAAATCATCCCGAATGTAGACCGGGCAGACTTCCTCGCACCGCTTGCATCCGATGCACTTGTCTTCCTCGATGTAGCGGGGCTTCTTGCGCAGATGGGCGCGGAAAGTGCCGTCCTCGTTCTTCGCGACGCCCAGTACCTCGGTGTAGGTCAGGGTGTGGATGAGGGGATGGTGCGCCACGGAGGCCATGCGCGGGGTCGTGATGCAGCTGGCGCAGTCGAGGGTCGGATAGACCTTGGAAAGGCTGATCATGCGCCCGCCGATGCTGGGGTTCTTCTCGACCAGGACGACCTGGCGGCCCTGTTCCGCCAGATCGAGGGCGGCCTGGAGCCCGGCGATACCGGCCCCGATGACGAGGGTGTGCGCTTTCATGCCGCCTTCTCCTTCAGGTGGTTCTGCATGTCGTCGATCTCCTTGAGGAAGGCGTGTTTGCACACCGTGCACACGGTGGTGAGTTTGAGACGGGTCGTGGGGATCCCCTTCTCCTTCATCTTCAGGTAGGTGCGTCCCACGCGGGCCGACAGCCGGCCGTAGGCGCCCTCATAGGGGCAATCGCTCCCGCTCGACATGATGATGATGCCCGCGAAGCCCTTGTCGAAGCAGCGCAGGTAGAAATCTTCCGGGAACATGACCGGATCGGGCACCCGCAGGATGTAGGTGTTGGGCGCATACTGGGCCCGCGCCTGCCCCACCGTATTCGCCCCGGTATAACTGGAAGCGATGGTGGTGATGATGAGTATTTTCGGGGGCTTGTCCCCCAACGACGTCGCGTGTTCCATCCCTTACTCCTTGCTGCCTCCGCGGGCGCGGGGGCAGTGCCCGCCGACTCCCGAAGCCGACTCCCTAGGCGCGGCATGCCGCGCGCCCGGGGAGATCGGATCCCTATTTCTTGCGCGTGACGAACAGGCTATCGTAGCCGTCGCGCTCGAGCACGCCCAGGTACTCGTGCCCGATCTTTTTGCACCAGGCAGGGATATCTTCCCGGCTACCCTTGTCGCCGGACATGATCTCGAGCACTTGGCCCACCGGCACGCTGCCGATGGCCTTCTTCGCCTCGAGGAGCGGGCCGGGGCAGGCCATCGCGCGGGCGTCGACGCTGTGGGCGGGTTTCACTTCATTCAGGTTGGCCATGTTTCACTCCTAGTTTTAAAGGCGCGTTTTGGGGGCCCGAAGGCGGGACTTGGGGGCCGCCGAAGCGGGAAGCGTCGGCCCACTGGGGCAGTACTGCTTCTTGAGGAGCCGGATGACCGACTCGATGCGGCTGTCGGCGATGTGGTAATAATTGCGATTGGCCCGGCGTTCGCGCAGCACGATTTTCTGGCCGATGAGGGCCGTCAAGTGCTGCGAGATATTCCCCTTGGTGGTGCCGTAACGTTCCGTCAGGTCGCCGGCGCAGCGCTCGCCGTCGAGCAGTTCGCACACCATCATGAGCCGAATGGGGTGGCGCAGGGCCCCCAGGATGCGGGAAATGGCCACCGCCTCGCGGGGGACGACGAGGCCTTGGCCGCGGGCACCGGGCGCCGGGCTCATTGTTTAGCCTTTCCTAAACAGATCATGTTTAGATTATACTAAACTTTTAGCCAAAGGGGAACCCTGATGTCTGATTTTTTTCTTTTTTTGGGGGCGCGTCCGGATCGGCCCGCATGCGACGGATTCGGCCGAGAGGCCTTGTTCGATCGGTATTCCGGCCTATCGGCCCACGTCGAGACCACGAGGGCCGAACGGGATGGGAAAATCAAGAAATTTTACCGGCCTCAGACGACTCTCCATTTATTATAGACCCGTTTTGTCGCTTTTTTAAAGATTTTGGAATTGGATGAAACTTTTCCTTTCCCCGCTGGTAAATGGGGCAAAGGGGACCCCATGAAGCCAGAAGACCTGGAAGCCCTCCTCTCCCACGAATTCGAGCCCCGGCCCGCCCTGGTGCAAAGCACCCTGCGACGCCTGCGTGGCTTGGAGGGCCGAAAAAACCTTTTCGCACCAAGGGCCCCCTGGCTCCTCGCCGCAACTACCGCGTGCCTGGTGTTCTTGGCCTTCGGCGCCGGAATTTGGTTCGGGAGAGCCTCGCGTCCCTCGGAGTCGGCCGCCTTGACCGAAATCCGTTTCAGCCTGCAAGCGCCGGGCATGGGCCAGGTCGCCCTCATGGGCGATTTCACCCAATGGAAACCGGTGCCCATGAAATCCATGGGGAGCCTCGGCGAGTGGGAAGTCCGCGTGAAGATCCCGCCCCACGGGCGTTACCGCTATTTGTTCCTCCTCGACGGGAAAGAGATGGTCCCAGACCCCAACGCAACCATGCGGGTCGACGACGGGTACGGCCATATCAATTCGGTGATCAAAATTTGAGCATCCCGCCCGACCCCAGATCCCCGCCGGGGATGGACCCCCATCAGGAAGAGGAAGCCATCGCGCGCGCGAAAGCGGGGCACGGGGATGCCTTCACCCCCGTCGTCCAAGCGTATCGCGGCTACGTCTATACCCTCATCCTCAGGAGCGGCATCCGCGGCGAGGATGCGGATGACCTCTTCCAAGAGGTCTTCCTGCGTGCCTTCCGAGCGATCGCCCGATACCAGGCCGGTCGATCCTTCAAAAACTGGCTCTGCACGATCACCCTCAATTGCATCCGCACGCGTCGCTTGAAAATTCGCTTGAGGGGGCTCTTCGGTTTCGGCCATGGGGATGCGGAGAAGATCCCCGATGTTCGGGACACCGACTCGGGCGACGCCCACGACGAGGCGAGTCGCCAAGAAAGGCTGCACCGGGCCATGGGCGCCCTTCCCGAAAGCCAGCGGCGCATCCTGCTACTCTGTTATTATGAGCGCGCGAGTTACGAGGCCATCTCGAGGGAACTCGGCCTCCCCCTCGGCACCGTTAAAACCCACCTCTTCCGCGCGAAGGAGGCCCTTCGCCGGAAACTTGAAACTTCCCCATGACGACGCGGTATAAAGAAACAAGCGACCAGGAAGGCCGCCGAGAGAGACCGGGCGCACGAGGCGCCGAAAACGTTTCTCCCAAAGGAGGTGTGCCATGAAACACACTTTGACGCTGATCCCCATTCGAGCGCTCCTCGCCGGCGCGCTCCTCGCTTCCTTCCCGGGTCTCATCATCGCCCAAAGCAATATCGGCGAGGGCGAACTCGGGCAAGTCATGAACCAGGTGCGCTCGCGCGTACAGGTCAAAGAGGGCGAGAAAACACGCCTCATGGAATGCCTACGCACCGAGGTGAAGGCCGGTGCCAACGCCGAAGAGACCGCGCTCGTCGCTGAGGCCGTGGCCACCTGCCTTAAAAACGGCGGGTCCCCCGAGACCGCGGCGGCATTGTCCGAAGAGGTCCGCAACCAGTACCGCGAGGCCGTGCGCGAGGGCTGGGCCAAGAAAGACGCCCGAAGCATGCTGATGCAGGCAGGCGCCAACGCCACCCGCGAAACCATCAGAGGCGCGGCGGGATCGAGCTCCGATGCCCTCAAAACCCGCACCCGCGCTATGGTGCAGGAACAAGCCCGCTCGAGTCGCGAAAGCGCGGAACAAGCCCGCGCGCGCGAGCGATCGAAGGAGAACGCCGACGGAAAAACCCAGGCCCAAACCCAGACCCGCCAGCAATCCCGCACCGGTTGCGTGGACAGCGGCCATAAAGGCAGCGGCGGCGCCTCCTCGGGCGGGTCCACGGGGGCCACGCCCGGCGGGAAAAGGTAATTCGGCATGATCCCTGGCAAAGGGGCGCTTGGCGCCCCTGCCTTTTTTACCGGGAAAGCGCTGCGCCTTTCCCTTTTTCTATTTTTTCCCTGGTCGCTGGCGGCGGTGGACGCTCCCCGTCCTTGCGACGACCTCCGCGCCTATTTATCCAATTCGCCCTCCCTTGGCGCTGAAAAAAGTCCCGGCCTCGACCTCGCCTGCCAAGCCATCCTGCTCAAACTGGAGGAAGGTCGATCGAAACGCATCCCGCCTCCCCTATTGCGCCGCATAATCGACGCCATCGTCGATTATACCCGGCTCTTCCGCGAGCAAGCGGCGACCAACGCCGGGGCGTCCTCGCTCCTCGAGCAGCGCCCCGTCTACGGCTACCTGGCCGATTTCGCGGCCGGTTCGATCCCGTTCCCGCATTTCCTCGCCCTCCAGCAAACCTACCTCCAGCGCTATCCGAAAGAGGTCGGGACCTTCTTCGCCAGCTGCGACGCATACCTGCTGAGCGTGAGTTTCGGGGTCTCCAAAGGCCTGGCCCTGGAGAGCGTCGCCCATCTTTCGGCCTCGAGCGAACGCAGGCCGGCCCTGGGGTGGCTCGACGCCTTCTACACCCATGCCGAAACCCACCAAATGGATCCCGACCGCGCCGCCCGCATTCTTCTGACCCTGTCGGGCCCCCTGTCCCACAAGCGCCTCCTCCAAGCGGTGGATGATTTTCGTTGACTCTTCCCTTTATCCAGGAGCACTCCATGAAACGGCTTTTCCCCATCGTCTTCGCCTTCGTGATGGTCCCTGCGTTCACCCTCGCCACCGTGAGCGGTTCTCTCGGCTACCGCTACGGGAACAACATCTACCAGGACTACTCCGCGCTCGCGGATCACCAACTCCTCGGGGAGTTCCGGTGGAAAATCGATCCCCAGGCCGCCGAGTCCGAGCGCCATCTCCTTGAGCTGAGCCTGGGTGTCGAGGCTTACCTGCGGGAGACGGCGGCCACGGCGGTGGCTGTCGGCCTCAACTGGGAACATCGGCGCATTTCCGAGGATCGATTCGGTTCCGCGGGTTTCGGCGCCAACCTGAACTGGTATCCGGACAATCCTTACCTCACGGGGATCGTGCTCGGCTCTCCTTGGCTCCTTCGTCTCGACGGCCCCCAGGCGAGCTTCTACCTTCCCTTCAAAATCGCCGGGGCTCTCTACCCGAATCCGACCAATGACCTGGATACCGCGGATTGTTCGTTCGCCCCGATGATCTCCTGGGACCCGACGACGGCCCTCACCCTCGAAGCGTCCGCGGGCGTTCGAGGCGGCCTCTATCTGGAGAAATCCGTGATCTCCTCTAGTTACGCCGACACGGGCACGCCCGTGACGTATTTCGACCTGCGATCGAAAGCGCACCTTGATTTCCATCCCCTCGCCAATCTGAGGTTCACCGCGACCTATGAATTCCGCCGAAGCGTCTCGACACGGTCGGGTTTCGAGACCACCGGGCTCTTTGTCCCCGACTACGATGGGCACCTCTCGCATGAAGCCGGGGCGGGTCTCGAGACCCTCCTGTGGAAGCGCCTCCTCGCCAGCGCCTCGATATCATGGCTCGATCGGACCTACGATGCCCGCCCGGCGCATAATGGCGCCATGGCCGCGATTTCCCCCCTGACGCGGGTACGGGAAGGCGTCCTCAAGGGGGAGGTGCGGCTCCGCTATAAATTGGGGCGAAATGTCTTCCTCTCCGCCGCTTACCAAAGCTACCGGGATGAATCCAACGACTCCCTAGTAGCCGCCACGAACCAAAGCGGCTGGGCCTCGGTCGAACTCCGTTTTTAGGAAGGCCCCGGAGGGCAGACGCCATTTTTTTGTAACAATCCCTCCCCCCTCCCCGTCTCCCTCATATCGCCAGGCCAACAATGGCAAAATACAGGAGTTCTCCCCATGAAGCGCATGAAGTTTGTCCTCCCCATCCTGATGACCTCCCTCCTCGCCGCTCCGTTTCTCTCCGCGGGATGCGGCATGGGCAGGGGCCCCGGTCAAGGAGGGGGATGCGGGATGAATCAGCGCGTCGGCGGCCAATGCCGCGCGACGACTCTCCCCGACTCGGTACAGAGCACCCTCAGCGCGGAACAACGCGCGAAGGTCGAGGCATTGGAAAAGGCTCGGGACACCAAGCGCGCGTCCCAATGCCAAAAAGTCTCCACCGCCCGCGCGGCCCTGGTGCCCGCCAACCCCAGCGGTGACAAGGCGTGGGCGGAATACCGAAAAAACCTCGATGCCTTCCAGAAACTTCGCGCCGAATGCCGTGAACAAGCCCTCGCCCACCAAGACGCCATCGCCAAGATCCTCACCCCGGCCCAACGGAGCGCCTGGCTCGCGGGGATGAACCCGGCCAAACCCTGCCCCCGCGCCCAGGGCGGGGCCACGAATGATTGCGGTCGAGGCCCCTCGGCTTGCCCCAACCGCTGATCCCGCATCAGCCGCGCTATGTCCGATACCGGCCGTCTCTATCGGGCGTGGCGCGACCAGAGCGGGCCGCTTTTGGGCTATTTGACGAGGCGTCTCCCGGATGGCGACGAGGCGCGGGATCTCCTTTCCGAGAGCATGCTTCGCTTGGTTCGGAACATCGGAGAAATCGATGAAGGCAAGGAGCGAGCGTGGCTCTTCACCACGGCGCGGCGCCTGCTGGTCGACCGCCACCGGGAACGCTTCCGCTTCCTCCGCCCCACCGAAGACGAGGCAGACCGAACGCCTTCCGCGATCGAATCCCTCCCCGACGAAAGCGCGCCCTCTTTTTTAGATCGGCTGATCGCCCGCGAGGCCACCGAGTGCCTGGAAAGGCAATGGAAGCGGATGGAACCCGCACTGGGCGATCTCCTCGAGATGAAGTACCTGGGCGGCCTCACCGACGCGGAATGCGCCCAGGTGCTCGATCTCACGCCTGGCCACCTGAGGGTTCGCCTCCATCGGAGCCGAAAAGCGCTCGAGACGCTCTACCGAGAACATTGCGAAGGGGGGAACCCAACTTGAAATCAACCAAGAACCAGGGCCCTGCGAAATCCGTATCGCAGATACTCTTCCCGCCACCGAAGATCTCAAGCGGGGGGCACTTCCGGATCGGCCTCGAGATGGTCCTCGCGCGTTTCCATCTTCACCTCCGTCGCCATTTCGCCCTTTGGATCTTCGCGGCTTCGATGTACTTCATCGGCCTCGCCGCCTCGATGGTCCGCGGCCTGGAATGGGAAGCACTCCGTTCCCTGTTCGCATTCTCCGGCTCCCTGGGGGCGGATCTTCCTTCCTATCTCGTGGAAGAATGGGCGCCCTTCCTTCCCCCGGTATCGCTGGGCATCCTGGCCCTCGCCGCCATCTTTTTCCTCCGCAGCGGCCCCCGATGGGCCATGGAGCCCTCCCGATGAAGATCGTCAAAATCGTCTCCGTTCTCTTTGCGCTCACAGGCTTCGGCATTGCGCTCTTCTACGCCGGCTACCGGGTCGGGGAACGCCGCGGGGTCCTCGCCGGGGGCTGCGGGGCCGTGGAGGGCCGGGGCTGCTCCCCCGAGTTCCGCGCCTACAGCGCCCGGGGCCAAGTCCAATCCGCCCAGGGATCGCGCCTCCTCGTTCTCGACCGTGGCCGCTGGGAAAAGGAGTTGATCCTCTCGGCCTCGACGCGGATCGAAGGATGGGGTTCCCCCTCGGAGATCAGGGAGGGCGACCACCTTTTCGCCGCGGGACGCCCATTGTCCAACGGCCAGATGGAGGTTTCTTTGATTCGGAAAATGGCCCCAGGGATGGGGGGGATGCACCGCCGCTGATCGATGGAATCCGCCGCCGACACGCGGTATACTTGCCTTGACTGAGGGCCGCTTGCGCCCGGTGCGAGCCGCCCGCCCAGGATATCCCATGCCCCCCCAAAAAATCCTCCGAACCGCGGTCTTGGCGCTCTCGGCCCTAACGGTGTTCTCCTGCAACCGCCCGACGCATGCGGACAAGGCTCCGAAGGTCCCCGCACGATCCTATGAGATGCGCGGCATCGTGTCGGCGCTTCCCGAGCGCAGCGGCCAGCCGGTCATGATCCGCCACGAGGCCATCCACGACTTCGTCGATTCCTTCGGCGAACGCGTCGGCATGAACGCCATGACCATGCCGTTCGACCTCGCCCGCGGAGTCTCGCTTTCGAACATCGCTCCGGGGGACAAGGTTTCCTTCACCTGGGCCGTCGATTGGGGGAAGAACGACGCGCGGATCCAACGGATCCAGAAACTTCCCGGGGAAACGGTGCTGGTATTCGGGAAGGCGAAGCCGGAAGCGGTCGCGCCCGCGAGTCGTTAAGCGCGTGTCACCCATATTTCGCCACTGAGAATGCCATTTCATCGATTCCGCCTCCGGGTTGAAGAACCGACCGCCGAAGGGTATCGTTCACCCGGGACCCTGAATCGATGGTTCGGGGCCACGGAACATGAAGCGGGTATTCTCATTAAATTCCCTCCCGGATCCCAGATTGAGGGATCACCCCGAGGTTTCGCTCACCCCGCTGCTGGGTTTCCACGATCGGGCCCTGAACGAGGCGATCCTCAGGCTCGACCAATTCGGTGAAGTGCGCTGCGCCCGGGAAGAGCGGCTTCAATCCTACGACCCGATCGCCAAGATCCACATCATCCTCGAAGGACGCGGGGAAGTCCGCCTCAACGGGGCGACCCATCGGCTCCATGCGGGCCGGATGTACCTCCTCGGCCCCTCCGCGATCGAGATCAAGAGCCCCCGCGGTCTCTTGAAGCGCTATGCGCGTTTCCACTTGACCTACCAGGGCCTCGACCTCCTCCGAGGCGTCGAGGTGCTCTCCTGCCCCGCGCCGAACCCCTGCCCGCGTTTCACCGCCGGGGCCTCGCTGCGCATCAAGGGCTTGGTCTACTCGGCGCTCGGCGAGTTCCCCGGATTGCTCGAACGTTTGCTCGACCGTCTCCACCAACTATCGGGCTACGAAGACTATTTGAACGACCTCAACCGACGTTTGGGGGAGGAGAAGGTCTTGGAAACCCTCCCCACGCCCCACGGCTGGACCCGGGCCTATTTCGCCATGCGGTTCAAACAGCGATTCGGGATGAGCCCCAAGAATTACCTGACCCTATCGAGGCTCGAAAAAGCCAAGGGGCTCCTCACCGCGGGAGGAGAGACGTTGGGGGCCGTCGCCGCGCAAACCGGCTTCGAAGACCGGTCGCATTTTTCAAAAGTCTTCAAGCGGCAATTCGGCGTTTCCCCGGGTGAATTTCGGAGCCATTTCACGCCGCGGGAAGGGCCAACCGCATTTTTTACCCCATTGGCCGCAAAAAAACCATAGACGGAGATCCCCCGAAGGGCTATAACTCAACCATCAACCAGGGCGGCCCGCGGGGCGCGGCCGACTTGAACGGGGGCGGAAGATGGTCGAAGGAAAGCGGACGGCGTTCACCCATTTCGGGATGATGCCGGCCATGGTCACCAGTTCCCTGGGGTCTGCGGAACATGAGCGTGTTTGGGAACGGGGAGCCCTGCGTGATCTTTGGCGACGACTCCTGGCCCAAACCGGCTTTCCTGCCGTGGCCCACGCCGAACCTGGGGAAATCGCATCGGGCGAGCGCCACACGCTGCGGATCCTGATCCACATGGAGGCCGAGATCGCGGTGGGGGGCCACCTCACGGTGCTCCTCCCTCAATTCTGGGGAGGGATCGCCCAAGAACGGGACAACACCACCTTTTTCCTCCGCAAATCCCCCCAAACCTACCCCGGCTACATCTCGAGCCAAATCAGCGCGACCGCGACCGGGGAAAGCCGCGTCGAGGGCACGATCACCTGCTGCGGTTCGGTGCATACCGCCATCGATCTCGTCATCCTCGATCGGCCCCTCGCTCCCGGCGGGCGGGTGGATCTCGTCATCGGTGACCCGATCGGGCTGGGGGCCCTCCCCATCGATTTCAGCGGCACCTACCATTTCAACGTGGCGATCGATCAAAAAGGAGACGGGGTCTACGCCCCCGTCCTTCCCCATCCCAAAATAGTCGTGACGGCCGGGGTGGCTCGGGGTTACCGCGTCATGGCCCCGGGTCGATCCCCAGAGGCGACGAAGGCGCCAAAGGCCGTCCTCATGGATCTCGTTCAAAACGAGGTGAACGAGGCGCGGCCGCCCACCGTGGAGATTCAGGAGAAGCCCGGTTACCGTTTCGCGATCGCCCGGAATGCGAAAAATGGACTCGGTGGACGCAGCAATCCCTGGGTCGAGGGCCCTTGGAGCGGGAAAAATCACGTATTTTTCGGCGAGATCCACGCCCATACGGAACTCTCCGACGGGATCCGCACTGCCGATGAGGCGTACGAATTCTCGCGGGATTCCCTGGGGCTCGATTTCGCTGCCTTGTCGGATCACTTTGAAGAGCGGCTTCCGAGCATCGTGCATCCTTCCACCGCGCGTTGGATGATGGCCATGGATGCGGCCGAACGACACCAGCGGCCAGCGCGGTTCGTCACTTTGTTAGGTTACGAGTGGACGGGGAACCCCCACATCAACATCTACTTTCGGGGTTCCCGAGGCGTTTGTCTCCCTTCCGACCATGACGGTTGCCAAACCCCGAGAGGTCTCTATGATCGCTTGGAAAAGGAAGGCTTCCCCTACCTCGCCATTCCCCACCATCCTAAATTCCTATCCCAAGCGGATTGGGAGAAAGCCAAGGGCCCGGCCCAGCGCCTGGTGGAGATTTACAGCGGCTGGGGAAGTTCGGAAACGGGCAATGGGGGTTCGGTCGACATCGCATGGGCATCTGGCCAGAAACTCGGGGTCATCGCCGGCACCGATTGCCACATCGGTCGCCCCGGCCAGGGCAACCGGACCCACGAGGGCGGGGGACTCGCCTGCGTGCTCTCACCGGCGCTCACCCGTGAAGCGATTTTCGACGGGCTCTATGCCCGACAATGCTACGGGACGACCGGCGCCAGGATCCTGCTTGATTTCAGTGTGAACGGCGCCCCAATGGGCGGGGAATGCTCCCCCGCGACACCGAATGAACTCACCATGCGGGCGATCGGCGAAGCGGCGATCAAAGAAGTCGAGATCCTTTTTAATGGCGCGCCGATCCTGAAAGAAAACCCGAAGAATGAATATATCGAGATGAAGCGTTCCCACGCCGGGCGCGGCTATTATGGGGTGCGAATCACCCAAGAGGATGGGCATCGCGCCTGGTCCAGCCCCATTTGGGTCGGGGATGGGGCCCCTTCGTTTTGACGCAACCTGCTAGGCCAGACCGTGGGATGCAACCCAACTAAACCCGAAATTGGAGCCTCCATGCCGAGACAAAACGCGCCCATAGGGATCCTCTTGCTCATGTTCTGTACGGCATGGGCCGCCGACCTTCCCATCGTGGATTTCAGACAACCCGGCTGGAAAATCGACCCCGGCGCGAAAATCGAAAATGGGGTGCTCACCATCGCCGGGGATGGCAGCAATTACATCAAAGCCCAATTGAAGATCCCGACCGACGCCCTCGGGAACCGTCCTTTCTACCTGGTCGGGGACATCGGGATGGAAAACATCGTCTGCGGCTCGGCGCCCTACCATGCCCCGAAATTCAAGATCTACCAAGTCGACAACCCCGGGGTCTACCAAGCCAATAACTTATCATCGGGCGGCTCGCTCGCGGGATGGACGCCCTATGCCCTCAAATATCGCATCGAGCCCGATAAACCCACTCGGGAAATGACGTTGGAAGTTGCGGTGCAGTGCTGCAAAGGCACGCTCCGAGTGTGCAACTTATCCCTGGCCTTCGAACCGCCGGCGCCATCCCAGGCGTTCCCCTACACGGTGCCGACGAAGATCGAAGCGAGCATTTCCATCGCCAGCGCCGAGCGCCGGCCGTTTGATCCCAACCTGCTCGGGGTGAACTCCCATTTCGCCAGCGATGGCCATCTCAGTTATTCCCATCCCGAGGTGCAGGCGCTCATCGCGCGTTGGCGCGTCCCGCTCATCCGCTTCCCGGGGGGCACGGTGGCGAATTGGTATGATTTCACCACGGACCGTTTCAAATTCCCCCCCGCGGACGAACCCTTCCCGCCCCGTGGATGGAATGCATCGCCCACCCGGGATTTCGGGTTCCCGGCATACGCCACCCTTTGCAAACAGCACGGGATCACTTCGATCCAAGTCTTCAATATCATCCAGGATTCGCCGGAGCAGTCGGCCGAACGCCTGCGTCGGCTCAAGGCATCGGGGATCCGGGTGCCTTGGATCGAATTGGGGAATGAGAATTCCGATGCCCATCAGCGCGGCTCGGCGATGCCCGACTTGGCGGCCTATATCGCCAAAACCAAGGCGATCTGCCGGGCGCTTAAAGCCGTCGATCCGCAGGTGCTATTGGCGGTGAATATCGATCACCCTAAAGATGAGTGGGCGAAGGCCCTAGCAAAAGAATCTTACTTTGATGCGGTGGTGATGCACCCCTATGTGTTCCTGGGCGAGAAGGATTTCGCCGGCGCCATCGATCCGATGATGTTGCGCACCCTTCTGGCGGCTTATCGGATTGAAGTCGGACAATTGGGCGCCTACCGCGAAATATTCGGCAGGAAGCCCCTGCTGCTTTCAGAGTGGGGGGTCGTCGTGCCCGGTTCTCTGCAATTCAATATGGCGACGACCTTAGCCACGGCCGACATGTTTTACGCCATTCTTGATGCCGCGGAAGAGGGTCCGGTGCAAATGGCCAGCCTGCATATTTTCGTGGGCGGGTTCATGGGCCTGGCCTACGCGGGCAAGGGCGGCCATTTGCAGAAGCGAAGTTACGGTGTTTTTTATGAAATGCTTCTGGAGGCGTGTCTGGACGCCGACCTTTACTTGGCGCGAAGCGCATCGCCGGAATTGGCGCCCGGCCTGCCCGCCTTGCAGGCCAGGGCCCTTCTGGGCAAGGATGGCAAGCGGCGGTTGTGGGCCGTCAACAAATGCCCGGTGGCGGGCACCCTCCAGGTGAGCGTCGATGGTCAGCCGTATGCCGGTGCTTGGCGCGCTTCCCAATACAGCCAGACGAATCTCCACCTGCGGATGGAATACCCCCTCGATACCGATCCGCGGACCACCACGGTCGGGTCCGGCGTTATTTCACTGGCGCCTTATAGCCTTTCGGTGGTGACTTTAGATTAGGAAGCCGAGGCGCCGGAGCCAGGACCTGGGACTCGACGAGGCGAGGCGGCCGTGGTCGACGTGGAATTGGGGGAGGTCCACCGTGCTCACCCGTAATGGGCCTTGGTCACCGCCATGGCCGCCGCGGTGCCGTCGCTGACGGCGGTGGTGATCTGGCGATAGCGCTTGGCGCGCACGTCCCCGGCCACGAAAATCCCGGGGAGGTTCGTGCGCATCTCCTCGTCCCCGATCACCGCGCCCGATTCGTCCCGGGCGAGGCGCTCGGTGCCGGGGGGGGGGTTCGTCACCATCCCCGCGAAGACGAAGATGCCATCGGTGACCAGCGAGCGCGGCGCGCCCGTTCCGACGCCGATGAGATCGACCTGCATGCGCCCATCCTCCAGGCGCCGGAAGGCGGCGGGTTGGTGGCTCATCAGGGGCTCGATGACCGGCACCTTCACGACCTTCTCCTGGATCCCCGGGTCGGCCCGGAAGGCGTCGCGCCGGTGCACCAGGGTGAGTTTCTTGACGAAGGTGGCGAGGAAGAGCGATTCCTCCAGCGCCGAGTTCCCGCCACCGATGACCACGATCTCCTTGCCCTCGAAGTACTTCCCGTCGCAGGTCGCGCAATAGGAAACGCCCTTGCCCTTGAGCGTTTTCTCCCCCGGGATGCCCAAGGGACGCGGCGAGTTCCCCGTCGCCAGGATGACGTAGCGCGCCTGGATCGTTTCGTATCCGTCGATCACCACGGCTTTCGCTTCGGGATCGAAGGAGGTCACGTCCACCGCCTCCCGCAGGACCGCCCCGGCGCCCTTGGCGTGGCTGGCCATGTGGTCGGCCAATTGCCAGCCGGGCACCGGCTTGGAAAACCCGGGATAATTGGCGACCTGGTGGGTGATCGCGACGTTCCCGCCGGCCAGGGCCCCGTCGACGATGACGGTCTTCAACTTCGCTTGCGCGGTGTACATCCCGGCCGTCAATCCCGCCGGCCCGGCCCCCAGAATCAACACGTCGCAACTCGAGTGGATCGGTCGGACCCCGTCACGGATCTCTTGGGCGCGCTCGGGGCCGACGAAGGATTCGAATTGGTGCACGAGGTCGGCGCGGCGGATGCCTCCCGTCAGGCGCGCACCGCGTTCTTGCCCCCCGTGGAAAAAGAGCACGGTGGGCGAACCGCGCACGCCGAGGCTCTCGGCCAAAGCCCGGTTCTTTTGGCGGAACACCTTCACGAACTTCACGTCGCGGTGCCACTGATCCGCCAACGAGGCATATTTCGGGGCTAGGGCCTCGCACGGGGGACATTCATCCGAGTAAAAATCCACGACCACGGGGAGATCGGAGTGTAGAACTTCCTTCTCCCAAGCGTCGCTTTCGATCTCGAGATAGGCGTGATTCTCGTCCAAGTTTCGCTCCCGACCACCGTATGGTTCTATTACTAACTATCAATCTCCGTGCCAACCTATTCGTCGACATTCAACCGGGAATCGCGACGATTAGAGATAATCGGGATACCGTTCATTAACCAAAATACATTAACCGATAACCACAAACATCCATACTTAAGGATCGCATCATACGAAACCGACGCCCGGAAGGCCATTGATCCGATCCATTGAATCCGCCTCCATGAGTCTATGGGCGGATCGCCGCGGGAGAGGACGCGGATGAACGGACCCATCGGCTACCCTCGCGGGATCGATATGGATTGGGCGAGCAGGGTGGATAGGATGAGGCTTTTGCTATAGTCTGGGCGGAGGCGTGGAGGAACCCGGTGGCCAAGGAGATGAGCACCACTTCGGCGAGCGCGCCCGAGTTGGGGCGGGTGCCGTCGCTTCGCCCCGCGGCCATAAGCCGCCCCGACTGGGCGCCAATAGACTGGTCGATGGAAAATCGGGCCTGCGCGGGCGTCATTTGACCGGCCACGGCCGATAAATCATAGTAGCATATGCCAATAACAAACACGGGCCTTGCCCGAGGAGTTTTCGATGGAAACGATCCGTATCGCCGTCCCCTCCCGCCACCCCGGAGGACTGGACTCAGAACTCGGCCGCCACTTCGGCCACTGCGAACTCTACACGATCGTCCAATCCACCGACGGGAATATCGTCTCGGTGCAAACCCTGGTGAATCCGCCCCACGAGCAGGGCGGTTGCCTCGCGTCCGTCAAACTCTTGGCCGATCAGGGAGTCCAAATCCTCATCGCAGGCGGCATCGGTCGACGTCCGCTTACGGGATTCATCGACGCCGGCATCCGGGTATTCAACGGCGGGGAAGCCGCCTTGGTCGGAGAGGCCGTCCTCGATTATTTTCGGGGAAAACTCCCCGCGTTTTCCCTCGAAGATACCTGCGCAGGGGGCGCACACGCCCATGGGTGAACTCCCCCGATGAGCCGACCCTGCAAAATGCGCCGCGTCGGGGGCGACCCCCTGGCCACTAGTTTCAAACCCCGTGGCATCCCCTCCACCGAACTCGAGGAAATCACCCTGAGCCTCGATGAATTCGAGGCCATTCGACTCGCCGATTTGGAAGGCCTCTACCAGGAAGACGCCGCCGCGCGCATGGGCGTTTCCCGCCAGACGTTCGGGAACATCATCTGCGCCGCCCATCTGAAGGTCGCCGACTTCCTGATCCACGGCAAGCACCTGCTCATCGAAGGCGGCCCGGTCACCCAGGATATCCGAGAGTTCAGGTGCCTGGATTGTGGACATGTATGGAAAGAGCCCTTTGGCACCGGTCGACCGCGGAATTGCCCCTCCTGCCGCTCGACCGCGTTCCGGCGCCAAACGAGCCAAAACGCCCCATCGCCCGGGGACCGCGGTCCGGGCCCCAAGCAGGCTTGTTGTCGGGAGCCTAAACGGGGTCGAGTCGGCGGCGCTTGCCGCGGGGGAAAAACATGAAAATTTGTATTCCCACCCAGAATCGGGAAGGGCTTGTTTCTCGCTTGGATCCATTCCTCGGCACCGCCAGGTATTTCGCGGTCTATGACAACGAGAGCCTTCAGTTGGGTTTCTTGGAAAACGTGGACATCCGACACCCGCAAGGAAGCTGCCAACCCGTCGAGGCCCTCAAAGCGTGCGGATGCGATGCGGTGGTTTGTCGGAAATTGGCCGACCTAGCCTTGAGACGCCTCGAGGACGCCGGCATCAAGGCATTCCAGGTAGACGCGACGACCGTGGGCGAGGCCATCCGGCGGTATCACAACGTGGAGGCGGCGCATTTCGGGGGCGGATCCCCGGGGGCGCATCCCGCCTCCTGCCAAGGCATCGCCCGTTGTGTCCCGCCCTCGGGGCGCAACGGGCGATAGCCTTCGGCGAGGCGACCCGTTCGCCGGTCCCTAGTCGTGGCAGCCGTCGGCGGTGGACGAGATCTTGGCGCAGCATTGGGCTTCGCCGCAGCACGAAGTCTTCTTCGCGCTCTTCTTGACGAGTGATCGCATGGGGCCTCCTTTGGGATGAAGTATAGATCCCGGCCAGTCGGGCGCCAAGATCCCGTCGGTGCGAAATCGGGGCTTGACAATATATTTCTATTCGAATATACTTATATTCATCGAACGCGAACCATGAAGAAAGATCACGTGGCCAAATCTTCCCTCCTCAAAGCCCTCGGCCACCCGGTGCGCTTCTGCATCGTCGACGGCCTACTGAAAGGCCAGCAGAACGTGGCCACCATGGTCGACTGCACCGGGGTGCCCCAGCCGACGGTCTCCCAGCACCTGTCCATCCTCAAGGCCGCCGGGGTCCTCTGCGCACGGCGCGAGGGGAATCAAATGGTGTATTCGGTGTGCAGCGACGAAGCCCGCAAGGTTATGCGGGCGCTCGGGGCCTGATTTTTTTGGCCCATCTATATATCGATAGTCGAATATACAAATATAGGAGCCTCCCATGAAATCCAGCCTCTCCGCCGTCCTCCTTGCCTGCGCCCTCGGACTCGTCACCGCCTGCAGCGCGGAAACCGCCGCCAAGCCCCCCGCCGCCCAAACGGCGAAAGCGGCGCCGACCGGGCTAAAAACCCTGTTCTTTTTCAAAAACCCCAACGGCCGCCCCTGCCAGAACCAGCAAGCCATCCTCGACGGCATCCAAGAGCCCCTCAAGGGCCTCGCCCAGGTGAAAATCGTGAGCACCCTGGTGCCCGAAGATCTGGCCCAATTCGAGCAATGGGGCATCCGCGGGCTTCCCATGCTCATCATCGCCGACAAAGACGGCCGCGAACTCCACCGCTTCTTCCCCGGCGTCCAGGATGGCGAGGCGATCCTGGCCCAATTGAGGAAATAGGCCCCATGGAATCCATGAACGCGGCCCTGGTCTTCGGCGCGGGGTTCCTCAGCGTCCTCTCCCCCTGCGTCCTCCCGGTGATCCCCATCGTGGTGGCCGGGGGGAAAGACGACCACAAGATGCGCCCGCTGCTCGTGGTCGCGGGCTTAGCGCTGACGTTCATGGCCATGGGCGTCCTCTCCTCGCTTTTCGGCTCGGTCATCGGGTCCAGGATGTACCAGATCGAGAAGATCGCCGGAGGCCTCATCATGGTCCTGGGCATCCTCCTCGCGTTCGGGGTCAATCCTTTCAAATCGATGGGGTTCTTTTCAAGGCTGTCGGGTCGTTCGGGGGGAAGGATGAACGGCCTCCTATTGGGCCTTTTGCTCGGCCTCATCTGGATCCCCTGCGTCGGGCCCATCCTCGGGAGCGTGCTGACCCTGGTCGCCTCGAAAGGCACGGTGGGGAACGGTCTCCTCTACCTCCTCGTCTATTCCGCGGGATTCGCCATCCCCCTGCTCATCGCGGGATACGCTTCCCAGTTTTTCCGCGGCCGACTCGGCATCCTCTCACGGCATCCCATGGCCATCCAGGTGGCCAGCGGCCTTCTTCTCGTCGCCCTCGGGGCCTTCATCGTCTTCAAGGGGATGATTTCCTTCAGTTCTTTCACGCTCTAATCCGCGATCCAATGCAGGAGAACCCCATGATCGACACGAAACCCATCGAGACCCGCTATAGCGCGCTGGCCGAATCCTCCTGCTGCCTCTCCTGCGGGGGCGCTATTGATTACGCCAAGCCCCAACCCGGCGAGATCTGCCTCGACCTCGGCAGCGGCCGCGGCACCGACGTGCTGCGCATGGCGGAAGCGGTGGGGAAGACGGGCTTCGCCTACGGCCAAGATGTGGCCCCGGGCATGCTCCAGAAGGCCCGGGAGACCGCCCAAAGGCTTGGGGTCACCCACGTGAAGTTCCTGGAATCCCCGCTGGAGCGCATCCCCCTCCCCCACCACCACGTGAACCTGGTCATCTCCAATTGCACGCTTAACCATGCCGGCGACAAAATGGCGGTCTGGTCGGAGATCCACCGCGTGATGGTCGACGGGGGGCGCTTCGTCGTCAGCGACATCTACGCCACGGGACCCGTGGCGCCCGAGTACGCGAACGATCCGGCGGCGGTGGCGGAATGCTGGGCCGGCGCGGTCACCCGCCAGGCCTACCTCGAGACGCTCGCGGCGTGCGGATTCCAGAACGTGCGAATCCTCGAGGAGAGCGCGCCCTATGAGAAGGGGAAGATCAAGGTCTGCAGTTTCACGATCCAGGGCGAGAAGCCGAAGAAGGCCTGCTGCTGCAAGGGATGAACGCGGCCCAGGTGCGCGGAAGGGGAACTCGGATGGAACGCCATTGGTCGAAGCACAACCTCCTCTCGAAGATCGAGGATAGCGATCGTTTCCTCCTGGTGAACCTCCTGCGCGGGGAGGCCGATCTTTTGACCCCCGAAAAGGCCGCGCCCCTCCTCGCGGGGACGGCGCCCGAGGATCCCGAGTTCCAGGAGCGGGGCTATTGGGTCGATCCCGCGGAAGAAGAGGCGTTCTTCCGCGCGCGCTACCTCGATTTTCTCGATGCGCGCGAGAAGGAAGAGATCCAGATCTTCTTCGTCCCCTGGTATGCCTGCAATTTCTCCTGCTCCTATTGCTTCCAGGACGAGTACGATCCGGCGACCCCCGACCTCTCGGCGGCGCGCATGGACGCCTTCTTCGACTATGTCGTTGAAACCTTCGCCGGGCGGCCCAAGTACCTCACCCTTTTCGGCGGCGAACCGCTGCTGCCGGGCGCGGCGCACCGGGCCTATATCGAGCGCTTCCTGGAACAGGCCGAGCGCCGCGGTCTACCGGTCGCGATCGTCACCAATGGCTTCCATTTGGCCGAGTACCGCGATATCCTGCGGAAGGGGAACATCCGGGAGATCCAAGTCACCCTCGACGGGACGGAGGCGGTCCACGATTCCCGCCGCCATTTGAAGGGGAAAGGGCCGACCTTCTCGGCCATCGTCCAAGGCATTGATTCGGCGTTGGCCGACGACCACCCCATCAACCTGCGCATGGTCGTCGACAAGACGAACCTCGGCGAACTCGTGGGATTGGCCCGCCTGGCCAAGGAACGGGGCTGGACCGGCCACCCCCGCTTCAAGACCCAATTGGGGCGCAATTACGAACTCCACCATTGCCAGGCCGCGCCCTCCGACCTGTTCGAACGCGCGGCCCTCTACGAAGCGATCTACCGCATGGCCCGGGAGCACCCCGAGATCCTCGAGTTCCACCGCCCGGCGTTCTCCGTGGTGAAGTTCCTCAAACAGGAGGGGAAATTGCCCGACCCCCTCTTCGACGCCTGCCCCGGCGCCAAATCGGAATGGGCCTTCGACTCGATGGGGCGGATCTTCGCGTGCACGGCGACCGTGGGGAAGCGCGATGAGATCCTGGGCACCTACCATCCGTTCGTCAACCTAGACCAAACCCTCGTCTCCCAGTGGGTCTCCCGCGACATCACTTCCATCCGGGAATGCGGGGCGTGCGCCTCGCGTCTGGCATGCGGGGGCGGCTGCGCCTCCGTGGCGAAAAACCGCCATGGCAAGTTCCTGGCGCCCGATTGTCGGCCGGTTCCGAGACTTTTGTCGCTGGGCGCCGGGCTCTATTTTCGCGAGGAGGCGGCCCATGGGTGAATGGAACCGTGAAATCGGCGCGGGCAATTGGTAGATGAAGGTCCTCTACGCCCCGCGGGCCATCGTGGATTTCTATTCCACGGAATTCCCGCCGCGCGAGGCCTTGGCGGGGAAATTCGAGCCGCTGTCCGAACTCTACGGCCGCGAGATCCCTTTCCTAAAAGTCTTCCGGTAGGAAAACCGGGACCTCGCCAGATCCATTGGCATGACGTCTTCCCCCACCGTTCTCTTCTATGAAAACGGCAAACCCGTCGCGACCTACTCCGGCGCCATCAAGCGAAAGGATCTCGTGCGGCAACTCGACGCCATGCTCCCGGCCGAGACGTCCGCGGCCATCCGCGGACGCACTCCCCACCGCACCACTGAAACCGCGTTACTCATCCTCGGCTCGGACCCCGTGGGCCTCGCCATAACGATTGGAACCGCTCCTATCGAGACTCCGCGGATACCGAACGTGTTCCGTGCCGTCCCAGGGATTTCGGCAAGCCTTCGACAAAGGCCCTGATCTCGTCACGCACGCGACGGTAATGCCCGAGTGCCTCCTCCTCCGTGGCCGCATCCCGCGCCAATTCCGGGGGATCATCGAAGCCGACATGCACCACCCGCGTCCTCCCGCCGGGAAAATTGGGGCAATGGGCGTCGGCGTTGGCGCAGACCGTGACCACCAGATCGAAGACGAGGCCCTCGGTGAGGAGTTCGTGGACCGTCTTGGACCGCTGGCCCGTGATATCGACACCCGATTCGCCCATCACCCGCACCGCGTGCGGGTTGAGGCCCTTGGCGGAGGTGCCCGCGCTGAAGGCGTCGAAGCGGTCGGACCGTAGCGCGCGGCACCAAGCCTCGGCCATCTGGCTGCGGCAGGAATTCCCGGTGCAGAGGAAGAGGATCTTGGATTTCGTCATGGTGTAAATTCTCCCATGCATTCGCCCCCCGAACCGAGGCCGCGGCCACCTCAGGCGGCGGGCTCCGGCCACCACCGTTTTTTCAATCGAAGGGCCACGCCGACTAGGGCGATCAGGGCCGGCACCTCCACGAGGGGCCCGATGACCGCCGCGAAGGCGGCGCCATGGCCGAGGCCGAACGTCGCCAGGGCGACGGCGATCGCCAATTCGAAATTATTGCCGGCGCCCGTGAAGGAGAGGCTCGCGCTCACCGCGTAATTCGCCCCGGCCCGTTTGGACAAATAGAACGAGATGAGGAACATGATGGCGAAATAGAGGAGCAGGGGGAAGGCGATTCGCAGCACATCCCAAGGGCGGGAGAGGATCTGCTCCCCCTGGATGGAAAAGAGTACCACGATGGTGAACAGCAGGGCGACGAGGGTCAGGGGGCTTATTTTCGGAACGAAACGGGTCTGGTACCACTCTTTTCCCCTTGCCCTGACGAGGGCGAAGCGGGTGAGCATGCCCGCCAAAAAAGGGATGCCGAGATAGAGGAAGACTGAAAAGGCGATCTTCCCCAGGGTGATGTCGACCGCGACCCCGGCGACGCCGAACCAGGGAGGCGCGATCAGCAGAAAGAACCAGGCGTAAACCGCGAAAAAGAGCACCTGGAACACCGCATTGAGGGCCACCAAGCCCGCGCCATATTCGGGGTCGCCCTTGGCCAGATCGTTCCACACGATGACCATGGCGATGCAACGGGCGAGGCCCACGAGGATGAGCCCCTGCATGAACTCGGGGCGGTCCCTCAAGAAGAGGATCGCGAGGGCGAACATGAGCAGGGGGCCGATGATCCAATTCATGGCGAGGGAAAGGGCGAGGACCTTCCCGTTACGGAACACCCGCGGCAACTCTTCATAGCGCACCTTCGCCAGGGGCGGATACATCATGAGGATGAGCCCGATGGCGATGGGGATCGAAGTCGTGCCCATCGACATCGCGTGGATCCACCGGCCGAAAGATGGAACATAGTGGCCGAGTGCCAACCCGAGGCCCAGGGCCAGGAAGATCCAGAGGGTGAGGAACCGGTCGAGGAAGGACAGGTGCATGGGGGCGACCGTCTCACCCACGCGTCGCCCCCTCCGGCTTCACCGCCTCGATGCTTGCGGAGGCGAAATGCCCGCCAAGATCGCGGCCGTCCGCCCAGCCGTCGATCATTTCGCGGGAACCTTCCTGTACGCGCACGGCGACCTCCAGGAACCCGCGCTCGCCCAATAGGCGCGTCCAGGCCCCGATTTCCATGGCGCCCGAGACGCACGCCGCGTGGAGTTCGAGGTCGGCGCGAAGGTCCGCCGGCTCGGGGCGAAGCGCGACGACGTCGCTGAGGGCGATTCGTCCGCCCGGTTTCAGCACGCGGAAGAGATCCGCGATGACGCGGGGCTTCTCGGGGCTCAGATTCACGACGCAATTGGAGATGACGACATCGATCGAATCGTCGGCGACGGGAAGGCGTTCGATCTCGCCCAAGCGGAACTCGACCCCCGCCGCGCCCGTTTTTTCCGCGTTGGCCCGCGCTTTCGCGATCATCGCGGGGGTCATATCCACCCCGATGACCTTCCCCGAGGGCCCCACGCGCGCCGCGGCGAGGAAGCAATCGATGCCGGCGCCGCTGCCGAGGTCGAGCACCGTTTCCCCCGGCTTCAGCGAGGCGATGGCCAGCGGGTTCCCGCATCCCAAACCCAAGTTGGCCCCTTGCGGAAGGGCCGCCAATTCGGCTTGCGGGTACCCGAGGCGCTGGGCGATGGCATCCGCCTCGCTCCCGTTGGACCCGCAACACGAGGTCGAACCGCAGCAAGACGATCCTTGGCCCCCGCCAGCCGCCTTGGCGCAGACTTCCTGGACTTTTCCGCGGATGGTTTCGGGGTTCGGTTCATTCATGGGCGTTTTCCTTTGGAAGATCGGCGGGTGGGATGGGGGGGGCAGCAAGCCGCCTCAATGGCGGTTGCTTTCCCCCCGAGGAGGGCGAAGTACTCCTCGAGATCCTTGAGGGCCCGGCGGAAGGCCTCCGCCCGGATGCAATAGCACACCGAAGGACCGGCGATCGTCCCCTGGATGAGCCCGGCCCGCTTGAGCGCTGCCAAATGCTGGGACACCGTGGCCTGCGCCAAGGGGAGCCCCGCCACCAGGTCACCGCAGCAGCACGATCGGCTCTTGGCCAAACGCTCGAGGATGGAGAGGCGGGCGGGATGGGCGAGGGCCTTGAGGACCTGCGCCCGTCTCGCGAGGGAAGGCGCCCAACGCGCCCTCGTATTTACCGTCGGTTTCATTGATCGTAAATATACGATTTAGATCGCGATCCGTCAAACGAACCGCGCGCCCGCGATCCGTCCCTCGGCCGCCATGCGGAATCGGCGGCGGCGTTCATTTCAGTTTCGGCGCCAGGACCTTGTCGATCTCCTCTTTGGGGAAGAAACCCTCGTGCCGAAAGAATTCCTTCCCTTCCGCATCCAAAAAGACCTGGGTCGGGATCGCGCGGATGGCGTAGGTCTTCCCGAAGGGCCGGCCGGCGTCCGTCCATACGTCGTGGAAGACTACCTTGACCTTGCCCGCGTACTGCTCCGCCACGGCCTTCATCACGGGCTGCATCATGCGGCAGGGCATGCAATTCACCGAACCCAATTCCACGAAGGTCACCCTTTCTTTTTCCGTGGGCTTCCCCGTGGAGGCGGGAGGGGCCTTCGGGGTTTCAGCGCTGCACGAGAGGACCATCGAGAGGAAGAGAATCTGGAAAAGGAACGTTCGACTCATGGGGGACTCCTATTGGTTTTGGATGCGAAAGGGATTAGGCAGCGTTTTTGGCCACCGCACGAAAGGTTCGTTATCCGTTGCTCAGGGATTCTACCGACCCAAATCGCGGATCCCCCCATAGAGCAGGGCGAAACCAATGGCGGCGAGTAGGATCGCCAAGATCCTTTTGATCCGGTCCATGGCACGGGTCGACTCATTCCATCGAAGGAGCCTCGACACCAGGTGGAAGGATCCTCCCGCCGCGGCGATGAAACCGCAATGCCCGAGGGCGAAGAGAGCGAGCATCCCGCCCGCGAACCCCGGCCGCGTCGGGGCCAGTGCCCCCGCTGCGCCGAGCACCGGCATCATGAAGCCCATCGTACAGGGCCCCAGCGATAGGCCGAACACGAGTCCGAGGAAGAAGACCCCGGCCATGCCACGGCGGCCTATTCCCGGGGAAGCCATCCCCGCGAATCGGTCCAAGAACGGTAATAGCGGCACCCCCCACATCGTCAGGGCGGCGAGCAGGAAGAGGAGGCCGATGGCCATGGTGCCCCAAGGACCCATCGCCTGGAGGGCGGCGAACCCCGCGGCGAACGCCAAGACGCTCACCAAACCCAGGGTGACGAGGATCCCGAGGGCGAAGACCGAGGCCAGCGCCAAGGCCTTCCCCAGGGGCAAATCCCGCCGACCGCTGACCACGGCCACCACCAAGGGCACGCTCGAAAGATGGCAGGGGCTCAGAAGAATGCTGAAGATCCCCCAGAGGAATGAGGCAAAGAGCGCGGCGCCCGGAGCGCCCCTCACCGACCGGTCGGCATAAAGGAAGAGGTCTTGGATGATGGACTCCATGGGCCTCTAGCAGCAGGGCTTGGAAAGAAGCGCGGCTCCGGCGGCGGCGACTTTCCCGATGGCCTCTTCGGTCGCCGGACTTTTGCCCTTAGGCAGATCGAGGTCGGCCAATTGGAGATGCTGGAAATGGGTGATCCCGGCCTTCTCGAGGGTCGCCTTCACGCAATTGGTGGGGCACCCGTCGATGGCGAGGATCGTGTCTGCCGCCCGGGTCGAAGTGAGAATATTGGGGATGGCCCCGCCGACGCCGGCGAGGCAGAACATCTTTCCGTGTCCCTCCCGGGTGAGTTTTCGCCCGGCCCGGTCGGCGATCTCCCCCACATCCGCGGCGCCGGAGCATGGAAACACCAGTTTCGGGGCGGCCGCGCAGCCGCACGCTTTGGACTCTGTCGTCATCGGATCCTCCTGGCGTCACGCGTGGATTTGGGCCGGAGCCCCGCGGAACGCCCTGCAAATAAAATGGAAAACGCGTTTGGTTACGAGATCATCTTCTTGATTTCTTCGAGGGTGGGAACCCGTCCCACCACCTTGACTTCCCCGTCCACGGCGAGGGCCGGCGTGGCCATCACCCCGAATTGGCTGATTTCAATCAGGTCGGTCACCTTTTGGATTTCGTAGGCCAACCCCAAATCCACCGCGGCCTTCGCCGTCAAATCGGCGAGGGTTTTGCATTTGGCGCAACCGCTGCCGAGCACCTGCAGTTTTTTCATCGACTGTCTCCTGGCATCTTCCCGATGGGGGAATCGATGCTGATTTGATGTTCGTCCATCCCCGAAAGCACCCCTATAAAACTAGATTGAAAAGATATCCGATGAGGAGGATCCCCGTGGCCACCACCCCGACAAAGAATCCGATCAGTTTCGGCTTCAGCACCTTGCGCAAGAGGATCAGTTCGGGAAGCGATAGCGCGATCACCGACATCATGAAAGCCAAGACGGTCCCCAAGGACGCGCCCTTTTCGATGAGCGCATGCACCACCGGGATGATGCCGGCCGCGTTGGAATACATGGGGATGCCAAGGAGCACGGCCACGGGCACCGAATACCAGGCCGATTTACCCATGAGACTTGCCAGGAAATTTTCGGGGACATAGCCGTGGATGAACGCGCCCACTGCGATCCCGAGGAGCACCCAGGGCCAAACCTTCCCCGTGATCTCACCCACGGCCGCCACGCCCGCGCGAAGGCGACCATTCCAAGGGAGGATCTCATCCGCGCTTCCCTCTTGGGCCCGGATCTTCCAAACCCAGTCCTCCACCTGCCTCTCCAATCCGAGTTTTCCCAAGACGAAGCCGGCGAGCATGGCGATCCCCAGGCCCGTGCCCAGATAGAGCGCGGCGACCTTCCACCCGAAGAGCCCGAAGAGAAGCACCAGGGCGACCTCGTTCACCATGGGCGCGGCGATCAGGAACGAAAACGTCACCCCCAGGGGCACCCCCGCCGTGAGGAACCCGATGAAAAGGGGCACGGCGGAGCAGGAACAGAACGGGGTGACCACGCCCAGGAGCGAAGCCAGCGCGTTCCCGGTGGCCTCCTTCTTCCCGGAAAGAAGACGCCGTGTGCGTTGCGGGGAAAAAAAACTGCGCACGACCCCGACGACAAAGACGATCAGCACGAGGAGCATCAAGACCTTGGGCGCCTCATAGATGAAGAAGGCCGCCGCATTCCGCAGGCGCGGCCACTCCCCAAGCCCGGGGATACTCCCGGTGGCCCAACGTGACAACGGTTCGAGGAAATAATAAACCACGCCCCAGACACCGAAGGAAGCGACCACCGCCACGCTCGGACCCAGCTTCGACCCGAGCAACGTTTTCGTATTTGGTATTTTTGCCAAGTTCAACTCCAAAAAAAATCAAGACCCGGTCACCAAGGCGATTTGCTCGTTGAGGCGATGGGTCAGTACGGCCTCGACGCACCCCATGAAGTTCATGACGCAGGGCACGCGGAGGCGGTAGATCACGGCGGTGCCGCGCTTCTCATCGGAGACGAGGCCCGCGTTTTTCAGCACCGTCAAATGCTTGGACACGGTGGACATGTCATCGCCGATGAGGTCGGTGAGTTCGCCCACGCCCCGCTCGCCTTTTTCGAGTTCCTCGACGATGCAAAGCCGGGTCGGATGGGCGAGGGCCTTGAGGATTTCCGCACGGGCCAGAAGACGCGCTTTTTGTTTTTCGTTCATTGGTTACTTGGTATATTAGCCAAGTATTCTGTTCTTGTCAAATTTCCGCATTGCATCACCAGAATTCCGGACGAAAGCCCCCCATTGCCTCAACTAAAAATCCGGACGAAACGGTCGGCTCTTTTAGGAGCCAATCGTGGAAATGGAAAAAAATGGGGCTATGAGCCTCACCC
>JAFLEE010000165.1 GCA_017302015.1 Spirochaetota bacterium | reverse complement strand
ATCCCGGGGAATACCGGAGCATGTTCGCCGTGGAGGAACGCCATTGGTGGTACCGGGGGCTTCGGGAATTCCTCATCGCGCAAGTGGAGGGGGCCCTCGGGACGCCTTCGTCCCGGCGGCGCGCCCCCCGGCTCCTCGACGCGGGGTGCGGTACCGGGATGAATCTTTCGGCGCTGGCCGGCAGGGGATGGGAAGTCTTCGGGGTGGATGCCTCCCCCCGGGCGCTCGCTTTCGCGAAGCGGCGGGGGGCGTTTCCCCTGAGACGGGCGCGCATCCAATCCCTCCCCTTCCCCGACGCTTCCTTCGACCTCGTGTATTCCATGGACGTGGTCTACATGCTCGACCGCCCCGAACTCGAGGCCGCCCTGGCCGAGTTGCGCCGCGTCCTACGGCCGGGGGGGCGGCTTCTGCTGCATTGCGCCACGCTTCAGTGGCTCTACTCCACCCATGACGAGGCGGTGAAGACCGCCGAGCGCTACGCGAAGGGCTACCTTCGCCAAAGGCTCGCCGCCCACGGGTTCGAAGTGGAGCGCGCCACCTACCGCATGGGCCTGCTCTTCCCCCTGATCGCCCTGGGAAAATTGACCCAAAAATTCCGCGTCGGCTCCAAACCGAAGTCCCAGGTGAAGGGCGATGTGGAGCGGACCCATCCGCTCCTGGATGCCCTCCTCCTCCCCGTGGTCCGCCTCGAGAACCTGCTGCTCCGGTTCATCGACCTTCCCATCGGGAGTTCGGTATTCCTCGCGGGGAGGAAGATCCCCTCTCCCGCATCGTAAAGAACCCCGGGAAGTTCCATGGCCTCCCGGAGATTCCGAATCGCAATGGATATCAAGCGGGTGTTCGTCCGCACGTCGCGTGGAGTCCGCAATAGGCCCATCGCGGACTGCACGCAGATTTTCCCCCGCCAAATTGCCGCATTCGCACGGGCCTCCTACAAATTGCCTCCATCCGAAGTCGCCTCCATCTCTGCCACGGATCGTTGCCCCATTGCGGACTCACGGGGAGGTTGAGTTTTCCTCCGCCTTCGGTTACCCTATCCCCTTCTGAAGTAGGGGCCGAAATTGGAAAAAAAGAGAATCGGGATCATCGGCGCGGGCGGGTGGGGCTTGGCATTGGCCCGCATCCTCTCGATCCGCCACGAAGTGACGGTTTGGGTCTACGAAGCCCCCGAACTCCAGGCGCTCTCCGGCGAACGGGAGTCCAAGACCTTCCTTCCCGGGATCCGGTTCGATCCCGCCATCCGATTCACCGGCGCCATGGAAGAAGCCGCCAAAGGGAAGGACCTGGTCGTGATGGTCACGCCCTCCTTCGCCTACCGGGCCAGCGCCCTCGCCGTCGCCCCCTACCTCTCGCCGGAGACCGTGGTCGTCTCGGCGACGAAGGGGCTCGAAGCGGGCACCATGCGGCGCATGAGCGAGATCGCCGCGGAGGTCCTCCCCAAAAAGACCGAGATCGTGACCCTCTCCGGTCCCTCCCACGCCGAGGAAGTATCGCGCCTCGTGCCCACGGCCGTGGTCGTGGCCGGGAAGCACCCGAAGATCGCCGAACGCGTGCGCGACATCTTCATCACCCCGCCCCATTTCCGCGTCTATAGTTCCACCGACCATTGCGGGGTGGAATTGGGGGGGGCCCTCAAGAACATCATCGCCATCGCCGCCGGGGTGATCGACGGCATGAAATTGGGCGACAATCCCAAGGCCGCCCTCATCACCCGGGGCCTAGCCGAGATGGTCCGTTTCGGCGTGTTCATGGGCGCCAAGCCCCAGACCTTCTACGGCCTCTCGGGCATCGGCGACCTCGTGGTGACCTGCGATAGCCTGCACAGCCGCAACCGACGGGTGGGCGACCTGCTCGCCCAGGGCCTGGATTATCCCCGCATCAAGAGCGAGATGAAGCAGGTGGCCGAGGGCGTCTACGCGGCGAAGGCCGTGCACGAGTTCGCCCTCACCCATAAGGTTTCCATGCCCATCACGGAGAGCGTCTACCGCCTCCTCTTCGAATCGGGCGACCTTAAAAAAGAACTCAGCGCGCTCATGAGCCGGGACCCGAAAGAGGAGTAGGCTTTTGGGGAGGGGGCGTCGGGCACCTCCCGATCGATGGGCCTACGCGAACGCGATCGTTAATTTTCCATCGGGCGCATAATAAGATCGCCCGAAAAATGGCGGCGAAAGGCCGGGCCGATCGAGCGCCTTGGGCAGAATGATTTTTAGGTCTTCCACGAGGTCCGCTTCCGGCAGCGCGTCCCGCGGGAACCACCTCAAGTCTCCTTCCCGGGAACCCGTCGGTTCGCCATGGGGCGCTTCGGCGACGAAGACGTAGAGCATCACCCCGCAATCGGGATGGCCCGCATCGATATGGAGGATCCCCGCCAAGCGAGCGTCGTCCACCCGAAGGCCCGTCTCTTCCCGCGCTTCGCGCAGCGCGCCGGCGAGTACGCTTTCGTCGCGTTCCACGTGGCCTCCGACCCCATTCCATTTTCCGGCCCAGATCGGCTTGTCGGGGGCCCCTTTCAGGAGGAGGACGCGGTCTTCCCGAGTCAGGAAGATCAGGGTGCGCGGGATGGAAAGATAGCGGTGGCGGTCGAGGCTGGTTTGGATTCCTTGGTCGGGGGCGGGCATGGGGGGATGGGGTTTAGCGATGCCACAATTTCAGAGATTTCGACTGCCACGGCACATTCTCTGAGAATTCCTTTTCAAAATTCCCCCCCTCCTCCCCACTCCAGCGCGCACC
>JAFLEE010000164.1 GCA_017302015.1 Spirochaetota bacterium | reverse complement strand
GTAATGGATGATCCCCGGGGGGGAGGGCGGGGCGGGGCGGATGAAGGTGCCGCGGCCCCGGCTGCGGAAGGCTTGCCCGCGCAGGGCGAGGTCGGAGAGGATGCGGTTGGCCGTGGGCCGGCTGATGCCGAAGCGCTCTATGAGTTCATGCTCCGAGACGCTCAGGCCGGCCCCGGCTTGGGTGGCCTCCGCCACCAGGGCCGCTGAAATCTCGCGGGAGGCCCAAGGTTTTCCCGATGGGGTCTTTTGTTTTTTTCGTGCGGGAGCCATGGAAGAGCCTTCCTTGACAGGGGCGATGCTTTGGATTATAAATATACATACAAGGCATGTCAATATGTATATACATGAAAAATCTTCCCTGGGAATCGGTCGCATACCCGAAACCCTAGAAAAGGCGCTCCCCAAGTCTCCGTGTGACGGGGCGCGGGCGGTCCCCGTTCCTTACTCGCCGAGGCGGCCCATGGGGGTGTTCCTCATGTTGGGGGCTTTGCTCGCCTTTGCCTTTCCCGCAGAAACCACCTTCTCGCTGAGCTTCGACGGAAAGACCCTCGTGCCCGAACAGGCGCTGGGATCCAAGACGCCGCCGAAGAACCTGATCGCCGGCGTCGACTCTTTCGTCCCCGGTTGGAACGGGAAAGACGCCTTCCTCCCCAAGGGGCCCGAGAATCTCCTCTTCTCGGCGGACCGGAATATTCCCTGGGCCGAGGGCACCGTGTCGTTTTATTTCAAGCCGGTGCATTGGCCGAAGGAAAAGCCCGCCCGCCTCCTCCACCTCTACGGGCCCGGAAAAGACCCCAAGCAGTACGTCATCTTCTTCTTTTATAAACCCAAGGATCGCGAAGACATCCTCACGCGCATCTATACGGCCTCCGAAACGGGCAAGAACACCGTCGTGCTCACCATCCCAGGCGCGAGCCTTAAGAGCGGAGCCTGGCAGCGCTATGACCTGGCTTGGAACGCATCCCTCGCACGGGTCTACCTCGAGGGCGAATTGGTGGAAGAGAAATCCATGACCGCCGAGTTCGCGGCCCTGGCCCAGGCGCCCCGGTCGTGGTGCAGCCTCATGGTCGCCCCGGTCATCGCCTCCGAGGGGGACGATTGGGCGGTGAAAACGGCCATCGATGACCTGGAGATCCGACGGGGCGCCCTAAACGGAAGCGACATCAAGGCATCTTTCATGGCCCAGCGCGCCAACCCGGCCCCGACGATCCAGCGCGACGCAGTCCGACTCGCCAACGCCGACGTGGAGCTCCGCTTCTCCGAGGCGGCGGGGGGCTTCTCCTGCACGGGCATCGAGCGCCTCTCGGGGACGAAAGACCGGTTCATCTTCCCGCGGGTCGACCGCTCCCCCCTCTTCCAGGTGGAGTTCCAGCAGGCGACCGGGGATGAGTCGGCCTTCCTCGACAGCCTTTCCGACGGGGAAAAGAGCGCCACCCTCTCGACCAATGCCAGGGGCGAGCGCGAAGCCCTTTTCCGTTTCCGCAAGCTCGCCCTGCCGGACGGGGGCGGGAAGGTGGATGTGACGGCCCGCGTGGTGCTCCCGGCCCGGGGCGCGGAGTCGCGCTGGACCCTCGAGGTGAATAACGATAGCACGCGCTGGGGCGCGTGGGCGGTGCGCTATCCGATCCTCAAATCGGTTTCCCCGCCCGAGACTTCCGACCTCATGCTCCCCACCGGCAATTGGGGGGGCACCCTCTACCGAAAGCGCGCGGTGGATAAGAGCATCTCCTATCCCAGCACCGATTGCCCCATCCCCTTCGTGACGTGGACGCGGGGCGGCGCCAGCCTCTACCTCGGCGCCCACGACCCATTGGCGTGGGGCAAAACCTTTTCCGTCACCCGCGACAATGATTTCGACCTCCAGACCCTCGCGGAAGACATGGGGCAACCCGGCAAGGCCCGGGTAAGCCCGTCCCCGGTGGTGTTAAGCGTCGGCCCGGGGGATTGGTGGTCGTCGGCCAAGCGCTACCGGGCCTGGGCCCTCGCCGAAGCGCCCTGGACGCGCCGGGGCCCCATGGAAAATAGCCGCGCCTCGCTCTCCCACTTCTACGAGGTCGGGCCCTGGCTCATCTTCGGGTGGCGCGACATCACCAACGCGCGCGACCTCCTGTTCAACGCGCAGGAGGCCTTCAAGTCGGCGGTGGGCTTCCACTGGTATGTCTGGCACGAATCGTCCTTCGACTATAATTACCCCGAACTCGTTCCCAAGGCCGGCTTCGCCGAGGCGGTGCGGGCCATCGACGCCCGGGGAAACCTCGTCATGCCCTATATCAACGGCCACCTTTGGGACGAGAGCCTCCCCAGTTACGCGGCCATGAAGCCGTGGGCGAACAAACGCAAGAACGGCGAGGTCATCGAAGAATCCTGGGGCACCCCCAAGCACGCCCTGGCGACCATGTGCCCGGCGACCCGCGCCTACCAAGACGCCCTGGTGGATTATGTGGGGAACATGGTGCGCACGAGCGGCATCCGGTGCCTCTACATCGACCAGATCGGGGCCCACCGCCCCGACCGGTGCTTCGACGCGGGGCATGGGCACCCCTTGGGGAGCGGCTCGTGGTGGATGGAGGGGTACCGCAAGATGCTCTCCCGCATCCGGGCGGCCCATCCGGGCCTCGCCCTCACCACCGAGAACACCCAGGAGATCTACATGGACAACATGGATGGTTTCCTCACCTGGAACGGCACCTATAGCGAGGATGTGCCGGTGCTCCCCGCCGTCTATTCCGGCTACGCCAGTTATTTCGCCAGCACCTCCGACCAGAAGGACGATCTCGACGCGTTCGTGGCCGCCCAATCCCGGGCGATCCTCTGGGGCGTCCAACCCGGCTGGCTGGGCATCTGGATCTTTGAGAAGCCCGAGAAGCAGGCCGAGAAGCTTGCCCATTTGGCGGGCCTCTCCCGCCTCCGCGTGGCGGCAGGGAAATTTCTCATCTACGGTGAACTGCTCGG
>JAFLEE010000163.1 GCA_017302015.1 Spirochaetota bacterium | reverse complement strand
TCGGCGAGGGCGGCGCCGCGCAGCTTGGTGGCCAGTTCGGCGGAGAGCTCGGCGAGTTGGGTGGCGTCCTGGGGCTTGAGCACGAAGTCGAAGGCGCCGAGTTCCAGGGCCCGCAGCGTCACATCGGCCCCGCGCTGGGCGAGGGAGGAGACGATGAGCGTGGGGATGGGCATGCTGCGCATGAGGCGGCCGAGGAAGGTGAGCCCGTCCATGCGGGGCATCTCGAGGTCGAGGGTGAGCACGTCGGGCTTCAGGCGCTTGATCTTCTCCACGGCGAAGACGGGGTCCATGGCGGTATCGACGACCTCGAACCCGCCGGCCTTCTCCAGCACCTCTCGCAGCACCTTGCGCACGAGGGCCGAGTCGTCGATGATGAGCACGCGCAGGGTCTTCACGGGGCGCCCCGCCGCGGCCGCTCGAAGCGGTAGATGGAGTGCCCGAGCGCCGTGAAGTGGTCGGAGACCCCGATGAGCGAGTCGGAGAGCCCCAGGAGCAGGTGCCCGCCGGGCTTCAGGTAGGACTCGAGGCGGGACAGCAGCGCCTGCTTGGTGGGCCGGTCGAAATAGATGAGCACGTTGCGCAGGAAGATCACGTCGAAGGACGCGGAGAAGGGCAGTTTGGCGTCCATCAGGTTGACCTGGCGGAAGTGCACCGATTGGGAGAGGATCGGCTTCACCTTGGCGTAGCCCTCCCAGCGCCCGGTGCCCTTCAGGAAGTACTTGGCCAAGAGCGGCTTGGAGACCGGCGCGAGCTTCTCCAATTCGTAGAGGCCCTCTTGGGCCTCGCCCAGCACCTTCGTCGAGATGTCGGAGGCCGTGAGCGTGAAGGGCACGAAGGGTTGGGCCTCCTGGAGCATGATCGCCAAGGAGTAGGGCTCCTCCCCGCTGGAGCACGCGGCGCTCCAGAGGTCGAGGTGCTTGACGGTGGGCAGGATCTTCTCGCGCACGAAATCGATGTGCACCGGTTCGCGGAAGAAATCGGTCTTGTTGGTGGAGATGCGGTTGATGAGCTCCTCGTACTCCGGGTCGCTCTCGGGCAGGCGGCCCAGGTGCTCGAGGTAGGCGGTGAAATCGGGGAGATCGAGGGTCCGAAGCCGGCGCGAGAGGCGCGAGACCACGAGGTTCTTCTTCACCGAGGTGAGGTGGATGCCCGCGCGCTGGTAGACCAGGCGCGCGATGGCGTCGAACTCCTTATCGGTGATCTGGAAGGTGAGGGCGCTCTCCATGGGGTTTTCCTAGAACAGGTCGACCGTGCCCGTGGGCTTCTCGGTGGCGACCCGGCGCACGTACTTCTCCTCTTCCTGCGTCACGAGGGCGGTCTCGGTGGGGAGGATGTGCTTGCGCAGCACGCGGTTCTCGGCGGTGACGAAGAAGATCTTGCGCCCGTACTCCCCGTCGACGTCCTCGCTGTCGAGGGGGATCTTCTCGAGGTGGAGGTAGGAGCGGATGAAGAGGATGTTCTTCTGCCCGACGTCGACCCCGCTCATGCCGCGCAGCACATGGGCCCCGCCGAACACCTTGGCGCGGAACGCCTTGCGCTCGGCCCCCGCCTTCTGCAGGTCGCCGATGAGCAGTTCCATGGCGTGGGTGCCGTAGCGCAGGGAGTCGGCGTAGTAGTTCTTGGCGTCGCGGGCCAGGGCGGTCACCTGCTCGGTCGTCGAGCGGCCGGTGGGCAGCATGAAATGGTTCATGCCCCACACCTTGCGCACGGGGTCGCCCAGGCAGACGGCGATGCAGGAGCCCAGCACCGTGGAGAGGATCTCGCCCGTGGTCGTGACATAGACTTCACCCGGGAAGATGGTGACGATCTCGCGTCCGAACAGGCTGTTGTGGGAGCGGTGCATCGGGCATCGTTCACGGGGCGGCGGTCCGCCCCTCCTTCCGGAAGACGAGGCGAAGCAGGCCCGCCGGGTCGAGCACCAGCACGACCCGCCCGTCGCCGAGGATCGTGGCGCCGGAGACGCCCTCCATGGCCTGGAGGCTCCCGGCGAGGGACTTGAGCACCACCTGGGTCTGGTCGACGAGGCGGTCGACGAGGAGCCCGGCGCGGCGCTGCTCGTGGGCGATCACCACCACGAGGGCCTTCTGGGGGTCTTCCCCCGCGGTGGGGACGGAGAAGGTGCGCCCCAGGCGCACGAAGGGAATCCACTGGCCGCGCAAGTTGAGGAGTTCGCCCCGATCCTCGACCGTGGCGATGGCGTCGGGGGCGGGCCGCAGGGTCTCCTCGATGGAGGTGATGGGCAGGATGAACTGCTCGTCGCCGACCTCCACCACCATGCCGTCGAGGATGGCCAGGGTCAGGGGCAGCCGCACGCGCATGGTCGTGCCCTGGCCGGGCTCGGTGAGGATGTCGACCTCGCCGCCGAGTTCGCGCACGTTGGAGATGACGACGTCCATCCCCACGCCGCGGCCGGAGAGGTCGCTCACCTTCTCGGCGGTGGAGAGGCCGGGGTGGAAGATGAGGCGGTGGATCTCGTCGTCGGTCAGCGCGGCCCCCGCCGCCACCAGGCCCCGTTCGATGGCCTTGGCGAGGATGCGCTCGCGCCGCAGGCCGGCGCCGTCGTCGATGACCTCGATGACGACGTTGCGCCCCTGGGTGTAGGCGCGCAGCGTGACGGTGCCCTGCTCGCTCTTCCCGGCGGCGCGGCGGACTTCGGCGGTCTCGATGCCGTGGTCGATGGCGTTGCGCACGAGGTGCTTGAGCGGATCGCTGATCTTGGCGATGAGGGTCTTGTCGAGTTCCGTCTCCTCGCCCTCGATGGCGAGGCGGACCTGCTTGCCCGTGAGCACGCCCTGGTCGCGCACGAGGCGGCGGAACGGGTAGAACACCGGCCCCAGGTGCACCATGCGCATTTGCATGGTGTGCTCCTGGAGTTGGCGGGAGAGTTTCTCGATGCCGGCGCTGATGTCGCGCAGGCGCCCGCCGCCGGCCCCGGTGATCTCCCGGGCCAGCATGGTGATCTGGGATTGGGCGATGACGAGTTCGCTCACCATATTGAGGAGCTTGTCGAGTTTTTCGGTGTCGACACGGATGGTCTTCTCGGCGATGGCCGAGGCGCCTGAGGTCGGGGCGGCGCCTTCCGGGCCCTCGGCGGGCGCCTCCGCGGCGGCATCCCC
>JAFLEE010000162.1 GCA_017302015.1 Spirochaetota bacterium | reverse complement strand
TGGCGGCGTCGTAGGCGCGGACATACCAGCCCATGGAGGTATTGGACCAGGCGCCGATGAGGTTGGTGGCGACGTTGGTGCCGGAGACATTGCTGAGGTTCCGCCAGAGGCCGCCGTTGGTCAGGAGGGAGACGACGTATTTGGTGACGCCGATATTATCGGTGGCGGGCTGCCAATTGAATTGGCCGGTGACGTTGGTGAGAAGGGCGCCGTTGGTGGGGCCGATCGGAACGGCCGCGGAGGGCGGAGTGAGGTCGGCATTGCTCACGCCGAATGGCCGCATGGCAAAACTCGAGATTTGATTGGAGTTGTCCCGGGCGAACACGGACCACTGCACGAAATAACCGACGGAACCCGGGAACGAAAAATTGGTGGAAAGAACGTTCGTCGCGACCGCGTTGGAGGCGGCGACGACCCCGTTGGTATACCAGAAGACGGTGTAGTTGGAAAGTTGGATATCATCAGTGCTGGCGGACCAGGAAACCGTGACGAAATTCGTGTTGGTGAACGCGACATTGCTCGCCGGCGCGAGTAGCATGGGCATGGAAGGCGGAGAATCCGGAAAGAGCGAAGCAACCGTCAGGAGGGAGATCAGGGCAAGCTGGAGGCTACGTTTCATGGGGAATCATCCTACGGTGGGGTATCTTCTATAAAATTGTTTAGTCAGGGGCAAAATTGGGTTAGCGCTCAAACATTGGTATTTTCGGGGAATGGGGGATTTATAGCGTTTCCAATCTACTTTGTCTGGATGCCCATTTTAACACCCTGCGCCCGGCGTTATGAAGAGAAATATCGAGAAAACGCCTTCTGGGGGGTGTTTTGGGCTCCCAAATGGTAAAATTCGGCCACAGCGACCCTAGTTGGAGGATCGACCCCCATGGAAGATGACAAAAAAGGCGGCGGCAAACTGGAACTCATGACCGGTCTTTTAATCGCTCTTTTCGCGGCGATTCTGGCCCTCAATGACCTGGGAGCCGGCCATTTTGGCGACGACGAGAACCAGGCGATCACCGAGAAGGGGAACGCCTATAGCTGGTTCCAGTCCAAGAGCGTGAAGCAGAGCCTCCTGAAGGGGCAGCGCGACCTGATCAAGGAACTCATGGACGGCGGCGCGGTGCAGAAGACCCCCGCCATGGAGGCTTCCCTCCGTAAGATGGAAGACGACATCGTCCGCTACGGCGCCGAGATGGCCGCGATCAAGGATGGCTACGCCTCGGCCACCAATAGCAAGGCCTACCTGAAACTCGACGAGAAGCGGAAGTCCGATTTCGACAAGGAGTTCGCCCCGGTCGTGGCGGCCAAGACCCTCGAGCACAAGGCGGAAGTCCTGGGGAATGCGGGCGACCGCTTCGACCTGGGCACGCTCTTCCTCCAACTCTCCCTGGTGCTCGGCGCCATCAGCCTCGTCATCGGGAAGGAGAAGTTCAAGTTCGGCTTCTTCTTCGCCATGGTCGCCATGGGCCTCGTCGGACTCGGCTTCTCGCTCGCCGCCTATTCCATGGCCCTGCCGCTCCTCTGAGGAAGAACCCATGAATGCTCCCCGCCATCTCCTCCCCCTCCTCATCCTCGCCCTCTTCGGGGGGCTCCTGGTCTCCTGCGCGGCGGCCACGGGCCCCTTGCTCCCGCCCAAGCAGGAGGGCAAGGCCCTCTACGCCGACCTCGTCACCAGCGAGGGCGCCATCACCGTGCGCCTCCTGGAAGACGACACCCCGGTGACCGTCTCCAATTTCGTGGGCCTGGCCACCGGCAAGAAGGAATGGACCACGCCCGAGGGGAAGAAGGTCCGCAAGCCCTTCTACGACGGCCTCATCTTCCACCGCGTCATCTCTAATTTCATGCTCCAGGGCGGCTGCCCGAAGGGCGACGGCACCGGCGGCCCCGGCTACGCCTTCCAGGACGAGGTGGGCAAGCCGACCCCCGTCGAGGGCCCCATCACCAATGAGATCCTCACGTTCTCGGTGTGGCAGCGCTACATCCTCCCCTACATCGCCAAGCATAAGGACGACGCCAACCCCGAGGTGAAGCGCCTCTACGACACGGTGCTGCGGGAGCAGAAGGGCACGGCGCTCATGGGCCGCAGCGTCGACGACATCCGCAAGCTCACCGGCGACACCAACCGCTACGCCTACCCCGTGCTCATCGCCCCCGTGGCCTACGGCACCCTCTGCATGGCCAATTCGGGGCCGAACTCCAACGGCAGCCAGTTCTTCATCGTGACCAAGACCGACGGCTGCGATTGGCTCAACGGCAAGCACACCGTGTTCGGCGTCGTGACGAAGGGCATGGATATCGCGCACCGCATCGAGTCGGTGCCGAAGAACGGGAGCGACAAGCCGCTCACCCCCGTGGTGATCAAGGCCGTGAAGGTCTACCGCGCCGCGGCTCCCAAAGGGTAAGCGCGCCTTGCATCCCCGCCACCTCCTCCTCCTCGCCTGCCTGCTCCCCGGCGCCCCGGGGGCCCAGGATCTCCACGACGAGCGCGGGGAGATTTTCGCCGAGCGGGGGCTGCCCGTCGGGTCCATCATCAGCGTGGTCTTCGACGAGGCGCTCGTGGCCAATTACAGCGCCAATTTCTCCCGCCAGGCCCAGCGCCAGGCCGCGCCCGACGCGATCACCGGGGACCAGTTCGATTTCTTCCCCAAGGGCGGGGCGAGCGGGTCGTCCACCGAGCGCAACCAGAGCCAGGTGAACGCCGCCCGCGCCTTCAAGGGCGCGCTGGCCGCCCAGGTCCAGGCCTTCGACCCGAAGAGCCTCACCTACCGCATCCAAGCGACCCACGCGATGAAGATCAACGGGCGCAACGACAGCATCCAGCTCACGGGGGTCGTCGCCGCGCGCGACGTCAGCGCGGCGCGCACGGTCTCCTCCCGCAAGGTCGCGGGGATCTTCATCACCTACCAGGGCTACGCCATCGGCCGCGACCGGGTCTACACCGAGCGCGACTTCACCAATTTCGCCTTCTCGGTGAACACCAATAACACCAACGCGGTGCAGCTCACGCCGGAGAAGAAGAAGACCCTCTGGCTCGAACAATTCAACCAACTCATCAATACGCTCTTCTGACCCTGCTGGCGCTGCTTTTCGGCGGCGGGGCCCTCGGGGCGGACGGAGACCTCCGGGGCTACCTGAAGGGGCGCGATTTCGCTGGGCGTTGGGATCCCGCGGAGGGCCAGTACGTCTTCACCAAGGGGGCCCTGGAGGTGCGCTTCCGCGAGGGCGTGCCCCTCGTCGCTGCGGGGCCCTACGGGCTGCGCCTCCTGGCGGCGCCGGTGGAGCGGCGAGGCCGGGTGGAACTCCCCGCCGCCGAGTTCTCGTGGCTCACCAATAACCTGGCGCGCATCGAGAAGCGCCTGGCGGGGGACGGGACGCGCAAAGCCGCGGTGCATCCCCCCGAAATCCGGCCCCCGGA
>JAFLEE010000161.1 GCA_017302015.1 Spirochaetota bacterium | reverse complement strand
ATCGCCGCGGAGAGCCCGCCCGGCGCCCCGGGAAGCGCTAAAGGCGCCACCGCTCGGGCGCGCCCCGCCGACGGCTGTGCCCGCAGGCGATTTCGGGATAAAATAGACCCCAATCCGGTGAGTTTCAGTACGAACCGGCACCCATCCCCTTAAGGAGCGTTCGATGAATATCCTCTTTTTCGGCCCCAATGGCAGCGGCAAGGGCACCCAAGGCGCCATCCTCAAGGACAAGTACGCCATCGTCCACATCGAAAGCGGCGCCATCTTCCGGGACAATATCAAGGGCGGCACGGAACTCGGCAAGAAGGCCAAGGCGTTCATCGACAAGGGCGACCTCGTGCCCGACGACATCACCATCCCCATGATCCTCGACCGCCTCAAGAAGGACGACGCCAAGAAGGGCTGGATCCTCGACGGCTTCCCCCGCAACCCCAACCAATCGCGCATGCTCCACGAGGCCCTCACGGCCGCGGGCATGAAGATCGACAAGGTGATCGAGATCCTCCTCGACCGGGAGATCGCCAAGAAGCGCATCATCGGCCGCCGCCTGTGTAAGAACGACGGGAACCATCCGAACAATATCTTCATCGACGCCATCAAGCCGAGCGGCGACAAATGCCGCGTCTGCGGCGGCGAACTCTCCACCCGCGCCGACGACCAGGACGAGGCCGCCATCGGCAAGCGCCACGACATCTATTACGACGCCAAGAACGGCACCCTGGCCTCGGCCTATTATTTCCGCGACCTGGCCAAGACCGACAAGTCGGTCGCCTACCTCACCCTCGACGGCACCAAGGGCGTGAAGGAAGTCGGCGCCGAACTCGTTTCGAAACTCTAGGCCTCAGGGCGCGAGACCCAGCGATTCCCGGATGAGCTTCATCGCCCGCTGGGAAGAGCCCTCCTGCCCGGGCGCCGTGCCCATGCGGCTCTTGACGAGGCCGAAGGCGAGATCGACGCGGGTGTCCACGAAGCCCGTGGAGCCGCCGTATCCCCCATGGCCGAAGACCGAACCCAGATCTTCCGGGGGGCCGTAGAGGCCGTAGCCGAGGCCGAATTTCTGGGCCAGGCCTTCGAGGGGCACGCCGGGCGGTTTTGAGAGCCGGGTGGCCAGGGCGACGGTCTCCGGGCGCAGGAGACGGAACCCACCGGCGCCCCGGCCGCTTAGGGCGGCGTAATGCTTGGCGATGGACCGTGCGTTGCCGATGCCGTTGGAGGCGGGGATGCAGGCCCGGCGGACCTCCGGGCGGTTCATGAAAGCTTCCAGCGGCTTCACCGAAGGCGGAATGGAGCGCTCCCCGAGGGGATCGGGCACCGGCGTCGGCGCGCCGGGCGCCGGGGCTTGGGGCGGGAAGGCGTCGATCGACAGAACCCGGTCTTCTTTTTCGGGGGGGATCCCGAGGTAGAATCCCGGGGTGCCCAGGGGGTTAAAGATCTCGTCCTGGACCAGGGCCCCGAAATCGCGCCCGGTCACCCGGCAAGCCGCCTCACCCACGACCCAGCCCCAGGTGATGGCGTGGTAATACATGCGCGTGCCGCTTTCCCAGAGGGGCTCGAGATCGGCGACCCGGCGGCACATGGCCGCCCAATCGGCGCAGTCCACGGCGCTCACCCCCTCGGGGACCTGGGGAACCCCGGCGCGGTGGCTCATCGCTTCGCGCAGCGTCGTGTTACCCTTTCCCTTGGCGGCGAACTCGGGCCAATAGGACGCCAGGGCCGCCTCGGGATCCAGGAGGCCGCGTTCGATGAGGCGCAAGAGCACGGTGGCGGCGATCCCTTTGCTCGTGGAAAAGACCGGGAAGAGGGAATCGCCGTCGATGGGAATGTCCCCGCGCCCAGGGTCCGTACCGGCCCAGGCATCCACGATGGGCTCGCCCCGGTACCAGGCCGCCACTTGGATCGCGCGCTCATGTCCCCGGGACACCATCTCTTCGAGGAGTTCCTTGACCCGGCCGTTGATGTCTGGCTTCATGCGCTTTCCTGTTCGAGAGATCCCGCCACGCGATATGTATTTTACCAAAAAGCCGCGGGGAGCATGCGGGCACCGCCTCTGGGCCGAGCGGGAGGCGAAGGCGGACGGCCCTACCCTTCCGGCAAATTGCGGTATTGCCGCTGGATCATCCCGCGGTAGACGCCGCCGCGTTCCATGAGGGCTTCGTGGTTGCCCCGTTCCACGATGGCCCCCCCCTCGAGGACCAGGATTTCGTCGGCATCGCGGATGGTGGAGAGGCGGTGGGCGATAATGAAGGTCGTGCGGCCCTTCATGAGCCCCACCATGGCCCGCTGGATCTGCATCTCGGTGCGGGTATCCACGCTGCTCGTGGCTTCGTCGAGGATGAGGATGGGGCGGTCGGCGAGGATCGCCCGCGCGATGGCGAGGAGTTGGCGCTGGCCCTGGCTGAGGCTGGCGCCGCTCTCGGACAGGGGGGTCTCGTATCCCTGGGGCAGGCGCCGGATGAACGCATCCGCGTGGCTCATGGCGGCGGCCGCCTCCACCTCGGTGTCGCTGGCCGCCGGCCGGCCGTAGCGGATATTCTCCCGGATGGTGCCGGAAAAGAGGTAGGTATCCTGGAGGACGACGGCGAAGCATTGGCTGAGGGATGCCCGTGTGTAGGCCCGCAGGTCGCGCCCATCGATAAGGATGCGCCCCGCGCTGAGTTCGAAAAATCGCGAGAGCAGGTTCACGAGGGTCGTCTTCCCGGCGCCCGTGGGGCCGACGAGGGCGATGGCGCTCCCCGGCTTGGCCTCGAAACTCACACCGCGCAGCACCGGGACGCCGCTCTGGTAGGCGAAGGAGACGTCCTCGAAGACCACGTGCCCGCGGGGCGAGAGGAGGGCCACCGCGTCCGCGGGATCGGGGGCCTCCTCCGTTTCGTCGAGGACCTCGAAGACGCGCTCGGCCCCGGCCACCGAGGATTGGAGCGTATTGAAAATATTGGCGAGTTCGTTCAGCGGCCTGGAGAATTGCCGCGAATAGAGGATGAAGCTCGCGATCACCCCCACCGTGACGAGCCCCTTCACCGCCAGCACCCCGCCCACCCCGGCCACCAGGGCGAAACTCAGGTTATTCAGCACGTTCATGAGGGGCATGATGAACCCCGTCCAAATCTGGGCCTGGATGCCGACTTCCCGCAGCGACGCGTTGAGCGTGTCGAAGCGCCGCAGCACCCGGGGTTCTTGGTTGAAGGCCTTCACCACGTGCATGCCGGAAAGCGTCTCTTCCAGGTGCCCGTTGATGGCCCCGAGGGTCGCCTGCTGGGCCTTGAAGAGTGGGAGGGTCCGCCGGGCGATGGCCCGCGTCAGCAGGAAGACGAGGGGGAGGATCACCAGCGCCGCGGCGGTGAGGGGCGGACTGAGCAGGAGCATCATGGCGAGGCTCCCGGTGAGGGCGATGGCCCCCGACATGAGTTGGAGCACCGATTGGGAGAGGGTGGCGCTCACGAGTTCGATGTCGTTGGCCAGGCGGCTCATGAGTTCGCCGTGGGTGCGCAGGTCGAAGAAACCCACCGGCAGGCGCTGGAGTTTGGAAAAGAGCGTGCGCCGCAGGGAGGCGACGATGCGCTGGGAGACCCCGGCCATGAGCCAGCCCTGGAAGATGCCCAGCACCGCCTCCGCCAGGTAGGCGCCGATGAGCAGCGAGAGCATGGCGAGGATGCGGGTGAAATCGATGCGGCCCGGGCCCGCGGCGAGGAGATCGATGACCTTTCCGATGACCCGCGGGAGGAGCAGGGTGAGGCCCGCCCCGGCGAGCAGGAAGAAAAACACGGTGAGGAACCGGCCCCGCTCGGGGGTCGCCAATTTCCACACCCGGCGCAGGGTCGCCCCGAACCGCCGCGGCTTCACCACGGGCATGCCGGCGCCGTAGGTCATGACCACGGCCATCTGCAGCAGGGTGCGGAAGGTGTCGCGGATGAGGTTGGCGTTGAACTCGCTGAAGCTCTCGGCGCAGTCGCCGCCCTGGA
>JAFLEE010000160.1 GCA_017302015.1 Spirochaetota bacterium | reverse complement strand
GCGGGGTGATGGGGATGGTGGGGGACACGAAAGTTTTCACGTCCAATGGGCTATTATGTGATATTGGCCCTTTGTCCCTCCCCCGAATCCTCCCCTTCATCTCCCGAAAGAAAACCTCCATCCTCCGCACCTCCCGCAAAAGCCTCCCCTCCTCCACCCGATACCAAGTCTTCCCCCCCTCCTGTCCCGCGATCAAGAGTTTTCGCTGGACCAAAAATTGAAGATGCCGTGAAAGTGTTCGGCGGCGCATCCCTAAAAGATCGAAAACCTCGCTAAAGGGCCTCGGCTTTTCTGCCGTCAGGCGCAGGATTTCGAGGCGAGCGGGGTGCCCCAGGACGCGCCCGAGCCGGCTTCGGAAGAGATCGCGGGCCGGGAACGCGGCCAGATTCGGGTAGCTCATGCTCCCTATTACCCGTCGCCGCGTTTTTCCCTCGAAAAACGCGGCGTCTCAGCGCACCCGCGCTGCGGGGTCCGCTTCGGCGAGCCCGTAGGATTTCAGCAGCACCCCGAGGTCCATCTTCAGGGCCGCCTTCTCCATCTCCCACTGCATGAGGGTCCCGAAATAGGTGCGCTGGACGTTGCGGAGTTCCTCATAGCCCATGAGGTACTGCATCGACGTGATGCGGGCGTTGGCGAATTGGCGCTTGAGTTCGGCCACCTTCCGGTCGGAGATGTCGAGGGCTTCCTTGGTGCGTTCCAGCACGTCGCGGTACCAGCGCAATTTCGCCAGGTGGTTGTGGAGCGTCACCTTGAGTTGTTTCTTGAGGTTCTCTTCCTGTTCGCGGGCCTTGGCGTAGGCGGCCGCCCGGCGTTCGTAGGTGGTGCGGTAGGCGGCGGGATCGAGGGGAGCCTCCAATCGGAGGCCCACGTACCAGCCGACATTGCTCGACCCCACGCCGAAATTGGCCCGGGCCCGATCGTAGGAGCCGTTGGTGTCGAACCCCGCGAGGGTCACCGTGGCGACCGCATCCAGTTTCGGGAGCATGGAGGATTTCGCTGCGTGGAGGTCGATGCGCGCGAGTTCCGTCTGGAGGCGCGCCTGCTCCAATTCCTTGCGGTTGCGCAGCGCGGTCTCCAGGAGCGCCTCGGGGTCGAAGGTCTCGTCCTGGAAGGCTAGGGGCTCGGGCTGCTCGATGGTGACGGTCCGGGGATCGAGTTCGCTCAGGCCCGCGAGGTAGAGCAGTTGCGCCTGGGCGCTAGCGATCTCCTGGAGGAGCTGGTCGCGGCTATTCTGCTGGAAGGTGAGGTTCACCTCGGCGCGGTAGACGTCGCTGATGTCGATGGTGCCCAGATCGACCCGCTTGCGGTTCTTCTCGAGGAGATCCTTGGCGTCGGCGATGCTGTCATCCGCCAGGCGCAGGAATTTCCGGTTGAGATCGAGGGTGAGGTAGGTCTGCATGGCCGCCATCAGGAGGCCCGCCACCCGGCTATTATAGGCCGAGCGGTGCACCCGCACGACTTGGCGCAGCACCTCGAGGGCGTCGCCCCCCGTGGAGGCCCACGGCGCCCCGCGCAGAAGCGATTGGCTCACGGTGAAACTCAGCGCCGTATTCCAGACGTTCTGCATGGGCATGGTCGTCAGGGTCATGTTGGTATTGAAGCCGATATTGGTCGTATACGGGACCGTAAATATTGGAACGCCTGTTACCGTATTTGTGACAACGAATTGCCCCTTCGACTCCATATTGAGATTGACGGGGAAACTGGTGGGGATGCCTTCGGATTGGAACGACCAGCCGTTGGTCCAGTTCAGCCCGATGAAGGTGCCCGTCTCGGGGAAGAATTTCGAGGCCCCGACGCCCCAGCCCAGATTGCTGACGGTGAACACCGGGTGGGGCGGATTCGCCGCGCTGCCCCCGGCGCTTAGGCTCGGGGCGTAGGCGTCCCGCATCTCGTGGTAATTGGCCAGCGCGTTGGTCATCTCGAAGCGCGCCAGGAGCACTTCGGGGGAGGCCGCCCGCATCCGCTCCAGGAATTGGGGCAGGGTCCATGAGAGGCGGTTCGTTTCGACGGCGCCCTGGGAAATCGCCGTGAGGATCAGGAGGAAGAGGGCGGTCTTCATTCGCAACATCGACAGGGCTCCTCTCCGGGGCCGAACTCGCCCGCTTTGGCGATGATAGCATAAACTAGACCGATCGGTCTAATTTCAGCATCCCGCGCTGATTGCAACTTTCGTGCGAGCGGTGCGAACACGCCACGGACCCAAGCGGCGTCACGGCGAGTGGCCCCAGCTCCGAACCGATGCTCGGGCCCCTGTTTTCCGCCGGAATTCCCCAGCGCGGGAGCGCCTACCGCACCCGGGCTTTCGGGTCGGCTTCCTCCATCTGGAGGGATTTGAGGAGGAGGCCCATGTCCAATTTCAGCGACGCCTTCTCCAATTCCCAGCCCATGAGGGAACTATGGTAGACCTTCTGCACGCTTCGGAGTTCCTCGTAGCCCTGGATGTAGAAGAAGGAGTTGATGCGCGCGTTGTTGAATTGGCGCTTCAATTCGGCGACCTTCTTGTCGGAGATATCGAGGGCTTCCCGCGTGCGGTCGAGGACGTTCTTCAGGTAGCGCAGGTTGGCCATGTGGTTGTGGATGTTCACCCCCACCTGCCGGCGCACCTGCTCCTCGCTCTCCTTGGCCTTCTCGTAGGCCAATTTCCGCTTCTCCACCACCGTCATGAAGGCGCGCGGGTCGATGGGCGTCTCGAACTTAAGCCCCACGAACCACCCGATATTGGTGGAACCCACGCCCAGATTCGCGACGGCGTCCGCATAGACGCCGTTGGTGTTGTAGCCCGAAACGCTTACGGTGGCGAACGCGTCGAGTTTGGGGAGCAGGGAAGCCTTCGCCGCGTGGTAGTCCAGCCGCGCCATTTCGGTCTGGATGCGCGCCTGTTCCAGGTCTTTGCGGCTCCGATAGGCGGTCTCCAGCATCTGCTCTTCGGTGAGGGGTTCATCGCGGAAGGCGAGGGTATCGACGACGAGGGTGACCTCGTGGGGGTCGAGGTTCGTGCGCCCCACGAGGTAGAGGATCTGGTTCTGCCCCGCGAGGATGTTCTTGTGGATCTCATCGCGGCTATTCTGGGCGAAGGTGAGGTTCACCTCGCTGCGGTAGACGTCGCTGATGTCCACCGTGCCGAGTTCCACCCGGCGCCGGTTCTTCTCCAGCAGGTCGGTGGCGTCGGCGATGCTTTCATCCGCGAGCTTCAGCAGTTTCCGCTGGAGATCGAGGCTGTAATAGGTCTGGAGGCCGGCCATCACCAGCCCCCCGACGCGGCTATTATAGATGGAGCGCTGCAGCCTCACGAGTTGGCGCAGGGCCTCGAGGGAATCGAGCCCGGCCGAGGCCCAGGGGGCGCCGCGCAGCAGGCTTTGGCTGAGCGTGAATGAGAGGGCCGTGCTGTACTGGTTCACCTGGGGGATGGCTGAAAACTCCACCAGCCTGCCTGCGAGGGAAAAACTCACCGGCGCCGGGGCCGACTGGAAGAACCATCCATTCGTCCAACTCGCGGCGATGACCGTCCCCGTTTCGCTGAATACCTTCGACAGGCCCACCGAGTAGCTCAGGTTCGAGATCACGTAGGTCGGGCTCGTGGGCAGGCCGCCCGCGGCGACCGCCGAGAGCGTCGGGGCGAAGGCGTCCCGGACTTCGTGGTAATTGGCGGTGGCCGTCCCCATGTCGAACCGCGACAGGCGGACGTCAGGGGAGGCGCTGCGGAGTTCCTTGAGGAATTCTCCCAGGGGGAGGGGGATCGCCGGGGCCGCATTGCTGGAGCTCTGGGCCCCGAGCGGCAGGGTCAGGAGGAGAAGCGCGAGGGCGGCGATCGGACGAAGGCGAGGCATAAAAGCTCCTTAAAACGCGGCGGACGGCTGGGCGGGGCGCTCTGGGAGGCGGCCAAGCGACATGCCTGGCGCCCTCGGGGCGACCGCTTTTGGAGCCGGTTCTCGTTCCGGACTCCCCTCTAAGGTAATCCGGATGGCCCAAGAATTCAACCTCTAGGTCGGAATCTAGTTGCCTCACCTAAAAATCCGGACGAAACCCACCCCCATTGCCTCACCTAAATTCCGGTCAAGCGGTAGGTCTTCTTTTGGGTGTTTTTAGCCTGGATCTGCCCTGCGGGCAACCCTTTCT
>JAFLEE010000016.1 GCA_017302015.1 Spirochaetota bacterium | reverse complement strand
GCAGGTCGTTGTTGTGATTGAAATCTACTGTAGTGAAGTCGAGCACAGAAGAAACAAGCATCAAACCATTCAACAACATACCATGACGATCTGCAAGATATCCGGAGAGTCCCGCCGCCGCCCCCGAGGGCCCCGGCCTCTCGCCCCGGTTCTTCGCCTTCGGCGCGGCGCTCCTCATCGCCGGGCTCGTCGCGGTGCTCCTATGGCGCCGCCGCGCCCGCGCCCCGGCCCAGAAGGTGGATATCGACTATCTGCGGACCTACGTGAACAAGGAACGGCAATTCCCCCAGGCGGATGCGAGGAAGCGGGAAGGATGAGCGCCAAGCACGTGCTGACGGTCTTCAGCGGCAAGGGCGGCACGGGGAAGACCGTGGTGAGCTCGAGCCTCGCTCTCTATTGCGCCCGCGAGTGGAGCAAACGCACGCTCATCGTCGACGCCGATTTCAACCTGCCCAACGTGCACCTGCTCTTCAAGGTCTTCCCCGACGCGACATTGGGGGATGTCTGGAGCGGCCGCCCGGGCCCGGCCAAGCTCAAATCCATCATCCAGACCTCCGAATTGGGCGTGGACGTCCTCTCCCTCTTCGCCAATACGGCGAAGGAGATGAGCCGCCCCGCGCTCTCCCGCCTCGCCGCGGATATCCTGAAACTCCCGTATGACGTGGTGATCTTCGACATCGGGGCGGGCATCAATAACGCGCTGCTGAGCTTCATGCCGATCGCCGACACGGCGCTCCTGGTCTCCCTCAACGACCCGTTCTCCTTCCTCGATGCGTTCAAAACCATCCAGCAGCTCGGACGCCATACCGACCACGAGGCGCGCCTTTGCTTCCTGCTCAACCAGAGTTACCGGGAGAAGGACGCCCTTCGCGCCTCCGTCGACCTCATCCGCCTGGTGGACGAGCAGCTTTCGGTGAACCTGGCCTATCTGGGGGCGATCCCCTACGATCCCTCCATCCGGGAGTCCGTCTCTCGCCAAGAACCCTTCCTGCTCTCGCGCCGCTCCCCCGGGGCCAAGGCGCTGCGCGCCGTCGCCGCCACGCTCTTCGGGATCCCCCGGGCCTAGCCGAGTTCGCCGAGCCCCTCGGGCCACCGCTCCCGCGCCGCATAGCCGATGAGGCGCTCCGCCGGTGCCGGATCGAACGGGGCGGGACCGAGCGCGAGGCTCGTGGCGTAGAGCACCGCCGATTCCCCCGGGGCCGGGCGCGTGGCCTCCACGGCGCAGCAGAAAAACCGGCCGCAATCGCCGCGGCCGAGGTAGATATCCCGGGCCGCCGGAGAGCGGCGCAGGGTTTCCACGTCATAGGCGCCCCTCGGGAGCCAGCCGATGCGCGCCGCGAGGGTGGAAAGCCCGTGGCGGTGGGCGTAGACCCGCGCGATCTCCTCGCCGAGGACCTTGGTGGCGGCGTAGAGGTTGCGGCACGCGGTGCCCGCATCCACGCCCAGGCTTCGCCCCGGTTCGCGGGGCAGGCCGTCGACCACCTGGAGCGTGCTCGCGAAGATGACGCGGCCCACGCCCCGCAGCGCGGCGGCCTCGAACACCCGCCAGGTGCCGACGATATTATCGGGAACCAGGCGCTCGAGGAAGGGCGCGTCGGTCGGGTTGGCGGCGAGGTGGATGATCGTATCCACCCCGTCGCAGGCGCCGCCGAGCGCGCGGCTTTCAGCGAGATCGCCTTGGACGAAATCGGCGAGTTCGGGGGCGGGGGAACGGTCGAATCCGCGCACCGCGTGACCCCGTTCCCCCAGCGCCCGGCACACCGCGCGCCCCACGGCGCCCGCGGCGCCGGTGACGAGGATGCGATGGGGGACGGTGGGCATGGGGCGGATGGGAAGGTCGATGGAGGATTATACTACCGCCGCCAACCCCGCCACGCTAGCCGGGAGGCCCCGGCGGCAAGCCGCGGCGCCACGTCCGCGGAGGCGCCCCGTAGACCCGGCGGAACGCGGTGGAAAAATAATTCGGGTCGCGGAAGCCGAGTGCCTCGGCGAGATCCGCGATGGAAAGGTCGGGATCCGCCAGGCGGCGGGCGGCCTCGGCCATGAGGCGCCGCTCCACATGGCGGCGGAATCGTTCGCCCGTGGCGGCGCGGAACCGGTGCAGGAACCGGGAGACGCTCAAATCGGCGGCCCGCGCCACTTCGCCGGCGTGGAGCCCCGCCGCCAAATGCTCGCCGATATAGGCGACGGCGCCCTGCATGAGCTGATCGCCGCGGGAGGCATGGAGGGCCCCCTCGGCCTCGCGGGCGGAAAGAAGGGGAAGGAGCGCGGCCAATGCCAGGCGCCCCGCGGCCTCGGCCCGGGCCCTTCCCGGGAAGGGTAATAGGCCCGTCGAATGGCCGCGTGCCCCCGGGAGGCTGGAAGCCCCCCGCCAGGGACCCAGATAGAAGCAACCGTGGTATCGCCCCCCAGCGAAGACGGGCACCACCCATTCCCGGACCGCGAATGGGCAGGTGCGCAGGCGGGGCCTGTCGCCCTCGGGCCAATCGGAAGCGACCAGATTATCGACCCGGCGGCAGGCGGTGGAAGCCCCAGTGCCCCGTTTGATACGGCGGCACCAGGGGTTCTGGTGGCTGCCGAGGGTGTCGGGGGTGAGGCCCCAGAACGCGGGATCGGCGTCTTTCCACACGAGGCGGAACCCGGTGGCGCGTTCCACATCCTCCAGGAGGCGCGCAAGCCCGTTAAAAAACCGGCTTTCGATCATTGGCTATATCATAGCAGGTTTTTAAAGATTGAAATAGCCCATCTGCCATCGCGGTGCCCGACCATCCGGCCTATCCTTACCCCATCGTACCGGGCGCCCGACCATGGAACGCGCACCGGTTTTCGAAGGAGCCCGCATGAACGCCGTCATGGAAAGCGCCCGCGCCACCCCCGTCGTCTTCGAATGCGACCTGTGCGTCGTCGGGGGCTCGTGCACCGGGGTCTTCGCCGCGGTCGCCGCCGCCCGGCGGGGGCTCACCGTCGCGCTGGTGGAATCCAGCAACCAATTCGGCGGGAATACGACGGCGGGTTTCGTGGCCCTCTGGCACTCCTTCCGCGATACGCGGGACGAGGACACGATCATCGGGGGCCTCAGCGCCGAGTTCGTCTCCCGCCTGCGGCCCCGGGGCGCCGTGGTGGAGGCGACGGAGCATAATCCCCACGCCCACTTCATGCTGTCGCCCGGCGAATCGGCCATCGAACTCGATGCCCTCGTCGAGGAGCACGGCATCCACCCCTTCCTGCACGCCCGGGTCGTGGGCGCCCAGGTCGAGGCGGGGCGGGCGCGGGCCGTGATCCTCGAGGATAAATCGGGGCGCCGCGCCATCCGCGCCGCCCATTTCATCGACGCGTCGGGCGATGCCGACCTGGTGCGGCTCTGCGGGGGCGAAACCTACGCCCACCCCGCGGTCCAACCGCCCACCATGGCGTGCCTCGTCTCGGGCCTGGACGAACTGAAGCGCGCCGTACCCGGCTTTCAGCTCCAGAAGGCCGTCTTCGACGCCGCCAATCCCCGGGCGCTGCCCCCCGGTTTCCTCTGGCATTACCGTCTGCCGGGCGCGGGCCGCCTCGACTTCCTCTTCGGCACCCGGGTGCACGGCGTGGATTGCGGTGAGGCCGCCGACCTCACCCGCGCGGAGATGGAGGGCCGCAAGCAGGTGCGCCGCCTGCTCGATCTGGTGCGCGAGGCCCAGCCGAGCCATCCGGTGACCCTCGCCGCCCTACCGGCGCGCATCGGCATCCGCGAGACGCGCCACGCGAAATGCCTCCACCGCCTCACCGAAGGGGAGGTCCTCACCGGCAAGCGCTTCCCCGACGCCATCGCCAACGGCACCTACCGGGTCGATATCCACCGCCAGGGCGGCGCCGGCCTCACCTTCCGCTACCTCGATGGGAAGCAGGTCGAAGTGCACGGGGACGGCTCCCAAACCGAGGGCCGTTGGCGCCCCGTCCAGGAACGGGACCCCGCTTTCTATCAGATCCCCTATCGGAGCCTCGTGGCGGCCGGATTGTCGAACGTGCTCGCCGTCGGGCGCGCCCTCGACGCAGACCCCGGTGCCTTCGGCGCGGTGCGGGTGCAGGTGAATTGCAACCAGACGGGCGAGGCCGCCGGGGCCGCGGCGGCCTTGGCGAAAAAGACGGGGAAGCCGTTCCCCGAACTCGACCCCGCGGCCCTGCGCGCGGACCTCGAGGCCGGGGGCGCGGTGCTCCGCTAGGGGGCCTCTTCGGGCCTGCGCGTGTGGAAAAGGAAATCGAGGACGACGAGGACCTGCTCGGGATCGAAGGGCTTCTGGAAGACCGCCGCGGCGCCCTCGCGGCGCAGGGCGTTTTCGTCGAGTTGCATCTTGCCCGACATGAAGATGATGGGGAGGTGGGGATAGACCTTGCGCAGGCCCCGGGCGATCTCGATCCCCCCCATGCCGGGGAGCATCATGTCGAGGATGGCCGCATCGCAGGGTTTGGCCGCGGCCGAAAGGGCTTCGGCCCCCGACTCGTAGGCTTCGGCGATGAAGCCCTCATCGCCCAAGTACTCGGCCAGATTCTTGCAGATGCCGGGTTCGTCATCCACCACCAGTACCCGGTGTTTTTCATGGGACATGGTCATCGCCTGGATAGGAGCGCCTCAATCGGCTCCTATTCAATCATTCCAAAACGCCTAAAGCCATCCCGATAAAAGCGAGTAAATTTTACTTGCTGTTACACCATCAATCAAGTCCTTGGGGTATTTTTATCAAAAATAAGTGAACTTTCCGAAAACGAGGATGGAGATCGCAATGTGGATTGAGATTTTAGGTCTATTTTATAAAGCAAGTCATCACCTTTTACGTTTGTAACATGGTATCGATCATTTTTAAGGATTCTAAATCTGTAAAGAGGCATAGGATCAGGGCGCTCCATCCTGGACTTGGGACCCTCATGCCATAGGGCCACCGGTTTCCCCTCCATTAATTCGGAGGGGGGAGACCCGCGAGGAAAGCCCTCGACCCGACTCGGTTCTTGCATGCTATCCTCCCCGTCCCGCGGTGTGAACGTGCCCCAAATCATCGTCGAAAATATCCGAAAGACGTTCACGGTCGCCGAGCGCAAAAGCGGCCTCTGGGGCGCCGTGCGCGGGCTCGTCCACCGCAAGCACGTGGAGGTGCACGCGCTCAGCGGCATCTCGTTCTCCCTGGAACCGGGGGAACTCGTGGGATACATCGGCCCCAACGGCGCCGGGAAATCCACCACCGTGAAGATCCTCTCGGGCATCCTCGTCCCCGATTCGGGCGACTGCCGGGTGCTGGGCCGCTCGCCCTGGAAGGAGCGCGTGGCCCATGTGCGCGATATCGGCGTCGTCTTCGGCCAGCGCACCCAACTCTGGTGGGATCTCCCGCTGGCCGAATCGTTCGAGCTGCTTTCCCACATCTACGAGGTGCCCGCCGCTTCCTTCCGATCGAAGCGGGAGGAATTGGTGGCCCTCCTGGATCTCGGACCGCTCCTGGCGACGCCGGTGCGCCAACTCTCCCTCGGACAGCGCATGCGCGCCGACCTCGCCGCCTCCCTCCTCCATTCGCCGAAGATCCTCTTCCTCGACGAGCCGACCATCGGCCTCGACGCGGTGTCGAAGCAGGCGGTGCGGGGCTTCATCCGGCGCCTCAACGCCGAAGAGGGCGTCACGGTCATCCTCACGACCCACGATATGGGCGATATCGAGGCCCTCTGCCAGCGCATCCTCCTCATCGGCCACGGGCGCATCCTCTCCGACGGTTCCCTCGCCGCGCTGCGCGAGAGGGTCTCCCTCGGGCGCCGCCTCATCCTCGACCTGGAAGACGCGGACGAGCGCGTCGGCGATCCCGACGCCGTGGTCGTGAAGCGCGAGGGGGGGCGGGTGGAACTCGCCTTCGATCCCTCCCGCATCGGGGCCCCGGCCCTCATCAGCCGCCTCACGGCGGCCCACCGGGTGCGCGACCTCATGGTCGAGGATCCCCCCATCGAGGAACTCATCGCGCGCCTCTACGCGGAAGAAGGGCTGCAGTGAGCCTGCGCCCCTACCGGGCCCTGCTCTCGGCCCGCCTGCGCACGCTGCTCCAGTACCGCACGGCGGCCCTGGCAGGCATCGCCACCCAACTCTTCTTCGGCCTGGTGCGCATGATGATCTTCGACGCCTTCTTCCGCGCCGCCGGGGCCGCGGGCCTCGGCGGCCAGCCCATGACCTGGACCCAGGTGAACACCTATATCTGGCTGGGGCAGGCCTTCCTGCTGCTCACCATGGCCTTCAACGACCTCGAGATCGCGGCCCTGGTGCGGTCGGGGGGCGTGGTCTATGAATTGGTGAAGCCCGCCGACCTCTACGCCCTTTGGTTCAGCCGGGCCCTTTCGGGGCGCCTGGCGCCGCTCCTCATGCGCTCGGTCCCGATCCTCCTGATCGCGGGGTTCTTCTTCGGCCTGACGCCGCCCGTCTCCGGCGCCGCCGCCCTCCTCTTCGCCGCGTCCATCGCGCTCTCCCTCGCCCTGGCTTCCGCGATCATGGTGCTCATCTCCACCACCCTCTTTTGGACCCTCTCCGGGGAGGGGGTCTCACGCCTGGTGCCCCACCTCATCTTCATGCTTTCCGGGATGATCCTCCCCTTGCCGCTCTTCCCGGATGTCCTCCAGCCGGCGTTGGCCGTGCTCCCCTTCCGGGGCCTCATCGACGCCCCGTTTCGCATCTGGATCGGCGATCTGGCGGGGGCGCGGGCCCTCGCCGCTCTGGCCCACCAGGCGGCCTGGACCCTCGCCTTCATCCTCGCCGGGCGCTTCCTCCTCTCCCGCGGCCTGCGCCGCCTCGAGGCCCAGGGAGGCTGACACCATGGGCGCGCTTAAACTCTACCTCCGCTACGTCTCGTTCTCGGTGCGGGCCCAACTCCAGTACCGCGCCTCCTTCGCCCTCCAATCCATCGCGCTCTTCCTCCTCACCTTCGCCGAGTTCCTCGCCCTGGTGGCCATCTTCCACCGCTTCGGGAGCCTCAAGGACTGGTCGCTCCCCGAGGTGGCCCTCCTCTACGGCATCATCTCCGTGGCCTTCGCCCTGGCCGAGGCGGTGCCCCGGGGCTTCGACGTCTTTCCCCGCTACCTCCGAAGCGGCGATTTCGACCGCATCCTGCTGCGCCCGCGCAGCGCCATGTTCCAGGTGCTGGGGGCCGAGTTCCAACTCATGCGCATCGGGCGCCTCTCTCAGGCCCTCCTCGTGCTGGCGTGGGCCGTGTGGAAACTCCCGATCCATTGGACCCCGGCGAAGGCGGTGCTCCTGCCCGCGGCCATCCTCGGCGGGGCCTGCCTCTTCTCGGGGCTCTTCATCCTCTCCGCCGTGGTCTGCTTCTGGACCATCGAATCGGTGGAGATCGTCAATTGCGCCACCTACGGGGGCGTGGAGAGCGGGCAGTACCCGCTCTCCCTCTACCGCCCCTGGTTCCGCAGCTTCTTCACCTTCGTCGTTCCCCTCGCCACGATCAATTATTTCCCGGCCCAGGTGATCCTCGGCCGTTCGGGGGGCGGGCTCGAAGGCGCGCTCATGTGGGCGTCGCCCCTGGCGGGGATCGCCTTCCTGGCCTTCTGCGGGGCCTTGTGGAAGGTCGGCGTCCGCCATTACGGGTCCACGGGCTCCTGAGGGGGCCTGATGACGGCGAACGCCCCCCGTTTACCGGCAGTCCGCGATTGAACGGAGGAACCCGGGGGGATGCAAGAAACCATCCGGCGCCGGGGATTGGATGGTCGGGCGGGCGCCAGACTAGAATTCCCCTATGGAGCCGTACCGAGATTCCGATTCAAACCAGGGCGCGACGCCCCCCCACGGTTTGGGTGAAATCACCTTCGCGAGCCTCTTGAAGACGATCGCCCTCACGGCGGTCCTCCTCGCCATCGCCTGGCTTGTGCCGGGCTGACGGATTAAGCCTCACTCGCCGAAATCGTAGACGACGACCCGTTCCCACGTCGCCTTGTTCCGCTCGAGGAATTTCAAGTGAATGGGGTGGGTCTGGTAGACGTCGTGGCCCGCCCGATCCTCGAAATGCACGGTGAGGCCGACGGTATAGGAATTGTCCACCACCGGCCGGTCGACCATGGCCGGCGCCCCCGCGATGAGTTTCTTCACGGTCGGGATCCCCGTGAGGAGTTCCCGGCAATCGGTCTCGAGTTGGCGGCGGGCCCCTTCGCTGGCATCGGGCTTGGCCCAGAAAAAGACGGTGTGCACGAACATCATGGGCTCCTTTCCGGAAACCTTTATTATAACCGCGAACGTCCCATTGGGCGACCAGAAAATCGAGGGTTCCATTCCATCCCTTAGATTCTGCCTCGATCGGGGGAGGACCGAACGGCCGATGGTATAAAAGAAGCGGAGTTTACATGGATGATTCATCTGCCAACGGCGAGGTCGTCGCCCGAGACCGCCGCCGCGGGCTCCTCTTCCTGTCCATCGCCTCGGCGGCGGTGAGCTTCGCCATCTTCCTGCAATTGGGCCTCAACAATAATTTCCTCGTGGAGGAGATCCGGGCCACGGGCTTCCAGGCCGGCATGCTCGAGGCGGTGCGGGAGAGTTGCGGCATCGCGGCCTTCGCCGTCCTCGCCCTCATCGCGGGGCTCGCCGAGCCGATCATAGCCTTTATCGTGCTCCTGGTTTTCGCCGGGGGCCTCGCGGCCTACGGCGTCGCGCCGTCCTACGCCTGGGTCGTCGGGCTGAGCCTGGTGTGGAGTATGGGGCTCCACGTATGGATGCCGCTGCCCAATTCCATGGCGCTCGCCTTGGCCGAGGAGGGGCGCGCCGGCGCGCGCCTGGGCCAGGTGGCGGCCGCCGGTTCCATCGGGTCGGGCATCGGCCTGGCGGCGGCCTTCTCCCTGCATTGGGCGGGCCTGCCCATCCGGCCGCTTTATTTCCTCGCGGGCGGGGCCGCCGTCATGGGGGCCGTCGCCTGCCTCTTCATCCCGCGGCGGCTCAAGACGCCGGGCCCGCGCTTCGTCTTCAAGCGGGCCTATGGCGTCTACTACCTCATGGCCTTCTTCGAGGGGTGGCGCAAGCAGGTCGCCCTCTGCTTCGCCGGCTTCCTGCTGGTCAAGAGCCAGCACGCCTCGCTCTCCGAGATGCTCCTCCTTTGGGGCGCCATCCAATGCGTCGGCTATTTCACGGCGCGGCCCGTGGGGCGCCTCATCGACCGCATCGGGGAACGCCCGGTGCTCGCGTTCTATAACACCGTGCTCATCGGCCTCTTCTGCGGCTACGCCTTCGTCACCACGAAATACCTGCTCTACGCCATCTTCCTATTCGACGGGTTCCTCGGCGTCTGCACCACGGCGTTCTCGACCTACGTGGGCCGCCTGGCCCCGAAGGCCGAGCATACCGCGGTCTTTTCCATGGGGGTCGCCATGAACCACATCGCCGCGGTTTCCATGCCCCTGGTGGGGGGGATCCTGTGGAAAACCCTCGGCTACCAATGGGCCTTCCTGGTCGGCATCCCCGCGGCCCTTGCCAGCCTCGCCCTCGTTTCGCGCTTGCCGAAACGGGCCACGGCCGCGGCTGAGTAGGGCACCGCCTGTCACCTCGGTCTCGGGGGAGGGAGGCTTGCCAGGGGCCGCGCTCCCAGACTATAAAGAAGGGATCGAGCGGCCATGAAGATTCCCTTTCCCCACCTCGCGCTGCTCCTCTGGGTGCAGGCCGCGAGCCCCCAGTCCAACGCCGTCCTCTCCTGCAGCAATTTCATCGCCGGGACCTTCGAACCCGGCGCCACGGCCTACGCCTTCGGCGACCGCCTGAATATCCGCCGGGAAGCCTCCACAGGGGGGACGGTCGCCGCGGCCCTGAAGATCGGCACGCCGGTGGAGATCCTCTCCCGGGGCCGCGAGGAAGACTCCCTGGAGCAGCGGGGCCTGCGCGAGCCGTGGTACCAGGTCCGGGGCGAAGCGGAGATCCTCTCCACCGGCGCCCGGGGCATGGCCAAGGGCTGGCTTTGGGGCGGCCTCTTGGCCAAGGTCACCCTCGTTTATGATGTCGACCGCGATGGCACCAACGAGTTCCTGATGCTCGGCTTCCTGAGCAACCAAACCCGGGGCTGGGGAAAAACCGCCGAACTCCGCGCCATCCGGGGCGGAAAGATCACCCAGCGCCTCGCCTTCACCGTCTTCGATTCGCCGAGTCAACGCGCGCCGCGGCACACGCTTTGGGGCGAGATCTTCCGGGCAAGCGGCCTCGAACCGGCGCCGAACCTGCTCCGTCTGGGCTTCCACGATCCCCTGGGCGCGGCGCCCAGCGGCGAGTGGTTGATGGTCCTCGATGGGGCGCCGCTCACCCTCGCCGTCGGGGCGTTCGGCCTCGCCGCCGGCGCGGAAGATGCGGGGTATCGCGTCCTCTTCCCCGACCAACTCTACGGCGCCGCCGGGCTCCTGGCGGTGGAGGGCCTGCCCTTCGAGGCCCTCACCTCGACGAATGTCCGAAACGCCGCGCGCGAACGGGCGCATTACGGGTGGGATGGAAGATCCTTCCATCGCGAACCCTGAGGCGGGTTCCCGCCCGAGCCCCCGCGCGAGAACGAACCTGGAGATCCCATGACCGCCCTCGAGCCTTGGAATGAAATCATCGCCCTCGCCGCCAGCGCCCTCCTCCTGGCCGCCTACCACCTCTGGCTGCGCCTGAAGGTGCGCCGCCACCCCGCCTTCACCGTCCAGGCGGTCAATCGCCTCGCGCGCACGGCGTGGGTGGAATCCATCATGACCGAGCCCGGCAAAGAGGTGCTCGCCGTGCAGACGCTGCGCAATTCCACCATGGCGGCCACCTTCCTGGCCTCCACCGCGGTGCTCCTCATCATCGGCGTGCTCAGCCTCACCGGCCAGGCCGACAAGATCGCCCGCGCCTGGGGCGAACTCGGCCTGATCCAAGCCGGCGCGGCGGGTCCGTGGATGCCCAAATTGCTCCTCGTCCTGCTCGATCTCTTCGCCGCCTTCTTCGCGTTCTCGATGTCGGTGCGCCTCTTCAACCACGTGGGCTACCTGATCAACGTGCCGCTCTCCCTGGGGCATCCCGAGATCACCCCGGCCCACGTCGCCCGCCAACTCAACCGCGCCGGGCGCTTCTACAGCATCGGCATGCGCGCCTTCTATTTCCTCGTGCCCCTCGTCTTCTGGGTCTTCGGGCCGCTCTTCCTGGTGTTGTCGACCGTCGGCCTCGTGGCGGTGCTCCGCGTCCTCGACCGCGCCCCGGGGGAAGCCGGCCGCCCCCCCGCCCGCTAGAGGAAGATCGTGCGGCGCTCGCCGATGGCCCGCCGTTCTTGGGGCCCGAGCACCTTCAGGAGCACCATCGAGGCGTCGTCATGGAGCGGTTCCAGGTGCGCGCGCCCGGAGAAGCGCGTGAAGAGGAACTCCAGGTTCTCGACGAAGGAACGGTCGGGGTAGCTAGAGAGCACCTCCCGGAAGCAGGCCTCGTCGTCGAGGATGCCCGCCGCGCCCGAGTGTTGGCGCTCCTCGAGGATGCCGTCGGTGGTGAAGAGGATCGTGTCGCCGTCCTCCAGCACCATGGATTTGGCCTCGTAACGGCTCGAGGCGTCGAACCCCAGGAGCATGCCCCGCGGCTTAGGGAAGGGCCGCAGGCCCCGCTCGCGGAAGAAGATCGGATGGATCGCCCCGGCGGTGGCGCAGTCGAGGACGCGGGTCTTGGTGTCGATGACGGCGACGTACACCGTGGGGTAGCCGCTCTCTTCGGTGCGCTCGGCGCAGAGGCGGCGGTTGATGGAGGCGAGGAACTCGCCCAGGCGCGGGGCGCTCTCGTGGAGGAGCTCCTCGTAGCGCACGATATGGCGCCAGAGCAGGTTGGCGTGCATGCTGGCCTCCACCCCGTGCCCGGTGCAGTCCGCCATGACGATGGCGAGCTTCCCCGCCTGCTCGCGCAACAGGAAGAGGTCGCCGCTCATGGCCTGCGAGGGCAGGTAGAGGGCCGAGAGATCGAACCCGGGGATGGCGGGAAGGTCCTGGGTGATCATCTGCCGCTGGAGGACCCGGGCGGCCTCCACCGCCCGCGCATTCTGTTCCATGAGGGCGCGGTTCGTCTCGGCTAATTCCTTGCGCAGGGTGATGTTTTCCTTCACCGCGACGAAGTGGGTCAGGTTCCCCGCGCCGTCGAGCACCGGGTTGATCCAGGCCTCTTCCCAATAGAAACTGCCGTCTTTTTTCCGGTTCTTGAAGATCCCGTGCCACACCTTGCGCTCGGTCTTGATCGTCTTCCACAGGTACTCATAGTACTTCTTCCCGTAGTGGCCCGCGTTGAGGATGCGCGGATTGAGGCCGATAGCCTCCTCGAGGGAGTAGCCGGTGAGCTGGTTGAATTGCCGGTTGGTGTAGACGATGTTCCCGTCGGGATCGGTGATCACGATGGTCACGGGAGAGGCGTCGACCGCGGTTTTCAGCACGGAGAGCGGGAGGCCCTCCGCGATCTTGGCGCGGACGCTCTCGGCGCGGGCGCCGGGGTCCGGCCCCTGGGATCCGCTTTCGTGCCTCGCCATGGGCGTAGAGTATACCCCCAATTCCGCGGGGCGAAAAACATCGCCCCCCACGTGGCTCGCCCCGCGGTGCCTCAGTACGCCGCCTGCGCCTCCACGAATAGCGCTTCGATGTTGGCGGGGGGGATATCCGGCAGGATCGCCTCGTGGCTGGGGGAAATCAGCAGCCCGGTCGGGAAGAGCCCGCGGAGTTCACGGACCTTGGCGCGCACCTGGGCGGGCGCCCCCCGCACGAGGAGTTCCTGGGCATCGACCCCGCCCGCGAAGGCCACCCGGTCCCCGAAATCCCGCTTCAAGCCGGCGGGGTCCATCCCCGCCGCCAGGGCCTGGATCGGGTGGATGGCGTCGACGCCGGCGTGGATGAGGTCGGGGATGGCGTCGCGCACCGAACCGCAGGAATGGTGGATGACCCGCAGCCCGTAGCCCTTGGCCTGGTCCACGAGGCGCTTCGTGCCGGGGAGGACGTGGGCGCGCAGCACCTCGGGGCGGCACAGCAGGCCCGTCTGGCTCCCGAAGTCGTTGCCGATGAGCACGGCGTGGAGTTTGCCCCGGGTGGCCTCGTAGAAGATCGCGTTGGCCTCGAGGTAGAAGCGCGTCACGCGGTCGATCACCGCCTGGAACATGGCCGGCGATTCGACCAGGGTCATGAGGGCGTTCTCCATGCCGAAGGCGGCGCAGGCGTCCTGGAAATGGGCCGACCAGATGACGCCGAGGGCCACCTTGCCCTCGGGGACGTCCGCCACGGCCCGACGGCAGGCGGCGGGGTCGATGTGGGCCCGCGGATCGGGCCAGGGGAAGCGCTCCACCGCGGCGAGGTCGTCCACATCCTCGAAGACGCCCGGGGCGTTGAGCGTGCGGTGGGCGGGATCGACGGCGCCGTTTTTCGAGAAATCCAGGGCGCAATAGATGGCCTTGGCCCCGGGGGAATCCCACGGGATCTCCACCGGAAAAAGGTCGTCGCCCAATTTCGCCAAAAGGGCCCGGTGGTTTTCCACGCCGAAATATGAGAATAGCCCCGCGAGCGAGGCGGGATCGGGCATGCCCAGCCAGGTGCAGGGCCGGTCCACCGGCTTTCGATCGAGGGTGGCGTGGAAGCGTTCGAGGCTATTCATGGGCGGCTCCGGTCATGGTTTTAGGCGACGATCTCCGCGGGGGATGGGGCGGTAAACCGCTCGGGCAGGCGCTCGAAATCGAGGCGGATGACCAGCACCGAAGCCGCGTGCTCGTTGACGGGCAGGCGCGCCAAGCGCAGCCAGGCCTTGCGGTCGCGATGGTTCCACGGGAGGAGTTCGAGGCGGGCCTCGACGGGCCCGCCGGTATTGAGGAGCACCGCCGATCTCGGCAGCGCGTCGATGGGCCGGAGCACCACCGCATCCGAGGCCGGGGCCTTGGCGAGGTGGATATAGAGGGTGTTCCCGCGGCGGGTCGTGAGCACATCGGGGTTGTCCACCAGACCGCCCACGGCGGGGGCGTCCTCGAAGGCCTCCTTCACCCGCCCGTACCAGCGGCCCAGGCGCAATAGCGGCTCCCGGTATTCCGGGGTGATGACGCCGCGGGCATCGGGGCCCACGTTGAGGAGGAAATTACCCCCCTTGGCGAAGGCGTGATCCATCTTCTCCTCGAGGAAGCGGTCGGCGTAGAAGTCCTCCCCCGCGCGGTAGCCCCAACTCTGGAAGCCCACCGAGGTGCAGGCCTCGGTGGGCCGCGCGTAGGCGTCCCGGGCGTGCTCGCCCTCCTCCCATTCCCGTTCGGGGGTGGCGAAATCGCCCGCGTCGAACCCGCGATTATTGATGACGGCGTCGGGCTGGAGTTTCCGGATGAGCGCGTTGAGCCCGGCCCCGGGCGCCTCGAACATGCGCGCATCCCACCAGAAGCCGTGGATCTTCCCGTAGCGGGTGCAGAGTTCGGTGACCTGGGCCCGCACGAAGGCGAGGTACTTGCCGGCGTCGGGCTCGTCCCCGGGCTCCGGGGCCGGGAGTTCGTAGCTCTTGCCGCTCGTGGGGTAATTCGGGTGGTTCATGTCGGCGAGGCTGTAATAGAGGCAAAGGGGGATGCCGCGGCGGTGGCAGGCATGGGCGAGCAGGGCGAGGGCGTCCTTGCCCCAGGGGGTGTTCCCGACATGGTAGGGCGTCTCGCCGGTGGCCCAGAGGCAGAAACCATCGATGTGCTTGGCGGTGAAGACGACGTATTTCATGCCCGCGGCTTCGACGAGATCGAGCCAGGCCTCGGGGTCGAAATCCTGTGGATGGAACCGGCGGGCCAAGGGCGCGTACTCCTTGCGCGGCAGGCCCAGGCGGAATTGGTGCTGCTCGTGCCAGGCCGGGATGGCGTAGAGGCCCCAGTGGATGAAGAGCCCGTAGCGAGCCCGGAAAAACCATTCCCGTCCATCCCCGAATCGCCCCATGGGCCCCCCTTCCAAAAGGTCCCTTGGAGCATACGCCCGCCCCGCCCCCCTGTCCATGGACATTGCCCCACGGAAACCTGGATTTTTTTCCGGGCCGGGGGAGGGCGATGGAGTCGGCCGCCTCAGGAGCGGAGGATGCCCACGCCGATGACGAGCACGGCGCCGAGGAGCGCCATGATGAGCACGAGGAGGCTGCGGGTATTCTGGATATCCCCCACGAAAAGCGAGACGATTTTCCGGCTGACGCCGAAGGCCTCGCTGCGGGTGACGAGGGATTCCATGCGCGCGGGGCTGGGATCCCTGCGGAAGGCGATCCCCTCCCCGCGGATCTCCCGCCAGACCGGCAGGAGTTTGCTCCACGAATCCAGGAAGGCGCGCTGCTCCCGGTCGAGCGGGGTCGAGCGAACCGGGCCCATCCCGATGGCGGCGAAGCGGTCCTCGATCTCGGCGGCCACCGAGTCGGCCAGGCGCGGTTGGTGGGCGAGTTCGAGGGTCACGTAGCGCTGGACGCCGGTGCGAACCGAGGCGGTGTCCATGAGGACGGCTTCGCTGCGGCCCACGTCGAAGAGGATGAGCAGGATGGAACTCACCAGGAGGATCAGGATGATGAGGAGGAATCCGGCGAGCCCCCACCAGAAATGCCGCGCGGGCGTCGGCTCGATGGGGAGGGGATCGGTTCTCAAGGAGGGGCTCGTATGGGCGGGCGGAAAACTTTGCCGCCGCTTCATCGGTGGAACTATACCTTCGCCCAGCGTCCCCGGAAATCGGGAGGGCCCCGATCGCGTCCCCGGGAGGGCGCGGAGCGCCCCCATCGGGGGCCGGGGCCGCCGGGCCCAGCGCCTCAGCCCGCCGTCGGCAGGTGGATCTTCAGTAGGCGCTCCAACTCGACCGGGCGGAAGGGCTTGCCGAGGCTCGCGGTGAACCCGAAGGCCTCGGGCCGGGCCATCACCGGGTCGGCGGCGTAACCGCTGGCGACGAAGGCCGGAACCTCCCCGTCGCGCTCGCGGATGCGCGCGATCAGTTCCTTCCCGCCCATCCCCCCGGGGATGGTCAGGTCGAGGATGAGGGCGACGATCTGGCGCGGCCCCATGCGGTCCGCCTCGAAGGCATCGAGCGCCTCCTCGCCGCCCGAGGCGCGCACCGAATCGTAGCCGAAACCCCGCAGGAGTTCGGAGAGGGAATCCAGGAACGCGGCCTCGTCATCCATCACCAGGATCAGGCCGGCGCCCCGGTGCGGGACCGAGGGCTCCGGGGGGCGCGCCCCCGTCCCCCCCGGTTCGGCGGGGAGGAAGACGTGGAACGCGCTCCCCCTCCCGACTTCCGATGCGACCTCGATGCAGCCCCCATGGCGCTGTACGATGGAGTAGCTCGTGGCCAAGCCGAGCCCCTGCCCCTTCACTTTGGTGGTGAAGAAGGGGTCGAAGATGCGGGCCTGGTGCTCGCGGGGGATGCCGCACCCGCCGTCGATGATGGAGAGGCGCAGGTAGGGCCCCGCGGGGAGCGTGGGATGTTCCCCCTCCCCGAGGGCGAGATTGCGGGCGTCGACCGCGATGCGGCCCCCGCCGGGCATCGCCTGTTGGGCGTTGATGACGAGGTTATCGATCACCTGGCCGATCTGGCCGCGGTCGACGCGGCAGGGCCAGAGGTCGGCTGCGATCCCGAAATCGATGGACAGGTTGGAGCCGCTGAGGGCGAACTTCGCCCCCTCCCGGATGAGCGCGGAGAGATCTTCGATCTTTCGCACCGGTTCTCCCCCCTTGGCGAAGGTGAGGAGTTGCCGCGTGAGCCCCCGCGCGCGATCCATGGCGTCCGAAGCCTTGGCCAGGTACTCCACCACCTTGGGTTCGGTGGCCCGCCCCTGGGCCAGGGCCACATAATTGAAGAATCCGGCGAGCATGTTGTTGAAGTCGTGGGCGATGCCGCCGGCGAGCACGCCGAGGGATTCCATCTTCTGGGCCCGCTGGACCATCTCTTCGGCCCGGCGGCGTTCGGTGATATCCTCGACGATGGCGATGTGCCGTTCGGGCGCTTCCCCGGGCTTCCACAGGGGCGAGACGGACAGTTTCACCCAGACGATGGCGCCGCCCTTCTTCAGGTAGCGCTTCTCCATGGAGAACTCCCGGATCTCGCCCGATAAGAGGCGGCGCATATACTCCAGGTCGGCGGCCAGATCGTCGGGATGGGTGAGGGTCTGGAAATCGGTGGCGAGCATTTCCTCGCGGGTGAGGCCGACAATCTCGCAGTAGCGCGGGTTGACGCGCAGAAAGCGCCCATCGCGGGGATCCAATTCGCCGATGCCCACCGGGGAGCGCTCGAAGAGGGCGCTGAGGCGGCGCTCGCTCTCCCGCAGGTCCTGCCCGGCCCGCTTGCGTTCGGTGATGTCCTGGAAGGTGCCCGAGATCTTCGTCACGCGCCCGCGGTCGCCCACGGCCTCGCCGATCGCCCGGACCCAGACGAGCTTCCCCCGGGCGGTGAGGATGCGCAATTCGCAATCGAAGGGTTCCCCCGTCGCGAGGGCGCGCTCGACGGCCGAAGAGATGATCGGCTGGTCCTCCGGGTGGTAGAAGCGGATCGCCTTGCCGACGTCGGGGATGAAATCCTCGGGGACCTCGTGGATGCGGAAGGTCTCCCGGGTCCAGTCGAGCCGGTTCGCCGCGGCATCCAGGGTCCATCCCCCGACCTTGCTGATCTGCTCGGTGCGGTGGAGCATCTCCGTGCTCTCCAGCAGCGCCCGCTCGGCCCGCTTCAATTCGGTGACGTCGTGGTTGAGCACCAGGATCTCCCGCACCCGGCCTTCCGCATCCAGGCCCGGCACGTAATTCACCTGGATGATCCGTTCGCCGTCCGCGACCGAGAAGCGGTTGACGTAGGAGGCAGTCTCCCCCCGGCGCACCTTCTCGATGAAGGGCAGGGCGAACTCATACCGCTCGCGGCCGATCACCTCGGCGATATGCGTCCCGACGATGGATTCCCGGCTGCGTCCGAAATTCCGAACGTAATTCTCGTTGACGAACAGGTAGCGCAGGGTTTGGGCGTCGACGACGGCGAGATAGGCGGGCAACCGGTCGACGACCCGGCCCAATAGATCTTCCCGCGCCGCTTGTTCGCCATGGCTCATGGGGTCCCCGTGGAAACCTGGATCGACTTCGCCCCGCGACGGCAGCGGGCGATCGGCGTCCTCCCGCAACCATATCCTCGAAGGGCCTTTTCCACAAAAGTCGCCCCCGGAAGGCGCCCCTCTTGACGTGAAAAACAGCGCTGGAAGCGCCCGCGCCACGGGGCCCGCGGCGATGGGCCCCTATTTCACGTAGGAGAGCATGGCGAATCCAAACCCCGGGAGGTCCACGGGGAACGCATCGCCTTGCCGGCGGATCGCCCCCCGATCGACCCATTTCGGGTCGAGTTCCGAGGCGTCGGCACCCATCCAGGCGTGGACGGATACGGTTTGGATCGTGGCATCGTCGAGGCGCACCGAGAATCGGTGGGGCAGGCCGAGTACGTTGGCGACGAACACGTTCACCGTTCCGTCGGCCTTCACGGTGGCGAAGGCGGGGATGCCCGGCAGGTCGACCTCGGCCTTCACCATGCGGTCCCCGAGGTGCTCGTTCCAGAGGGCGAGAACCCGCGCCATGGGGAGCAGGCCCCCATCGGGGCCGAAGGCGCATTTGCCGCTATCGGCCCGATTTTCGGCGGCATGGTCCGTCCAAAAATGCATGTAGGTCACCCGCGGCAGCAGGAGATTGATCCCGTAGCGCACGAAATTGCGGGTGGATTCGGCGAGGTCGTTTCGGACGGGCGCCCCCGGGCTATAGGAACTGGTCTCGGTGAGGCAGAGGGGCCAGCGGCCCTTGACCGCGGGATCCACCGCGAGGCGGTCGATCGCCTCGTTGACCCGGTCGGGCCCGTAGGTGCCCGTGGGCGAGTACGCGTGGGCCACCACGAAATCGATGTCGGCGGCGACGCGGGGAAGGATGAGATCGAGCCAGGCCCTGTTCTCCTTGAAGCCGCCGTTGACGCCGACCTTGGCCCCCGGGTCGCCGCGCTTCAGGGCGGCGCTGAGGCGCTTGGCGAGTTCGGCGTAGGCCGCCGGCTCCCAATCGGGGAGCTGCTTGTCGGGCTTCTCGACCAGGTCGACCTCGTTCCCGATCTCGTACCACATGCGGGCGCCGCGAGAGCGCGCGTAGCGCGCCTGGGCTTCGGCGGCGCGCAGGATCTCCTTCTCCGCGTCGGGGAGGAGGCGCTGCCAGGTCCCGGGGGCGATGAGGATCGCGTCGATGCCGACCACATAGAAGAACTCCGTGACGCCCGCCTTCATCCCGGTCTCGAGGAACTCGTCGAACTCCATGGGCTTCTGGAGGGTCCCGTCGGGATGGAAGTGGGAACCGAAATAGAGCCGGCCGGGATGCCACGCCGTCGAACGGATGGCGGGCTTCTCGTAGGGGGGCACGGACCAGATCAAAAAATCCCCGATATTCCCCTCCATCCCCCGCACGGTCCGCCCGCCGAGGTCCTTGAGGCTCTGGACCTGGCTGACTTTTCTCTGGGGGTAATGCCGGTCAGAACTGAAGAAGACGTTCTCGGAGACGCCGATGGGACGGGGAGGCAGGCCAGATTTCAGGACCGCCTTCGCGTCGACCGAGACGGCGACCTCCACCTTGCCGACCATGGGTTCGATGACCACATCGTCGAGACGCGCGGTGCCGGGCCCGCCCGTAAACGGCTTCCCCGACGCCCCGCCCCACCATTCCAGGCGCAAGCGCGTGTTCGTTCCCGCGTCGAAAAAGAGGCGCACCTGCCGCCAAGCCTCGGAGGCGGGCGCGATGGCCGTGGCCAGATGCTTCCAGTTCATGCCCGAGACGGCGAAGAAGGGCCGCACCCGGCCGTCGCCCTTGACCCATGCGCGCACCTCGTAGGAGGTGGCGGGCTTCACCTCGAAGACCTGGTTCAAGTGGAGGTTCTCGCTGCCCTCGGCCGTCTTGGTGTAGAGCGCGCAATTGCCGCTTCGCCCCTCGCCATCCAACGTGAAGGCGCCGTCGGTCCCCTTCGGGAGGTACATCGTCCAACGGCCCGAGTCATTCCCCTCGCGTTCGGTGGCGAAGGGGGCGCCCCCCTCGAAAGAGCCGTCTTCCACGAGGTTCGCGGCGCTGGCGGCGATGAGGAGGCAGATGAAAAATGCGGGGAAGGAAGGTCGCATGCGATGCTCCTCGCGCCTTTGGGTCGCGCCCGAGGCGACCCACGGGCGGCGAACACCGAAATCGTCGTCGGACTCCATTATAGGCCGGTTGCCGCCGCCCATCAAACCGCCGATTCCGCGAGGCGGCACCAGGGGGCGGGCGCCGGACCGCTACCCGAAATCGGCGCAGGAGCCCGATGCACGGCCCCTGCCGGCTTGGATATCCCCCTTGCCGCGGCGGATATGTCCGGAGGGGGAGGGGGAAGGCTATACTTCTGCAGCAAGGAGACCCCATGCGCCAGCCCGCCCTATTCCTCATCCTCGCCCTCCTCGTCCCGACCCTCCCTCCCGCCGCCGAAAGGCCCGAGAAGAAATGGTTCGGCTTCAATCTGACGGAGCAGTACACCCTCGGGAAGCAGACTAATTTTCGGGAGAGCGATTTCGCTTGGATGAGGAAGCACGGGTTCACCTTCGCCCGGCTCCCTCTGGATTACCGCATCTATGTCGACGCCGGCGATGAGACGCGTTTCAACGAGAAGGCCCTGGCCGCCATCGACGAGGCGGTCGCCCTCGGTAAGAAGTACGGGGTGCACGTGTGCATCAACCTGCACAAAGCCCCGGGCTATTGCATCAACCCCGTCAAGGGCCTCGACGACCAGCTCTGGACGAACGCGGCCACCGAAGACCGCTTCGTCGCCTATTGGGAGATGTTCGCCCGACGCTATAAGAAGGAGAGCCCGGCCGCCGTCTCCCTCAACCTCCTCAATGAGCCGGCGCGCACGGCGGCCTCCAATTACCTGCGCGTCTTCGGCCGCGCCACCGACGCCATCCACCGCATCGACCCCGATCGCCTCGTGGTCGTCGACGGCATGGACGTGGGCAAGACCCCCTTCCCCGAACTCTACAAGCGTCCCAATACCATCCTCTCCACCCGGGGCTATGTGCCCGGAAACGTCAGCCATTACAAGGCCGAATGGAACAAGGGGGCCGACAAACTCCCCGTTCCGATCTGGCCCCTCGTGCCCGCCATGCGCGAGCACTTCTATAGCCCCACCAAGGGCGACGTCCCCCATTCCGCCCTCGTCCTCCAGGGGAAATTCCCCGCGGGCACCCGGGGGGCGCTGCGCATCGCCCAAGTGAGCGACCGGGCCGATCTCGTCGTGGAGGCCGATGGGCGCACGCTCCTCGAAAAGTCCTTCGTGCCCTCGAGCAACCAGGGCGAATGGAAGGAAATCGTCTATAAAAAGGAATACAGCCGGTTCCAGAACGTCTACGACCTCGATGTGCCCTTCCGCCTCGACCGGAACGCCCAGGAACTCAGCCTACGAGTCACCAACGGCGACTGGATGCGCGCTTCGGGCCTCACCCTCGTCTTCCCCGATGGCCGTTCCAACGCCATCCCCGCCCTCTACAAATGGGGCGCCCCCCAACCGCGCTTGAACCTCGATACGAGCGGGCAACTCACGAGTACCGAGGACTTCGACCCCAACGGCCCCGTCAACGAATTCCTCGCCCCATGGCGGGCGGCCATCCAGGACGGCGCGCGCGCCTTCGTCGGGGAGATGGGCGCCTATAAGTACACGCCCCACGAGGTGACCCTCCGCTGGCTGGAATATTGCCTCAAGCAATACCAAGCGATGGGCATCGGCTGGGCCTTCTGGAACTTGCGCGGGCCCTTCGGCCCCCTCGACAGCGGCCGCAAAGATGTCGCCTACGAGAAGGAGGGCGATCTTCTCGTCGACCGCGCCATGCTCGACCTCATGAAGGCCACCCGCGTCCGCTGAAGGCGAGGCGAACCCGCGGCGCGCGCCGACTCGCGGGGCCCGTGCGGGGGCCTGCCTTCGCCGCCCCGCGTTGTTTTTTAGTTGCCCCCGGGATATACTCCCGTTGTAATCATTACATTTTTCCCAGGTCCGCCGCGGCCGCGGTTGGGGCGCTCGTCGGGCCGAATGGAGCCCCCGGCGCCGGGGATCGGCCTTCGGGCTCGCGAGGTTGATCCGTGCCACGTTCCCCCAATCCCAAACCCGATGTGCGCGCGGTGGCCCGGGCGGCCAAGGTCTCCACGGCGACGGTGAGCCGGGTGCTCAACCTCTCGCCGAAGGTGCGGGAAGAGACCCGGCGCAGGGTCTCCGAAGTGCTCGAGCGCCTGGGCTACGTTCCCGAGGGCATCGCTTCCCGGTCCGTCGCCCTCTTCCTGGAGACGGGGGACGGGCTCCACGTCGGCGCCTACGCGTCCATCCTCCTTTCGGCGCTCACCCGCGCGCTCGCCCACGCCGGGTTCCACTACGAGGTCTTCCCGATCTCCCATTGCGACCGGGCCTGCCAGCGCGCCATCCGCGCTGCGGTTTGCCTCACCTGGAGCGAGGAAGCCCGCTCCCGCCTCAGGCAGCGCCACCCCGCGTTCACCGTGATGGTGAACGACCGCGTCCCCGGCTTGCCCGGGGTCTGCTCCGACCACCGGGGCCAGGCCGCTTCGGCGGTGGCGCATTTGGCCCAGCTCGGACACCGCCGCATCGGCCTCCTCCTCAATAGCCTCGCCAATTGGGGGGGGAGCGAACGGGTGAAGGGCTGGAAGGCGACCCTCGAAGGCCGCGGGCTTCCCGTGGATCGTTCGCTTTGCCGCGCCACCCTGCCCGCCGAAGTGCTCCCGCAAGTGGCCGCGCTCATGGACCGCGGCGCCACCGCCCTCCTCATCGGCGGGGAAGACCTCGCGCTCCCCGCCTACCACGCCTGCGCCAAACTCGGCCTCTCCATCCCCCGCGACCTCTCCCTCATCACCTTCGAGAATCCGGGGGTCTCCCCCTGGCTGACCCCCGAACCCACGACCATCGACCAAGACGCGCCGGCGTTGGCGCGGGGCGTCCTCGACCAACTAAACGCCTTTTTTTCGGGGGTCCCCGCGCCCGCGGCGCCCTTGGTTCCCGCGCGCCTCATCGTCCGCGCATCCACCGCGGGGGCGAAGCGCTCCTGATCCAAGGCCGCTTTACGGCGCGAGTTTGACCGTCCGCCACAGATGGGGGCATCCCCCGAAGCGGGCCCTGTCCGCGGCCCTATTCGCCCAAATCCCCTCCCCGTGTTATCTTTCTTCTATATTGAATAGCCAAAGCAGCCCCGCCCAGCCGCGCCCCATCCATCCGCCGGCTCCCGACGCCAAGGTCCCCGAACTCCTCGCCCCGGCGGGGGGGCGCGAGGCCTTCCTCGCCGCCCTCCACGCGGGGGCCGATGCCGTCTACCTCGGCCTCGACCAGTTCAACGCCCGATCCCGGGCGCGCAATTTCGCCATCGAAGACCTGGCGGAGCTCCTGCCCCTGGCGCGGCAGTACGGCATGAAGGTCCTCGTCGCCGTGAACGTGGTGGTGAAGGACACGGAACGCCGCGACCTCTGCGAGCTCCTCGCCCGCCTCGAGCCCCTGGGCGTCTACGCCCTCATCATCCAGGACGCCGGCGTGCTGCGCCTCATCCGAACGCATTTCCCCTCCTTCCGCCTCCACGCCTCCACCCAGATGGCGCTGCATAATCTCGAGGGCGTGCTCGAGGCCCGTCGCCTGGGGTTCCGCCGCGTCGTGCTGGCCCGGGAACTCACCGCCGAAGAGGTGAGGCGCCTGCGGGAGCACACCCCCGCCGACACCGAACTCGAGGTCTTCTGCCACGGCTCGCTCTGCTACGCCTACTCCGGCCTCTGCCTCTTCTCCGGGGCCCAGGACGCGCGCAGCGGGAACCGGGGGGAATGCGCCTATACCTGCCGCGAGCCCTATAAGATTCTCAGCGAACCGGGCCACGGCTTCCTCTTCTCGATGAAAGACCTCGACACGGCCGACGCGGTCGACCTTTGGGTGCGCGCGGGCGTCGATGCCCTCAAGATCGAGGGGCGCAAGAAGGACGCCCAGTACGTGGCCACGGCCGTCTCGCTCTACCGCGCCCGCCTCGACGCCCTCTTCGGACGCCCGACCCTGCGCGCCGGGGCCCCGCTGACGGCGCGGGAGTTCGACGCCCAGCCATCCCAACTCCACCAGTTCCACGACTTCACCTTCCACCGAGCCCCCACCGCCTTCCACGTGAAGGGCCGCTACGCCGAGAACGTCATCGACCTCGACGAGCCCAGCCATAAGGGCGCCCTCGCCGGGGCCATCGAGGCAGTGGAGGACCGGTGGATCCGCCTCCGCTCCCGGGTCGCCCTCTCCCGCCACGACGGCCTGCGCATCGACGCGCCCGGCGTGCTCTACCACGCCGAACCCCAGCACGGGAGCGCCGGGGAACCGAATGCGGGCGCCGGGGGCCCCACGGATCCCCTCCAGGAACTCGAGGCCCGTTACGAGAACCTCGGGCTTCGATTCGGCATCCACGGCTTGAAGCGCGACGCTCGCGCGGTCTACGAATGCCCCGCCGAGGCCGAGGTGTGGATCGAGGTGCCCGAAGGCCACCCGATGCCGGCCCCCGGCGATCTCGTGCGCAAGACCCGCAGCGACGCGCTACGCCAGCAGGTCGATCGCCTCGCCCGCCCCGGCGCCGAGGAACGCCTGCGCGTGCTCGCGCCGGTGGAGACGCGCATCGCCCTCGAGGCGATGGGCCAGGAATTGCGGGTCGCCGTGGCGATCCACGGGCCCCGGGGGATCATCGCCCGGGAGGTGCTGGTCGCCAAGGCGGAGCGGCCCCGCGGCGAATCCCGGCTCCCGGGCATCCTTAAGGACCTCTTCGCCCTCTACGGCGAGGCCGGATTCGAGAGCACCCGCATCCTCGTGGAGGGGGACACGAACTTCTTCATCCCGCCGAGCCTGCTGAAGGGGCTGAAGCAAAAACTCTCCTCCTCCCTCTCGCCTTCCCTCGCCGCCCTCATTTCCCATGCTGCCAACGAGGCCCTCGCGGCCTGGGCCCCCAGCGGGGCGCCCGCGGTGGCCGACTCGACCCTCGGGGTGAAGTTCGACCGCCTCGAGATCTTGGAGGCCCTGGGTCGGTACATGGGGGAAGGGCCGAGCCTCCCCATCCGGGAACTCTGCTTCGAGCCCAAGCGCATGTTCCTCGGCCAAGCCAACCCCGCCGAAGGGTGGGCTCGCCTGACGGACGCCGCCGCCGGGATGGGCGCCCAATTGCGCCTCGCCCTCCCCACGGTGATCCGCCCCTGGGACGCCCCCCACCTCAAAGCGTGGGTCCGCCTAGCCCTGGAATCCCCAACCCCCGCCTTCGAACTCGGGAATCTCGGCGCCTTAGGGCTGCTTCGCCGGCTTTCCCCGGGCGGCGAGATCCCGAAGTCGGCCTCCCTCGCCACGGATTTTTTCCTCTACGCGCTCAACGCCCAGGCCTCGCGCTTCTGGGGGGAGCAGGGCTTCTCCATCATCACCCTCTCGGTGGAGGACGACCGGGAGAACCTAAGCAGCCAACTGGGGCGCTTCCCCTGGGACCTGGCGAGGCCCCGGGCCATCCTCTATAAAGATACCCCGCTCTTCATCGCCGAGGCCTGCTCCCTCACCGCGCTCCACGGCGGCTGCCCGGGGAGCAAGGCCTGCGGCTACCGCACCCTCGAGATCGAGAACACCAAGGGCGAGCGCTTCACCGTGGCCCACGAGCAATGCCGCAGCATCGTCTACGGGGCGGCGGCCTACAGCATCGCCGAGCGGCGGCCCGCGCTCGAAGCCCTGGGCGTGCGCGATTTCCGGGTGGATTTCCTCACGCGCCCGTACGGATCCGAGGCGGCCCTCGAGATCCTGCGCCGCGTCGACCGGGGGGAAGCGGTGGCCGATACCCACAGCGCCCAGTTCGGGCGCCGCCTGCTTTAGCGCCCGGAAAAAGGCGCTTGAAGCGCAAAAAGGGGGCCTGAAATAGCGCTTTCCATGGGAACATACCCCTTCGGCCCGTTCGCGCGCCAAGGACCTCCGATGGACAAGAAACCCTTCCCCGAATTGGGCCTCTCCCCCGATCTTCTCGCCGCCGTGGCGGCCCTCGGCTTCGACCAGCCGGCGCCCATCCAGGCCCAGGCCATCCCCCCCGCCCTCGAGGGCCGCGATGTCGTCGGCCAGTCCCAGACCGGCTCGGGCAAGACCATGGCCTTCGCGATCCCCGTCGTCCAGCGCCTCGACGCCGCCGCCCGCGACGTGCGCGCGCTCATCATGTGCCCGACGCGGGAACTCGCCATGCAGGTCTGCGAAGAGGTCTCCAAACTCACCGTGCACAAGCGCGGCCTCAAGGCGATCCCCATCTACGGCGGCGCGACCTACGAGCGGCAGATCCGCGGCCTGCGCGACGGCGCCCAGATCGTCGTCGGCACCCCGGGGCGCATCCTCGACTTCGTCGACAAGGGCATCCTGCGCACCCAGTCCATCGAGATGCTCGTCTTCGACGAGGCCGACGAGATGCTCGACATGGGCTTCCGCGAGGATATCGAGCGCCTCATGAAGGCGATCCCCGACGAGCGGCAGACCCTCTTCTTCTCCGCCACCATCGACGGCCCCATCCGGCGCCTCATCGAAAGCTACACCCGCGACCCCGCCCTCATCAGCGTCGAGCACAAGGCCCTCACCGTGCCCACGGTGGAGCAGCGCTACTACGAGGTGATGAGCCGCTCCAAGATCGAGGCCCTCTGCCGCATCCTCGACCTCGAGAACCCGCACCTCACCCTCGTCTTCGCCAACACCAAGCGCGCCGTCGACGACGCCGCCGACGCGCTCGTGGCCCGGGGCTACGCCGCCGACCGCCTCCACGGCGACCTCAACCAGGTCGCCCGCGACCGGGTGATGCGCAATTTCCGCTCGGGCAACGTCGAGGTGCTCGTCGCCACCGACGTGGCCGCCCGGGGCCTCGACGTCGACACCCTCGATCTCGTCATCAACCTCGACCTCCCCTACGACGAAGAGGACTACGTGCACCGCATCGGCCGCACGGGCCGCGCCGGCCGTTCGGGGAAGGCCCTCTCGCTAGTCACCGGCCGCGAGATCTTCCTGCTCCAGCGCATCCAGCGCTTCGCCAAGGTGCGCATCGAGCGACACCGCGTGCCCACCCTCGACGAGGTCGAGGGCAAGCGCGTGGGCGCCCACTTCGAGAAGCTGCGCCTCGCCCTCGAGGAGGGCAAGTTCGGCGACCACGAGGCCGAGGTGCAGAAGCTCCTCGACGCCGGGCACAGCAGCATCGAGATCGCCAGCGCCCTCATGCACCTGTGGATCAACGACGGGGTGCGCGAAGCCGGCCAGGCGATCCAGGAGGACCGCCCCCAACCCGCTTACCGCGAGCGCCCCGGCCGCCCCTTGGCCCGGGGCGAGGGCCCGGCCACCCGCCCCCACCCACCCCGGCCGCCTTCGGCCCCCATCAACCCCGACGTCCCCTTCACGCGCCTCTTCATCAACGTCGGCGCCATGGACGAGGTCACCCCGCGGGAAATTTCCGGGGCCCTCTACAATACCGCCGCGCTCCCCCAGGGCGCCGTCGGCAAGATCGAAATCTACGAGAAATGCAGCTACGTCGGCGTGGCGACCCAGTACGCCGAGCAGGTCATGCGCGCCATCGGCGATTCCCAGATCAAGGGCCGCCGCCTTCGCATGGACGTCGCCGAGAAGCAAGACGGCATGGGCGAGCCGGGCGCCCCGGCACGCCCCCGGCCCCGACCCTACGGGGCGAAGGCCGGCGCGCGCAAACCGGCGTGGGTGAAGGGAAGGAAGCCCGCCAGCTGACGCCCCATCCCGGAGGCGGCACTCGGGGCTTCATCGGCCCTGGGGAAGATCCTTTTCAGGTTTCGGCGCGAACTCGCCCCGATGGCCATTTTTGCCGGGGGATCACTTACCCTCGATTCCCGCTTCCCTCGTGGGTTGCGGGGAGGGGAGCGACGCGACACCCCGTTTGACCGGATTTTTGAAGGATTTTGGCGCTGGCTGCAACGATTCATCGTAAGCTTCCGGGCGAACTTTCCCATGAAATACATCCAAAACAGCGCAGGTCGCCGCCCCTCCCTCCCGCCCATCCTCGCGGTCCTCTCGCTCCTCGCCTGCCTTCCGGCCGGTGACTGGACGACCTGGGGGCGCACCCCCGACCGCAACCCGGTCAGCGACGAAACCAACCTGCCGTCCTCCTTCCACACCGCCTTCTCGAGCAACACGGGCTATTTCGAGGCGGGGGCGTCCCGCAACGTGAAATGGGCCGCCTATACGGGCTATCTCTCCTACGGAACCCCGGTGGTCTCGGAGGGTCGGCTCCTCGTCGGCACGACGCGCTACGTGAACATCCCCAAGTACCAGGGGGACCGCGGGTCTCTCCTCTGCTTCGACGAATCGTCGGGGCGCCTGCTCTGGCACCTGAGCATTCCCCGCATCGGCGCGAGCAATACCTTCCTCTCCGAGATCTCCCTGGGCATCTGCTCCTCGCCCACCATCGAATCCGGCCGGGCCTATTTCGCGGGCTATAACGCCGAGGTCTTCTGCGTCGACATGAAGGGGCTCGCCGACGGCAACGACGGGCCCTTCACCAACGAGGCCGAACTCTGCGGGGGAGGCGCGCCCACCGCCCTCGACGCGAAAGACGGCGATATCCTCTGGCGCTTCGACCTCGAGAAGAGCACGGGCTGCAAGCCCCACGACGGCTACTCCAGCAGCCCGCTCCTCGTGGGCGAGCTCCTCTTCGTCAACACGGGCATCGGCCTCACCCGCGAGCACCTGAAGCCCAGCCCCTGGTCGAACGTGCCCTCGCTCATCGCCCTCGACAAGAAGACCGGCGCCCTCGTCGGGCAGGACGGCGAGAATATCGGCCCGCGCATCCCCCACGGCACCTGGTGCACGCCGGCCCTCGGGGTCATCAGCGGCGAGGCGCAGGTGCTCTTCGGCGGCGGCGACGGCGTGCTCTACGCCTTCGATCCCAAACCGGCCCCGGGCTCCCCCGCCCTCCTCAAGAAACTCTGGTCCTTCAATCTGAACGCTTGGCGCGGCGCGGGGGCGAAGCCCAGCGAAATCATCGCGAGCCCCGTCGCGGTGGGGAATCGGGTCTACGCCGCCACCGGCGAAGACTGGAGCCACCGCAACCGGCCCGGCATCCTCGTCTGCCTCGAACCGAAGGGGCGCGGCGACCTCACCGCGGCCGGGCCGGTCTGGGCCTACACGAATTGCAGCCAGAGCGTCTCCACCGCGGCGATCCAGGGCGGGCTCCTCTATTTCGCGGATCTGGGCGGGAAGGTGCATTGCCTCGACGCCCAAACCGGCGCGCCCCAGTGGGTCTACGATACCGGCGCGGCCATCTGGCAGACCACCCTGGTCGCCGACGGTAAGGTCTTCGTGGGCAATAAGGCCGGCCGCTTCTACATCTTCGCCCAGGGCCGGACCCTCAACCTGCTCTCCCAGGCCGGCATGCGCAAGGAACTCACCGGCATGCCCATCGCCGCCAATCGTTCGCTCTACGTGCCGACCTACGGGATCGTCTACGCGATCTCGAACCGCTAAGCGGCCCCATCCCTAACCGCTCCGGGCGCGCTTCTTCCTGGCGAAGGGCGTTCCCTGTTGCCCCAGGCGGGGGGAGAACGCGTCACCCGGGAAAAATGAAAAAGATTCCGAGCGAATCCGAGTCCGAAATACCCGGTAAATCAGGTTGAGATCGTGTTTCAGATTGCCCATGCTCCCGTGGAGGCTTGAAAATCTCTGGCGGCAACGGGGGATTCCATGGGGCCAAGGCTTTCCAACCGGTTCGGCTTTTTCACAGCGGGGGGATTCGGGGCGAAGGTTCGCTGGGGCCTCTGGGCGATCGCGTTCCTCGCCGTCTCACGGCTGCTTTTCGGCGAAAGCGTGAAGGCGTCGGAAACCCCCTCGATCAATGAATTCTGCGATTTACGAGACGGCATCGACGCGGCCTACGGGCACCTGCTGACCAACCAAGCCGGCCTGGCCCTGGCCGAATTCGACCGGGTGGCCCCCCGACTGGATTCGCTAGCGCGCGCCCTCGCGGCGCGGAAGGACCGGCCCGTCGGCGATCTGGCGAAACTCACCAATCGGTTCCCCGTCCTGGCGTCCGGCGATAGCCCGGTCGTGCGCTGCCGGAAACTGGGCGCGATCTCCCTGGGTGCCTATCTGACCGGACTCCACCAGCAAGCCGCCCGGACCCTCGTCGAACTCTCGGGCCAAATTTCGGCCACCCGCGCCTTCGTGGCGGCGAGGATTGCCGACGGCGAGAACCAACGGAGCGACTCGCTCACCGCGGCCCTCGACCGGCTCCAAGGTAGGGTTTCCGATCCCCGCCCGGCCGAATGGAGCGCCGTGATTTCCCGCTGGTCCAATGAACGGGCCGTCGAGGCCGCCGAACGCGGCCAGCTGGAGCGCGAAATGGCCGCGTTCCGCGAAGATGTCGCGCGGCTCACCCGAGAAGTGGCCACCGCACGAAGCGTCGACCCCTCGGCAGCGCTTCAAGCGCTCGCCGAAGGGACCCGCCGGGAGGACCGCTCCAATCGCGACCATATCGACCAACTCGAGCGTTTGGTGGCGTCCCAAGAGGCCGAAATCGCCCGCCTCGCCCGCGAGGCGAGCCAGGCGCGGGACCAGGCCGTTTCTTCCCTGACGCGAGCCGACCACGAACGCGACCTGCGCGCCCTCAAAAGGGAACTCGCCCGCATCGAGGAGGAAATCGCCAGCCACCGCAAGGCGGGCGGGGATGCAGCCGCCCGGGCGGCGCTGCGGGAACCGACCCTTTCAGGGGCGCCGCTGGCCTCGGGGCCGGCGTTCCAATTGGCCCTGCTCGCCGGGCTCCTCGGCATGGGCGCGCTCACCCTTCTCTGGAGGCGCTTGCACCGCGCCCCGGTGCCCGTGCTGGAATCCCCCCACCGGCCCGTCGCCCGCCGCCATCAGGCGCCAAGCACGAAACGGAAGGAAAAACGCCCCCGTAGTCGCGGGATCCAACGGGACTGAGCCCCAGGCCCTGTCTAGGGGCGCTCCGCGGGAACGCGTGGGCCGCTTCTTCATCCTTTTTTCGCCCCGGCGCCCTCGTTCGCCGATTCGGCGCGGGGGCTGGCGAGGCGCAGGAAGGCCTCGTTCCCGTCGATGCGCTGGTTCTTGAGGACCACGCCCTCGAGTTGGACGTTTTCCGCGGTGATGTTGGAGAACACCACCTTCTCGAAGCGGCAATTCGAGAAGAGCACCCGCTTGAATTGGCAGGCCTCGAAGGCCACCGTATCATACTTTTGCCGCCGCCAACCGTCGCCGGCGATGAGGTGCACGTCGTCGAAGCGGCAGCCGCGGAAGGACAGATCCTTCGCCGGGAGCGAGTGGACGAGGCTGGAGCGAATTTGGGAATCCTCGATGAGAACATCCCGGAGCTCGCAGGCGAGGAATTGGGTCTCCTGGAGGTCGGATCCCGAGAGGCGGAGATCGGCCATCGAGGCGAACTGGACGAAGGAACGGCGCCAAGAACTCTTGGCCACGGACACGTCCTTCATCGAGGATTCCTTGAGGTCGAGGGCCTCGACCGAGCCCTCGTCGAGGGACCATTCGTTGATCGAGGAAGCGCGCAATTCGATCCCGTCGAGGAGGCTGCGGTTCTTCATGACCAGTTCGCGGATATTGGAGGCCGTGAGCGCGAGGCCGCGGGCGCTGGATGATCGGATGGACACCTCTTTCAAGTTGGACATCTTAAGCGACCCGTCGGCGAGGGCCCCATCCTCCACCAGGATCTCCTTCACGTTGGAGGCCGTCAATCGGTTGCGTTCGAAAGAGGCCCTGCGAAATAGGATCCCGCGGATATTGGACATGACGATTTCATTGTCCTTGAAGACGTAGTCGACGCCCTCGGGCGATTCCACGTTCGAGCCCTTCATCCGGTTATGGAGGGCATCGCCGGCGAAGAGGCGGCCGATGGAATTGGAGAGGAGGCTTCCCATATCGACGGGCCGGCCGGCCCCCGTTTCCCCGGCGGATTCTCGGGCGGGAGACGCGGCCCCGCTTCCGCCGATTTCGGCGAGGAGGGCGGCGGCCTGTTCGTCGGTCAGGGTGCCGGCGCGCACCATCTCGAGGATCTGCTTCATGGCGGGGGGGGCGACGGTGGCCGGTTCATCGGCGGCGGTGGTGGGCATGGGTTTCTCCTCGGGGGCGGCCTTTCGCTTCGGTTTTCGCGCGGTCTTGGTTTTTTTCATGGGGTTTTCTTGAGTTCTTGGATTTGGGCGAGGGCTTTCTCGAAGGGGACTTTCCCCTTTGCGAGTTCGCCGAGGATGGCGCGGATTTTTTCTTCCCGCGGGTCGCGCTCCGGCTCTCCCCCCGCCGCCGGAGCGAGCTTGGCCTTGAGGGCGGCCAAGCGGGTGCGGATCGTCGGGTAGCTGAGGCCCAGGGCCGTCTCCATCTCGCGGACGCGGCCCTCGCTTTGGACGAAAACCCGCAGGAAATGGAGGTCTTCCGCCGGCAGGGTCGCGAACTCGTTGGGCTGGAAATCGCCCTCGACCTTGACCCCGCAATCATCGCAGACCAAAAGGCGAACCTTCAGATTCTTGCTGCAGGAAGGACAGGAAAGGCTGCTAAATGCTGTTTGACTCACAGAGAAATTTTAGGCAATATATTTTAATATGTCAATACATTTTTTAATATTTTAATTTTTTTAGCCGATGATTTTTTCCATTTCCATCTACCAAGGATCCTGTATCACTTACCTCTATAAATGGGGATATTTCCCGGATCTTCCCACCAAAAGGCGTAAGACAAATCGTCGTCACCTGTTTTAAGCGGTCTTTACCTGACGATTCACAAATGGGGCTAAGACGTACCGTTTCATCGTGCCCGCCAGGAACGGGAATTTGTCTCACTTCGCCCCGCACGCCGATGTGCATTTCGCCGCCCAATGAGCCTCGCTTAGGCCGGGATCCAAGGGAGGATCGAATCAGGGAAGCACGGAGGGAGGTGTCCCTGTTCGCAGGCATTCCTCGGCGAAACCGGATTGAATCCAAGACAGGCTTTGGATCGAGTTTTCTCGGGCAAAAAGAACGTGCCGCTGGCGAGTAATGGAGCTCCGAGTCACTTCCCACGAGATTTCGAGCCTCCCCAAATCGACTCGTTTATAACGACCCATCCTAAACAGAGCTTCCGCTTGAATGGATCGAAGCCAAATTCTGAGCGTGGAATCATGAAGAACCCCGAAAGGCCCGAAGGGTTTTATTTGCGTTGGTTGGAATGGCTTTCGCCCATCGCATCCTGTTTTTTTGTGAGAGCGTCAGGAAGGAGTGACTCTGGCCAGATATATCCCCCATGACTCATCCGAATCATCGAAACTTTTTAAAAACGGGGAGCGAAAAGGTTCGATCATTATCCATCGAGAACCGATTTCATCCGGACTTCCGAGGAGAGTTATATTGAGGATCGGGAGTCCCCATGAACCAAGCCGCTCCTCGCCGCGCCCTGCGCTTCCTCATCCCGTCCATCCTGCTCCTCGCCGCGCTCCAGGGCGCCAAGGAACAGAAGGGGATCGCCCGAGGTAAACCGGGGGAGGCGTTTCCCCACCAGACAGAGACCCTCGGCGACGCGTGGAGATCGAACGCCGCCGTCGACGCCGAGGCCGTCCGTCGCGGCGCCGCCTCCATCGATGCGGCCGTCGCGGCGTATTGGAAGCGCCTGGGCCTCGTGCCCGCCGGAGCCGCCCCCGACGAGGTCTACCTGCGCCGCGTCACCCTCGACCTCGCGGGGCGCATCCCCACCGCCGGGGAGTACGCCGCCTTCCTCGCGGACTCGGGCCCCGACCGCCGCTTCCGGACCGCCCTCGCCCTGGTGCGGAGCGAGGGGTACGTGGACCACTTCTATAATCTCTGGGCGGGTCTCCTGCGCATCCCGACCGCGAATCCCGGCAACGGCATCCCCAACCGCAGCTACGAGTTCTGGGTCAAGGCGGCGCTGCGCGAGAACATGCCCTACGACGAGTTCGTCCGCCGCCTCGTCGCCGCCGACGGCAAGGCGAGCGAGGAGAACGGCGCCGCCGGCTTCGTGCTGCGCGACCAGATGCAGGGCATCCTCGACCATTTCAGCCAGACGGCCACCGTGTTCCTCTCCAGCCAGGTGGGCTGCGCCATGTGCCACAACGCCAAGTTCGAACCTTGGACCCAGAAGCAATTCTACCAGATGGCCGCGTTCTTCTCCGAACTGAACCTGACGAAGGACCCCGCGGTGATGAAACTCCTGCGCGAGGAGGAGAAGGCCCCCGACAAGACGCCCCAGATGATCGCCGAGATCCGCCGCCGCCAACGGGAGGAGCCCTGGATCCTCTCGGACGTGCGCGGCCGCGAATTGAAACTCCCGGCCAATTACGTCTACGACAGCAACGAGGCGGGCAAGGCCGTGCGCCCCGCCACCCTCTTCGGTCCCCAGGTCGTCCTCGACCCCGACCAGCCCCGGCGCGCGCAATTCGCCCAGTGGCTCACCTCCCCCGAGAATCCGAACTTCACCCGCAGCATCGCCAACCGCCTGTGGAAGCGCCTCATCGGCATCGGGCTCATCGAGCCCGTCGACGACCTGAGCCCCGACAATAAGGCCAGCGCCCCCGAAGTACTCGCGGCCCTGACGAACCTGATGGTCTCCAGCCACTATAATCTCAAGGTCTACACCGCGGCCATCGCGGCCTCCCGCGTCTACGGCCTCGCCACCGCCCCCGAGACCGTCACGTGGCATAAGTACCGCCTCGTGAGCCACCCCCTCCGCCGCATGAGCGCCGAGCAGCTCTGGGACAGCATGGCCGCCCTCTTCCAGGGCGAAAAGATCCGTGAGCGCCAGGGGGGGCGGGTCGCCCACCAGGAAGCCCCGGGGATGCTGCGGGATCAGGCCATGCAGGGCAAACCCATCGCGGGCGTCGCCTCCGCGATGGAAAGCCCGGGCGGCACCATGATGATCGCCGCCAATTCCATGACCCCCATGCCGGGCGTGATGGCCGCCGGGATGGCGCCGAGCATGACGATGGCCCCCATGGCCGGCGCGGGTGGGGACAAAAAATACAAGGGCGTCGTCATCCCCCTCGCCTGCGAGTTGCCCTCCCCCATCCGCGCCGGGACCTTCCTCGACCAGTTCGGGGTGCCCTCGCGGGAATCGGTGAGCGAGGGGAACCAGGATCCCAGCATGATCCAGGCGCTCTTCCTCATGAACGCCAACGAGGTGCAGCGCCTCATCACCGCCTCCCCCCAGAACCAATTGTTCGTCGAACTGAAGAACGCCCCCGATTTGCGCGCCGTCGTCCGCGCGTTCTATGTGCGGTTCTTCACCCGAGAACCCACCGAGGGCGAAGTCGCCGCCTTGGGCGCCTACGCCCAGGAGATGAAGGCCTCCGGCGGCAAGGGCGTGCTCAACCAGGATATCGCGTGGGCCCTCCTCAACCAGCGCGAGTTCCTCTTCTACCCCTGAAGCCCGGAGGCAGAGAAACCATGACCCCCATCCGACGAACCGAAGACGAACTCACCCGACGGGATTTCGCCCGCCACCTCGCCCGGACCGCCTTCGGCCTGGCCTTCGTCTCGGCCCTGCCCAGTTTCTTACGCGCACAGGCGGCCCCCTCGCGGGCCAAGGCCAAACGCGTCATCTACCTCTACATGCAGGGCGGCATGAGCCACCTGGATACCCTCGACCCCAAGCCGGGCCGCGAGGTCCAGGGCCCCACCGAGACGGTGAAGACCGCCGTCCCCGGGGTGCTCCTCGGCGCCAGCCTCGCCCGCACGGCGGGTCAGATGAAGGAGATCGCCCTCGTGCGATCGCTGCACAGCAAGGAGGGCGCCCACGAGCGCGCGCGCTACCAACTCCATACCGGCTACCCGCCGCTGTCGAGCCTGCTCCACCCGGCCACGGCCGCCTGGGTCGCGAAGTTCGCGCCCCGGCTCAACGCAGACCTGCCGCCCTTCGTCGCCGTGGGCGACGCGGTGGCCGGCGCCGGCTTCTTCGAGAACACCTTCGCCCCGTTCCGCGTCGGGGACCCCGAGCAGGCCCTCGCCAACGTGGTGCCCCCGAAGTACATTCCCCACGAGATCGTGGAGCGCCGCATCAAACTGATGAAGGCCCTCAACGAACCCTACCTCGAGCGTTGGGGGCGGGTGGCCGGCGTGAAGGATTATGCGTCGTTCTACGACCAGGCCCTCGCCCTCATGCACGCCCGCGACCTCGAGGCCTTCGACCTGAGCAAGGAGAGCGACGCGGCCCGGGAAGGCTACGGGAAGAACCGGTTCGGCCAGGGATGCCTCCTGGCCCGGCGCCTCATCGAGCGCGACGTGCGGTGGGTCGAGGTGGCCTGGGGCAATTGGGATACCCACCAGGACAATTTCACCTCGGTGGAGAAGCAGGCGGCCATCCTCGACCAGGGCTTGGGCGCGCTCCTCGAGGATCTCAAGGCCCGCGGCCTCCTGGGCGAGACCCTCGTCGTGCTCTGCAGCGAGTTCGGACGCACGCCGCGCATCAACGAGGGCAAGGGCCGCGACCACCACCCCGATTGCTTCAGCGCGCTCCTCGCCGGCGGGGCCGTCAAGGGCGGCTCGGTCTGGGGCGAGAGCGACGAGGACGGACGCAAACCCAAGCGCGATCCCGCCACCCCCATGGACCTGAGCGCGACGATCGTCGCGGCCCTCGGCCTCGATCCCGCCAAGGAGGTCGTCAGCCCCGCCGGCCGGCCCTTCCTCATGGGCGGCGGCGGCGCGCCGATCGCCGGCATCCTCGCCTAGGGGAGGGCGGCGCCCCGGCGGCGGTACTCCACGGGCGACAGGCCCGTATGGGTCTTGAAGAACTTGGAGAAGTAGAGGTGGTCCTCGAAGCGCAGGCCCTCGGCGATCTCCTTGACCTTCTTCCCGCTCCCCCGGAGTTCGTCCCGGGCCCGTTCCACCACCTTGCGGACCACGAGGTGCTTCAGGTTCATCCCCGTCTCCTTCTTGAAGCGGCGGGAAAGGTTCTGTTCGGCCAGGCCCATCAAGGCGGCGAGGCGGCCGACGGTGAGGTCGATGCCCAGGTGCGCCTCCAGGTGGCGCATGATCGGGGCGTACTTCTCCAGGAGGGCGAGTTTGGCCGGGTCCGGTCGGGGCGCGTCCTCGAGGAAGCGCGCGATAAGCCCCCGGAGTTCGGCGTCCACCGAGAAATAGGCGCGGAGATCGCTCACCGTGAAGCGGGCGATCGAAGCGAGGAGGCCCGCTTCGAGATCGCGGCGGAGGGGGCGGGCGGGGAGGAGGTCGAAGAGATCGACGAGGGGGTTGACCTCCAGGCGGAAGTGCAGGAAGAACTTCTCCAGCCGCCGCGGACAGGAGAAGCCCACGACCGCGCCCTTCGGGAAGAGATAGGCCTTGCCGGGGAGGAGTTCAACGGGCCGGCCGTTGTAGACGTAGACCCCCGAGCCCGACTTCACGAGGAACAGGATATTCGAGGCGATCGTATGGCCTTCGCCCCGCCACCGTGAATCGAGGCGAGCCTGGCCGTGGTAGGTCACCACGAAACGAAGGCGATTGACGAAGGATTCGAACTTCTCCGACGAAACGACGCGGGAGGATTGGGCGCGGGCGCTTCGGGGGTGGGACGTCATGGCCGGGCCGGAAGTTCCATGGATCGGGCCCATTTTTGCATGGTCCCCGGCCCGCCGGCGGCTTATGATGGAGGCGTCCCCAGGAGCCACGATGCGCGAACTCCATTCCGTCCCCCAGCCGACCATGGCCGATTGGAAATTCATCGACGAGCTCAAGACGCCCCTCCATCAGCCGATGTCCTGGCGGCGGACGGCGCCCCGTCCCGGCGAGATCGAACTCTCCCGCGGCGTCGCGCTCTCCCTCGCATTCCCGGACCCCAAGGCCGTGCTCGCCACCGCCTTCGCCGATTTCCGAGCTTTCCTCGCCGCCGGACGGATCCCCGAAGACGGCGCCTACCCCATCGCGGTGGAGGAGGCGCCCATGCCCTGCTTCGAGGCCTACCGCATCGAGGCGAAGGCCGACGGGTGCCGCGTGCTCGCCGCCGACACCGAGGGCGTCCGCCGAGCCCTCGTCCATCTCGAGGATGAAATCAGGCGCACCGGGGGGCCGTTCCTGGCCCCGGGAAATCGGGAGCGCCGGCCGGTCATCCGCACGCGGATCTCGCGCTGCTTTTTCGGCCCCATCAAGCGCCCCCCCATGAACCGGGACGAACTCGCCGACGACGTGGATTATTACCCCGACGAATACTTGAATCGCCTCGCCCACGAGGGGATCAACGGGCTGTGGCTGACGGTGAAGTTCAGCGAACTCTGCCCCAGCGAGTTCTTCCCCGAGTTCGGGAAGGGCCGCGAGCGCCGCCTGGCCAAACTCAGGGCGACGGTGGCCAAATGCGCCCGCTACGGCATCCGCATCTTTCCGTTCGCCATCGAACCCCAAGGCTTCGGCGCGGTCGACGAGTACTTGCTCCCGGCCTCCTATCTGGAGGGAAACGAAGCCCTTGCCGGCCACCGAGCATGGGCGGTGAATTTCTGCACCTCCACCGCCGAGGGCCAGCGCTTCCTCGAGCAGTCCACCTATTTCCTCTTCTCCCAGGTTCCCGGCCTCGGCGGCCTCATCTCCATCAACCTGGGGGAGCGCCCGACCCATTGCTATTCCGCGACGCACCAGTTCTTCGACAACCGGTGCCCGCGCTGCTCCAAGCGCAAGCCCTGGGAGGTCCTCGCCGACACCACCGCCGCCTTCGCCCTGGGCATGCACCGCGCCGACCCCCGCGCCGAGATGATCTCCTGGCTCTATATCCCCTATATGGATGAGATGGAGAAGACCAAGCCCGTCATCGCCGAGATCGCGGCCCACATCCCCAAAGAAGTCACCCTCCAATCTAATTTCGAATCCGCCGGGGAGGTGGAGCAACTCGGCAAGACGCGCATCGCCCTGGATTATTGGCTCGCCTGGCCGGGCCCGAGCGGCCTCTTCTCCCAGTGCGCCAAGAACGCGCTGGCCGCCGGGGCCCGCATGTCCGCCAAGATCCAGGTCGGGTGCTCCCACGAGGTCGCCACCATCCCCTTCATTCCCGTTCCCGGGAATCTCTACAAAAAATACCGGGCGATGCACGGGCTGGGCGTGAGCACCGTCATGCAATGCTGGTACTTCGGCAATTACCCCGGCCTCATGAACAAGGCCGCGGGGGAACTCTCCTTCGCCCCCTTCGAGGAGAAGGAGGACGATTTTCTCCTCCGCCTCGCCGCCATCGATTGGCCGGGGGATGAAGCCGCCGTCGCGGGCGCTTGGAAAGATTTCCAGGAGGGCTATTCCCAATTCCCGGTCAATCTCCCCTTCACCTGGTACGGCCCCGTCCACAATTCGGTGGTCTGGCCCCTGCATCTCATCCCCGTGGACCGTCCGATCTCCCCCAGTTGGAAGTTCACCTTCCCCATCGATGCGGGGGACCGCATCGGCGAATGCCTTTCGTTCGGCCATACCCTGGGCGAAGGGCTCCTCCTCCTGGAGAAGATGGACACGCTTTGGCGCCGCGGCGTCGAAACGCTTTCGGCGCTGCGGCCCAAGTACGTCGGCGACGCACCGCGCCTCTTGGATATCGGCCTCGCGGAAGCCATCGGCATCCAGATCCATAGCGCCCACCAAGTCTACCGCTTCTATGACCTGCGGGAGCGCCTCCCCTTCCAAGATCCCCCGACCCAGCGGGAATCCCTTGGCACGCTCCGCGCCATCGTGCGCGAGGAGATGGCAAGCAGCCGGCGCCTGGCCGAACTCTGCCTCGCCGATTCCCGCCTGGGCTTCCACTCGGAAGCCGAGGCCTACAAGTACTTCCCGGCAAAATTTCATTGGCGCATCGAACTCCTCGCCAAGCTCCTCGAGACGGAATTTCCCGCCGTGGAAGCCTCCATCGCCGAGCGGCAACCCCTCTTCCCCGAATACACCGGCGCCGCACCCACTGGAAAGACCTACGCTTGTCCGCGCTTCCCCGCGGAGGCCCCGTGGGAGCCCTTCCATGGCGGCCGCGGACGTTGGCGTGCGGTCTTGGACGGCTCGGATCTCCTCGTCACCGTGGAGGCCGCCCTCCCCGAAGGGCAGGGGAGCTTCTTCGTGGAGATCGAACCGCGGCGCCTGTGGCCGGTGATGAAGTTCGAACTCCTCGCGGATGGGAAGCGCAAGCACCATAACAAGTTACCGATCCCCGATAATCGTTGGAGCGCGGCCCAGACGGGTGTCGCGGTGCGGACGGCCCAATTCCGAATCCCCAACCCCGTGATCCGGGAGGAGGATTTCTCCCGCCCCCTGCGGATCAATGTCTACACCGCGGGGCCCGAGGGCACCTCGGATGCCTGGATCGAAAAGCATCCCTGGGAACCCAGGCTCTTTTTCGGGGATGATAATCCGTCGGATTTGGGATGGATGTTTTTCCCATGACAAGATCGAGGGAGGATCATTCTTGAATACCATCCGCGCCACCGCGCTCAGCGGCCTTTGCGCCCTATTCGCCGTTTCCCTGTACGGTCAAACCAATTTTTCCCTCTCTTTCGATGACCAGAGCCTCGGGACCCAGTTCGCCCTGGGTTCCCCGTCGAACCGCACGCTCCCCATCGCGGCGCGATTCGGGGAAGGCCACGAGAGCCCGTGGGCCCTCCAGAAAACGGCGGAGATGGGACCGATCTATGCCCTCGCGGGGAACCTCTCCCTTCGGGAGGGCGCCGCCTCATTCTGGTTCCGGCTCCAAAAAAGCGTGCCCGGGAAGCGCCTGCGGCTCTTCCACGTCTATGCCCAGGGCGCTACCCAAAAAAAACATTTCGCGGTGCTGAGCCTTTTCCGCGGCGCCGCGGACAATAGCCTCACGGGGCAATGGCACCTCGTGAATGAAACCGCCACCAACGACGTCGAAGCGCGCATCCCCGCCAACGCGGTGGTCGAGGGAACCTGGCACAAGATCGATTTCTGCTGGAGCGCCTCGGGGCTTTCCCTCTCCTTGAACGGGGTCCTCGCGCAGCAAACGGAGATTCCGGCCGCCTCCCTCGCCTTGCTTAGCGAGGCGTTCACCGGGCAATGCTACCTCTTCCCCGCCTTCTCCGCCGGAGAAGACAAGGAATCGGATGTGCTCCTCGACACCTTCGTCCTCCGGGGGAAGAGCCTTTCATCCCGGGACATCGCCTCTCATTTCATCCTCGAAGGCGGAAAGGCGGCCCTGGGGATGGGGAAGCCCGTCGCGCCGGCTCCCGCAGTGCGCCGAAGCGGGCCCCTCTCCGTCAAGGATTTCGGAGCCAAGGGCGATGGCAAGACCGACGATACCGACGCCATCCAGCGCTGCCTCCTCGAGGCGGGCTCGGCCCGCTACCAAGGATTCTACCGGGGGCATGTCGCGGCCCCGGAAGTTTTTTTCCCGATGGGCGAGTACCGGGTTTCCCGCACGCTCCTCGTTCCGCCCTGCGGCGGGCGGGAGAACGGGGGTTCCTTCATCAACCTCCGCGGCGAGGGCGCCGTGATCCGCCAGACGAACCCCGCGTGCGATCTCTTCTATTTCCGCCTCGCCTACCGCAACCTGGTCGAGGGCCTCACGTTCATCGGCGGGAACCGCCAACTCAAGATCTGGTCCAAGAACCGCGACAAAGCCCACCTCACAATCCGCGATTGCGTCTTCCGCGGCAGCGCCGCCGCGGCCATCGACGACCAACTCCGCGTGCGCCTCGACCCCGTCCGCAAGGTCGATTGGGGCGCCGATATCATGGAGCCCTACAAGATCGCCACCAACGCCGAAGGGCTGCCCATCCTGACCCCCCTGGACGAAACCCAGTGGACCATCGCCTCCTACGTCTCGACCCTGATGCATGTGGGCCGCTGCCGATTCGAGGCCTGCGCCCAAGCGCTGTCCTCCTGGGCCGACTGGGCCCTCATGGACGATTGCGTCATCGAAACGCGCCCGGGCATGGAAGGGCCGGTGATCCTCGTGGGCGGTACGCTCCTCCTGGAGAACGTGGAGGGACTCGCCCACGACGATCCGACGAAAAATGCCTGGTGGATCACCCTCGACCCGCGCCGCACGAGGTCCTACGGCAACGCGAGCCTGGACCTTCGCAAGGTCACCCTCCGCACCGATTCCGCCTCGGGGTGGACCGTGGTGCGCAACGAGGCCAAATGGAATCGGGACGTAAAACCCTCGATCTTCGCCGAGGATTGCGCCTTCCAGGGGAACGCGGGGAAGGCCCGGGCGCTCTTCGATCTCGTGGAGATCCCCAACCAAGTCGCCCTGCGGGGCTGCCGCGAAACCAGCGGAAGACCCTGCGCCTTGGCGGGGCTCGGCCGCGAGTTTCCCGCGGATTATTTCTCCAACGCCGACGCCCAGTGGTTCTCTTTTTCCTTGGAAGAAGGGAACGCGGGGTTCCGGCCTTCCACCCCGGGGGTCCTCGCCCCCTTCGCCTCTCCGCCCCTCCCTCCCCAGATCGCCGCGCGCTTCGATTTCGGCGTGCAACCGGCCACGCTGCGGGAGCTCCGCCTTGCCACCACGCGCAGCCTCTTCCTGGGGAATTTCGGCCCCCGGGGCGATGGGAGCGCGGATGACACCGCAGCCTTCCGCGCCGCCCTCCAAGAGGCCTCCAAGTCCGACGAGCAGGTTGAACTCGTCATCCCCAATGGCATCTACCGCCTGGATGAAGGCATCGTGCTGCCTCCTCGGGTCGCTTTGCGGGGTTCTGGCTACGTTGGCATCACCGTCCCGAAGGGCCGAAAGGGCCCCGTGTTCACGGCGACCGAGCCGAAAGGGGTCCTCCTCCAAAACCTCCATTTCGTGAAATGCGAGCAGGCGCTCCTCGTGCGGGCCGCCGCGGGCCAATCCCCGAAGGTGCTCATCGATTCCTGCACCTTCAACGAGGTGTCCGACTTCGCCCTGCGCCTCGAACTCGGGAATGGGAATCCGGGGGAGCCGGGGGCGGCCCAAGTCCGGGTGAGCGACTGCACCTTCGAGTATGCCCGCGCCCTTTGGCATAATTTTCCCTCGGCCCTCGTGGAGCATTGCTGGGTGACCACCGACCCCGATATGGGCGCCGCGGGGGTCGTCGAGAACCGCGGCCGATTGCACCTGAAATCCCTCTGCGGCGTTCCCCAGACCACCCGGCACGACAAGAGCGGGGGCAAGGACGACACCGACACGAAGTCCGCCGACTTGCGCTGGTTCAATAACGCCGCCCAACTCCTCATCGATCGCTGTCGCTTCGGGAGCGAGGATGGCGGCCTCCCCGTGGTGGTGAACCTCGCCCCGGCGGCGGTGCTCCTCGCCGAGAATAGTTGGCTGAACATGCGCAAGAACGCCCCGGGCAATCCGGCGCGCAATACCTTCTTCGACTGCGAGAGCCTCCCGCAACTCCTCGCGCTGCGCGGATGCTGGGGCTTCCCCACCACGCTCCTGACCGTGCCCAAGGGGGCGCGCGCCGCCCTGGAGGGGAAATTCTTCGGATCCGGGAATTTGCTCGCCTCCTGGATCGAGGAGAAACAATCTCTCGACCTCGCCGCGCGCGTGGCGCCCCTGCGCCAAGGCGGGCTCGCCGTGAAGGTCTCCACGGAAGGCGCCGCACGCCCCTATCTCCTGATCGAAAATGACGCCGACCGCATCGCCCTCGACCCGATCGGGGGGGGCCGCATCTTCCAGTGGAAGCATGCCGGAGCCGAATGGGTCCATGAAGACCCCTCCCTCGGGCTGGCGGTGGATGGGTTTTGGTGGCCGCACAAGACGGCCGGGCTCGTGAAGTCGCCCTACGAGGTCGAAAGCGCGGAAATCGAAGGGGGCGCACTCACGATCCGCTTGCGCCAGGCCATACGCGCCCTCGACGGTTCGGGGATGGAGGGCGCCGTTCTTTTTAAAACATTCCGCATCCAAGGGCGCAGCGGGGCGCTCTCGTTCAGCACCGAAATCAGCAACGCCACCGCGCGGGTCCTCGTGTTCTCCTTCCGCTACCATAACCTGCTGGCGCCCCTCGCCCTCCGGGATTCCCGCGGCGGGAGCGCCGTGATGAACGCTGGCCAAGGGCTCCTCACCGAAGCGCGGAACTTCCAGGCAAGGCTCTACCGCGCCGCCCCCAAGCTCGATCCGATCCTCGACGGGGCCTACAAGATGGACGCCCTCGTCCCCATCGAGGGGGGCCTCGCCCGATTCCGGGCCCCTTGGCTGCCCGCAGAACTCGTCGCCGCCCCCGAAAATCCCGACGCGCTCTACGCCCTCGTTATTTGGGATTCCAAGGGTGCGCCCGTGCCGTCCTACGAGCCGATCTATGGGAGGACGACCCTCGCTCCCGGCCAGCGTTTCCGAGCGGGGATGGCGCTACGCTTCGGGGAATAAAAATAAACCCGCCGAGTTTGACGGCCCGTGGCGCCGGAAGGCCGCCTTCCGGCTACCGCCGCGGAGCCCGCGTGCGCGACGCCGGTTCCGCGATCTCGAAATCATCGAAAAGCACCTGCACGAGCTTATCCCCCAGGATATCCTGGATCGCGCCGCGGGTGGCCGGGGAGATCTTCTGGAACTCCACCGCGAACCCGTAGGCATGGCCGGGGAGTTCGGCGCGCGCCACCCGGCACTCGACGAAGAAGGCGAAACTTTCGAAGAGGATCTTCAGGAAGGCCGCGTCGCCGAGTTTGAACCCGCTGGGCCCGGGCGTGTACACGGCGGCGCCGCCGATGGAGAGATTGACGAGCTTGCCGCCCTGGGAGCCCGCCATGTTGAAGGCCCGGGAATAATAGACCGGCAAGGGCCACTCGAGGCGGCAGAATTTCCGGTGCGTCGCCTTCGGCTTGAGGATGGAGAGGAGGGCCTTGAGGTCCGCGGCGTGCACGGGCTGGGCCCCGCTCTTGGGCCTTCCGATGCGGTTGAAGGAGGCCGCATCGCCCAGGCAGACCACGGGGATCTGCGGATTGAGCCGATGGGCAATATCGACGGCGCGTACGGCGAGGGAGAGGTCGGCGCCCAGCTCGGCGACGAGGCCGATGGTATCGGTGTTCTCGAGGAAATAGCGCACGAGTTCCCGCAGGCTGCCCACAAGGTGGACTTGGTAGGGGATCGCCGCGGCCACATCCTCCCCATCGTGGAGGCCGAAGGAGAGATAGACGACTTTGCTCTGGCTTGCCGCGTCACCCATGGTGCCTCCATCCCCGCCGGCTCGCCGGGGGGCCTTGGGCAACCATACCTTTTCCGGGGGTAAAACTCAACCGAGGCCGCGCCCCCCGTCGCCCATCGGGGCGGCCCCGAACGGACCGGTCTGGGGATCCGGCCGCGGATCTCCCGGGTGGCGCATCGCGTGGAGCTTGCAGTACTCCTCGGGGGGGCAGCCCGCTCGATTGCGGTTGTTGTCGGGAAGATTTTTGGGGAGTAGGCAGGCATTCCCCGCGGAATATAGGTTGGCATCGTCTTCGGCTCCAATGGCATCGCCGATATCGGATCGAGACGGTGGAATATTCACGGGAGTGGATCAAGGCTCAAAGGGATGAGACGCTGCCCTAGCACGGCGAGAGTTCGGTCAAGGGAACGCCGCGCGCTCTTATACCAAGGGTGACGCCTCGGACGCATCCGTGGCTTTTTTGGCCTTTTTTCCCATCTTGGCGGCTAATAACTCCATGTTCCTTCCCTATTTTCCGGCCTATCCTATACGTTTATGAAACGCCGAGCACGGCGCACACGGGCGCGCTTGATGGAGGCTTCAGTGTCCAAACTTACGATCCTTTTCGTCCCGTTTCTGAACGTCCTATTCGCCGCCAATCTTCTTCCCCTGGCCCAAAAGGGGGCCAGCGACTACGTCGTCAGCGTCGCCTCGAACGCCAGCCCCAGCGAAAGTTTCGCTGCGGAGGAACTCGCAAAGTACCTGCGCCAAATCACGAGGGCCCCATTTCCCATCGCCACCGAGTCGCCCGCGGCCGCTTCCATCCAGGTCGGCCCCACGTCCCTGGCCCTCAAGAACGGTATCGATGCCCGCACCTACGCTCCAGAAGAATGGAGCATGAAGATTTCAGGGAAAACCCTTTTCCTCGCCGGGGGCAGGCCGCGCGGCACGCTCTACGCCGTGTATGAATTCCTCGAGCGCGAAGGGGGGGTGCGCTGGCTCGATGCCGAGACCGAGTTCGTGCCCCGCCGCCCCGATCTCGCCGTCGCCCCGAAGGAGGGGCGCGCCCGCCCCGCGTTCTCCACGCGCTATATCGCCACGGCCTGGTACCGCCAGAAGCCGACCTCGAACCAGAATGAGCGCACCCTGGTCTTCAGCCTGCGCAATAAGGGCAACGGCCTCGCGCCCGCCGACCCGAAATACGGGTTCGCGGAGCGCTACGGCTCGCCCACCGCGGTGCATACCTTCGGTAATTATATCCCCCCGAAGGAGTATTTCGACGCCCACCCGGAGTACTTCTCCATGGGCCCGGACGGGAAACGGGAAGGAAAGGGCATCACGCAGAACCTGGGTTGGCAACTCTGCCTCTCCCGCCCCGAACTCCGGGATCTCATCCTGAAAAAACTGAAGGCCCATATCGCCGCGGACCGCGCGTCGTGCGCGAAGACCGGCGCGCCCTTCCCGAGGGTGTACGTGCTCGACCAGAACGACGGATCCCCCGACCATATCTGCCTCTGCCCCGAATGCCAGAGGATCACGAAGCGCGAGGGCTCCGCCGCCGGCCTCATGGTGGACTTCATCAACGAGATCGCCGCGGGGATCGAGGGGCCCTACCCCGACGTGCTCCTCCAGACCTTCGCCTACGAGTGCAGCGAGATCCCCCCGAAAACCATCCGGCCCCGCGACAATGTGGTCATCCGCTACGCGGATTTCTACACCACGAGCGACCTCTTCCGGCCTTTGGCCCACCCCGTCAACCGGTACTCCTACGAGCTTTTGACCGGATGGAGCCGCCTCTCCAAGAACCTGGCCGTCTGGGATTATTGGAAGATGTTCGAGCAGACGACCCCCTATTCCCATTTGGCCGTCGTCCGCGCCGACCTCCTACTTTTCCTCGAGAACCGGGTGAAGATCCTGTTCGCCGAGTGCGAGGACTATACGAGGCCCGCCACGGGAGACAAGGATATCCAGAGCCTCTACGCCCTGAAGATCTGGGTCTTCTACAAACTCATGCAGGATCCCTCCCTCCCCCTCGAGCCCCTCGTCAGGTGCTTCTGCGAGGGTTATTACGGCTCGGCCGCCGCGACCCTCTACCGGTTCTGGGACTTCCTGGAGAAGGCGACGCTCGACACCGATGGCGACAAGGCCGTAAGCATCCGCCCGGGGAAAGCCCAGTATTCCCTTCCCTCGGAACGCCGCTACCTGAACCTCGCTTTCTATCGCGAGGCGAACCGATTGCTCGACCAGGCGCTGAAAGAATCCGAGGGCGATCGGGCCGCCACCCTACGGATCCGGCGCGAACGGCTGCCCTTCGACGAATCCCTCCTCCAATTCTGGAATGAGTTCTCCGCCAAACTCCCGCCGGGCGCCTCGATGCCGTGGGAGCGCTCCGCGATCCTCGCCCGGAACACGAATGATTGGCTGGCCTGGTCGGCCGCCGCGTACTCCCCGGAATTCCAGGCCATGGTCCAGGAGCAGGTCCGCATGAACTCGGCCGTGGGCGAAGGGCTCCCCCTTCCCGCTCCGTTCAAGGAGCTCCCCCGGGATCGGGTGTTCGACGTGACCTGGCACCAACTCCGCCAGGGCCGGGCCCTCCTCCAGGCCGATACGGACGCGGCCGGCGGAAAGGCGCTGGTGCTATCCGGCGACCCCGCCAGCCACCAAAAAACCCTCGCGTTTGGCCTCTACAATACGGAAACGAAGACCTTCGGCCTAAGCCGCGCCCTCGATCCCGCGAGCCTTCCCAAAGACGAGAAGTTCCACCTCTACAAGATCGGCCTCACGACCGTGTCCCCGGGCACCGTCGTCTGGGTGCATTGGACCTGGTTCATCCAGCAACCCATCGATGGGGCCTGCGACCCCAGCGACCCCGGCCAACTTTGGACCTGTTACGCCTCCCTCAAGGCCTGCGGCCCCGCCTATGTCGCCGGTTCCACCCGGGAAAACGCCGTCTCCCTGGACCGCTTGATCCTCGTGAAATCCGAACGGAAAAAAACAGGCAAGGAAGACGCCCAGGCCCTCGCCGCGTTCGATGAAGGGAACCTGATCCGAAATGGCGGCCTGGAGAGCGGCGCCGGGCTCCCGGCCCATTGGCGCCTGCTCGGCGCGGCGGTGGCCGAGGAAGATTTCAACCTCGAGGAGACGGGCGGAAAGATCGGGGCCCGATGCCTTTCGATCGGCGGGGGCCCAAAGGAAATGACCTTCAAGCAGGACGGGCTCAAACTCACCCCGGGGAAGCGCTACCGATTTTCGGGTTGGGTGAAGCCCGAGGGCTTCGCGGGGAAATGGATGCTGCGCATCGTCGACACCGGCTGGACAAAATCCATGGCCCAGCTGGATCTCCTCCCCGGGGCGAAAACCCCGGCGGAAGGCGCGTGGACCCGCCTCGAAGAAACCTTCACCGCGGGCGAGGTCGCCACGGGCTATTCGGCGGTGCTCCTGGTGGGCGCGGGGGCGCGCGGCAAGATCTGCTTCGACGGGATCCAACTCCTCCCCGTGGCCGATTAACGCCGATCGCAAGGGCGCGCCATAGCGTGGGCAGGCAACGTCGCGCCCTCCCCGGGGCGGAGCCCGCCTCGGGATCCTCCGCGGATTAGAACCGCACTTCCCGCCCCGTGCGCGCGCTCTCATAGATGCCGTCGAGGATCTTCATCACCTTCACCCCGTGCTCGCCCGGCGCGGAGGGGGCGCGATGCTCCCGGATGCTGTCGATAAACTCGTGCATGGCCGAGGGCACCGCCGCCTTGGTGAAATCCAGGGTGCGGGTGAAGAAATCGCCGTCTTGGTCGCTATAGATCTCGCAGGTGAATTGGTACTCGCCGCCCACGTTCTGCTGGACGAGGCCGCCCCGGGTGCCGCAGAGGCGCGTGACCATCTCTTCCTTGTGCTTGACATGGGCGGCCCAGGAGGCCTCGACGATGAGCGTGGCGCCGTTCTTGAACTTCACGATCCCCGCCGCGAGGTCTTCCACGGTGAACTTCTTGTTCTCCCGCGCGGCGGCCTCGGTGGCCAGGGGCGCGTAGGTGGAGCCGAAGACCGCCTGCGGCTCGGGATACCCCATGAGCCAGAGGGCCAAATCGATGCGGTGCACGCCCAGGTCGATGAGGGGGCCGCCGCCCGCGAGGTCCTTGTCGCCGAACCAGCCGCCGAAGCCGGGCATGCCGCGGCGGCGGTGCCAGACCGTGCGGCCGAAATAGAAGTCGCCGAAGGTGCCCCGGTCGACCTCGCGCCTCAGGGCCTGGCTCATGGCGTTGAAGCGGTAGGAGAAATTGATCATGAGGCGGCGGTCCCGCTTCTTGGCGCGCGCCTCCATCTCGAGGGCCTCGGCCGTATTCATGGCCATGGGCTTTTCGCACAGCACGTGGAGGCCGCGGTCCAGGGCCTCGAGGGTGAGGGGGGCGTGGAATTTATTGGGTGTGCACACGCTCACCGCGTCGAGCTTCGCCGCGTCGAACATCGCCGTGGCGTCGGTGAAGGTCTTTTCCACCCCGAACTCCTTGGCGACCTGGGCGAGGCGCTCTGGGTTCTGGTCGCAGATGGCCGCCACCTCGCAGTGCGGATGCTCCTGGAAGGATTTGAGGTGGCCCTTGCCCATCCCGAGGCCGATCACCCCGACGCGAATCTTGGGTTCCATGCGGCCCTCCTCAGATTTCCCGGAGCCAGATATTGCGGAAGCGCACGGGGTTATTGTGGTCCTGCAGCATGACGGGGCCGACGGGCGCGTGGGGCTCGTAGCAGGCGGTGCGCTTGTGCTGGGTCGGGCCCTGGAGTTCCCGGGCATGGTGCACCACGACCCCGTTATGGAGCACGGTGATGCGCGCCGGCGCCACGCAGGATCCGGCGTGGAATTTGGGCCCCTGCCAGAGGATATCGTAGAGATGCCATTCGCCGGGCTTGCAGCAGGCGTTCACCAGGGGCGGGAATTGGCCGTAGACGGCCGCCGTGGTCCCGTCGGGATAGGTGGGATTCTGGTAGCAGTCGAGGACCTGTACCTCGTAGAGGCCCATGAGGAAGACCCCCGAATTGCCCCGACCCTGGCCGTCGCCCTCGATCACCGTGGGGGCGGACCATTCCACATGGAGTTGGATGTCGCCGAAATGCTTCTTCGTGCGGATATTGCCGGTCCCCTTCACCACTTCGCAGGTGCCGTCGCCCGCGACCTTCCAGGCGGCCGGACCGCCGCCTTTGACGCTCTCCCACGCGTCGAGGTTCTTCCCGTCGAAGAGCACGAGGGCATCGGAGGGGGGAGCCACCGGCGGGAGTTGGCTGGCGTTGCCCGGCACGACGATGCGCGGTTGGGGCCGCTCCCCGTCGTGCACATGCCATTGCTGATCGGGGATAATGGGCGTGTCTTGGTAACCGAGGGCCATGGGAACTCCTTTGGCGAACGCTCCGCCGCGATGGGGCGGCGGAATCCCCGCGGAGCCGTCTGGCCCCTTGCTTTGCGAGGATGCATGGAGTCTAGGGGACGGGGAACGCCCCCGCAAGTCCGAAAAAACGAGATTCAGTCAGTTTTTCCGCGCCCGCTGACCCCCGCCCTTAAGGAGTGGGCTTCGCCGCGACTGGACCGGTGGCCGGGCCCGCCTGGAGGCGGAAGGCCGCGGGCGTCAATCGGTGGTGTTCCTTGAACGCGGCGTGGAAATAGCCGGGGAGCGGGAACCCGCACGCGCGGGCGATCTCCGCGACCTTGAGGTTCGTGTTGCGGAGAAGCGCCTCCGCCCGGGCCAGGCGCAAGGCGTTCATCTTCTGGTGCGGCGTGATGCCGAATTGTTCCTTGTAGATGCGGGTGAGGTGGTCCGCGGAATAGCCCACGTGGTCGGCCACGTCGAAGACCGAGATGGGCTGCGCCGCGTGCTCGGCGAGGAAGGCATCGGCCTGGCGGATGGCCCGGAGCATGGCCGGGCTCGGCGCCCGGTGGTCCGCCGCGCTCGGCGCGGGTTCTTGGAGGCCGCGCCAGAGGTCGATGAGGAGGTTCAGGAGCGCGTTGGCGGCGTAGCGCTGGTCGAGGCGATTCGTCGAGCCGATGGCGTCGAGGACCGCGGCGGACGGGGGAAGGAGCTTGCAGCGGAAATGCCCCGAACTGCGCAGCCCGGGATAGGGGATCGCGTCGTTCGCGTAGGAAACCCAGACGTCCACCGGCGGCACCCGCTGCGTCATGGCGAGATTCAAGGCCCGATAGGGACGGCGGGATTTCGCGGGCCGCTCGCGATGGGGAAGCCCCGGCGGCAGGTGCAGGCAAGTCTCCCGCAGCCGCACCGGGCGGCCCCCGCAATTCATCACGAAGGGGCCGTCGAGGATGATGGCGATCTCGTGGATCGCCTCGTGGTGGTGGAGGTACTCGTTGGAAAGGCGCTCCCGCGGGCATTCCGGGCCGGGCTTTCGGCCGTCGAGGAAGGCAAGTTTCCCGTCGGCGAGGGCCTCGATGGCGGCCGACAGGGCCGACAAAAGAAGCCGACGATCTTGCGGGAGCGGTGGCATGGGCTGAATTCTACTCTGGGGCATCGAAGCCCACGCACCTCAACTCGATCCCGCGGAGTTCGCAACACGGCCCATTGGACTTCTCCTGCTTTCCCTGCGATATTAGGGGGTGATGCGAGTCGATCCGCGAAATCTCAACGGCATGATTCCCGCGGTTTACCGAGGCACCTTCGGTCGAAAACTCGCCGCCCAATTCCGCCAGCGCCGCGACACGATCCGAGACGGCTTCCCACAGGCAATGCCTGCGACGTTTTTTTGCCGCATGGTCCCAGATGCCAATAGCCGGATGCACGTCCAAAGATGACAATGTCTACGATTAAAAGGATCACGAGGAACCCGCGTTGAAATCAAAGACCCTCCTGTTCATCCACGGGATGTACATGAACCCCAAATGCTGGGAAAATTGGCGCGACCATTTCCAGGCGGAGGGCTTCCAGTGCCTCGCCCCCGGCTGGCCCGGCCGGGACCTTCCCGTCGACACCCTGAGGAAGAAGCACCCCGACCCGGTCTTGGGCGGCCTGCGCCTTAAAGACGTCGTAGACCATTTCACCGACCGCATCCTCACCCTCCACGAGATGCCCATCCTCATCGGCCATTCCATGGGCGGCCTTGTGGTCCAATTGCTTCTCCAAAAGGGCATCGCGGCGGCGGGCATCGCCATCAACTCGGCGCCCCCCGCGGGGGTCTTCACCCCGCGCTGGTCCTTCCTCAAAGCAAATTGGCCCCATCTCAACCCGTTCACCGACCAGGGCGTGCCGATCCAGATGGGACTGGAACGCTTCGAGTACGCATTCGCCCACAATCTGACGGCGAAGGAGCGCCGCGAGGGGTGGGAACGCTATATCGTCCCCGAATCCCGGCGCGTGCCCCGGGATTCCCTTTCCGCTAAGATCGATTTCAGGGCTCCCCGGCCGCCGCTGCTTCTCATCGCGGGGGGCGAAGATCGCATCATCCCCGCGTCCCTTAATCGCGTCAATCGCGCCAAGTACCGGAAATCCGCGGGGATCACCGATTATAAAGAGTTCCCGGGCCGCACCCATTTCATCATCGGCCAAAAGAAATGGGAGGAGGTGGCCGACTTCATCGGGGATTGGATCAAGGTGCGCACCGCGTGAGCCGCCGGGCGCTTAGAGCGCCCACTCGAGCATGGCCACGGAACGGGGCGGAAGCTTCAGGGGCTTGCCCGCCTCGAGCGTCGAACTCGTGAGGCTCGTCGCGCCGTTGCGGGGTACTTCCGAATAGGCCGAGAGGGGGATCCACGGGCGCACATCGGGGCCGTCGTGGTCCGTGGCGCTGGCCCCGGAAAGGACTTGGGCCGTGCCCCGCGCCGTATTCCAGGGAGCCGGCAGGGAAAGATCGACGTCATAGGGACGGTTCCAGGACCGGTTCACCGCGCTGAGGCGCAATTTCCGCCCGTCGGCGGAGACGGAGGCCTGGGCGCATAGCTCCTCGAGCCCGGTGGCCGTCTCCACCGCTCCGAGGCGCTCGGTGGAGAAGTCCTTGCTGCCGTAGACGCGCGATGCGACGAGGCGGTCGTTCTTCTGGCGGGCGAACAGGGAAAAGACCCTCCAGATCGGTTTGGGATTGCCGTCCCACCCGATCCAACCCTGGGTGAACGAATCGGTGAGTTTGAACGCCTCGGCGAAGCGCACCCGTTCGCGGGCGAAGAGAATTTGGAAGACCCGGGCGACGAACACGGCGGATCCCAGGGTCTTGGCGTGGTCCACCCATTTGGGGTCGGCGCCGAAGAGCGGTCCCCATTCCGTGATGGACAAGCCGATCTTCCCCGACGCGAGGCCCCGGGCGCTTTCCGTCGCGGAGAGTTTCCCGGCGAGGCGATCGAGGGAGGCGCCGATGGCTTCGGGCGAGGCCCACAGCGCCTGGTAGACTTCCCGCGTGGTGCGAGAAGCCTCCCGGGCATTGTAGAGGTACGGATGGTAGGCATTGTGCACGGCGAGCACGTCGACCTCGGCTCCCGCGGAGGCGAGAAGGGTGTCGATCCAAGCGGGGTCCGGCGGGGGCGCCCAGGAGGAGGTCGCCCCGCCGATGGCGTGGAGGCGAATCGCCGTGCTCGGCGCGGCGGCGCGCATGGCGGCGGCGAACTCGAGGAATCGCGCCGCGTAGGTCGCGGCATTGATCGCAACCTTCGGCGACCCTGGATTTTCCGGGAGGTAGAGTTCATTGCCCACCTCCCAATCCACGATGCCCAGCGGGGCGGTGGACCCGTCGGCGGCGCGGCGGCTATCCCCGGGCGCGTTGCAATAGCGAACCCAATCCGCGGCCTCGGATGCTGTACCGCTCCCCGCGTTCACGGTAAAAAGCAGGCCGGCGCCCAAGGCCCGCGCCCAGCGCACGATGCCGGGAGTGCCGAGCACATCTCGCCCATTGCCCGCATCGGTATGGTGGGGCACCGTGGGCCGGCTGGTGACGGGGCCGATGCCGTCTTTCCAATGGTAATAATCGGAGAAGATCCCCCCCGGCCAGCGCAGGTGGTCGACCCCCCCGGCGGCCACCCTCGTCGTCCAGGCCTCCGCGACCATCCCCTGGTCATCGGCGAGCCCGTTCCCGTTCTCGATCCATTCGATGTTGAAGCCGAAGAGGCCCGATGGAATGGTGGGCCGCAGCGTCGACGCGGGGTCCACCTCGATGGAGGCGGAGACGGGGGCGAGATCCACCGGGGCGTCCAAGGGATTGGAAAGGGGTTGGCACGCGGCGAGGCCGAAGGCGCCAAGGAGGGCCATGAACCCGAGGCGGGATTTCAAGCCCTGGTCGTTGGATCGGAAAAATTGAATCATGGTCGTTGGATCCTCATGTTTGATGACGGCAATTATTTTCGCGGTGCGCGTTTATTGGATCTGATGAGCACCCATTTTCCGCTCCCGTGGAACGTGCCCCGCGTCGCGCTGGGCCTAACGCCGGATGATCTCGAATGCAAGCCCCCCTCCATCGCGCGGGTTGGTGCTCAAATCGAAAAGAAGCCGGCCCGCTTGGGCGGGAACATCGCGCTCATTCCGCTGGGACCCATCGAGGCCCAGGCTTCGCAATCGCGCGACCTGGAAGGCGCCGGCCGGCATGCTGAGCCTGGCATGGGCGATACGAACCCGCATCGGGCTTTTCCCGTGGGTGGTGTAATTCGTGATCGGGCGGGCAGATTCGAGCCCCGAGGCTCTGGCATCCGTGAGGAAAAAAACCAAAAGGCGTGGGCTATCGGGAAGCCGCTTCCCTTCGGAGAGCGCGGTGACCGCCACGACGGCATATCCCCCGTCATGGTCCACGCGAAGTTCCCGATCCTCGAGGAACCCCGGCCCGTCGAGGGCGAACACCTGGGTGCGGGCGGCGGAGAGGGAAAGCCGGCCTTGCGCGGCGTCGAGGGTTATTTCCCGCGTCTCGCTCGTCCAGAGTCCCCGCTGGAAGTCGGCCGTTTGGCCCTTGAAGAACCCGCGGGCCTCCACGAGCGCAAAGAGCCGTCGGTCCCCCGGCCAAAGCAGGCCCGCTCCCCGGGCGCCGGGATCTTGCGCGGGGTCGCAGACACCGACGGGCCAGGCATCCGGAAGGCGCTCCGCCACGATCCCCCCGACCCGGGCAAAGAGGCCCGCATAGGTATAGGCCTCGGGGAAAAAACCCCGCGGCGTGCGGGTGCCGAAACTGGCGTTCGAAGTGACTAAGTAGGGGAGCGCGCTGGGCGCCATGGCGAATTCCCGCCGATGGAAGAGAAGCGCCCCCAGGCGGTCCGACAACACGGCGATCGGATCTTCCGCGATGGCGAAGACTTCGCCGAGATAACTACGCGGCACGGGCTCCCCTGGGGCGCGCGGATAGGGGTTCGGGTGGAATTTGAAACGGAGCACGCCATCCCAATCCTGGAGTTGCGCGTAGGCCGAAACGAGGGGCCCGCTGGAGGCGCGGGCGGGGTTCGGGTAGGGTTGGTTCCATTCCGAGAGGGTGAAGGGCTTGCCGAAGATCCGGGTGGGAAAGGCGTAGCGGGGGCAATCCGCCGCGAGGCGTTCGTTCGCCCGGCCATGGAAACGCAGGGGGTCCATCGGGCCCGGGCCGGTGGGGATCGGGTGGTCGAAATAATAGTGCTCATCCACATAATCCAATTCCTGCCGCACCAGGGCCAGCGCCTGCTGCTCCATGAAATTGACCCCGGTGAGGGGAGCCGACACGCCCCAATGCCGGAGCGTGGCCATCATCCTTCGATACGAACGAACGTAGACGTCCGTCACGAACTCGCGGAAGAGGGGCCCCTCGGGTCCGGCGGAGGCGTCCCGGCCGGTCTTCCACCGGGCGAAGGCCTTCTGGTACTCGCGCATCGCCTCGGGGAAGCGCTGGAGTTGTTCATAGGGGGTATCTTCATTCACCAGGCTGATGCCGTAGAGCGCGGGCTCCTCCGCAAGGGGTCGGCCGGTATAACGGTTCGTATGGCAGAGCAGGGCCGCCGCGAAACGCTCCCAGTTCGAGCGGGCCCCCTCGTCCAGGTGCACCAGAAATTTATAGGCGTGCTGCATGGGCGCGGAAAAACCCGGCACTTCATTGGGGAAGATCGTTCGGGCGACATAGAGGTCCAACGTGATGTAGATTCCATGTTGGATCATCTGGTAGATGAGGTAATCCAAGACCTCCTCTTGGCCAGGATCCAACTCGGTCGAGAGGCCGTTTTTTCCCTGGAGATCCTGATCGTAGGTGTGCAGGCGCACCGCGTTATACCCCATCCGGGCGAAACGCGCGGCCAGCGGCTCGCAATCCGCCTTCGTCATGCCCTCGAGGCCGGCGTGGTTCCCATAGAAGCGAATCCGCCGCCCGGGCTCCTTGGCGAAGACGAAATGGCCGTCTCGCACCGCGATCGGGCCGTGCTTTCCCGCTGGTGCATCCAACAAAAAGGAGAAATCCAAGGGGCTTCCCGGCTGAACGTCGTAAGTGGTGGGGATGGGGGCCCAATCCGTTCCTGCCCGCGCGTCTTCCCTTCCCCGCGAAAATCCGCCGCCCGTTTCGCCCTGCCGATGCGCATCCGCGACCGCGTTCTCCGAAGGCAGGACCTGGGCCGAGGAGAACGCAAGCAAGACCCAGAGGACGCGTCCCATGAGGGAGGGTACCCCGCGAAGAACTTCAGCGCTCGCCATCGGGAAGACCCCAGGTGAGGAGGTAAGTCCAGACCGGAAGGTAGAGCGGTTCCCCTCCCCGGAATGGGAGGCAATCGTCGGCCGCCACCGCTGGGTGGGCGCCGCGCACCGCCGTCCGCGAAACGAGGAGGTGGGATTCCCCATAGGGGGCCGATTGGTCCTCGGCGATTTGCGCCGCCCCCGGGAGGCCGAGCGCCTTGGCGATTGGCTCCTGCCGCCGCCAAAGGGCCACATCATCGTCGGCATGGCAGAACATGAAGCCACGCGAAGCCGGGGTCGCCCAATCGCCCTGGCTGAACCATGGAGGAGGCAGATCCGTCGCGAGCCTCCAATCCGCCGGGGCAGCGAAGCCGATCCAACGCAAGCAAGGGAGGTACTTGGCGAGGAAGGCCGCATGCCCTCCGCCCTGGGAAAAGCCGGCGAGGACGACTTTCGAGTAATCGATGCCACCGGCGGCGTCCAAGAATTTCCCCCACCCTTCTGCGGGATATTTCCGGTGCAAATAGTGGACGAGTTTCGCGAGCCGATTGGTGATGCAGTCGCCCGCGCGAACCGGCACTTGCGGGTGCATCGGAAGGCCGAAACAGACCGCCGCCCTCGCCCGCGCATAGGCCGTCGGATCCCCGTCTCGCCCGCAGAGGGACGCGATCGTCGCCTCGTTCGGATACATGAGGCCGATGGAATGGAAGCCCAGGGCGGCGGCATGCTTGCCGAGATTCGTGTGGACCACGGGCGCCGACCCGCTCCCGGGGAGCATGACGAAAAGTTGCTTGCGCGACGTCGACGCAGGATCTCGGTAGGCGATATGCACGCGCTGCGCGGCGACCGTGATCCCGTCATCGGTATCCTTTGGCTGGACCAGGTGGTACTCCAACGAAGACGCGGCATATCCCCCGAAGGACCCGAGCAAGGCCATGGCGGCCCCCCACACGAAGAAGATTCCACCCAAACGCCCGCGCGCATTCCACGATCCATCTATGCCGAAGCCCCCGGTCCGCCTCATCGTTCCTCCTGCCCGTCTCCTATAGTATCGCCCGGAAAGGGCCCGCGCGCCGTGCGCCGATCGGCATGGGCATGACCCAAAATTGCAATTTCCCACCATGCAAAGTACTTTCGTCTCCGATGGGTCGACCGACAAAGCCCCCGGCGGACGATGGGGAAGCCGCCGCTTTCCTCCTCTCCCAAATCCGCTTCGAGCCCGCGGAACTCCAATTGGCGGTGCGCAAGCCGGGCTGGTGCCGCCCGCCGTCGATCTTCGGGGATTACCATTTTTGGTGGGTCGAGCGCGGTAGCGGCGAGTTATCCATCCAAGGGCGGCCCGTCCGGTTGCGCGGCGGCGACCTCCTCCTGCTGAAACCCGGCGACCGGGTGACCGCCAGGGTCCTCGGAAAAACCCCGGCGCGGGTGTACTTCCTCCCGTTTTTACCCCTCGAAGAGCCTCTTTGGTCGACCCTCGAGTTTCCGGCGAACGGATGCCCGTGCCCGGCCGAATGGCCCAGCCTGATTCGCGAAGGCCATGGTCGCCTGGCGCGACTGACGCGCCTCGGCCGGCCCACCCATCTGGCCCGTCGGGCCGTTTTTTACCGGCTCCTCGAGAGCCTATTAGAGCATGGCCTCCTTCGGCCGCGACCAGCCGCGGCGCGCACCGCGCCCCAGAAAAAACTCGATGCCATCACGAAATTCCTGAGCGGCTCCCTCGAGCGGAGCATCTCCTTGAACGAGATCTCCCAGCGCAGCGGGCTCGACCCGAGCACCATCAACCGGCTCTTCCGCCGCTACCTTAAGTGCACCCCCGCCCACTGGCGAACCACCCGGCGCCTCGAAAAGGCCCGCGTGCTCCTGGCGTCGGGGGAGCCCGTCGGCGAGGTTTCCCTGAAGGTCGGCTTCGGGAGCGCCTCCGGCTTCTCGCGGGCCTTCAAAGATCGTTATGGCCTTTCTCCAGAGAACTGGGGCCTGCAGATCCGCGAACGGAAGGGCCTCCGCGAGGCATAGGGGAGAGAGCCCGCCCCCCGATGGATTCATCGCCGGGGCGCCTCCATCGGGCGAGGAAAAAAGTCTGCGGCCTCTGCGATCCGCGCGCCGCCCGATGCGTCGATGAAGCGGGTCCCCGCCTCAGCGCATCCCCTTTTCTTTGGTGGGGTTGCGATTGTAGGCGGATGATTTACCCCGGGGGATGCTCAAGGTCTTCCACTGCTTGCCGAGGTGCGTCTTCCCCAGGAAGACGATCTGCCCCGCATGGAAGACGGTATGGCACACGGATCGTACCAGGGCCTCGTGCACCGTGAGTAGCTGGCCCCGGATGCTCACGTTCCGGCCAAAGTCGCCGTCGGCGAGTTGGTCCAATTCGGCCATCACCAGAGCCCGGGCCTCCCTGAGTTCCGCCCGCATGGGCTCCTTCCCCAATGAGGAGGGCTCGAACTCGCGGTCGCGGTCGCGCCAGGGCTTCTCGCCATCTTCCGTGAGGAACCCGGTGAACCGGCTCTTGAGGTTGCCGATGAGGTGACGCAGGATGATGGAGATGGAGTTGCCTTCTTCGCCGAGGATGCTGGTGTGCTGGTCCTCGTCGATCTGGTCCAGGGTCTTTTCGATCTGGTCGAACGAGCGATCGAACTCGGTTCGGAAACTTTGCAGCATGCGTCCCTCCCCCTCCACCGACGCGCCTCGCGGATCCAGGAACAAGCGTGGCGAACCGAAGGTCTAGGGAAAAAAGATAGCCGCTCGGGCGTCCCGAAGCAAGCGCGGGGCCGCCCCGGGATCACGCCCAGCCCACCTCGGGTTCGCCGCTGCGTCGCAATTCGATGCGGGTGATCTCCGAGGGCGTGAAAAGGCGCAGCGGCGGTCCCCAGAACCCGGTTCCCCGGCTGACGTAGATCCAGGTCTTCCCCCGGTGGAGATGGAGCCCGTCGATGCAGGGCTGCGCGAAACCCACCAGATGGCGGAAGGGCCAGATCTGCCCCCCGTGGGTATGCCCCGAGAGCACGAGGCTCGCCCCGTGCTTCGCGGCGGCGTGGATCTCCTTCGGTTGGTGGGCGAGGAGGATCACGGGACGGCCGGGCACCGGCCGCGCGAGGGCCTTCGCCACATCGGCGCCGTGCCCATCGGGGTAGCGGCTCCGTCCGGTGCCCGAGTCATCCACCCCGGCGAGGTCGAGGAGGTCGGCGCCGGTCCCGAGGGTGACCCGCTCGTTATGAAGCACGCGCATGCCGAGCCGCTCGACTTCCCTCGTCCACGGGCCGATGCCCGAATAATAATCGTGGTTGCCGCTGACGAAAAAAGTGCCGAACCGGGATCGCAGGCCGCCCAGGGGTTCCGTATGGGGGGCGAGCCGGGGTACGGACCCGTCCACTAGGTCTCCGGTGAATACGATGAGGTCGGGTTTCAAGTCATTGATGCGGCGGGTCACCGCTTCCACGAAGGGGCGGGTGACGATTTCGCCCACGTGCAGATCGGTGAATTGGGCGATGACGAGGCCGTCGAGGCCGGGGGGCAGGTTCGGGAGGACGACCCGCACCCGGCGCACCCCCGGCGTGCGCAGCGCGGCGCCCATCGCGCCCCCCGTGGCGAGCACGGTAGTCGCCAGCACCCCGGCCCCCATGGCCCGGGTGAGGAAGAGCCGACGCTCGGGGTTCGCGGGTACGGTCGCGGGCGAGAAGCGCCGGTAGACGAAGCGCGCCAAGCGCCCGAGATCGATGGCCAAGAGGAGGGTGAGGATGACCACCATCATCCCCATCCACATAAATCCGGGCCAAGCCACCAAATAGCGCCAGGGATGCCCGAGGAAGCGGCCGAGGATCATGCCCGCCGGCAGGGAGAGCCATAAGCCGACGAGCACGCCCGTGAGGATCCTCCGGGTTCGGGGTTTGAAGGCCATGGCCTTCACCAGGCGCCGGTAGAAGAAATAATGCACCCCGGCCAAGACGACGGTCGGCACGAGGAGGAATAGGAGAAGGGTGTGGGAATTGGCCATAAAAGTGCCCCGGGCGCGGCCGGTCACGGACCGCATGCCTGCCCCTCGGGGCAGGGGTCAAACTTAGCAAGTCCGGGGAGGATCGTCAATGAGGGCCCGGGCCGCCCACTCCTTGCAACCCGGGGCCGAGGTCTAGGCGAGCGCCGCGCCGGCGGGGGCTTCCACGGCCGCCGAGGCCACGGGCACCGCAGCGAGCTTGCGCCCGCGGCGCCTCCCGACCTCCAAGACCAGGTTCGCCGCGTCGCAGGCGTAGACGTGGGGGCTCCGATGGGTCGCCGCATGGCGGAACGGGCGGGCGGCGAGCTCGGCCTGCACCTCCTCCATCGTCTGGCCCGTTCGGGCGAGGGCCTCCTCGACCTCCTGGGCGGCCGCCTTCTTGGCCTTGAAGAGCTGCATCTGGATGCGCGAATAGAAATTAGCCGGGGCGTCGGCGTTCGTCTCCACCGAGACGAAGATCGACCGCGGGTAGATCTCGGCGAGGATCGGCTGGATGCCGTCGCTCACGCCGTTGGAACTGAGGCAGGTGAAGGGCTTCACGCTCAGGATCATGTTCGCCTTGCGCTCGGTGACGGCCTGGATGTGGTGGCCGATCTCCATGTGGTCCTCGCCGCCGTCGAGGTGGAGGTCCATGTGCTTCCCCGCCAGGTCGGCCAGGGCCTTATTGTCGGTGATCTTATAGTCCTTGAGGCCTATGACGCGGGCGTAGAGGTTGAAGATCCCCCGCAGGAGGCCCTCGGCAAAGGCGTAGGCGAGGCGGGTCTTCCAGACGGATTTTCCCTTCAGGCCGCCGGCCTTGGCGTCGTGGCGCGCGAGGTCTTCCCGCCGGCGCAGCGACCAGCCGGCCCGCCAGATCTGGTGCACCAGCCAATCGCTGATCGTCTCGATGACGGGCTCGGCGCCCTCCTTCTTGAGGAACCGGTAGAGGTCGTAATTACCCTGCCCCTCGGTGGTCTTGGCCCAGAACTCGCCCTGGATGAGGATGCGCGGGCGCACTTGGAGGCGGTTGACGGGCACGGCGCGCAGGATGGCGCGGCATTTCCAGGCGGCCCAGAGCACCGAGCGGCGGTGGGCGAGGGCGTTTTCGATGAGGTCGCGGCAGGCGCGCACGGCCCGCTCGGCGTCCCCCTCGTGGGCCTCGTAGGTGCTCAGGCGCTGGCGCAGGACGTTGAGGATGTCGCCGACGATGATGCCGGTGAACCCGTTGACGAAGGCAGCCCGGGGGAGCTTCATCCCCGACGAGAGCGCCGTGGCCTCCCCGGAGCGCGAGAGGAGCATGACGCGGAAGCCCGCGAAGCCGCTGTCGCGCAGCGCCTTGCGGTACTCGGTGGCGTACATCCCCATGCGGCAGGGCCCGCAGCCCCCGGCGGTGACGAAGGCGTACTGCTCGACGATCTCCTTCGCGCTCTTGCCCTCCTCGTCGCGGAGTTGCTGGAGGCGCTCCACGAGGGCCCCAACGGTGAAATAGGTCGGGTTGCACTGGCCCCGGTTGCCGAACTCCTTGCCGCGCTCGTAGGCGCTATTGCCCGGGGTCTTGAGCGGGGCGATCTTCACGCCGAAGGGCGCGAGGGCCTTGCCGAAAAAATGGATGCTCGACTCGGGGAACCCGGTCGTGAGGACCGTGGTGGTCGCGCGCTGCTCCGCGGTGAATACGGTGGGGTTGTCATCCCGCCAATGTTGGACGTTTTTCAGCGGCGTGGGCCGCCGGGCGGTGGGCGTGGGCAGGGAAGAGGTTATTTCCATGGGCTTCCTCCTTGATGAGAGCCTGGATGACCGAGGCGTCCACCCGGGGCGGCACGGGGGCGACGAAGGGCTGGCCGAGGGCGTCGCCCATCTGCTCCATGCGCCGGTGCAGGTTGTAGACGTAGGTCTTGATGCGGATCTTGATGGAGCCGGTGGGCTTGGTTTGGTCGAGGTCGTGGAGCGCCGAGAAGGGGGTGCCCGCCGCGTTGACGATGCTGTCGATGATCCCGTAGGTCGGCGCATCGTGGCCGCACTTGAACGACGAGAAATCGAGCACGGCCACGTTGGGGTGGCGGGCGGCGAATTTGGCCGCCCATACCTTCTGGGCGCTATTGGTGCTGAAGTTCTCGGGCCACACGTCGTTGATCTCCAGCGGCGAGTCGACCCCGGGGCGGGCCAGATCGTCGTGGAAGTATTCCGCGAGCCATTTCGGGTCTTTCGGGATGGAGCGCATGGAGAGGATCGGGAAGCCCAGGGCCTGGAATTCCTCTGGGATCATGTGGTTGATGCCCGGGTCGCTATGGTAGGGCCTCCCGATGACGAGGATCGCGATGCGGTTGTTCGCCCGAACCTCCTCGAGGATGGCCTTGCCCTTCTCCTGGAGGTCGTTCTCGTAGGCCTCCAGCGCCGCGAAGCCCTCCTTCACGGCGAACTCGACCTCGTCGCGGGTGGCGCGCAGGCGCGGGCCCCAGACCTCGAAGAGCTGCTTGGCGAGGTAATTGGGCTCGACGAAAGTGAGGCAATCGTCCACGTACTCGATGCCGCGCTGCTTGAAGAAGTCGACCTCCCGGGTGAAGGAGGTCCGCATCACGTTGGGCGTGCCCTGGACGATGGGGCACGAGGTCTCTCCCATGATCTTCTTCAGGTAACTGGGCACGTGGGTGATGCCGGGGAAATAGACGTAGTGGAGCGGGGCGTCGCTGCGGTGCTTCTTGAAGAGGAGCTGGTGGATGTGGGCCTGGGCGACCTTGGCGGGGAAGCAGGGGTCGATGGCCCCGTACTTCATCCCCTCCTTGCTCATCTTCTCGTCGGTGTCGGTGCTGAAGATGACATTCTGGCTCGGGAGCCCCAAGGACTCGAAGAAGGCCCGGAAGAAGGGGCCCGTGACCCACATGTTGAGGGCCTTGGGCATGCCGATGCGCACGGTCTTGCGGTGGGCCGCGTCGGCTTCGCTGGAGCGCTCGAAGCCCCGGTGCACGGCCCGCGTCACGGGCTTCCCGAAGAGGTTGCGCTTCTGGATGTGGTCGGTCACGCGGCTGCCGGCCTCGGGCTGGGGCTTCACCGGCCAGAAGGGCTGGAAGCAGCGCATGGCCTCGTACTTCACCAGGTTCGGGTTGGCCTTGAGCGTCGCCTGGAGCTTCTTCTGGAGTTCGATGAGGGCGGCCTTGTCCTCGACCGTGCCCTTATCGCAGGAGAAGCCGGAGATGTAGCGCGCCTTGTCGCCGGTGGGCGTGGCGATGTCGATGAAGGTGCGCGAGCAGTGGTTGGGGCAGAAATTGCAGCGGGTGCCCTCGTCGTTGCGCGTGGTGTACCCGAGGCCGATGGCGTGGTCGATGCCGATGAAGGTGGAATACCCGCGTCGCTTCACCACCTCGAGGGTCTCGAAGGCGGCCCCGATGGCGCCGGCCTCGCCGGCGTGGGGGTGGAGCAGCACCTCGGCGTCGGGCACCCGTTCTTTGATGTAGTCGACCTGGGCCTTGAGGGCCGCCTGGTTGTACTGGGTGCCGCCCTGGAGGACGAAGCGCCGCCCTAATTCGGCCATGCGGGGGATCTGCACGACGTACTGCCAGATGTTCTTGGGGAGCACCATGGCCAGCCCGGCCATGAGCTCCTCCTTCCCGAAGCCCTCCTTCTGGAAATTGACCCGGTCGGAATCGAGGAACACGGCGCACCCGTAATTGAACGACGGCGCGAAGGGGGCCCGGAAGGCGTTCTCGGCGTACTCCTTCACCGGCACGCCGAACTGGTCGGCCATGGCCTGGAGGATCATGCCGTTGCCCGCACTGCACTGGTTGGAGAGGCGGAAATGGCGCAGCTCCTTGTTCTTCATGAAGAGGACCTTGATGTCCTGCCCGCCGATGTCGCAGATGACATCGACGTCCCCGAAATAGGCCACCGAACTGCGCATATGGGCCACCGTCTCGATGACGTTGACGTCGGCCTTCACCGACTCCTCGAGCACCGGCGCCGCGTAGCCCGTGGCCCCGAAGCCGAGGATCTCGAGGGAGGCCCCCTGCTCGTGCACCCGGGCCTTGAGCGAATGCAGCATCTCCTTCATGTCCTGGATCGGGTTCCCCTTGGAGAGCACGTACTCTTTCAGGAGGATGTTCTTCTCCTCGTCGACGAGCACGCACTTCGAGGAGGTGGAGCCCCCGTCGAGGCCGAGGTAGCCCCGCACGACCTGGCCCGGCCGGAACGACGCCTCCTGGAATTTGGGGAGGGTGTAGGCGGCCTTGAAGGCGGCGAGTTCCTCGGCGTTCTTGACCAGGGGCGGCCCGAGTTTCTCCTTGAGTTGGGCGCTGCGCCCCCCGGAGATGAACTCCCGCAGCGGCGCCGTCCCCCGGTAGAGGCCAACCTCGCCGGCCTCGTGCATGCCGTAGAGCACCGCGCCGAAGGCCGCGTAGAACTCGGCGTTCTTGGGCACTTTGATGAGTTCGGTGAGGGGGACGTCTTCGGGGTAGGCGTAGCCCCGTTCCTTCCAGGTCTCGGGGATGCGTAGGCGCCAGCAATCTTGGAGGAAGGACAGAAAGGTGTTGGGGCCCCCGAGGAGGATCACCTCGTGGCCGAGGGTATTGCCCTTGGTGAGCACCGACAAGTTCTGGTTCACGATGGCATCGGCCAGCGAATTGAGGATCTCGCCCACCGGCACGCCGGTCTTCACCAGGTTGACGATGTCGGTTTCGGCGAAGACCCCGCATTTGGCGGCCACGTGGTGCAGTTTCGTGTGGTCGAACCGGATCGCCGCCGTCTCGGCGGGGCCGGCGCCGACCTTCAGGAAGCACTTGTCGATGGTGGCCCCGGTGCCCGAGGCGCACTTCTCGTTCATCGCGGTGACGGCGAGTTTCTCCCCGGTCTCGGGGTTCACCTTGAAGACAATGACCTTGGCGTCTTGCCCGCCCAATTCCACCACCGAGCCCGCCTTCGGGTGCAGGTGCTCCACCGCCATCGCGACGGCGTTGACCTCCTGCACGAACTTGGCCCCCAGGGGCGCGATGAGCGGCGTGGCCCCGGACCCGGTGATGAACACCCGGGTGCCGGCCCCGTCGATCTGCGGGCATTCGGCCCGGCAGGCCTCGAGCAGTTCCAGGACCTTCTCGGCCTGCTTGGTGTGGTGGCGTTCATACCGGCGGAAAACCGGCTCGCGCGTCGCGGCATCGACCGCCACCACCTTGCAGGTGGTGGAGCCCACGTCCACGCCGAGCACCAAACGTTGCGCCGATGACGAATCTTGAATTTTTTTTGTCTCGATCACGCGTTACTGTATCGGGTTTTTTTTCCCTCCGCAATTTTTGCCGGGGATGTCCACGCATTTGCCGCGCGCGCGTTGCCACGCGCGCGCAACGCAGTGATTTTCTTGGAAAGTCCGGCCCCCGATCCCCGCCGGGTGCCACCGATTTAAAGGCTCACATTTCGGACATCGCATATCGCTTAACGGCGGATAGCGTTTTATCGTCTTCCGACGCGGTAAGCGAGACGATTTGGCCCCGTCCGTCGAATGATGAATGCCGCCTCCGAGATGGCGCCGCTGCGCCGCCTGGGCGATTTGAAACTTACACCCGTTGCAATATCGACCGGGGGCGTAGGCCCCGGGAACCTTTAGGGCTCCGACGGCGCACCGGCCCAAACGACCAGGTTCGAACAAACGGCGCTGCGGCATCGGCCGCCGTAGATGAGCCCCGCCTTGTCGGCGCCGGCTTCGAAGCGGGCGAACACCACGCGCCGCGGTCCCTTCTCAGCCCATCCAACAAACCAGCCCAAGGGCCGATCTAAGGTAACGGTGCCGTCCCGCTCCGTCAAATAGCCCGCCCCGCTCTTTCCGTGGACCTCCCACCCGCCCTCGCCCGGGTAGGTTGGAATAGTCTCCAGGGCCAGGCCCGCGGCCTTCTGCGAGACCGGCAGGCGACGCTCCAGAAAATCAAAAAGGAAGCCCACCTGCTCCCGCGGCGAAATCTGGAGCGACGACATGAGCCAGGACTGGGTGAGTCCATCGCCCTTTCCGGGGTGGCCGGTGGCGTCGCCATTCCCATAGCGGAATGCCCGCAGGTACTTTTCGAAGCGTTCTTTCCCCAATTTCAACGTGGTCTGTTGGGAATACCACACCACCGAGTTTCTCAGCCAGGTACTCGGATCCACCGCGATCTTGTCCGCCTCGCGCCCCGCCTGGAATTCGGGCCGGTAATCGATGCGGGGTTCGTGGGGGCCCCGGAGCACTCCGGCATCGAACCCCATGAGGGCGATGGGAATCTTGAAACTCGAACAGGGGCTATGGCGCTCGTCCACCGCTCCCTGCTGGAAGAGGATCCGGCCTCCGCGGAAATCCCTCACCAGGGTCGCGGCATTGGTATCCACCACGGGCCCCGCCTTAAGAGGTACCACGAAGCCCGCGAAGCCGGCCAACAAGAGGATGGAGAAAGAAGGAACGCGGGGGGATCTTTTCAAGGGCGCTCCCTTCGGCGCTCGAGCGGAAAGGCGGCAAGGGATCTATTCCCTCGCCGCACGGGGCCGAAAGACCTCATTTCTTCACGGTATAGGGCACGGAATAGCGGGTATTTTCCCAAGCCATGCGCAGCCACGCGCCGCCGGCGGGGTTCTTTTCTAGCATCATGGTGAATTGATCCACCGGCTTCTCCAGGGTTTCCTTCAACATCGGGATGCGCGTGAGTTCCTGCTTCGCGTCGTAGGGATCCACGCCCCATTGGCCGATCTGCTTATTGACGATGAGTTTCGCGGAACCGTCGGCGGAAGGGAAGGTAAAGAGCGTGTAGGCGCCGGCCGGGATGGTGGCGCCTCCCAAATCGATGGGCTGCTGGGTGATGAAGAGGGTGGCTTCATCGGCCCCGGTGCGCCACACCTTATCGTAGGGCACGAGGCCGCCCCAGATCTTGCGCATGACATTGGTTTTCGGGTCTTTCGTGTAGGGGCGCCCGTAGGTCACCGTGACGCGATTGCTGTCGATTTTCAGGCTGAGGGTCTCGTGGGGGCTCAGGCGGGCGCGCTGGCCGAGGAGCGGGAGCGCCGAAAGAAGCGCGAGGGTGACGAACAGGGGGAATTTTTTCATGGGGGCCTCTGGGAAAGAGTATACGGTTTCCCTTTAAAAAGGAAAAGCCGGTTATGGGGGGAACGCACCTCGGACAGCGCCCCCCCCCTCACACGAACGCCCCCCGACGACGGCATTCCCGCGGGCTCATGCCGCTTAATTTCCTAAATAACCTCGAAAAATAATGGGCCTGGGGAATCCCCACCCGCTCCCCGATCTCCTGGACCGGGAGGCTCGTGCCCAGGAGGAGTTCCCGGGCGCGGCGGATACGGGCCTCCATGAGGAAATGCCTCGGCGGCAAGCCCGTCTCGCGCTTGAAGAGCCGGATGACGCTGGAGGGGCTGCGGTTGAGGAGCCGCGCGAGTTCGGGGAGTTCCATGGGCGACGGCGACCGCTCCATGGCGGCGATGGCCGATTGCAATACCGCGGGATAATCCCTGCGGCCGGCGGCGAGGGCGCGGTGGATTTCCGCGAGGAGCAGGGGGGCCAAAAGGCGCGCTTCCGTCTCATGGGGGCCGCGGCGGAAGGAGTCGACGATGAACTCGGCCAGATGGGCCAGGGCGGGCGCCGCTTCGAACGTTCCCCCGACCGTTCGGCTGCCCCCGCCCGCATCGATGCCGGGGAGCACCCCATCGCGATGCCCGGGGATCGGGATCTTGGGGGCCTCGTGGGGCACCTGGTAGAAGGCAGGCCCCCCCGAGGGCCGGTGCCGGGGGATGAGGTGGATGCTGCCGATCTCGTAGGGAACCCGGCGGTCGGCCTCGTAGATCACCGAGTGCCCCCACGGCATGAGGACGAAGCCGCCCGCGACCATGGGAAACCGCTCTCCGTTCACCGTCACCGCCCCCCGCCCCGAGCGGCACCAGAACAGCCGGCGGCTTTGGACCCGCGGCGACCCCCGTTCTTCCCCCGGGGAGAAGCGGAACCGGTCGGCGGCGAGGATGATGGCGTCGGGAAGCGCGTGCTGGAACTCGTGGGGAAGCATGGGGCATTATAGCGCCGCCATTCCCCCGGTGACAATCCCGTGCAAGTTTGAAGATCCCCTGCCTTTACGTCCCGGGCGCCGCGTCCTATGCTTCCCGAGGACGATGGGGGACCGGGCCCATGAGGACCGCGGAACTCCCTTTCTTCCAGATGAATCCACGCAACGGAGACCGAACATGAAAAATTCCAAGATTGTCCTTCCCTTCGAACAATACCGCCGCCAAGTCTACGGATGCTGGCTCGGCAAATCCATCGGAGGCACCCTCGGCGGCCCCTGGGAAGGCCGCACCCCGCCGAAAGAACTCACCTTCTACGACCCCATCCCCACGGCCATGCTCGAGAACGACGACCTCGACCTCCAACTCGTCTGGCTCGCCCGCCTGCGCGAATCGGGCTTCCCCATCACGGGCACCCTCTTCGCCAAGGGGTGGAGCGAGAATATCCAGGCCTGGCCCGACGAGTACGGCACCACCCGGCGCAACCTCGACCAGGGCCTCCTCCCGCCCCTAAGCGGCGCCTACGACAACGGGTTCACCGCCGGCATGGGCTCGGCCATCCGCACCGAACTTTGGGCCTGCCTCGCCCCCGGCGACCCCGACCTCGCCCGCTATTTCACCCGGGAAGACGCCCGCTGCGACCACGCCACCGAGGGCGTCTGGGCCGCCGAGTTCCTGGCGACGGTGGAGAGCCTCGCCTTCGTGGAGAAGGACCGCGACCGCCTCATCGCCGCCGGCCTCGAAGCCATCCCGGCGGATTGCCGCGTTGCCAAGGCGATTCGCTTCGTGCTGGAGAACTGGGAGAAGACCCCCGACCGCCGGGCCCTCTTCGAGAAACTCGATGCGGCCCACGGGCACCAGAACTTCACCGACGTGGCCATCAACCTGGCCATCACGGTCCTGGGCTGGTGCCTCGGCCGCGGTGATTTCGGCCGGGCGATCCTCGCCGCGGTGAATTGCGGCTACGACGCCGATTGCACCTGCGCGACCCTGGGCGCCATCCTCGGTCTCCTCGACCCCGACGGCATCTCCGATGAATGGAAGAAGCCCATCGGCGACAAGATCGCCCTGGGCGGCTACATCACGGGGGTCAATCCCCCCGAAACGCTGGCCGAACTCACGGCGCAGACGGCCGTCCTCGCCCGGGAATCCCAGAGGGTCTACGGTTCCCGCGTGGCGTTGGGAAAGGCGCCCGGCGCCGCCAAGGCCCCCGCCGTTCGCTACCCCGAGAAGACGAGCGCCCTCCTACGGTCGATGGATGTCGCGGATTCGGCGAGCGTCCTCAGCGACTATCCCATCCACCTCGCCCTCCACTACCCCGAATTCGTGCGCGTGGCCCCGGGGAAATCCGGCAAGTTCCGCCTCGTCGCCACGAATACCGGCGCGAAGAAATCCAAGATCTCCGTCCGCCTGCGCGCCCCCCTGGGCTGGAAATTGGGCGGCGCGACGGCGAAAGTTCTCTCGCTCCCCGTGGGGGCCTCCTTCGCCCTCGCGTTCACGGCCACGCCGGAGGAAAGCGCCTGGCGCCCCTATTCGGCGGACCTCGAGATCGAAACCACCGTGGATAGCGTGCCCATGAAGGCCACCGCGGGTCTGCTCCTCACCATCCCCATGCGTTCCTGGACCGTGGACGCCATGCCGAATACGGAGCCGCTCCGCCCCAAAAACGCCAAGATCCTCGAAGGCGCCTCCCATTTCGTCGACCTCGCGCCCCATGCGGTCCCGGGCCGCGTTCTCGTGCTCCAATTCGAGATGAAAGATTTCATGACGCGCAACTCCCTCCGGCGTTTCGTCGTCCAAAGCTCCGGCCAAACCCGGGTGTGGATCGCCGGGAAGCAAGCCATCGACCATGACGGCGCCTGGCACGTGAGCGCCCTCCACCGCGCCGGCAAGACCGCGGCGGATGTTGAGACGTCGATGCCCACGCGGGTCACCCTCGCGATCGACGGGAAAAATCCCGGGCCCCTCTTCCACGCCGTGGGCGAGGCCAAGGGGAATTGCAACCGGTGGATCTCGAAACTCGAGTACCGCGCGGCGGAGGGCTGAGGGGTTTTTAGCCGAAGCGCGAAAGGAGCGCCGCGAGGTGCGCCTCGCGGTTTAGGTTCACGTGCTCGCGCATGGCGGCCTCGGCCCGATCGGCGGAGCCTGCGCCGAGCGAGCGTGCCAATTGCGCGTGCCAATCTACTGGGGTGGGATAGGCCAGGGGGTCGACCCAACCGGCCCCCACCATCCAGTACCAAAGCCGCGCCAGTTCTCGCTCCAGGTTCGGGTGGCCGCCGCTGCGCGCGATGAAGAGGTGGAAATCGCGGTGGGCCCGATTGGCCTCGAGGGATTGGGGATCGGAGCCGTGCTGGACCCGGTCGAGGGCCCCGGCCAGCGCCGATAATTCTTCCCGCGCCCGGGGGGAGGCTCCCGTTGAAAATCGCCGCGCCGCTTCGCACTCGATAGCCTCGCGGAACACCTGCTCGTCGCGGATCTCCTCCACGGCCATGAGGCGCACCCGGGCCCCGTACTTGGGCTCGCTCTCCACCAAGCCGTCCATCTCGAGGCGAAGAAGCGCCTCGATGACCGGGATGGGGCTCGTCCCATATTCTGCGGCAACTTGCCGGCGCACCAGATGGGTGCCCGGGCGGAGTTCCCCGGAGAGGATTCTTTCTTTGAGTTTTAGATAGATCTGGGCGGATGCGGTGGCGAATGGGCCCATAGGTTCAAAAAGTATATACGGTATATCAAGCCTTGACAATACAGGATTTTTTGAGTATACCTAATATATATGATATATCATAATCTTCCTTCGTTTAAAGGCGTCATTCCACCCCTCGTGACCCCGATGAAAGACGGGAAAATTGACGGAGAAGGCCTGGATAAACTCATCGAGCATGTGCTGGCGGGGGGCGTGCACGGGCTTTTCCTCCTGGGCACCACCGGCGAGGGACCGAGCCTCTCCCAAGGCCAGAAGATCCAAATGGTCCGCCGGGCGGGCGCCCAGGTGAAGAAGCGCGTGCCCATCATCGTCGCGATCACCGACACGGTCGTGGAAGATACGCTGGAACTCGCCCAGGTGTGCGCGAAGGCCGGGGCCGACGCCCTGGTCGTGGCGCCCCCCTATTATTTGCCGCCGGGCCCGGCGGAGTTCCTCGCCTATTTGGACCAGCTCCTCCCCGCCCTGCCCCTCCCATTGTTCCTCTATAATATGCCCTCAATGACCAAGGTCTCCCTCGATACGCCGACTCTAGCCGAGGCCCTCGCTCGCCCCGGCGTCATCGGCGTGAAGGACAGTTCGGGGGATATGGGCCTCTTCCACAAACTGCTGAGCCTCCGCGCCGCGGAGCCCCGGCCCCGGGGTTGGGCGTTCTTCACCGGGAGCGAAACCCTCCTGGCCGAGTCGGTCCTCTTCGGCGCCCAAGGGGGCGTCTGCGGGGGCGCCAATGTCGATCCTGCGCTTTTCGTCGAGTTATTCGAGGCCGCCCTCGCGCGCCGCATGGACAGGATCCTCGCCCTCCAGGGCCGCCTCATGGCGCTCTCCGCGATCTACGGCCACGGGCACCACGCCAGCAGCGGCATCAAAGGGATCAAGTGCGCCCTCTCGCTTCTGGATGTCTGCGGGGACGGGATGGCCGCCCCGTTCGCCGCCTTCGCCGGGCCCGAACGCCAGCAAGTGGCGCGGGATCTCGGGGCGCTCGGCCTGATCCCGCGATGAGCCCCGCCGCGGGCCCGATTCCAAACCGACGGCAACCCAGCACCATCGTGCCACCAAGGAACCCATGAACCCCACCGACCTCCGCATCCAAGACCCCAAGACCCGCACCTACCTCGGCAGCCCGAGCCTCGTGCGCGCCCCCGACGGCGCCCTCGTCGCCACCCACGATTATTTCGGGGCGGGCTGCCCGCGCAACCACGAGCGCGAGGAGCACCTCACGAGCGTCTACCGTTCGGAAGACGGGGGGCGGTCCTGGCGCAGCGTGACCCACCTCTCCAACGCCTATTGGGGGACGCTCTTCACCCATATGGGCGCCCTCTACCACCTGGGGGTCAGCCAGCAATACGGTTCCATCGTCATCCGCCGCAGCGACGATGGGGGCCATACCTGGACGCACCCGGCCGACGAAAAATCGGGCTGGCTCTTCACCGGGGGGGTCTACCACGCCGATCCCAATTACCACGGAGCCCCGGTGCCCGTCCTCGTCCATGGGGGACGGCTCTACCGCGCCTTCGAGAATTGCCTCGGCACCGTCTGGGGAGAGGGCTTCGCATCCTTCATGATCTCGGCCGATGAGAACGCCGACCTCCTCCTGGCCTCCAGTTGGACGAAAAGCAACGAAGTGCGTTTCCCGGCGAGCGTGGCGCCGGCGGGAACGAAGATCATCCGGGATTGGGGATGGCTCGAGGGAAACGCGGTGGCGGCGCCCGACGGGAGCATGTGGAACCTCCTCCGCCTGCATTCCTGGATGCCGGGCAAGGCGGCCCTGCTGTCGCTGAGCCCGGACGGGAATGAACTGCGCTTCGATGCGTCCAGCGGGTTCATCGATTTCCCGGGGCACCACGCCAAGTTCACCGTGCGGCGCGACCCCGCGACGGGGGCCTATCTTTCCCTCGTGAACGCCACTCCGACCGATCCGCGCTACGCGGGCCGCAACGCGCTTTCGCTGTCGGCCTCGGCGGACCTACGGCATTGGACCGTGGTGCATGAGATGTTGCGCGACGACCTGGGCCTCTCCCCCGAGGAATCGCTAAAGCGGACCGGCTTCCAATATGTCGATTGGCAATTCGACGGGGAAGACCTCATCTACCTCGTTCGCGCCGCCTACGACGGCGCCCCCAATTTCCACGATTCCAACCGCATCCGTTTCTATCGCCTGGAAAAGTTCCGCTCGCTCCTCGCTTCGGCGGGTTTGCCCCGGGGTTCATGAGGCGGGGCTCCGGGGTCCGACGTCGATGGAATGGAGGGGTCGGGGGATCCGGTGGACGCCCGGCTGCGGTAAAGGTATCCTTCCCCCGCGGATCTCCCATGGCCCTCCCCAAACCCTGCGCGCCCCTGGAACTCTTCTGGTTGGCCCGTGTGCATTACCCTCCCGCCTACACCCTCGTCACACATCGCCACCGGGATTTTTCCCAGATCTTCTTCGTCCTCGAGGGAAGCGGTTCTTTCACCTTGGGCAAGCGGATCGAGCGCTTTTCCCCCGGCTTCCTCTTCTACGCGGGGGAGGGCGTGCCCCACGGGCTCAGCGCCGCGAAGAAGGCGCGGGCGGTCACCCTCGAGGCCAAGTTCAAGGTCCACGACCGGTCCCTCGCCCGCGCGCTCCCGAAGGCGGAGGGCGCCTTCAGCGACGAGGGCGATTCGTGGCGCCTGCTCCTTGAGAGCATCGTGCAGGAGGGGATCCGGGGGGAAGCGTACCACCGCGAGATCGCCACGGCCCGCCTCACCGAACTCCACTGGCTCCTCGCCCGGGCCCGGGCTCCGCACCGCACCGCGCCCGCCGCGGACCCGAAGCCGTTCCCGGCCCCCGCGCCGGTGCGGGTACGGTCCGTCGGTCCACGGGCGGCGGCCCTCTCCACCGTCTTCGATCCCGCTACCCGACGGGCCGTGGAGTTCATCGAGGCAACCTACCGCGAGCCGCTCTCCCTCGCCGCCATCGCCGCCGCCGCCGGCGTCTCGCCGAGGCACCTAAGCGGCCGTTTCCGCAACGTCACCGGCGAGACCGTGGCCGCTTGGCTCTGGCGCTGGCGCGTCGAGCAGGCCAAGGCGCGCATGCTCTCGGGGGAGGATTCCCTCGAGGCCATCGCGCTCCACGGCGGCTTCGAGACCGTCCACCATTTCTCCAGGATCTTCAAGCGGCAGGAGGGGATCCCCCCCGGGAAATGGCGGGACCTCGAGCGCGACCAGATCAGCCGCGGGGTGGTCTTCGGCGGGTTCGATCCCCCGAAGTCGAGCTTCATCCCGAAAATCGATAAGCGCCCGAAGGCCGCGCGCCCGGGCGGATAAAACCGCTTCCGCCACAGACAAAGACGCCCCGCCGTCCGCGGGCTATGCTTCTTGGAGAAACACGATGCGACCGAACGCCTGCTTCGGTTTTCTTCGAGGAGCCCCCCATGATTTCCTTCCCCGAGCCCTGGGTCACCAAGACCGGCCTCGACCCCGAGACCTTCGAGATCCATACCCGCTATAGCGGCCTCTCCGACAACGAGACCGACGGGCGCAACCGCGCGCGCATGCTCGGCTTCCGAGCCGAGGGCCTGCGCGTGAAGCCCGGGGCCATCATCAACCTCTCCGCCCGGGGGAGCATCGGGGACGGCTGCCTCATCGGGCTCTACGCCTACGTCAACGGCGACGTGGTCATCGAGGATCTCACCCTCATCGGCCCCTATTGCTCGCTCACCTCCAATACCCACCTCTTCGACGCGGAGAGCCGCTCGTTCACGCGGCGGAATGTGGGCGCGCCGATCCGCATCGGCCGGGGGTCGTGGCTCGCCTCGGGCGTCACGGTCACCGCCGGGGTCACCGTGGGGAAGGGGAACCTTTTGTGCGCCAACGCCGTGGTGACCAAGGACACCGAGGACTACGGGATCTACGGCGGCACGCCCGCGCGCAAACTCGGCCATATCGACCTGGCGACCGGCGATCTGGTCTGGGACAAGCGCCCGTGAACGCCCTGGCCCAGGAGCGCACCTCCTTCCTCCAACTCTTCCCGGGTCCCGAGGACGGGCGGGTGGTCGAGATCAATCCCCCGCCGTTCTATTGGCTGCGCGTGCCCGGCGTGGAGGCGTTCACCGTCCATTTGGAGGCCGTCGGCGGGAGCCTGCGCGCCTCGCACCGCACCCCGGAGAACCATTGGACCCCCGCGGGCCTCCTCGCGCCGGGAACCTACCGTTGGGACCTGGAGGGGAACGGCAAGCGCCGTGGCTGGTGGACGTTCACGCTCTCAAAGACCGCCGCCGTCCAGCAGCCCCCCACGGCGGCGGCCCTCCTCGCCCGGGTGCCGCAAGGCCATCCGCGCCATTACCTGCGAAGGGGCGACGCCAAGCGGGTCTGCGCCAGGCACCGGCGCCACCTCCCGGCCCTGCGGCGCAATCTCGCCCTGGCCCTCTCCGACGGGCTGCCGCCGACGCCCGATCAGCACCTCTACCCCGATCCGATCTCGCGCAATCTGCGCTACCGGGAATGGACGAACCTCGCGCGGAAATACATCGACCGCAATCTCGTCGCCTGCGTCCTCGGCCGCCTCCTTTTCGCGGATGAAGAGGCCGCCGCCATGGGGCGCCGCCTCCTCTTGGCCGTGTGCGCCTGGAACCCCGAGGGGCCCTGCAGCCCCGACGGCCCCTGGGGCGACGAGGTCGGCCTCAGCCTCCTGCGCTGCCTCCCCTTCGCCATCGACGGCCTCGCCGCGGTCCTCGCCCCCGAGGAACTCGCCTTCGCCAAGACCGCCCTGGCCGCCCATGCCCGCGCCGCCCACCGGCGCATGCTGCGCACCGACTTCACCAACACGCCGGGCAATTCCCACGTCGGCCGCCTAGGGGGGTACTTGGGGGAGGCCGCCCTTATCCTCCACGGGTTCGCCGACAGCGCGGAATGCGAAGCCTGGCTCGCCTACGCCATGCGCATTTATGCCGGTTTCTTTCCGTTTTTTGGCGGGCCGGACGGCGGCTGGGCCGAGGGCGTCTTCTACGCCACCTCCTACACCCGCTGGTACTTGCCGTTCTTCCTCATGGTCGAGCGGCTTTCGGGCTTCTCATTCCTCGAGCGCCCCTTTTACCGCAACGTGGCCCGCTTCTTCCTCCACTTCGCGCGGGAGGGATGGGAGGTCCACCCCTTCGGCGACGGCTGGTGGTGCCATCCCGAGGACCAGGAATGGCCCGGCTTTTTTGGCCAGGATCCCCTGCGCGTCTACGCCGATCGCTTCGGCTCCCCCGCGATCCACCGCGCCCGAAAGCGCCTCCCCGTCCCCGAGCGCCTGGAACTCCACCTGCTCGACCTCTTCGTGCCGCCGGCGCTCCTTCGGCCCTCCCGGCGCAAGGTCGCGCTCCCCGATGCGAAGGACGTCCTCTTCCCCGACGGGGGCTTCGCGAGCCTGCAATGCGACCTCTTCGATGAGAAGAAGAACACCGCCCTCGTGGTCCGCGCGAGCAAATTCGGCAACGGGAGCCACCAGCACGCCGACCAGGGTTCCTTCTCGATCCTGCGCCGCGGGAAGGGCCTCATCGTCCCCTCGGGCACCTTCGGCGCCCAGTACGGCACCGCGCACCACGTGCGCTGGACGCGCCAAACCCGCGCCCATAATTGCCTCCTCATCGGCGGCGAGGGGCAGGTGCCGGGCCACCTGGGCGCGGCTAGGTTCCTCGGCATGGACGAGGGCAAGGCCGGGGGGCTCGCCTACACCCATCTCGTCGCGGCTCTCACCCTCTCCTACGCCGGGGTCCGGCGCTACCACCGGCATTTCTGGTTCTTCAAGCCCGATCTCATCTTGGTCGTGGACGATCTTCTCCTCGCGAAGCCCCAACGGGTGACCGCTTGCCTCCATTCCCTGCGCCGGCCGCGGGTCGGGAAGGGGAGCACGTCGCTACGGGCCGAAGGCGTGGCCATGGAGGTCGCGCTCTTTGCGGAGGGCCGGGCCCTTCGGCCCCGGATCTTGGACCGCTATCCCGTGCCGGTGAACGAGGGCGTGCCCGCCCGTTTCGCGGTATCGCGGCCCGAACTTTTCCACTGGAACTGGGAAGTACGGCCGGCGAAGCGCCATTTCCTGCCCGCCGTGTTCGCCCTGGATCGCGCCTTCCCGAAAATCCGGTCCCAAGCGGGGCAAATCGTCCTCGACGAAAAGATCCAAGTCGTCGAAACGGAGGAGGGGATCCGCCTCACCGCCATCGGGGCCTGAAGCGCTTCCCTACTCCAATAGTTCCTGCGCCAGGCAATGTTCCACCAGGCCGGGGTCGAGGAGCTTCCCCGCATCTTGGCGGAGTTCGGGGGCGCGGGCCCCGGCATGCACCCGCTCCGCCAGCGCGAAGAGGCGCGAAACCATGGGGATCGCCTCGCCCGCCAGGCCCTCGGGAAGGCCCCGGCCATCCCAGCGCGCGTGGTGGGTGAGGGCGAGGTCCGCGGCGCACTCCATGCCGATGAGGCGCGCCAAAAGATCGTGGCCGAGGGTCGCGTGGTGCGCCACCGATTCCAGGTCGGCGCTCTCCCGCGCCAGGGCGTCGGGGATGCCGAGGAACCCCACGTGGTGCAGCAGGCAGGCGCGGTCGAAGCGGTCCGAATCTTCCGGCGAGATCCCGATGCCCAGGGCCAGGCGGTGCATGAGGCTCGCGAGGTCGCGGGTGCGCTTCTGCGGGCGCATGCAGCGCTCATCGATGAAATCGGCGAGCACCGAGAGCACCTCGCGCTGGGCCTGGGCGATGTCGCTCTCGAGGGCGAGATTCTCCCGGCCCAGGCGCTCGACCTCCTCCTGCCGCCGCGACGAGCGCCGCAGGGCCTCGTTCAATTCCAGGCCGAGGCGCCGCGCTTCATCCCGGGCCGCGGCGAGTTCGAGGGTCTCGCGCTCCCGTTCCGTGAGCGCCGTATCGACTTCGTGCTTGAGGGCCGCGATGGCGAGGGCGAGGTCATCCTCCTCCGACGGGGCGCCGGGGGCGGCCTTGCGCCCCGCATCATCCCAACGCAGGGAACCCAGAAGATCGAGGGTCTTCCCGATGAGGGGATCCCGGGCCTCCGCCGCGGCGGCGCGACGGGGGGCGGCGCGCAACAGGCGGAGCCCGGCCTC
>JAFLEE010000159.1 GCA_017302015.1 Spirochaetota bacterium | reverse complement strand
CCTCGGCCAGGAGCGAGACGTAATAGCCGGTGGACTGGTAGCGGTAGGACTTGCACAGGTTGAAGACCTTGGCGTGCCGTCGCTGGGCCCAGGAGGGGTCCTGCAGGTAGTCCCGGGCCGCCACCACCGGGACCCCGGGGATCTTGAGCCCCCAGTGCTTCGGGTGATTGACGACGATGACGAGGTCCATAAACCTAGGCCGAGGGGGGCCGCGAGGATTTCTCGCGGGGCGTGAGGATCAAAAGGTCGGCGTCGTGGGTGACGATGCCCAGCAGGATCGAGGTGAGCAGGCGCTCCATCTCGACCATGTAGGTTTGGGTGAAGGAGAGGGGATTGGCGAGGTAGGGGTCGGCGATGCGCACGCGCGCGAGGTCGCGGTCGTAGCCGCTGAGCACCACGAAATGCCCCCCCGGCTCGCCCTGCATGTCGTCGGAGGTGCACTGGGCCCCGTATTCCCGCATGGAGCGGTAGAGCCAGGTGGAGCTGAGCCCGGTGATCATGGGGATGCCGCGGTTGATGTACTTGCGGATGATGGCGGCGCTCAGGTCGGTGAACCGGATGCGGCCGCCGAGTTGGAAGTACTCGATGAACGCCTCGGTGACGATGCGGGTGCGGTTGCCGTTCAGGATGGGCAGCCGCTGGGCGAGCTTGGTCGCCAGGAAGGAGGTGTCGAGGTCGAACCAGCTGGGGTCGAAGACCTTCAGGTTGAACGAATAGAGCATGGCGTCGTAGCCGCGCCGCAGGGCGTGGTTGGCCAGCATGACCGCGAAGGTCCCCCCGCCCTCGAGTTGGCGCACCTCGCGCACGACCCGCGCGATGTCGAGGGTCTCCCCGTAGAAACGGTAGAGGGCGTGCAGGCAGGTGGGGCCGCACGTGGTTTCGTTGGGCTGGGGAAGGATATCGACGGGAAGGCTTGATTCCACGGGTACGGGATAATTCTCACCGGAAATGCTAAAATTTACCAGAATGGGCGCCGGGAATGTTATAAAGGGGGCACCATGAATTCATTGCGTTCGGCTCTGTTCGCCCTGCTGGCCCCCTGCGCGGTCTTCGCCGAAGCGCCCCGGCTCTTTGTCGCCCCTTTTTCCATGGCGAAGGGGTCCTCCCCCGCCGACCTCTCCCTGATGACCTCCCAGTTCCGTGCGGCCATACGGCGGGAGGGGCGTTTCCGCGTGGTCGAACCCCAGGCCGTGAAGGCCAAGACGGGCCTCTACGGGGCGATGAGCGAAGTCGGCGCCAAAGAGGCCGGCGACTGCGCGGGCTTACCTTGCCAACTCTCCAATGCCCTGGGCCTCGGGGCGGAAAAGGCGGCCATCGGCACGCTCACCCGCCGCGCGGGGGCGCTCCAGATCTCCCTTTCTTATGTCGACGTGAAAACGGGGAAAGTCGAAGCGACTTTTCGGGAGAAGGCCGCCCCCGCGACCGATCCCCTGCTGCATCAATTTGAGAAATTGGCGATCGCCTTGGAGTCCCGTCTCCCCCCCACCCCGAGGGTGAAGGCCGGATGGCCGGTCTTCGAGGTGAAACCCGTCCCCCTCAAGCCCGTCGGGTTGGCCGTCGGCATCGCCGGCTTGGGCGCGGTGGCCACCTCGGTGGTGGTGGAGTTGGTGGCCAGTTATAGCCCGCTCGGCGCCTATAACCAGTACGTAAGTTATGTTCCCCCGACCTCCGCGGACCAATGGCAAGTGGCGCTGCGCTACCGCAATTATACCGACACCCTTTCTGCCACCGCCGCGACGCGCGTCGTCGGCATCGTCGCCACGGGCGTGGGAAGCGCCCTCTTCATCGCCGGCATCCTCACCCGGAAGGCGGCCGCGAAGAAGGCTTCGCGGAGCGGGTTCGGGGCGCCCGGCGAAACGGGGTTTGCCAGCCAATGGGTCCTCTATCCCCTCCTCGACCCCCAATGCCTGGGTTTGGGCCTCGCCGCCGAGTTTTGAAACGAATTCCCGTGGCCCCTTCCTCGCCCGACTTTTTTCCGAATCGCCGCGCCGCGCGCTGAGTCCTCTTGACGGCTTTCCGCATTCTCGACGCGAGAACCCTCCTTCTGGAGAAGGGGGCGGGGGGGGATGCGCCGATGGGCGCCCTCCCGTGGTTCTTCAGGGTCGATCGCGACCTGGACCACCACGTGCGGCTGGCCCTGTCTCCCTGGCGCATCTGGAACTCCCAGTGGCACGGCATCGACGCCCCAGCCGAGGCCGAACCGCTGTTTCGCGGCGAGCCGGGCGGCCCCGCCCTGCTCGCGGAAATACGCGCCCTCGCCCAACTCGGCGCCGTGCGCACCCAGGAATGGAGGGACCGCGAAGCGCGCCTTGAGATCCAGCGCGAATCCAGCCCCATCCCCGCGGCCATCCTGGCGGACGATCTGAGGGAGGCCCAGCGCGCCGCCCTCGAGGCTTCGGGGTCCGGGCACCCCAAATTGGGCCTCTACGTACTCGCGGGCGGTTCCGGGAAGACGCGCCTCGGACTGGAATGGGCGCGGCGGGTGGGCGGGGCCCTCGTGCTCGCCCCCAACGCGGTCCTGCGGGAGCAGTGGCGCGCCGAGGCCAAGAAATGGAAACTCTTCCAGAAGGGCGGCAAGCTCGATCCCAAGCTGCTCATCGAGTCCACCGAGATCTTGCGCACGGGCATCCCGGAAAAAAGCCGGCGGCCCCTGCTCCTCATCGACGAGGCCCACGGGCTCTCCGTCGACCTCCTCCAGATTCTCACGCGCCTGGAGGCGCCCTGCATCGGCCTGACCGCCACGCCCAGTTGGGACGCCTCCCGCGATGAACTCTTCTTCACGGCCTTCGGTCCCTGCCGCTTCCCCCTGCCTTCCGTTACCACCGCCCCGTCGGTCCACGCGACCTGCCTCGAGATCCGGGTGCCCATGGACCCCTCCCTTCGAAGCGCCTATCTCCTCTCGCGCAGCGTCGCCCTGCGCCACCAAGTGGCCAGCGCCAATCCCTTCAAGGAATCCCGCGCGGCGGTCCTCGTGAAGCGGCATCCCGGCGGGCGCATCCTCATCCTCGGCGAGTTCGTCGAGCCCCTGGAGCGGGTGGCCGCCCGGGGGGGCTTCCCGCTGGTTACGGGGAAGACGACGCCCGCGGGCAGGCGAAAGGCCTATGCGGCCTTCAATGGGGCCAAGGCAGCCGTGCTGGTGAGTTCCGGGGTCACCGACGAGGGGATCGATCTTCCCGAAGCCGACGTGGTCATCCAACTCTCCGGCGGCCGCGGCGACACGGTACAGGAACTCCAGCGCCTGGGGCGCCTGCTTCGGCCCAAGGACCGCCCCGTCGTCTTCTATTCCCTCGTGAGCGAGAACACCGCCGAGGAGGAATCCGCGCGCCAACGCCGCGGTTCCGTGGAGCGCCTCGGCATCCCCTACGAGGTGCAGGGCGATCCGCTCGATGGGGACGCGCCCGAGGACCGGCCCGAACCCCCGGCTCAGGCCTTCGAGCCGAGGATCGACGACAAGCGGTCGTAGATTTTTTCCAGGTCTTCCACGAACTCCACCCCGCCCAGGGCGTCCGCGACCCGGGGCATGCCGTAGACCACGCAGGTCTTCTGGCTCTGGCCGATGGTGGCGCCCCCGGCCTTGCGCACTTGGACCATGCCCTTGGCGCCATCGCTGCCCATGCCGGTGAGGATGACGGCGATGGCCTTGTCGCGGCAGACCGCGGCGGCGGAATCGAGGAAATAATCGACGGAGGGGCGGTGGCCGGAGACCTTCTCGCCTTCGGCGAACTTCGCGTGGAGGCCGTCCGCGCGGCGCTCGAGGCCGAGGTGGTGGTTGGCGGTGGCCACGTAGACATGGCCCGCCAGGAGCGCCTCGCCGTCTTTGGCTTCCGCCACGTCCAGGTCGCAGACGAGGTCGAGGGTTTCGGCGAACCCCTGGGTGAACCCCTCGGACATGTGCTGGATGATGACCACGGGATAGGGAAAATCGGCGTGGAAGCGCGGGAGGAGGGCGCGCAGGGCTTGGGGACCGCCGGTGGAGGAACCGATGCACAGGATCTCGTAGCGGTGGCGCTCGGTGGCGCGGTCGAAACCGCGCCCTGGAATTCGACAGTCTTAGAGGCTTGTCAGCGCTTCCGAGACCCGCCGCCCCATCAGGTGAAGCGGTCTCAATGCCCGATGCCGAGACAGAGCGGGATCGACATC
>JAFLEE010000158.1 GCA_017302015.1 Spirochaetota bacterium | reverse complement strand
CCCGCCACCGCCAGGGCCTCGAGGACCGACTCGGCCGTCCCCTTGGCGAGGATCTCGCGCAGCGCCGTGAAACCGCCGCTATCGAGGTAAGCATCGAGGGAGAGCGGATCGAAGAGGCCCGAGTTCTCCGTGGCCAGGTGCTTCTGGCGGCCCAGGAAGGCCTCGACCTTCGGGTCGCGCACCGAGAGGGCGTGGCGCTCCACCACATCCTCCCCCGAATCGTGGAGGAGGGAGACGCCGCGGCGCAGGAGGGCCGCGACCTTGCCGCCCCCCGTCGTCGGGGGGAAATGCCGCAGCACGGCGTCGGCGGCCTCGGCGGGGGTGGTTTTGGCGTAGAAGGCCGAGACCCCATGGGGATCGACGATCTCCACCAGCGGCGTCTGGTGGCACATCCCCACGCAGCCCACTTGCTTGAGGCTCGCGCGGATGCCGTAGCGGTGCACGGTCTCCTCGATCACCCCGAGCACCTCCGCGCTGCCCCCGGCGACGCAGCAGGATCCCAGGCCGATACGGATCTCCCCGTGGCCGCTCGGGGATGGCATCCGCGGGCGGCCGCTTTTTTTTTGCCGGCCGCGCCCCTCGAGGAACGCATCGAGCATGGAGGCGACCTTCTTGGGCGCCAAATGGCCGAAGGTGGTGCCGTCGATCTGCACGGCGGGGGCGAGGGTGCAGCACCCCAGGCAGGCGACTTTCTCCACGGTGAAGAGGCGGGCGGCGTCGGTGTCCGCCCCCGTGGGGATCTTGAGGGATTCCCGCACGGCGTCGTAGACGTCCTGGGCGCCCTTGATGTAGCAGGCCGTGCCGACGCAGACGCGGATGGTGTGCTCGCCGCAGGGCTCGTGCTTGAATTGGTTGAAGAAGGTCGACACCCCGCGCAGGCGGGCCGGGGTGATGCCGCTTAAGCGGCTGACCTGCTCCAGGGCCTCCCGGGGAAGGTAATGGTGGCGCTTCTGGATCTCCTGCAGGATCGGGATCGCCTTGTCACGGGTCTTCCCGATGGACGCGAGGATCCCTTCGATTTCGCTGGGGTCGAGGGGGCGGGGATCGGCCATGGTCGTGCGCGGGCTACTCGGCCCCGATACAATAGAGGAATTTCTTCCCCCGGTGGTAGAGACGGCTCCCCACGAAGGCCGGGGTGGACGCCGAACCCTCGCCGAGGGCCGGTTCCCCGACTTGGGCGAAGCCCCGGTCGGCTTTCGCGATATGGGTCACGCCCTTATTGTCGGAAAAGAAGACCAGTTCGCCGGCGAGGATGGGGGAGGGGTAGAACTCGCCGTTCCACTCGTGGTTCCACAGTTTCTTGCCCCCCGCGAGTTCGTAGGCGTTGGCGATGCCGTTGGCGTTCACCGTGAACACGAAGGAGGGGGTGGCCAGGGGACTCGAGGTGCTGGGCAGGTCATCTTCTGAAGACCAGGCCTTCTTTCCCGTGGCGAGCGGGATGGCCGTGAGGCTCCCGTATTCCATGGCGCTCACGAGCACGCCCATTGCGTAGGCGGCCGACGGGGCGACCTCCCCGGCGAGGCAGGCCACGCTGAGGGTCTCCGCCCCGGTGGCGATGTCGTAGGCGATGAGATTCGGCGAGGCGGCGCACACGACCCATTCGCGCCCCGCGTCCGCGACCACCACGGGCGAGGCCCACGAGGTGTCGACGCGGCGGGTCTTCGTCCACACGGTCTTCCCCGTTTGGGGATCGAGGGCGTGGAGCGCCCCGCCGGTGTCCACGTCCACCTGGAGGAAGAGGTACTTCCAAAAGATCGGCGAGGAGGCGTAGCCGTAATGGTTGGCGCCCACGTCGAAATGGCGCTTCCAGATTTCTTTCCCCTCGAAGTCGAAGGCGACGACGTCCCCGGTGGCGAAGACCGCGAAGACCCGCTCGCCATCGACGCAAACCGTGGGGGCGGCAAAGCCGGTATCGTCCGAGACCTTGGGCGTCGGGGCGCTAGAGGCCACCGCCCGCTGCCAACGGAGTTTCCCCGAGCCCGCGTCGAAGCAGTACACCTCGCGGGAGGAGGCGTCGGCGCCGGAGAGGAAGACGCGCTCCCCCCAGACCACGGGCGAGTTGAATCCCCCCTTGGGGACCTCCGTCTTCCAGCGGATCTGCTTCCCGGTCGCGCCGTCCCATTGGGTCGGCGGTTTGGCGCCGTAGGCGATGCCCAATCCGAAGGGCCCCCGCAGGTTCGGCCAGTTCTTGAGGAAGTCCTCGCGGGAGGCCCCGGGGATCGCCCGCGCAACCTTGCCCGGGGCGCCGGTGGCCGGGACCGGCGCGCGCTGCGCGGCGGCTTGCACGGCGGTCCCGTTCGCGGAGGCGAGCGCCGCCCCCGCCGTGATCCTCCGCTCTCCCGAGAGCCGCGGATAGAAGAGCGCGAAGAAGACGACGACCACGCCGAGCCCGGCGAGGGCCCAACGGAGCACGCTGCGCGACTGGGCGGGATCCCCCTCATCCACCGCGTCGACCTTGGGGAGTTCGGGGCGCAGGGCCTCGGAAAGCCGAAGTGCCGCGAGGGTCAGGAGAATCCCGAGGAGCAGGGCCACGGCGGCGGCATCGATGAAGGCGAGGCTGCCGAAGAACGCCCGGCGGGCGAGGAGGTCGAGGTCGCGGATCCCGGCCTGGAGGACTTCGCTCTTCGGGTCGGCCTTGAACTGTTCGGCCAAGACCGCGAGGGCCTTCGAACTTGCCGGGTCCGTGCGCGTTCGCTCGACCTGGGTCACGATGAGGAGGACCGCGACGACGGCGCAGAAGACGGTGCCCACGAGGGCGACCCCGCGGGCGGCGCGGCCCCAGGTCTCGTCTTTCAGGCCCCAGTGGAAATCGCGCCGGGTCTCATCCATGTTTATCTCCTCCGCGAAGGGTTGGGGAATCCGGGGAATCGGGGTTCTGGTACTCGACGGGGCAATAGGCGAAGCACCGCCCGCAGGCGAGGCATTTGGCGGGATCGGGTTCCCAGTCCTTGCGCACCACGCGGCGCGAGAGGCCGACGAGGGTGAGGCCGAAGACGAGGCCGATGAACCCGCCGGCGAAGAGGGCGCCGGTTTGGAGCCGGGAGCGGATGGCCCCCGCTTGGGCGTGGAGTTCTTCCTCGGATTTCCCCAATTCCCGCCAAATGCGGGTTTCCCAAGACTTCGGGAGGGAAGGATCGCGGTCCTCGATGCGCACGCGCTGGGAGAGGAAGACGGTATTGTGGTGGTGGGCGATGGACGGGGCGAGATTCCAGAAGAGGAAGGCCCCGAGGGCGATCCAAAGCGGTGTCGCGGCGAGGAGCCACCCGGTGCGCCGTAGGGCCCGGGGGCGCTGCGCATCCACCGGCGCTTCGGGCTTCTCGATGGCGTCGAAGGGGCAGGCGTGCTCGCAGAGGCGGCACTGGACGCATTCCCGCGGCGTCACGGTGACCTTCTTCCAGGAGAGGCGGGAGGCGAGGCCGAGGAGCGCGCCATAGGGGCAGAGAAAGCGGCAATAGGGCCGGGCGACGACGAGCCCGATGCCGAGGAAGAGGACGCCCAGCAGGATGCGCGTGAGGTCGCCGCTTAGGCGGAAGAACGACACGAACGGATCGAGGCGGCAGATGATCCAACTCGTCCCCGTGGCGGCGAAGAGGACGGCCACGGCGAGGTAGGCCCAGGGGAGCACGCCGAGGACCTGGGACAGGGCGCGGGGGATCTTCATGGGCCGCAGGGCCACGAGGTCCTGCATCGCCCCGAGGGGGCAGACCGAGGCGCAGAAGACGCGGCCGAAAAAGAGCGCGAAGACGAGGGGTAGGGCGAAGAACAGGATCACTGTGATCGGCACGACGTAGCCCGCCCCCGCGAGGGCGGCGGTGACGTTCTGCACCGAACCCACCGGGCAGATGCAGCCCTGGCGGTAGAAGCCGAAATACAGGAGGCAGAAGAGCATGAGGGCGTAGAGCCCGAGGCGGCCCTCGAGCCAGGCGAGGCGCCTTCGGGGAACGGCGGCCTTCCGGCGGCGGGATAAGGCAAAAGTGGAGGCGAGGGCGAGGGCGCCGAGGAGGACGGCGACGTCGACCCATTCCATCGCGGTGCCCCGCGGGGCCGGGTGCTGATAGGCCTTGGCCTTATAGGCGGTGGTGAACTCGGGCTGGGGGAAGCGGTCCTCCCCGTGGAGCGTCGCCAGCGGCAGGAGCGCGGCGAGGAGGAGGGGCAGGAGCGGCGGCTTCACGCGCGGTCCTCGCCCTTGATGAGGTAGGGCTTGTCGGCGGGGATGCGGTGGATGGCGTCGGCGGGGCAGATGCGCGCGATGGCGCAGGCGTTGCAGCCCACGCAGCGGTCGTGGCGGATCTGGAGGAAGAGGGAGCCGTTGCCGAAGGCGGTGCAGCCCTTCACGCATTTGCCGCACCCGATGCATTTGGGCTCGTCGATGACGTACTCGAAATAGGGCTCCTCCACGAAGGTGCGCTTGATGGCGTCGGTCGGGCAGACCTGGTTCTCGGCGGCCGAATTGAGGGCCGGGGCCTCGGGCTTGAAGAAGCCGAAGCAGAGTTGGCAATAGCCGCACATGGCGTAGCGGTGCACGCATTTCACCGCGGAGAGGCGCAGCACGCATTCCGTGGCGCATTTGCCGCATTGGGTGCATTTGGCGGGATCGATCTGCCACACGGTCTTCTGGGAGGCGGAATGCAGGGCGGCGCCCGCGCCGGCCGCCGCCACCGCGAGGCCGGCC
>JAFLEE010000157.1 GCA_017302015.1 Spirochaetota bacterium | reverse complement strand
CAGCCCCCCGGCGGAGGCCGCCGCGCTGCGGGGGGCGGAGAACCGTTCGAAGAAGCCGCGCGCCTGGGGGAGGGCGAGGAGGACGGCGCCGGCGGCGACGACGACGGCGCCGGCGGCGAGAAGCCACCGCGCGCGCTTGGGCCAAGGCTTGGGGAACTCGGGCCCGGGCAGGAAGAGTTCCATGGGCTGGGCGAGGGCCCAATCGCGGCCGCGGGGCGCGGTGCGCAGGATCTCAAGGAGGGCGCGCACGCGCTTGGCCTGCCAACCGTCCTTCACGAGCACCGAGTACTTATAGAGGGCCGAGCGTTCCCGGTCGGTGACGAGGTCGATATAGGCCTGCCCGGCCAGCGCGGCGGGGTTGCGCGGGTCGATGTCGAGCACCCGCTCGAACCAGTGTTCGGCCTGGCCGAGGTCGGTGCGCATCAGGTGGCAGACGCCCAGTCGCGCGAAGACCGGGCCGTTGTCGGCGACCTGGTAGAGGCAGGCCCGGTAGGCCTCGGCGGCGGCGGTGAAGCGGCGGCGCCGGAAGAGCTTTTCAGCGCGAACCCAGTCGGCTTCGGGCCGCGGCACGGGATCAGAACTTGAAGGTGGCCAAGAACCCGGTGCTCGCCTTGCCCTCGATGAAGGTCTTGTCGTCCATCACGCGCTTGTGGAAGGGGATGGTGGTCTTGATGCCGTCGATGACGAACTCGTCGAGGCAGCGCTTGCACCGCGCGATGGCCTCGCTCCGGTCGCGGCCCCAGCAGATGAGCTTCGCGATCATCGAGTCGTAGTTCTGGGGGATGGTGTAGTCGACGTAGCAGTGGGTGTCGACGCGCACGCCCAGGCCCTGGGGCATGTGGAAGCCGGTGAGGCGGCCCGGGTTGGGCATGAAATCGCGGGAGGGGTCTTCGGCGTTGATGCGCAGTTCGATGCAGTGCCCGCGGAAATCGAGGTCTTTCTGGGCGAAGGGCAGGGGCAGGCCGTCGGCGGCCTGGATCTGCGCCTTCACGAGGTCGACGCCGGTGATCATCTCGCTGACCGTGTGCTCGACCTGGATGCGGGTGTTCATCTCGATGAAGAAGAAATCGTCGCCGTTGTCGTCGACGAGGAACTCCATGGTGCCGGCGCCGAAATAGCCGGATTCCTTGGCGCCGCGCACCGCGGCCTCGCGGATCTTCTTGCGGATCTTCTCGGAGATGAAGGGGGAGGGGGATTCTTCGATGAGCTTCTGGTGCTTGCGCTGGATGGAGCAGTCGCGCTCCCCGAGGTGGATGACGTTGCCCTGCTTGTCGCCGAGGATCTGGACCTCGATGTGGTGCGGGTTGCGGATGTACTTTTCCATGTACATGCCCGCGTTGCCGAAGGCATTGAGGGCCTCGTTGCTGGCGATCTCGAAGAACTTGCGCAGGTCGTCGTCGTTCTCGCAGATGCGCATGCCGCGCCCGCCCCCGCCGGCGGTGGCCTTGAGGATGACGGGGTACTTCACCTTCTTGGCGACGGCGATGGCCTCGGAGACGTCGGTGAGGATGCCCGTGCCGGGGATGATCGGGACGCCGGCCTTCTTCATGGTCTCGCGGGCGGTGGCCTTGTCGCCCATCATCTCGATGATCTGCTTGGTGGGGCCGATGAAATTGATGCCGGCCTCGGCGCAGGCCTCGGAGAAGCGGGCCCGCTCGGAGAGGAAGCCGTAGCCCGGGTGGATGGCGTCGGCCCCGGTGATCTCGGCGGCGGCGATGATGCGGGTGATGTTGAGGTAGGAATCGGCGGAGGCGGGCTCGCCGATGCAGACGTCCTGGTCGGCGAAGGAGCGGTGGAGCGACTTCTCGTCGGCCGTGGAATGCACCGAAACGGTCTTGAGGCCGAGTTCCTTGCAGGCGCGGATGACGCGGAGCGCGATTTCGCCCCGGTTGGCTATGAGGACCTTCTTGATCATGGAGACTCCGGGAGGATGGGGTGGGGCTATTCCAGGCGGATGAGGGGCTGGCCGTATTCGACGGGCTGGCCCTCTTCCACCAGGACTTCGACGATCTTCCCGCTCTTGTCGGCGAGGACTTCCTGGTCGAGGTGCATGGCGCGCACGATGGCCACCACGTCGCCTTCCTTGACGGTATCCCGGAGCTTGAAGTACTGCTTCTTCGACTTCGGGTTGAAGCGGCTGAAGAAACCGATGTGCTTGCTGCCGATGTCGTTCTTCTGGGCCGGCTTCTGGGTCGACGGCCGCATCATGCCCACGGCGTGGTCGATGGGGGCGTCGGCCGCGGGGGCGACCGGTGCGGGGGCGAGTTCGGCCCGCTCGTCGACGGGGCGGACCTCCCCGCGATCGATGAAGATGCGGGTCGACTTGTCGGTGAGTTCGATCTGGCTGGCGCTACTGGGCTCGAGGGCCTTGAGCAGGGCCTGAAGGCGTTTGATATCCATGCGTTCCTGTCTCGCTAGAGGCGACGGGCTGAAATCGTAGCATCCCCGATGCGATTTTACAAAAACGCGCCCCGGACGGTAGAATGATTCATGCGCCTCAAGACCTTCCTTCCCGCCTCCCTCGCCCTCTGCCTCGTCCTGGGGGGGTGCATCGCCTACCGGGACGACCGCACCAGTTTCCTTTGGCGCAGCGAGCATTTTCAGGCGTTTTTAGGGGATAAGAGCGCCATCGAGGCCTTCAAGAACGGCGATTCCAACGCGGTGGGCCGTTATATAGAAAAGAAGGCCGCCACCGACGCCGCCTTCGCCAAGGCCTACGGCCAAATTCTCGAGGAAGAGGGGATCAAATTCTTCACCCCCGTGCAGACCGCCCATTATTTCTACCAGTCCATCCACGTGCTCATCCGGAAATAGGGCCCGGGTTTCCCCGTTTTTCCGCGCCGCGATCCGCCCTTTTCGACCCCCACCGACCTGAAGCGTTCCCGTGGAAAACGAAGCCTCCCCCGAGGGCGCCGACGAAGAGCCGGTGTCCTCCCCACCGACCCCTCCCGCGGAAGCGGCCGCCCCCGCGCCCGCGAGCCTTGAACAGCGCATCGAATCCCTGCTCTTCCTGGAGAATCGGGGGCTCTTGGAGGGCCAGGTCCTCTCCCGGAAATGCGGGGCGCCCCTCGAGGAGATCGTCGCCGCGGTGGCCCGGCTCAATGCCGCCTATCGCGATAGCGCCAGCGTGCTCGAGGTCATCCAATTGGAGACCGGTTTTCGCCTGACCCTGCGACCCGATTTCAACGACCCCGTCCTCGACGATTACCGTCCCGACGGCAAGAAAAAGATGTCCCGGGCGCTCCTCGAGACCCTGGTGATCATCGCCTACAAGCAACCCGTCACCCGCGCCGAGATCGAGGGGGTGCGGGGGGTGAATTCGGCCGCGTACATCAAGATGCTTTTGGATGACGGGGTCGTGAAGATCGCCGGGCGCAAAAACGGCCCGGGCCGCCCGGTGCTCTACAAAACCACGCCGAAGTTCCTCTTAACCTTCGGGCTCAAGAGCCTAAGCGACCTGCCGACTCCCAAAGACGTGAAATCCTATGAATTCCTCGAGGAAAGGGCCCAAAGCCTGGCCGAGCCCCCTCCTCCCCTGGACGCGGACGCACCCCAGACCGACTCCTGAACGGAAAAAGGCTTAAATTTGCTTTTTCCTACGGGAGCCATGTTATAGTCCCCCATATCGTTTACTATCGGCTGGACCTAGAGAAAACTTTAATTCATCCCGGGAGGATCACCCATGATCATCAACCACAATATGTCGTCCGTCAATTCCAGCCGCCAATTGGCTGCTCGCGAAGGCGACATCAACAGCAACATGGCCAAGCTCTCTTCCGGCATGCGCATCAACCGCTCGGGCGATGACGCCTCCGGCCTCGCCGTCTCCGAGAAGATGCGCGGGCAGATCCGCGGCCTCAACCAGGCCGTGCGCAACGCCTCCAACGGCATCTCGTTCATCCAAGCGACCGAGGGCTACCTCCAGCAGACCCAAGACATCCTCGGCCGCGTGCGCGAATTGGCGGTCCAGTCCGGCAACGGCATCTACACCAGCGAAGACCGCAACATGATCAAGGTCGAAGTCGACCAATTGGTCGCGGAAATCGACCGCATCGCCAGCCACGCCCAATTCAACGGCATGAACATGCTCCAGGGCGCCTTCGCCAAGGGCACCGGCGAGAGCAAGCCCGGCCAAGAGATGTTCTTCCAGATCGGCGCCAACATGGACCAGCGCATCCGCGCCTATGTCGGCACGATGACCACCAAGTCCCTCGGCGTCACCGACGTCTCCATCAGCACCGCGGAAGCGGCCAATAAGGCCATCGGCGCCGTCGACAGCGCCCTGCGCAAGGTCAGCCAGCAGCGCGCCGACCTGGGCGCCTACCAGAACCGCATGGAGAGCATGGTCAAGGGCCTCGCCGTGGCCTCCGAAAACCTGACCTCCGCCGAAAGCCTCATCCGCGATTCCAATATCGCCTCCGAAATGGTCGACCTGACCAAGAACCAGATCCTCCAGCAGGCGAACATCGCCATGCTGGTCCAGGCCAACCAGAAGAATCAGGGCGTGCTGCGCCTCCTCGGCGGCTGATCCAGTCGAGCGCAAAAAAAAAGGGCCCGCCGAAAGGCGGGCCTTTTTTTGGCTCCAGGGTATCCACCGGGATTTTTCTTCGCCTTGGCCCGATTTCGGGTATGGAGAGGGATGGAGATCCTCAATCGGAGCGGGCCTGGGGTAAAGGCGGTG
>JAFLEE010000156.1 GCA_017302015.1 Spirochaetota bacterium | reverse complement strand
CCCCTGCGCCGCTTCCCTGTGGAGCGCGGCGACGGCGCTCCTCGAAACCTGGCCGCGGCTGGCCGACCGCCTGTACTACGAGGGGGGAAGTTTTGGGGGAGGCATGGGCGCCCTCATGCTGCCCTGGGACGCGCGCTATCGCCGCGCCGTACTCGTCGTGCCCACCTTTGGGAATCACCCCGTGCGCTTGGAGTGCCCCTGCGTCGGCAGCGGAGAATCCGTGCGGCGCTGGCACCGGGGCCACCCCGAAGTGACGGAGGTGCTCCCGTATTACGACGCCGCCACGGCGGCGAAGCGCATCCGCATCCCCGTGCTCTGCGCCCCGGCGCTCTTCGACCCGGCGGTGCCGCCCCCCGGGCAATTCTCGGTGGCCAACGCCCTCGCCGGGCCCAAGCGCCTCTTCGTCTTCAGCGCGGGGCACCACGACCATCCGTCGCTCCTCCCCGAGCAGGCGGCCTTCGCGCGCATGACGCGGGAATGGTTGGATCCCGAGCGCGAACCCTGGACGGAACCCCCCGGGCCCCATGCGATCATCCTTGGGCGCGCCGACGGCGCCACGGAGTCCCGATGAGTCCGGCCATCGCTTCCCTCGCGCGCCTCCCCTCGAGCCTGCGGGACCAATTCGGCGCCTGGCGCCGGGAGTTCGGCGCCCCATGGGTGGCCATCTTCGCCTTCCTCTTCCTCGGGACGCTTTCCGCCTGGGTCTCCATCAGCGTGTTCCAGATCTGCTACGCCCTCGCCATCGTCACGGCCATCGGCGACGGGCTGCGCCGGGGCACCCTGGTCCGCACCCTACGCGATCCGTTCGTCCTCTCCATCGTCCTCTATTGCGCGGCGGGCGTGGCCGGCTCCGTCCTCACCGGCCACGATGCCAACCGCAGGCATTACCTCGCCAACGGCTTTTTCGCCCTCGTGCTGGCGGTTCCCCTCGTTTTTGATCCGGCGCCGCGGCGGGCGCTGGGCCAGGCCCTGCTCGCCGCCCTCGTCCCCGCCCTCGTCGTGGGCGGCTGGTACTGGTCGGGGGTCTCCATCCTCCATTACCTCGAAGACGGGAATGCCTCCGGACCCTGGGGGATCATTTTCAACACGGGGAGCCTCCTCACCTTCTCGATCTTCGCGGCGGGCGCGTGGGCCTTCCGCCAGCGGCATTGGGCCGTGCGCGCGTTCTGCGGGGTCTCGATCCCCGTCTTTTTGGCGGTCATTTGGCTGACGAAGCGGCGGTCCATGCTCCTCGCCCTGATCTTGGGCGTCTGCGCCGTTTTCTACGCCCTCTGGGCGCGGCGGATCGTCCCCAGGAAATTCCTCCTCGCGCTCTTCCTCGCCCTCCTCGCGGGGTTCCTCGCGACGGCCCTTTCGGTGCGGGGATACCGCGGCCCCAATCGGGTCATCGAATCCATCGGGCTCTACGCCACCCCTGCGCGGTGGAGCTTCGACCAGATGAACAACGATTCCGCGGAGCGCCTGCGCATCGGCCGGCTGAGCGTGCAGGTGATCGAAAAGACCGCCGCGGCGGGCGAATGGGAACGCTTCCTAGTGGGGTGGGGCCGGGGTTCCGACAAGCATTATGCCGCAAAATTCGAACTCAATTACTTGATGAATTGGAGCGGGAATAAGACCTGGGAATCCGTCCTCCCCCTTTCCGAGTTCATGCACGGCGGGTTGGTCGGCCTCGCCGCCGTGGGGCTCTTCTTCTTCCTGACCTGCCGCCTGGTATGGCGCGGCATGGCTTCCCCCGCATCGGCCGCTTGGTTCCTGCTCCTCGCCGGGATCTTCGCCAGCCTCGGCGACCGGCTCTTCCGCGATTTCCTCATGGCCGTGTATGCCGTGGGGTTCTGCCTCACGGGCCTCATGTTGGCGGCCCTCCTTGACCCCCCAGGGAAAGGCGCGTCGGACACGCCGGGAACCGCGACGGGAGAATGAAAGGCCCGGGTCACGGGCCGCGGAGGGCCTCGAGATAGAGTTCGCGGTGGGCCTCGGCGACGCGGCGCCGGTCGAAGTCGGACTCGGCGCGCCTGCGCCCCGCGCGACCGAGGGCGGCCGAGTTTTTGAGGCACCAGGCGATGCCCTCCGCGAGGTCCTCGGGGTCGAACGGTTTGGCCCGGTACCCGTCCACGCGGTGCGTCACCACGTCCTTGAGGCCGCTGGTATCGAAACAGGCCACCGGGGTCCCGCAGGCGAGGGCCTCGCTGGCGACCTGGCCGAAGGATTCCGACTTGGACGGTACGACCACCAAGGAGGCGGCGGCATAGGCGAGGGCCAGGATGCGGTCGTCGCGGATGGGCCCGAGCCATGTCACGGGAAATGGGAAAGCCAAATCCGTCTCAGGGGCCCAAGCGCCGAAAATCGTCAGGTGAAGCGGGGGCGATTTCCGCCGCGGACGACGGGCCGCCAGGTATTCCAAGGCCTTCCGCAGGGAGGGGAGGCCCTTGTTCTCGTCGCTCGAGGCCCTGACGGCTCCGAAGAGGACGTGGTCCGCGGCCGGGTCCATCCCGAGGACCCGACGGGACAGGCGCTTGTCGACCGGTCGGAACAGGGCCGTATCGAGCCCATTGGGGATGACCCGGATGTCCGACGTGCGCAGCGCGGCGCTGCGTCGGGCCTCTTCCGCCATCCAACGACTGGGGGCGACCACCCGGAGCGTCCGGGGCCAAGCGCGCCGCTTCCTGAGGACGACTCGTCTGCTCAAGTCCCAGGGCCATCCGCGAAGCATGGGGCAACGCCCGCAGCCCGCCTCGAAACGGCGGCAATGCCCCGCGACATGGCAGCCCCCCGTGAGACCCCAAAGGTCGTGGAGCGTGAGGATGGCGGGGCGGCCGAATCGGCCCAGGCTCTCGAGGCGCATGAAGCCCTGCCCCGTCCAGTGGGCATGGACCACGGCGGGGGCGAGTTCCCGCACGCGCCGCGGCAAGCCGTCCGGGAGCCAGGCGGCATGGAACATGGTACCCGGCCGTTGGCCGGCGAGGGCGGGGAGGATCCGATCGAGGTAGGGTCCCAGGCGGGCGCGAAGTTTCTCCGCCGGCGTGCGGGGCCCGAGCACGCCGGGGGCCATGCCTTGGGAGTCCTGCACCAGCATGCGGCTTTCCGTCCCGAGCTCTCGCAGCGCGAGGTGGAGGCGAACCGCCGCGCGGGCCGCCCCGCCCTCCCAATCGGTGGCGCTGAGGTGGAGGATCGACGGGGGGAGTCGGCCGGGGCGCTTCATGGGGGCGTCCCGGGCGCCGCGAGGCCCAAATCCCGCACCAGGCCCCCGATGATCTTCGTGGCGGTGAAGTGCCCGCTTCGCTCCACGGCGTGGGCCTTCATCGCCCCGTCCCGCGCGGGGTTCTCCAGGTATTCCAAGCAAGCGCGGGTCATGGAGGCGAGGTCTTCCACGAGGTAGCCGCTCTTCCCGTGCTCGATGATGTCGCCGGGGCCCTTCGAATCGTAGGCGACGACCGGTAGGCCGCACGAGAGCGCCTCGAGCACCACGCAGCCGAAGGTGTCGAAGCGGGAAGGCATGAGGAGCAGGTCGGCGCTGCTGTAGATCTCCGGGAGTTCCCCGGGGTCGACCCAGCCGAGATAATCGGCCTCGGGGCAGGCGTCCTTCATCCGCTCCAGGGCGGGGCCGGTTCCGGCGAACACGAGGCGGGTCGCGGGGAAGCGCTCCCGGGCCGCGGCCCAGACCCGGGGCAGGTCGAAAACGCCCTTCTCATCGCTGATGCGCCCCGCGAACAGGAGCACCCGCTCGCCTTCCCGGGCGCCGAAACGTTCCCGGCGGCGGTCGGGCCGCGGGGTGAAGCAGGCATCGGCCCAATGGGCCGTGCGGTGGACCCGATCGGGAGCGCAGCCCATGGCCGCTCCGGTGAGCCAGGATTCGTGCTCCCGGTTGAGGACGAAGATGTCGTTGAACCGGCCGTAGAGGAAGCGGAAGAGTTTCTCGGCCCTCTCCATGCTCGCGGGGTCGAGTTTCAGGGTCTTGCGCGCGAAGTCGAGCCAATCGGTGTGCATATAGAGCCACGCCGGCACATGGAAGGCGAACTTGAAGTAGAGGGCGACGAGGCCCATGGGGAATTCGGTGGAGGAGACCACCTGGTCGTAGCCGCCCTCGGCGAAGAGGCGATGGGCTTCCAGGAGGCTGGGGAGGCGCACCAATTGGTCCTGGTACTTCTCGAGGCGGAACTCGCAATAGGGCCTCAGCACCTTGAGTTGGGCCTCGCCCTCCCGCGTCGAGGAGCAGATGAGGAAATCGATGGGGAGCCCGCGTTCGACGGCTTCGCGGTGGAGCGAGGTGAGGAAGCGCGAGACGCCGTTATGGTCGTGGAACGTGTCGGTGAGCCACAGCACGCGCGGCGCCGGCCAATCCAAGCCCCAGGAACGCGCGAAGGCGCGGTGCACCGCGCGGTGGCGGGTGAGGTTGCGGCAGGCGGCGAAGGAGAGCGCGCCGAAGAAGACCGAGGCGATGCCCGGGAAACTGAACTCGTCGAGCACCTTGCCGAGGCCGCCCCGCAGTCGCATGCGCACCCGCCGCACCGCGCGGGTGGGGCTCACCAGGTTGCCCGGGAGGCCCGCCATGAGGGCCCGGAGCTCAGCGGGGATGTCCACCGAGCCGAGGAGGTCGGGGTCGACCTCTCCCGCCCGGTGCAGGTTCTTGAGGATCTTCTTCGCCAAGAGCGCGTCGGTGGCCCTCACCAGGTCGGGCAGCACCCGCGCCAGCGCCAAATGGAAGCGGGCGACATCGTGGCGCCGCGCCAGGGCCAGGCGGTCGAGGGCCTCCAGGTGGGGCCGGTATCCCTTCGGCGCGAGGCGGCGCAAAAGCGGGGGCGGGCGTTTGCCCTGGAACGCGCTCCGGAGGCCCTTGAGGAAGAGGGTGGTGAACTGGTGGCGGCGGAACTCCCCGAAGAGGTTCACGAGCGAGAGGGCGACGGCGCGGTCGAAGGCCGATTCGCCGGCGAGGAGCGTGGCGAGGAGGCCCGGCTCGCGGGAGTACACGGCGAGTTCGCACAGGCGCGCCATGAGCACCGCGGCGTGGGTCTCCTCCTGGGTGAAGGTGGCGTCGGGGGCGACCCGTCC
>JAFLEE010000155.1 GCA_017302015.1 Spirochaetota bacterium | reverse complement strand
AAGGAGCGGCTAGTGCGCCCGCCGGAGCTGAGGCCGCGCGGTTCGTGCTTGCGGGAGGGGGCGGTGGGGCGCCTCGATTGGCGCCCGAGGCCGGCGCGTTGGTCGCCCCGGCGCCCGGCGCGCGATTCGTCGAGGGCGGGGCCGGGGGAAGGGGTTTCTTGGTCAGGATCGTCCGGACCGACTCAGGCCGGAGATACGACTCGGTGAGTTGGGCGGAATGGGTGAGCACGTTCGTTTTCGACCACCAAGTGAGCGAGGAGGGCTGGCTCGCGAGGAGCGGCCCGTAGGCCGTGGCTGCGAGGTACTGGGACGCGCCCGGATGGGTTTGGAGGAACGTCGCGCGCAGGCCGCCGCCCACGTCGAAGAGGCGAACGGTCCCGTCTCCCAGGCCCAGCAGGAGCATGCTCGGATCGCCGGCGAGGATGGCCGCATGGAGCACGAAATCACGGGGCGCCTGGGCGAGGGTGGAAAAATTATTGCCGTCCCAATGGCGGATGGCCCCGTCGCTGCAGGGGAGGAGGATGCGGAAGGCGGGTTTCGCCATGGCGGTCATGGAGACGGGCGTGCCGCTGGCGATGGGCAATTCGCGGGTGGTACGGAGGTCGTACTTCGGCTTCTGGTTGCTGTCGCCGGTATTCGTGGAGGCCGCGGAGAGTTGGGGGGTGAGGACGACGAGGCCGCGGCGAACCCAGCCCCCCACCGCCGCGAGGAGCGTCGGGCCCCTGAGGTCGAACGCAAGCCCGAGGATGGGACCGGCGAGCTTCGCCGAACCGAGGAGTTCCCAATCTGCGGTATCCCACAAGAGGATGTTTCCGAGGGCATCGCCGGTGGCGAGGCGCGCGTCGTTGCTCCCCCAGGCCGCCGAAAGCACCGCGGCTTCGTGGGGCAGGCTCGGGGCCGCGAGGGCGCCGCTGGCGAGGTCCAAAAGGTAGGCCCTCCGGTCCATCCCCCCCATGGCGAGGAGATTCCCGTTGGAGTTCACTTGGAGCGCGACGAGGCTATCCAGGCCGTCTTTCCAGGCCTTCTCGACGGGCGTCCCATCTTCCCGGAAAAAGACGACGCTGCCCTTTCGCCCGGGCACCCCGCTCCCGGCGGCGAGGAGCCCCCGGTTGGAGATCCAAAGGAGGCTCGTGACCGGCCCGCCGAGATCCGGGTGGAGGAGGCGCGTGAGGAGCCGGCCCGTGGAGGGATCCCACACGGCGACCTCGCGGTAGCCGCCCACCGCGAGCAGGCGATTGGAACCGAAGAGGGCCATGGCGCTCACGGGCTGGACGGCGCCGCGCGGGATCTTTAGGGCCGCGGGGGCGGGCTGCGGGGCATTGGGGGGGATCGCCAGCCCAAGGGTGAAGGTTCCCTTCTGCGGAAAAAGAAACGCCGCGAAGAGGAGGAGGAGCAGCGCCAAGGTTTTGGTGAGGTCGGGGCCTCGGCCCCTGTTGTGCCGGCGAATCGTGGGGCTCCTAGATGATTTCCGAGAGTAGGCCGCCGCTGGGCAGCCGACCGCTCGTGGTCGGGGTCACCTGGGCGACGCATCCGCGGGGATGGGGCAGGGGGGCCGCGGGGTCGATCCCCATGAGTTTATAGAGGGTCCCGGTCAGGTCCCAGGGGTAGACGGGGCGCTCCTTCACGTTCTCGCCGCGGAAATCCGTGGCGCCCACGACCGAGCCGCCCTTGAACCCGCCCCCGGCGACGAGGGCCGAGAAGACCGTGCCGAAATGGTGGCGCCCCCCGTTCCAGGGGGATTCGGTGGCGATCTTCGGGGTGCGCCCGAACTCGCCGGTGACCACGACGAGGGTGCTCTCGAGGAGCCCGCGTTCGTGGAGATCCTTGAGGAGCGCCGAGAGCCCGGTGTCGAACTCGGGGAGTTTCCGGTTCATCGTCTCGAAATGGGCCTTGTGGGTATCCCAGCCGCCGTAATTGACGCTGACGAAGAGCACGTCGCGCTCGACGAGGCGGCGCGCGAGCAGGCAGGATTGGCCGAACTCGGTGCGCCCGTAGGCATCGCGGAGTTCCTTGGTCTCCTCGTTCAGGTCGAACGCCTTCTTCGCGTCGCCGAGGATGAGGCCGTAGGCCTTGTCCTGGAATTGGTCCATGGCCTTGAATTGGGGGTCTTCCTCCATCTCCTTGGCGAGGGAGTCGACCTGGCGTAGGAGGCGTTGGCGGCGTTCGGTTCGCGCGGTGATCACGATGCGCGACCCCATCCCCTGCACGACGAAATTGGGGTCGTTGGGGTTGCCGCCGGTGGCGAAGGGCTTGTAATTGGGGCCGAGGAACCCCGACTCGGAGAAGCGCCCCAGGGCGGTGGGCATGACGATGTAGGGGGGGATCTTCTTGAACGTCCCCGCGTCGCCTGCCTTCTTGTAGGTGACCACGGCGCCCAGGGACGGGTAGACGAGGTCTTCACTGGGCATGGTGCCCGTCTGGACCATGTAACTCGCCGTCTCGTGCCCGAAATTATTGTGGGTCATGGAGCGGATGAGGGAATACTTGTCGGCCATCTTGGCGAGCTTGGCCAGGAGCGGGTTGAGGCGGACGCCCGGCACGTTGGTGGCGAGATCGCGGCTGAAGGGCCCGGCGTAATCGGGGCCCGCGTAGGGCTTGGGATCGAAGGTGTCGATGTGGCAGGACCCACCCCAGAGCCAGATCTGGATGACGCGCTGGGCCTTCGCCGGTGCGACGAGGCCCTCGGCGCGCAGGCGGTACCAATCGGCGAGGGTGAGACCGGCCATCCCGAGGGTCCCGGCGCGCAGCAGCGACCGCCGTGAAAGGCTCCCGCCGACGCCCGCGCCATCCTGGTTGATCGAGATCATGGGGGACTCCTGGGGATCTTCCGTCAATGGAGGAAGAGGAACTCTTTCGTGTTGAGCAGGGCCCACACGAGGTCTTGCACGGGCTCGGCCTTCTTCACGAAGCCTTTGTCGATGGCGCCGCCCTCGCCGAGGTAGTGCAGCGCGAGGCCCCGCTCTGCGGCGTCGGGGAAGCGGCTGAGCACGGTGAGGTAGACCTCGTCCACCAGGGCTTCGGGCGCCTTGTCGCCCTTCGCCAAGCGGGCGATCCGGGGCCCGGCCATCTTGCGGTTGATATGGTCGGAGTTGAGGAAATGGAGGATCTGCCGCAGGGAGATCTCGGAATTGCGCTCCATCTCATAGGAGGTGTCGCGGGCCGGGCGGCCGAACATCTGGAGGAAGGGGCTGTCGATGCTGCCGTCGGCGATGTCGACGGCGCGCTGCCCCTCGGGGAGGAAGGTGAAGGGCTCGGGGATCTGGCTCTGGTAGCTCTCGCTGGTGCCGGTGATCAGGTTCACGGCGTCGATGAGGACTTCGGCGTCGAGCCGCCGCGTGGTGAAGCGGGAAAAATGCCGCGCGTCGATCGGGTTCCCCTCGGGGCTGCGCGAGTCGGCCTGGAAGGCCTCGCTGAGGGCGATGGTGCGGAAGAGGTGGCGCAGGTCGTAATGGTGGCGCACGAGGTCCTCCTCCAGCGCGCGCAGGAGGTCCTCGTTCTCGGGCGGGTTGGTCGGGCGCAGATCGTCGACGGGATGGATGATGCCGCGGCCCATCACCCAGGCCCAGACGCGGTTGGCGATATTGCGGGTGAAATAGGGGTTCTTCGGCGTGCACAGCCATTCGCTGAACGCGAGGCGCAGATCCGTGTCCGCGGCCGCCTGCAGGCGCGTGCCGTCGAGCATCACGGGGGGGACCAGGGCGGCGTCGCGGGGATGGCGGTATTGCCGCTTGAAGTCGGTGTAGACGATCTCTTCCTTCCATTCGCCGGTGCGCTTGTAGGCCACCTGGCTGAAGGCGGCGCCCATGCCGAGGAGGTCGCGGAATTGGATGGGGGCGCTGGGATGGGCGTGGCATCGGGCGCACTCAAGGCGCACCCCCATGAAGAGCAGCGACGTCGATTCCACGATGCGGCCGGGGTCCCGGCTGAGAAAGGCCCGGAAATAATTGGCGGGCGGGTCGCGGAAATCGCTGCCGTTGGCGGTGAGGAGCGCCTTGGCGAAGGCGTCGTAGGGGAGGTTCGTCTTGATGGAATCCTTCACCCAGCGGTGGTAGGCCTGCACCGCGTTGGGCCAGAGATTGGAGGGGAATTCGGCCTTGATGCGCAGGAGATCGGCCCATTTGAGCGTCCAGAAATCGGCGAAGGCGTCCCGCGAGAGCAGTTCGTCGACGAGCTTGGCGCGCTTGTCGGGGGCGCGGCTCTCGAGGAAGGCGCGGGCCTCCTCGGGGCCGGGAAGCACGCCCGTGAGCGCCAGGAAGGCCCGGCGCAGGAAGACCGCGTCGGGGGCGGGGCCGACCGGCGGGATGCCGAGGCGCCGTAGGTTCTTGCGCACCAGTTTGTCGATCTCATTGGAGCCCCGGTACTCCGGCCACGGCGCGGTACGCGGCCGGGGGATGGTGACGCGCACGACGGCGAACTCGCGCCGGTAGGCGGCGGTGATGATCGCCTCGCCCGGAGCGAACGCGCGCACCACGCCTTTGGCGTCGACGCCGGCGATGCGGGGGTCGGAGGAGGTGAAGCGGGCGAACCCCGACACATCGGCGGTGCCCTGATCGGCGAAGCGGGCGAGCACGATGAGCTTCAGGGCCTCCCCGTTGGTCAGGTTCTTCGCCGAAGGCGAGGCCTGGATGGCGGTCAACCGGTGTTCCGGCCGAAGATCGTAGGGCGCTCCCCCCTGGATCCATTCGAAAAGTTTCTTGTAGGCCGGGGAGGATGGCGGAAAGGGGGCGCCGCCCGCGTGGGGCATTTGGCCGCTGACCTTCTGGAGGAGCAGGCTCTTGGCCGGCTCCACGAAGTTCACCCGCCTCCCGCCGAAATCCCGCACGAAGCGCTCGTGATCCTCATCGGGGTAGGCTCCGAAGAGGGAAAGACGAAGGCCGCCGCGGCCGGTCTCGGCGCCGTGGCAGGCGGCGGTGCTGCATCCGGCTTGGTCGATGAAAGGCATGAGGTCGCCGGAGAAATCCACGGGCGCCTGGGCAAAGAGCAGGGGGGAGGTGACGAGCGCCAAGGATGCCGCAAGAAGAGGTTTCAGCAGCGAAGGGATCATGGGGCGTCGCGGGGAGGCGGGGTCAGGGTCCTTCCTATAGGAAGTATACAGAGGTTGGGGGGCTTATTCAATCGGGATGAGGGTAGCTGCCGGTGATCTGCTTAGCGTAACCAAGCGACGATGCCAAGTAGAAGCCGCCGACACCTCCGGCCATGCCGACCAGACCGGTCATGACACCAATTTCCTTGCGGAAGCGCTGCGGCACTAAC
>JAFLEE010000154.1 GCA_017302015.1 Spirochaetota bacterium | reverse complement strand
GGGGGGGGGGGGGGGGGGGGGGTGGGAGGCGGACCCTTCGCGTTAACGTTTCTGGAACTCGCTCTGGCCGGCCTGGCAAATGGGGCAGATCCAATTCGGGGGAAGTTTTTCGAACGGGGTTCCCGCCAGGATGCCCTGTTCGGGGTCGCCCAAGGCGGGGTCATAGGCGTAACCGCAGAGGGAGCAGGTGTACTTCTCGGCCTCCTCGGCGATCGCGTGGCCGACCCCCGAGAAGGTCGGGGCATTCTTCGGGGCGCGCCCCTTTTTCACGTCGCGATAGTACGCGTAGGTCAGGGGTTCCGCGGCGGGATCCAAGAGGTCGCTATCGACGACTTTCCCGACAAAGAGCACATGGCTGCCGAGATCCATGGCTTGGGTCACCTCGCAGGCGAACCAGGCGATGGCGCCGTCCAGGAGCACCGGGGAACCGGATGCGTGCTCCATCATCTTGAAGGCGGCCAATTTTTCGCGGTCTCTGCCGGACTCGTAGCCCAAGACCTTGATGAGACCCGCGGAGGCATCGCGCCCGAGGACGCTCGCGGAAAACCGCCCGCTCCCCTGGATGAGGCCGTAGGAAAAATTATCCTTACTGCACGCCAGCGCGAGTTGGGCCGGATCGGAAGAGACCTGAAAGACGGTATTGGCAATGAAGCCGTTCCTTCTGCCGCCGTTTTGGGCGAGGACTCCGTAGAGCCCGTAACTCAGCTTGTATAATGCCTCGCGGTTCATGAAGTAATCTCGGATCGAGTATATCTTGATTCTAACTCCATAGGTATCCGACCAAAAAAGACCCCAGTCACCGTTGAACGCCAAAAACCATCCCCGCCCCCTTTTCATCCTCCCTACATTTCAAACTGTATAACGATGACGTGGAGCTCACACGACAAACCCCTCCCACAAAAATCTCGGAGATTAAAACCCGCTTAATCCCAACCTCATCCCCCGGCCCCTTCCCCTTGGCCGAAAGCCAAGGGGAAGGGGCCGGGGGATGGGGTCTCTCCCTCCTCCAAATTGGACTTCCGGGTATTTCCAGCCTAAATTTAATTCAATAGAGGAATCACCATGTCACGCCTGTCATCTCTCCTATTCATCATGCTCCTCGGCGCCTGTTCCCTTTCCGCCCAGGGCGAACTCCCCACCCAATTGGCGACGATGACCAATGAACTCGCCAATAAAAAGGCCATCCTCCTGGATGTGCGCGAGCAGGGGGAATGGGATGAAGGCCACTTGAGTCTGGCGCGCCTGGCCCCCCTTTCCGCGCTCCGCCAGGGCGTTCTACCGGCGGGTTTCACCGCTGACAAGGGCACCAAGATCTACCTCCATTGCCGCTCGGGAAACCGGGTCAAGTCCGCCGCCCCGATCCTGCGGGATTTGGGCTATACCAATCTGGTGCCCCTCTCCGAGGGCTATTCCCGTCTGATCGGCTACGGCCTCAAATAATGCGCGTCGTCGTGAACCGGGTGGAGGGAAGCGCCTCCCCCTATGAGATGCGCGCCGTGAGCGAAGCGGGCGTCCACCTCTCCATGGACGGTTCCCCCGCCATCGGCGGCATCGACGCGGGATTTCGGCCCATGGAGACCCTCCTCGCCGGCCTCGCCGGGTGCAGCGGTATCGACGTGCTCTCCATCCTCGCCAAAAGCCGCCAAAAGGTCGCCGCATTCACCGTACAGGTCGACGCCGACCGCGCCGAGACCGACCCCAAGGTCTTCACCAAGATCCGCATCCATTTTTCCCTCGCGGGCGAGGTCGACGAGAAGCGCCTCAAGCAGGCCGTGGACCTCTCCATGGAGAAATATTGCTCGGTGGCCGCGATGCTTGGCAAGACGGCGGAGATCTCGGCGACGTGGGAGATCGGACGGGTGCCTGCCTGAACGGGTTTTGGGTGAGGAGGTGGGGGACACTCACCTCCATATTCGCTTCATGCGTTCCCTCCCCGCCTCCACCCGCAATGCCGATTGACGAGCATCAGAAATCCATTTCGTGAATTGGATAGCGGAATGTGACGGACGCCAACAGGGCGAATTGGCTCAATCATAGGAGCCGCCACGTTTCAAGGGGAACCAAGTTCTAAACGCACTTTGCCGAGGAGTATCGCTCAACCAAGCTTCCCATTCCACAATGTCGCATTCGCGTGGCTCGCCCTAACCATGAAGATTCTCCCTCCCATTTCCCTTCTCCTCCTTATCGTCTCCTGCGCCCCCGTGAATCCCCTCTCGCCGGATTCGTGGAGGGACGTCGCCCCCGTTCATTTCGCCCCGGGCACGGCCTGGTATACCCCGATCGCAACCAATGCGACGATCGACCCCCAGTCCACTGAATGGGTAAAGGCCATGGCGGCAGAAAGGGGGAAAAGCCAGCCCTATCTGCTCACCGATGACGGTGGCGTCGCGGTCTTCCGCGCGACCGCCGCCTCGCCCAAACGGAGGGTCCGATTGGAGGGGGGCATTTCCGGTAAGCGGGGCCTCGTCCCCATCCCCTTCCCCGATTGGGTCCTGCCCGATGCGGGCACCGATGGCCATACGGTGATCTTAAGCCCCGATGGCGCCTTGGCTTTTGAATTCTGGAATCTCCACGTGTTGGATGGCGTCTTTCGCGCCGGTCAGGTCGCCATCGTCGATATGGCGGGGGAGGGGTTCCACCCCGGTCTCTCCGCCCGGGCTTCGGGTTTCTCCCTCATGGCGGGTTTGGTGTGGCCCGGCGAGTACCGCCTCGGCTCGATCCGCCACGCGTTGGTCTTCGTCTGGCCCCGCACCCGCAAGGGCAAGCCGGTTTTCCCCGCCACCTATTCGGATGGCGGCGGCGAGCACCCCGCGACCCTGGCGATGGGCACCCGAATCCGCCTGGATCCGGCCTTTGATCTGGATTCGTTTGGACTCGACGACGGCCGAAAGGCCATCTTCCGCGCCCTGCAAGTGTACGGCGCTTGGCTCGGCGACACGGGGAGTTTTGCCTTCAAGGGATTATCCCCCCGGAGCTCCCGCGATAACCCCTGGGAAGGCCAACCCGGTTATTCCGCAGAAAACGGCAGCATCGACTTAAGCGCCCTGCCGGTGGATCGCCTTCAAGTAATGACCGTGGGAGCCGCGGGCACCAATCGGGTGGTGGTGACCTTCCCGGACTATTATGAAGATTAAGAAATTCTTACGCCCATTTCCGACCGGCTCCATCTTGGGCGCGCTTTTGGCCGGTTTTACGGCCCTTCTCTCTCCGCGCGCTTGGCCCAATCCGCCTAGCTTTGGTGTGGCGGCCGGTTGGACGCTCGATTCCCGGGGGATCTGGCGGGGGGTCGACTTACCGGGGGGCAACGAACCCCTCACCGAGATTTGGCTCCGGGGCACATTCTCCGTGGCGAGCAATCAGCCCGCCGCATTCCAAATCGTGGCCCAGGCCTCGGCGGCGGTCGCCCTTTCCGTCGATGAAAGAGCCCGCACCGCGGACCATCTCGAAGGCTCTTTTTACCTTCGCGGGGGGATCGGCACCTCGTTTTTACTCATGGGCGGGTTCACCTGGCGGCAAGCCCTCGCGGTCCCCGTGCGTTTCTATGGCAGCGGCCATGGCGAAATCGGCTTGGCGGGGGCCTGGCTCTTCCCCCGATGGACCCCCCGGTTCAGCGTGGCGCTCGACCTCACGCCGGGCCAAGAAGGTTTCTACAGCACTTGGGGGATCGATCGGGACTTTCCCCTCGGCCCGGGCGCAATTCTTTTGGCCTTCAAGGCGGGCTACCACGATCGCGCCCTCAAGCAGCGAGGCTGGGGTAGCTTGGATGACCTCGCCCGGGGCAATGTGCTTCGGGCCCTTTCGGACCTGATTCCCAGCGAAGGGGTGCTCCAGGCGGGCTACCGTTTGCCCCTGCCCAAGGATTTTTCCCTGGTCCCCCATGTGGGCCTCTCCATGCTCACCGCTTGGCCCTATTTCAACCGGGAGCCCTTGGAAGTATGGGCCGGCCTCCACGTCACCTGGCGGGCGAATCCGCGGGAGTCCGGGCTCATCGCGCTGCGGCCCTGACGGGTCCCTGGAGGCCTAATTGGGTTCGCCATCGGTTCACAATCTTCCCTGCGCCCAGAGAAGGACATCGGAAAATTTACGATCGTGATGACCCCTGATGGATTGAGGAAGCGGAAATACTCCCAACTCGTTCGACCTTGGAGGTCGGGCATTGGTAAAACGATTGGCCCGGCCTGACCAAAGAGTCGGAGATCCTCGCCTTTCGCATTGGAAGCCCGAGGCGGATCGTCGAATACACCCGGCTCGTCTATGGATTCCACGGCCACACACAGTCCACGCCCGAATGGATCGACCTGCTGATCGCAAACTCATCCCATGAGTTTGCGAGGCCTGGGAGATTCGTCCAGTCGAGAGAAGATCTTTGAATGACCGACTAGTCCCAGATGATCAAAAAACGCTTCCAGTTACTGGGCAAGCGGGTCGAAGACTACGAAACCCATTAAAGCGGATCGACAGTCGCAGCCCATCCGCAGGCGCCACCAAGCACGAGGCAATTCGAATTCCGAATCCCCCCTCCTCCCCCTTCCTCTTGGCTTCCGGCCAAGGAAAAGGAGCCGGGGGATGGGGTCAATTCACGAACCCCGCCACCTTCTTAAGTTCATCCTCCGCCGCCTTGCACCATTTGTTCTGGTCGAGTTTGGCGGCGACGGTGGGGAAATGCTTGCCGAGTTGGTCGAGGGGGATGAGGCCGACGTCGTGGAGCCAGGGGTAGACCATGATCTTCCCCGCGAGGGTGCGGTTCTCCACGGCGGCGATGCCGTCGGTGGCGCCGGCCATGCCGCTGATGGCATCGACGGAGAGGTCGGTATTGAAGGCGCCGCTGACGACCTTGCCGAGGACGATCTTCATGTCGCCGATGGTCGAGCCGCTGGTGCCGAACATGTAGACCTCGCTCGCGACGTAGGCGTCGAGGTCGAGGTCCTGCTTCACGGTGCCGGGGATGCCGGCGAATATATTCACGAGGGCGCCCTTGGCGCTATCCTTCACCGCGGCGGCCACAAGGGCGCCCACCGGGGCCATGATGGCGTGGTAGGAGAAGGGGCCGGGGGCCGGGTCGCGCTTGGTGTTGATGAGGCGCAGGTCGACCTGGTTGGCCTTGGCGAGGGCCTGGGCCTTGTCGCCCAGGGTCTTGAGCCGCCCGTCATCCATGTCGGTGGCGAGGACCGTGAGGCCCTTGAGGCCCGAGCACACGCTGCGCAGCACGTGCATCTGGCCCATGGGCCCGCCGGCGCCGATGACGATGACCCGGTCGTTCGGGCGGAGCT
>JAFLEE010000153.1 GCA_017302015.1 Spirochaetota bacterium | reverse complement strand
CTACGCCGCGCTCGCCGGAGGCCCCGCCTCGGCGCCGCCCTCGCCGGCCCTCGCATGCCTCCTGCTCGCCCTCCTCGTCGCCGACCTCCGCCTTCCGTGGGTCCGCGTCGTCTCCGTCGTTTTATTGTTCCTCCTCCTGTTCTCCGACCGCCGGGCGGTCTACAAGAAAAACCAGGCCTTCCTCTATAATTTCCGCACGAATGAAGAGGTCTCCCTCTCCCGGGACCGGGTCGTCCGCCCCGTCGTGGCGACCAACGGGCGCACGGTCTATCCGCGCAAGGAATTCGCGTTCGACATCCGCGATTGGGTCTACCGAAAGGTGCCCCTCACCGATTGGTACCACCCCCTCGGGGAACCCGTATATTTCTACTTCAAGAGGGCCCCGTTCATGTCGAACATCGCCTCGTTCGCCGGGACGCCAGAACTCGTCGAACGGCCCCGGCGCGCCTCCTTCTCCAGCGATAACGCCTGGGTCGATGCCCGCGTGCTCCCGGTCCTCGCCCTGTCGAACGGTCGCCTGATGGCCTACCGGGACCAGCGCGGTTGGCTCGAGGGGGTTCCCGCCTCGAACGCGGCCCTCTCGCGGATCACCGCATTCGCGCTCGGCCCGAATCGGCTGGATCTCAGGGTGGACGTTCCCCCGGGCGGCGTGAACCTCCTGTTCACCCAGCAGCACCACCCGGGCTGGCGCGCGGAGATCGACGGCCGACCGGCCCCCCTCTTCGATGCGAACGCCCTGTTCATCGGCATGGGCATCCCCTCCGGCGAGCATCGGGTCTCCGTCGCCTTCCGCCCGGGGTGGGGGGCCCTCGCCATCCTCGCGGCCTATTGGTCACTGCTTCTTCTCTCATTGGGCGCGATCGCCTTCGCCTGGGCAGCCTCCGCGCGCCGGGGGCGCCTGGGGCGCCCCTGAAGTACGGCCGCCGCGGAGCGCGCCTTTCGCGCAAGATATAATCCCCAACACTCTTGTGCATTGGGCCCAATCAGCCTGAGAAGCGGGATGTTATAGAGAGGATCAATGGAGCGGCTCTCGCGCATTTGGGCTCAAATCGAATCACGGAAGGCGTCGGCCGGACTTTGGCTCATCTGCCTCTGGGGCGCCGCCGTAGGCCTCTTCCACGCGACCGCCCAGGCCTCCGTCGAATCGACCCAAGTCATCGCACGTGTCGTGGCCTGGCCTAAACTGACCTACGACATGATCTGCGGCGCCGAAAGTTGGTGCCTGCTCAACCAGGTGCCGGCGGCCCTGCTCGCGTGGCAAATTCCGTGGCTGACCGAGTCCTTCCTCAGCCTGGCCATCTCCGCAACCGCCGCCCTCCTCATCGTCTCGGGGCTCTATGCCCTGGTGTACGTCCTCACCCGCAGCGCGCGCGTGGCCCTCCTCGGCCCGGCCCTCCTCCTCGTCACCGGACTGCACCGATGGGGCCTCACCTACCCCGTCGAGATCGTCAATTACACCCACTCCAACGGCACCTTCGGCCTGGGCCTCGTCTTCTGGATCATGGCCCTGCTCGCCTCGGAGCGAAAGCGATGGGGCCTTTTTCTTTTCGGGCTCCTGGCCTGCGTGCATGTCAGCTGGTTCGTGCTCCTGTTCCCGGTCCTCCTCCTCTTCGCGATCGACGTCCTTTTCATCGATCGCCGCCCCCCGCGGCCGCTCCTCATCGCGCTCGGCGCGGGCCTCGCCCTCAGCGCGCTCAGCTACGCGGCGCATTGGGCCTCGACGCGGCCCCTCATGGCCCAGGCGCCGACGTTCTCCATGGCCCAATACCAACTCATCTTCCGATCCTTCGCCCAATTCTGGGACGGCCACCGCGCCCCCGTGCCCCTGCGCGCCACCGGTTTCAGCCTTTCGCTCCTGCTCCTCGCCAGCCTCGGCGCCTTCGGGCTCCTGCTGCGGAACGGGGGCCTTTCCCGGTCCGCCGGACGCCTATGGGGCTTCCTGCTCGTTTCCATCGCGATGGCCCTTTCGCTGGCCCTGCTTTCCCATCTGCCGTTCCACCTCCAGCCGACGCCGCTCCTTTTTCTGATGCCGGGTCGCGTGATGGGGATCCCGATCATGCTGTTCGTACCCTTGGCGCTCGCCCTGCTCGCGCTGGCCGAGGCGCGCTTCGGCGATCGCGAGTTCCCGGTCTTCCCCCTCTTCGCCGGGACCTTCCTTCTCCTGCAGACGCGTAGCCTGCCCCCCAATCCCTGGCAAGTGCCCTCCACCGGCCTGTATTTTTTGGCCGCGCTGCTCGCGATCGGTTTTGTGGCCCTGCTCGCCAAGGGATGGGAACCCCCAAGCCGCCGACGCCTCCACCGGTGGGCCTGGGCGCTGCTTCTCTCCATCGCCTTGGCCGTCCCCGTTTATCAGGGGATCCAGAACGTCCGGGCGGGGACCGTCGCCTACGAAATGCAGAACTTCCGAAACGATCCCTTCTGGAAGAAGGTCCACGCCGATCCGGGTCCCATCCTCACCGCCTCCGATTGCCACTTCCTCCAATACAAGACGGGCCGGCCCATCGTGGTGAACGGATGGAACGCGGTGGTCTACCTCCCCCGCTACGCCGTTGCCGCCACCGAGGCCATCCACGAGCTCTACGGGGTCGATTTCACCGGGAAGCCCACCGGGGATCAGGCGTATGAAGGGAGCCTCAGGCACCGGGCCACCTTCAGCAATCGGAGCCTGGATGAGTGGCGATCGCTCTCCCTGCGCTACGGTTTCTCCAACGTGATCGCGCGTCCGTCGACGCGCCTGGCCCTCACGCCGGTGCTCAGCAACGCCGACTACGTCTACTACCGCATCCCATGAGCGTCCCGGTACGCCTGGAGCGGAAGGACCACCGCCGCCCGATCAGCGGATAGTACAATCGCCGCCAATCAGCATGGACTCCCTCGCGCATTGGTCTCAGCGATTCGCCCTCGGACTGGAACCCTACCTCCAGAATCCCGGCTTCCTCGAAAAGGTCCACCTGGCCCGAACGAACCTTCCCGCGATCCTGCTGCTGATCCTCGTCTTGATCCTGCTCTACCGGTACCGCCGCGCGCGCTTCGCCCCACTGGTCGCCTGGGCGGGGTTGGCCGTTCTCGCCCTCATCCCTTTCGTCCTTCGCGCGTTTGACGGTTACGCCTATGACTCCCCGCTCGCCTTCCTCGCCTGGGCGGGCGATCTGGCGATCCTCGGCTGGGGCCTATCCCGGTTGGGGGGCTTGCTGCGCCCAGTGCGCGGCGAACCCATCCTCGAGATCTCCCTGGGGGTCGCCGGTCTCTGCTTCCTCGCCACCCTGGCGACCTGGGCCGGAGCCCAAGCGTTCATCCCCCGGCCTAGCCCGATCACCCACCTCCTCCTCGCCCTCGCATGCCTCGCCTTGATCGGGCGTTCCCTTTGGCGCCGACGCCATGCGCCCGCCGCCGCCCCCCGCTCCCCCACCGAGCGATGGGAGGGAGTTCTGGCCGTCGTGGTCATCGCGCTCCCCGTGCTCCCCTACCTGTTCACGCCGGCGCCCCCCGATTGCGATATCAACAGCATGTCCGAACTCCTCGGGTTCTTCTTCCAGGGCCAATCGCTTTCCCACGTGGCCACCGGCCTGCAGGGCGAGACCTTCGCCGTCCGCTACCCGGCGGGCCTCCCGTCCCTCGCCTGGGCCGTCGCGCATTCCCTCAACCTCGCCGGGAGCGAGGTGCTCCTCCTCCTTTGGCTCCTCACCTTCGCGCTCCTTGTGCTCAATCTTTGGCGCCTCGCCAAGGAGCTCGGCGGCCACGGGGCGGTGGCCCTGCTCTTCACCCTCACGACCACGCTCACCGGCGCCTTCGGGTTCTCGGGCGGGGTCGTCCAGGATATGCTGGCCTTCGTCCTCGGCATCGCCATGATCCGCCTCCTGCTGCGGGACCAATTCCTCCTGGCCACGCTCTGCCTCGGGGCGAGCGGATTCCTCCAGCCCATCGTCACCGTCTCGTTCGCTTTCGCCTACGGTTTCTGGTGGCTTCGCCCCCTGGCGCGCCGCTCTTGGCCGCCGCGACTGTGGGCCGTGGCCGGCCTGTCCTTCCTCGCCGTGGCGTACCTCTATTTCGCCACGATGGCGGGGAGCACGGAACCGAGCCAACCGGCCCTCATGCTCGCAGCCCTGACGCCGGCGACCTTTTTCAGGAACGTGCTTTTTTGGCTCGATTTCGACACCCATCATTTATGGCCCTTCCTCGCGGTATTGGCCGTCCCCTTCCTTCCCCGATTCCGCGGGGAAAGCCCAGAATTGCGTTGGGCGGTCGGGGCCATCCTTTTTTGGTTTCTCGGGGGATGCGCGCTCAACGGGGCCTTCGGCGATACGGTCCGCTTCAATTACACCGCCACCTTCCAGAAGGGATTCACGGTGGTCGGCCCCCTCATCTTGTCCCTGTCGCTCGCGGCGGGTTTCCTTCTGAAGAAGGCCTCCCCGGCAAAAAACGCTTGGGTCCTCTCGAGCTTCCTCCTACTCTGGATCCTCTTCCTCTTCCCCGGATTCGATCCCAAGCCCGTTTCGGTCTTCACCACCCATTCTGATATCCGCATGGCCAAGACGGTCCTGCGCAAACTTCCCGAGGGGGCCTGCATCGCCAACCTCAACCCCTATAGCGCGACGTGGGGCAAAAGCCGCAATTATTACTCTTTCGTTCGCGGCGATTCGTTCCACCATACCGTGTTCGGGCGACTCAACACCCACTCGGTCAAGAAGGGGCGCTACGCCGACCGGTCCTTCGACCAAACCATCCATGCCGGTTCCACGCTCGCCGACTTCAAGGCCGGCTTCGCGAAGATGGGCGCGACCCACCTCCTCATCATCGCCCGGCCCGAGAGCGACGGCTTCTGCGCCGGGAGCGTTCCCCTGGCGCGCATCGGTTCAACCTATCTTTACGCCCTTCCCTGATCCCTTGGCGACGCACGCATCCTTGCCCCGCCCCGTCTACGAGGAGCGCGACCTCGAAGCGATGGGCGCCGCCCCGGGCTATGCCCGTTGGATCCACGAAGCCGTGAAGCCCGCCCTGGGCGCCTCGATCCTGGAAGTCGGGGCCGGCAGCGGCAACCTCTCCCGGGTGCTCCTGGAGACCGGGATTCGGGATCTCGTCTGCCTGGAGCCTTCGCTCAATCTCCACCCCGCGCTCCAAAACGCCGTCGCCTCGGACCCGCGCTGCGAGTGCCGTGCCGAAACCCTCGCGCAATTACCCCCGAGTTATGAGGGCCGGTTCGATACCGTCCTCTACATCAACGTCCTCGAACACATCGAGGATGACGCGGGGGAATTGGTCCGCGCCGCCCGGTTCCTGAAATCGGGGGGGCAACTCGGGATATTCGTCCCCGCCCTGCGATGGCTCTACGGCACCAACGATCGGGCGGTGGGCCATTTCCGGCGCTACCAGAAACCCGACCTGGGCGCCGCCGTCCAGGCCGCGGGGTTCCATGTCACGCGCCTCCACTACTTCGACGTGGCGGGGGTCCTTCCCTGGTGGTTCCTCTTCCGCGTTTTGAAACTTCGCGCCGTGAAC
>JAFLEE010000152.1 GCA_017302015.1 Spirochaetota bacterium | reverse complement strand
GTGAGGCTCATAGCCCCATTTTTTTCCATTTCCACGATTGGCTCCTAAAAGAGCCGACCGTTTCGTCCGGATTTTTAGTTGAGGCAATGGGGGGCTTTCGTCCGGAATTCTGGTGATGCAATGCGCCGACTTGACAAGGCCCCGGGCGTGGACAATGATGCACCCAGCGGAAGCGCGCGAGGAGCCCCATGATGCATTGCCACCATTGCCGGGCCGCATGGAAGGGCCTCGGCCAGCCCCATTTCCGCGAGGCCTGCGCCTGCGGCCATCCGCTCCACGCCTGCCTCAATTGCCGCCACCACGACCCGAGCCGCCGCTACGAGTGCCTCGAGCCGATCGACGACCGCATCGGCGACAAGGCCGCCTTCAACCTCTGCGAGTCTTTCCAGTTCGCGGACCGCTCCCTTTCCGCCAAGTCGGAGGAAGAAAAAAAAGCGGAAGCCCGCCGGAAATTCGAGGGCCTCTTCTAAAAGGGCCCTAGCGGCCGAAGAACAGCAGGCGCCGGCGCACCACCGCCCGGCCCTTATCCTGGCCGGGCGCCAAGAGGCTCGTCTCGACGACCCAAGCCCCCGGCGAGAGGGCGCGTTCGAGGTCCGCCGCCGGGATTTCGATGACAGCCGTTCCCCCGGAGGTATCGTACTGATCGTAGAGGAGCGTGCGCTTCCCGCCGGAGAGGGGCATGACCGAGATGGTCACCCGCGGATGGTTGAGCCTCTCCGTATCGATCTCCAGGCGGAGGCTCGCGCTGCGCCCAGCCACGAACGCCGCCGCGTTGGAGAGCGTGGCGGTATTCGAGGCCGCGGGGACCGCCGCGGGATCGAGCACCCAAACCAGCGTGGCGTTGGTGGAAGGCATGGGGAAATTGCTGCTCACCGCGGGCATGCCCCAGATCTGCGGGGAAAAATTGGTGAGGCCGACCGCCACGCCGGAGAGGAGGTTCGCGAAAGTGGCGAGGCCTTGGGCATCGTTGGTGCGCACCCCGTCCCACGGCGAGGACGTCGGGGGGCCGAAGACGCGCCCGCCCGCCCAGGGCGACCCGGAACGATTCACGGTCTTCACCGTCAGGGTGCAGACATTATAGAAGGTGAAGGGGAAGGCGGCGGAGGCGAAGCCCGCGCCGGTCGTATTGGAAATGAGCGCGCACGCCGTGTAATTCCCGGGGGTCAAGGCGGGCATGGCCGCCGTCCAACCCCCGAGGGCATTGGTGGCAAGCACGACCCGCGCCGCTTCCGCGGGCGTGGCATTGCTGATGAGGAGCCATGAGCCGCTCTGGCCCCCGGTGGCGGCGAAGCTGCCCCGGACCACGGTGGAGGGAACCACGGCCTGGTTGCTGGCGAGGTTCGTGATTCCGACCGAAAGCCCGAGCATGAGGGCCTGGATTTCGCTCTGGTTGAGGGCGCGGTTGTACATGCAGACCTCGTCGATGCCGCCGCCGCCCCACACGTAGGTCGAGAGGTTGTCGCCCCGCGCGGCGACGAGGAGGTCGGTGGTCAGGCTCCCGGCGAGGGGGCCGGTCGCGGGACCGGAAAAATTGGTCAAGCCGTTGGTGTACACCACCGATTTGACCCCGTCATAGACCGCCGCCACGTGGACCCACACGTTGGTGGGAAAGGTCGTCGCGGAGTTCAAGTTGACGCTCCCCCCGTTGGTATAGAGGATCATCCGCAATTGCCCCGGGGGTTCGATGATGTCGAAGAGGAAGACGTTCACCGGCGAAAAGCGTGAGAGGATCGTGGAGCGGTTCGCGCCGGCCATCATATTGCTGCCCGCGTACTTCACCCAAGCCGCCACCGTGAGTTGGTTGCTGATATTGGTGAGCATCGGGCCGTGCCCGAGGTTGGCGTAGCGCGGGGAGGCGCCGTTGGTCGCGGGCACGAGGCATTGCCCGTTGGTCCCCGTGCCGTAGGTCGGGGCGTTCACCAAGGTCGCCCAATTCGAGTTCCCCGAAGCATCGTTGGTCGACCCGTCGAATTTCCAGAATCCGGCGAGGCCCGTGGTGAGGTCCACGGCCGCGAAGGCGCTGGCCCACAGAAGGAGCATAGCGAAGAGAAATTTCGGCGGGAAGCCTAAGTTCGTACTCATCGGCGCTCACTTCCCGGCGCCCATCCGAGGCGTTCTTCCGGGTGCCCAATCGTATGACACCCGCGCCGTTTATGCAACTATAAATGCAACACTTCATGCAACACGAATGCAACTAATTCGTGTCGGCATATCCCAAATATCTCGATAAAATCTAGTATCACGAGGCGATTTCTGATACTTATTATCAATCAGATCTTCTCGCAGGGGATCCCGTCCATCGATCCCCCCCGGGGAGCGCCTCTCCCTTCATCGCCAGGGATCGCCCCTCGAGAACCGTCCCTTCGCCGAGGGTCGCCCCGTAGAGCACCACGGCGGCGGGGCCCGCGCTGGCGCGCGAGCGCAGGGTCACCCGGTCCATCTTCATGACCCGGTCCTCGAAGAGGTGGGTCTGCAGGTCGCAGCCGTTATTGACGCTCACGTCATCCGCGAGATCCACCAGGTCGAACTCGGTGATGTAGATCGTGTCGAGGTAGACGCGCCGGCCCATGCGCGATCCCAAGGCGCGGAAGTACCAGGGCAGGAACGGCGTGCCCAGGAGGAGATCGCCGAGGGCGCGCATCGAGAGGTGCTCGAAGGTGGCCGTGACGAGTTCGCTCTTCCAGACGAAGGGGCTCCACAGGGGACGTTCCAGGGGTCGATAGCGCCCGATGACCAGCCACTTGAGGGCCCAGGTGAACGCCATCGAGGCCACGCCCAGCGAGCCGAGGAAGATCGGGTACGCGAGGATGAGCTGGGAAAAATCGAGGATCTCCTCGTCGAGCAGGTGGCCGCCCAGGAGCAGGAGGGCCATGCCGAGCACGACCATCACGGTCCCCGGGAGGAGGATGCGCACGGCCTCGATGGCGAGGCGCGCGGCGACGAGCCGCGGGGGCGGCTTGTAGGTGAGTTCCTCGCCGAAGGCGGTGCTCGCCTGGCGGCGGGGCAGGCGGAACGACGGCATGCCCAGCCAGGAAGCGTGGGCCTCCCCGGCGAGGGCGCCCTCCGGGGGGAGGGAGAGCACGCCGACGAGGGCCTCTTCGCCCACCGCCGTGCCCGCGGGGATGACCGCGTTGTTCCCGAGGAAACTATTGCGCCCCACCGAGACCGGCGCCAGGCGCACGCGGCCCCGCCGAACCTCCGCCGCGCCGAGGCAGACGGCGTCGGCGACGAAGCTCCCCTCCTCCAGGCGCAGCAGGTCGGGGTTCACGTGCTCGGCCGTCGAGACCTCCACCCGCGCGCCGAGTTTCGCCCCCATGAGGCGGAACCAGGGGGGGAGATAGAGCGTGGAATAGAGCGGGAAGAGGAGTTCCTGGCTCAGGTGGAGGAGGCTGTCGACCAGCCACTGGCGCATTTGGCGCGCGCTGCCTAGGGCATGCACGCCGCCGCTCTGGCGGCCGATGAGGATCCATTTGGCCGCCGCGATCTGCAGGCAAAGGCAGACGACGAACACCCCCACCGAAAGCGGCGCCACGGCGACGATCTTCCAAAAATCCCAGTACTGCCCGTAGAAATCGCAGTAGTGGAACTCGACGTAGCGCAGGATGAGCGCGCCCGGGAGCGTGGAGAGCAGCGGGAACAAGGGGAGCACGGCGAGGCCGAGGAGATAGCCGAGGCGCAGGAGGAGGGGATTTCCCGCCGCGGGCGCCTCGCCGCGGCACCACGGGGGATCTTCCGCCATTCCGGCGGGGGACGCGGGGGACCCGACCCATCGCGCCCCGGGGGGCACGCGGGAACCGGGGCGAAGCAGCGCCCCGTCCCCCAACTCGCCGCCGTCCCCCACCCCCGATCCCGGCGAGACCAGGGCCCTCGCCCCGATGACCGCGTCCTTCCCGATGGTGACTTCGCCGATGATGAGTTCCCCGTCCTCGACGACGTAACCCGTGAGGTTGGCGTCCTTGCCGACGACCGCGCCATCGCCGATCGTCAGCAGGTCGGCGGCGAGCACGTCGAGGGTCTGCAGGTGCACGCCCCGGCCGATGCGGGCCCCGAGGAGGCGGAATTGGAAGGCCAGCAGCGGCGTGCTCTTGAGAGCCGAGAAATGGAAGGCGTGGAGGGCCTGGCGCACGAGCCAGAACCGGAAAAAATAGAAGCCCCAGACCGGATGCCGCCCCGGCTTGAATCGGCCGATGAGGGCCCACTTGAGCCCCACCGCGACGGCGAGTTGCAGGGGCCGCAGGGCGAGGAGGAGGGCGATGATGACCAGCGCCGTCACCGTGATCTGCTGGCGCTTCTCGAAGAGTTGCTGGTAGACCCAGAATCCGAGGAAGGTGCCCGCCGAGGCGATGGCGAGGAGCGGATAGAGCGAGAGGAGTTGCCCCGCCCCGCAGAGGAAATGGCGCCAGAAGGGCACCCGCTGGAACCGGGACGCGCTGCGGGGCGGGGTCGTTCCCCTGCTTTCCTCGGAGCCCGCGAACCCCAGGGCCTCCATGCGCTTCGCGCAGGCGGCGAGGGTGCGCTGCTCGTAGACGTCCACCACCGAGATCCCCGGGCAGGCGCCGCTCTCGCGCAGATCGGAAACCAGGCGCGTGGCGAGGAGGCTGTGCCCGCCCAGGTCGAAGAAATCGTCGTCGACCTCCACGAGTTGGGGGGCGAAATACCGGCCCCAAAGGTCGAGAAGCGCCGCCTCGGCGGGGCTCGCGGCGGGCCGGCCGGTGGCCGCGCGCAGGCTTCGGTCCGGGGCGGGCAGCGAGCGCCGGTCGACCTTCCCGCCGCTGGTCACGGGGAACGAATCGAGCACCGTGAAGGTGGCGGGGATCATGTAGGAGGGGAGCGTGCGCTTCATCGCCTCCCGCGCGGCCTTCTCGTCGAAGGCCTTCCCGCGCGTGGCGATCACGTAGGCCGCCAGGTAGGGCATGCCGGGCTCGTCTTCGCGCCGGGTGACGGCCGCCCGGGAGACGCCGGCCGTACGGGCCAGGGCGGCCTCCACCTCCCCGAGTTCGATGCGGAAACCGCGGATCTTCACCTGGTCGTCGATGCGCCCGTGGAACTCCAGTTCGCCCGTGGCGTTTCGCGCGACGCGGTCCCCCGTGCGGAACCAGGGGATGCCGTCTTTGACGAAGAATTTTTTGGCGTTCAAGTCGGGCCGCCCGAGGTAGCCCGGCGACACCGCGTCCCCGCCGATGAGGAGTTCTCCCGCCTCGCCGGCGGCGACGGGGCGCCCGGCCTCGTCGACGACCTCGGCGCGGTAGCCGGGCAGCGGCCGGCCGATGGTGACCGGCTTCCCCGCCTTGAGCTCGCACCAGGTCGCCACCACCGTGGCCTCCGTGGGCCCGTAGGTATTGAGCATGCGCCGGCCCGGGGCCCAGCGCGCCACGAGCCCCTCGGGGCAGGCCTCGCCGCCGGTGATGAGCAGGCGCACCGTCGGCAGCGGCGCGTCGAACATGGACAAGAGCGTCGGCACGAGGGAGAGCACGCTCACGCGGGCGTGGGTCAGCTCCGCCGGGAGCGAGGAGCCCGAGGAGGCCATGCCCTCGTCGGCCACCACGAGGCAGGCCCCGGCGCCGAAAGCGAGCCAGAGTTCCTCCACCGCGGCGTCGAAGGCGATGGAGAAGCCGTGGTAGACGCGGTCCCGGGGCCGCACGGCCATGATCCCCGCCTCGCCCTCGATGAAGGCGAGGGCGTTGCGATGGGTGATGGGCACGCCCTTGGGCGCCCCGGTCGAACCCGAGGTGAAGATGATGTAGGCGAGATCTTCCGGGCGGATCGGATCGGACGAGGAAGCGACCTCGATGCCCGCGGGGCTTTCGCCATCCACGAGGAGGGCCGCGGACCCCTCGCCCAGGCC
>JAFLEE010000151.1 GCA_017302015.1 Spirochaetota bacterium | reverse complement strand
CGTCGGGCTTGGTGGCGGTCGGGAGGAGCGCGCCGGCCCCGAGATAGGCGGCCCCGCCCACCGCGGCTTCCCGGGCCTGCTCGGGGGTGTTCACCGAGATCCCGAAGAGGCGCCGGGGATCCCAGAGTTTGCGGGCGAGGGCGAGGGGGAGATCTTTCTGCCCGAGGTGCACGCCGTCGGCATCGAGGGCCATGGCGAGGTCGAGGCGGTCGTTGACGATGAGGGGCACCCGGTGCTTGCGCGCCAGGGCGAGCACCTCCCGGCCGAGGGCGAGGAGTTCGCGGTCGCCGAGGCCGGTCTTGTCGCGGAATTGGAGCAGCGTCACCCCGCGGGGTAGGACGGCGTCGAGCACCGCGAGGAAATCGCCCCCCGGCCGGAAGGCGCGCTCGGTCACGAGGCAGAGCCTCGGGTCAAACGTCATAGACGCGCCCCTCGAAGCGCAAGTCGCCATCGTGCAATAGCGAGACGGCATCGAGGAGGCGGATGCGGAAATGCCCCACGCCCTCCCCCGGTGCCAGGGCGCCCGCCGCCTTCTCGCCGGCCACCTTCATGCAGAGGATGGCGTACACGGCGGCGGCGAAGGCGTCGCCCTCCGCGGCGGCGCAGCAGCCGGTGAGGGAGGCGGTCATGCAGCCCGTTCCCGTGATGCGCGCCAGGTACCCGTCGCCCCCCTCGAGGCGCGCCGTATGCTTCCCGTCGGAGACATAATCGATCGGCCCCGTGGCGGCGACGACGCAGCCGTGGGCCTGGGCGAGGCGGCCGACGGCCTTGGCGGCGTCGTCGCTGGCGTCGGCATCGACCCCTTTCTGCGCGACCGCGGCCCCGGCGAGGAAGAGGATCTCGGCGGCGTTCCCCTTCACGATCGTCGGCTTCACCTCGGTGAGGATGCGCAGCGCCGCTTCGCGGCGGACCTTCGTGGCGCCCGCGCCCACCGGGTCGAAGACCACGGGCTTGCCCATCCCGCGCGCCTTGCGGCCCACCTCGATCATGCGCCCCAGGCTTCGGGCGTCGAGGGTGCCCATATTGATGACGAGGGCGCCGGCGTAACCCGCCATCTCGAGGGCGTCGCCGTCGTCTTCGGTCATCACCGGGGCCCCGCCCAGGGCGAGGGTCATATTGGCGCAATCGTTCACCGTGACCACATTGGTCAGGTGGTGGATGAGGGGGCGCTTGGCGCGGAGGTTCTTCAGCAGTTCGGTGGGGGCTTTCATGGGATCTCCTGTCGGATCGTGTCGGGATCGTGGATCGGTGGTGGGGCGTGCTCAGTGCTGCGGTGCCGGTGACCCAGGGAATGCCTCAAAGCCGGCTCTCCTCGCCGCCGTAGAGGCCATAAAAATGGTGGATCGGGCCGTGCCCCTTCCCCAAAGCAATGCCGTGGCGGATGCCTTCGGCGACGTAGGCCTTGGCCTTTTCCACGGCGGATTCCAGGGGCACGCCGCGGGCGAGGAGGGCCGTGAGGGCCGAGGCCAGGGAGCAGCCGGTGCCATGGGTGTGGGGCGTGTCGATGCGAAGGCCGGGGAAGCGCGTGACGCCCCGGGGAGTCACGAGGAGGTCCGCCGGTTCTCCGGGGAGGTGGCCTCCCTTCAGGAGTACGGCCGAAGGGCCCAGGGCAAGGAGATCCCGGGCGGCCTGCAGGGCCCCGGCCTCATCTTCCACCCCGCGCCCCAGGAGCGCCCCGGCTTCGGGGAGGTTCGGCGTGAGCACCGAGGCGAGGGGGAGGAGTTCCTCGCCCAGGGCGCGCACCGCGTCCGGCGGCAGGAGCGCGTGGCCCGATTTGGAGATCATGACCGGGTCGAGGACCAGGATCGGGGGGCGTCGCGTCCGGAGAAAGTCCGCGACCGCGCCGATGATGGCGCGGCTACCGAGCATGCCGATCTTCACGGCATCCACGCGGATATCCTCGAAGACGGCATCGAGTTGGGCCGCGACGAACGCGGGATCCACGAGGCTGACGGCCTTCACGCCGACGGTATTCTGGGCGGTGAGGGCGCTCACGACGCTCATGCCGTAGACGCCCATGGCGCTGAAAGCCTTCAGGTCGGCCTGGATGCCGGCGCCCCCGCAACTATCGCTGCCGGCGATGGTGAGCACGTGTTTCATGGGACCCCTTTCGCGAGGAGATCCGGAAGAAGGGGTTCGGAAAAAGGGGGAAGGAGAGAAGGCCCACTCATTCCTACGCCGGCATGATCCGGATCAGGTTCATGGGTCAAGGGCTTAGGGGCCCTTTTCTCAGCCGGCCGGATCCCGACTCCCCAAGGTGCGAAGCCCAAATGTAATCTGAACCGGCCGCTGGAAGCAAGTCGCATTGCGCAATGCCCGGGGACGTTGTATGTTTCGGAGTCCATTAAAAACGCACGGGAGTTCGAACATGAAGTCGTGGACGCTTATTCTCCGATTGGCATGGCTGTTGGCCATCCCCGCCATTGCCGCTCCCTCGAACTCGTCGTTTTCACTCACCATCCTCCACGACAACGATTTCCACGGCCAACTCCTGCCGTTCGCCTACACCGAAACGGCCCTTTCCTCCAACGAACTTCCGTCGGTGGGCGGGATCGCCCGTCGGGCGACGCTCATCCGCAGCCTCCGCGCCTCCCTCACCAACGAATCGCTTCTCCTCCATGGGGGCGATGTGTTCACCCGGGGGCCGCTGACGACCACTTGGCTCGGCGAGCCCGATATCGAGGCGATGAACGCCCTCGGCTACCAGGCTGCCAGCCTGGGGAATAACGAGTTCAAGGCGATGGACGGCGTCGACGCGACCAACGCGAGCGGGGCCCAGGCGGCGCTGCTTTCCCTCGTGAAGCGCTCGCGTTTCCCCTGGGTGTGCGCGAATGCGGTGGATTCCACGGGCGCCTTCCTCCAGGGGGTGAAGCCCTTCGTCGTGCTGCATGTCGGCGGAGTCCACGTGGGCATCCTGGGGCTTACCACCCAGCGTTCGGCCTATTACCCCCAAACGCGCGGATGGACCGTGGGCGATCCCGTCGCGGTGGCGAAGCAGTGGATCCCCAAGGCGCGGGAGGCCTGCGACGTGCTCCTCCTCCTCTCCCACCTCGGCGTTTCCCTAGACAAGTCCCTGGCGGCCTCCACCCGCGGCATCGATGCCATCATCGGGGGCGATAGCCACACCTTTCTCTACCGGGGGATCGAGATCACCAATGAGGCGGGGATCGGGGTGCCTATCGTGCAGGCCGGGGAGTACGGGGTGCGGCTGGGGCGCTTCGATCTGCGCTTCGAAAAGAGCGGCGAATCGCCTTGGCGGGTCGCGTCCTGGAGGTCCGAACTCCTCCTCGTCGACGACCGCCTTGCCGAGGCCGCCGATTTGAACGCGCTCCTCGCGCCCTATCTCGCCCCCTTCCGAAAAATCCTCGGGCGCCTCGACTCCGTGGAAGCGACGCCCGCGGGACGCGCGCGGCAAACCCAGCAATTCATGATGGACGGGCTTCGTCGGAGCCTGGGGGCCACGTTCGCCCTCGCCCCCGATGGCGGGGGCCTCTTCGACTCCTTCCGAAGCGCCACGATCACGCGCTACGATGTCTACGCCGCCATGCCCTTCCATAATAACGGCGTCACGATCTCGATGACGGCGGCCGAATTCGAGGCGCTCCTGGCGAAAGTTCCGAAGCGCGTGCTTTCCGGCGACACGAACCGCATCCCTCGGGACCGCGCCTTCCCCGTGGCCCTGGTGGACTACACCGCCAAGAGCGCCTTGCGCCTGCCGGCGGACCGCCTCGTGGATTCGGGCAAGGACGTCAGGGAATTGGTGATCGGGGGCTTCGGAAAGGATTGAAGCGGGGGGGAATTCACGGCTCGGCGAGGACCGTCCCGCCCGCCGTGGGGATCAGCACCTTGCCATCGCGCAAGCGCAGGGGCCCATTGGCTGGTTCCGCCAGGGCGTGGCGCGCGAGCACCCGCCGCCGCGGCAATGAATAGACGACCCACTCGGCCGTGGCGCCGGGGAGGGCGACGCGGGCAGCATCCAGGCGCACCCCCTCCCAGAGATTTCCCGAGAGGATCTTTTCGCGGTGGGCCTCGGCCCCCGAAGCCTCGACGAGGATGAACTCGCCCCGTGAATTGAGGAACCAGAGGCCGGCCTCCTCGGCGAACACGGATGGGGCGGTGAGGAGCCCCGAGAGCAGGCGATGGACCGCCGTGCCCGTGGAGAGCAGGAGATGGTCTCCGCCCATATAGAAGACGGCCCAGGGGCCGGCGGCCCGGGCCCACACCAATGGGTCGTCGAGCGGCAGGTCTAGTGCTCCGCGGCGCGAATCGCCGGAAGTCCATTCGTGGCGGCGGCCGATGAGGCGGTGACGGTAGCCGAGGTCCGTCCCCTCCCAATCGGCGATCGGAGCTTGGCCGGAAACGCCTTCCTGGGTGTGGCTTGCCGCGGGCGCGCGCGCCCGGTTCGAAGGGGCCGGGGTCGGCGCTTGCCAGAGCCGGTCGAGGCGCTCGCCGGCCGTGAGGAGAATCCGTTCCCCCGGGCGGCTGAGTTCCACCCTGCCATCCTCCACCGAAACGCTGAAGCCCTCCTCGCGGCAGTCGACCCGGTAGCGTGTGCCGATTTCGCGCAGGAGATAGGGTCCGCATTGGATGCGGTTCTTCGCGGCGGGGTCGCGGTTCTCGATGAGGATCTTGCCCGAAAGGAGGCGGGCGTTCATGCCCTCGGATGGGCCGTCTTCGCGAACGAGGCGCGCTCCGCTTTCGGCCACGAGGCGGTTCGATGGGGAGAGATGGAAAGGTTGGGCGCGGTCCGGGCGCAGGGTCGCCCCGATGGGCACCTGCCGCCAGGGCCGCTCGATCGCCGGAGCGCGACGAAGGACGGGGAGGAGGACGGCGAGGATGCAAAGCGTCAACACCGCCCCCGCGAGCATGAGGCGCCACGGGGCCGCTCTGGGCCGCGGCTTGGGTTCAAGGGCGCAGAACTCCTGCCACAGGCGGTCCACCGGTTTGCCGACGGATTCGTCGGATGCGCGGAGTTCCGCCGCGAGGCGGATCCATTCGCGTTTCATGGGCCGGCCTCCCCGAGTTCACCGCCGAACCCCAGGCCGATGAGCCGCTCCCGCAGGAACCGGTTGGCCTTCTCCTTAAGCAATTGGGCGTTACGGACGCTGCCGCCCGTGATGGCCGCGATCTCGTCCCAGCTGCGCTCCTCGGTCTCGTGGAGGAGCCAGACGCTGCGCTCCCCCGGGGAGAGTTCGGCAAGGAGGGTCCGCACGCACCGCTGGAGTTCCCGGCGTTCGGGTTCGGAGCCGGCCGAAGGCGCGGGGAGTTCCTCGACGGGCACTTCGGAGAAGTCCAACTTGCGCCGCACGCGCAGGTCGCGCAGGTAGCGCAGTGCGGCGGTGTAGAGGTAGGTGGAGAGACGGCTCTCGAAGCGGAATCCCGCGAGGTTCCGGTAGACGCGCATCATGATTTCCTGCACGGCGTCCTCCGCTTCGTCGGGGGCGAGGCCCGATTGCCGGCGCACGAAGCCGGAGAGCGGCTTGGCGTGGCGCCGGTAGATCTTCTCGAAGGCCCGGGCATCGCCGGCCTGGAACTCGCGTACCCAGCCCCATTCCTCTTGCGATCGAACTTCGCGCGCTTGCCCATCCGCATCATGAGAGGGCGGGAAGGGCGGATCGCGAAAAATCATTGGACCCGGATCTCGCCGAGGCGTTTGGCCAGCGGGGCGGTGGCGGCCTGGAGCGCGGCCCGACCCTCCCCCGAAAGGGCCTGGGCGAAGGAACGCTCGGCTTCTCCCGCGACGAGCACGCGCAGGGTGAGCGTCGCCCCCGCGGCGCCGCCCTCCAGCACCGGGAGGACGATGAGGTCGACGCGGAAATCCCGTTCCAGCAGCGAGCGCAATTCGGGGGAGAAGGCCTGGGCCCCGCGGCTGCGGTGGAAATAGACCGCATCGCGGGCCCCGCCCTCTTCGACGACGGAAAGCCCCTTTTCCCCGGCGAGAAGGGCGGCGAGCATGGCCGGAATGATCTCGGGT
>JAFLEE010000150.1 GCA_017302015.1 Spirochaetota bacterium | reverse complement strand
CGCGCGCCCTCGGCCGCGTGGTGGAGCACGGCGTGGTCGAGCCCGGCGAAGGCGGCGGGCCGGGCGTGCAGGCGGTCCTGCGCCGAGCGGATGCGCCGTAGTTCCGCCTCGTCGAGGAGGCGCTCTTTCGCGCGCTCCCCGCGCACCAGGAGTTCGTAGATGGGGGCGAAGATCCTCACAAGGTCGCCGGCAAAGCCGAGGTCGCCCTCGGCGAAGGCCCCCTCGTCGCGCTCGGTGGCGCAGAAGAAGCAGCGCACCTGGCCGCGCACGAGGGCCGGCGCCACGAGGAAGGATTTCGTCTTGTAGCGCAGTTTTTTGTTGGCGCCGAAACGGCGGTCGGCGTCCATGCTGGCGCAAGCCACGGCGGCTCGGGAGCGCAGCACCTCGGAGAGCACGTTGTCGCGAACGGTGACGGCGCCGCCCTGCAGCACCGAGTCGCCGATGCCCAGGGCGCCGGCGAAGGTCCACTCGCCGCGGGCCTCGGCGGGGACGATGAAGCTCACCCGGGCCGCGCCGAGCTGGCGGGAGGCGAGGGCGAGGGCCCGCCCGACGAACTCGCGGGAGGAGGTGTTGGAGCCGGCTTCGAGGGCGAGGCCGAAGCAGGCCTCGAGGGTGTGCAGTCTCGCGTCCCGCGCCTCGGCCATCGTCAGGCGCTCTTTCGGGCGGGGATGTCGTCGGCGCGGTAGAGGATGCGCGAGCAGCTCGGGCAGAACTGGATCGTCTCGCTCTTCTTCACGCTGATCTCGACCTGCAGCGGGGTCTTCATATAGCAGCCCTGGCAGACTTGGCTCTCGATGGCCACCACGGCGCTGCGGAACTTGTTGAGGTAGATGCGCGAGAAGGTGGCGACCACGCCGCCGGGGAGCTTGGAGACGAGCTTCTCCTTCTCGCGGGTGAACTTGGCGATATTGTCCTTGCGCTCGCGGATGAGGGTGTCTAGGTCTTCCTTCTTCTTCGCGATGATCTCCTCGGTCTCCTTGATCTTCTCCTGGATCTTCCCGATCTTGCCCTTCTTGAACTCGAGCTCCTCGGCCTTGGTCAGCAGGTCGTTCTCGCGGATGGCGCTCTTCTTGTTGAGGAGGTCGATGTCCTTATTGATGGTCTTGAATTCTTTAATCGTCTTGATCTTCTTCTTGCTCTCCTCGAGCTCGATGATCTTCTTGCGGATATCCTCCAGCTCGATCTTCAGCTGGTCGTATTCCTTCTGGGTCTTGTCGACGTAGGGGGCGTGCTTGTCGTATTGGCTCTTGATCGACTGGTATTTCTTCTCTTCGGCCGCGGCCTCTTCCTTCAGTTTGTCGATGTCTTCGACCAGATTGTCGAGGTTCTGGTTGATCTCCTGGAGTTCGAGGAGCAGGCTGATGGTTTCATTGACGGAAAGTTCGCCGGTTTTGGGAGTGGCCATGGTGGTTCCAATTAGTAGGGGTAATCACGCAATTCTAACATTTATCGACGCTTTTTACGAAATTCGGATGTTTAAAGTCCGAATTTCTCCAGGCCAAACCCACGACCCATCGCGTATTCACTCTAGCAAAGTCCTCACCCCCTCTCCAAGCTTGGAGAGGGGGCCGGGGGGTGAGGTCTCTCTCCCGGCTTGGAGGAGGGTGCCCGAGGGCCTCTCCCAATGAATTCGGGCTTTCCCCCCAGAAATTCAGCTCCCTTTGTAAAATACCGCGATCCCCATCCGAGGAGGGCATCCAATGCCTCATTTCCGTTTAACCCCTCTCGCCCACGGAATGAGACGCCGCCCTTGGGCCCGCGTCAGCGCGTCTTTTAATTTCGATCCCGAGACAGTCCAAAGGCCTCGGCGATGAGCGCCTGCCCGATCCGGGGGATCCTATGGGATCTCGACGGCGTGCTTTCAGATACCCAGTCCATCCATTCGCGCTGCGAGAGCCTCGTGCTAGCCGAGGTGGGCATCGCCATCCCCCCAGAAACCATCGGCAAGGATTTTTCCGGGAGCACCGACCGGCCGCTCTTCACCGAGATCTACCGCCGCCACGGGCGCGCCATCACCCCGGAAGAATTGGACGGCCTTATCGAGCGAAAGCGCAATCTGATCTTCAAGATCCTCGGGGAAGAGGGGGTTCCTTGGGTTCCCGGCGCCCAGGCGCTCCTCACTTCCTTCGCCCAAGGCGGCTTCCCCATGGCCATCGCCTCGTCCTCCACCCTCGAGTTCGTCCGCTTCATCACCGACCGGCTGGGCATCACCCCCCATTTTAAGTCCATCACCTCGGGGCACGAGGTGCCCCGCAGCAAGCCCGAACCCGCCATCTTCCTCCTCGCCGCCCAGCGCATCGACGTCCCCCCGGCGGAGTGCCTCGTGGTGGAGGATGCGGCCCTTGGCCTCCTCGCCGCCAAGCGGGCGGGCATCCGGTCACTGGCCCTCTGGCCGAAAGAGAAAACCCCGCCCGATGCGACCCGGGTCGTGCATTCGTTCGTGGGATTGGATGCCCAGAAGGTTCTTGGACTATTTTAGAGAGGAGGCCTCACCCCGGCCGCCGTTGGCGGCCACCCCTCTCCAAGGCTGGAGAGGGAGAGGGAGGGAGAGCGAGAGGGAGGGTCGACATGATTAATAGTTCATCATGGAGGGAGTGATCTGATATGAGTTTCTTCGCGAGGTCACGGTCTCGTATGACCTCTTCATTGGTAAAGCGAACGACTCTCAAACCCATGCGCAGAATAACTTCTGTGCGTTCATGATCGTAACGTTCCCGCCCCTGGTGATAGGAACCGTCAATTTCCATGACGAGTTTGAGTTTGCTGCAGTAAAAATCGGCGATATAAAACCGTCGTTGTTGGTTGAAAAGAAATCGGAGCGGTTGTTGCCTTCGGAATTTAAAGCCTGTTTTTCGGCCACGCACTTGACTCCAGAACACTTTTTCAGCGTCCGTCGCCTTTCGACGCAGCGCCCGAGAAAGTTCAGTCATCGTAAACACTCGTTCCATCCACTTTCTAATACCCAGTTGGAATGAAAAACCGAGTGGAGAAATTCATTTCTTAAGTTTCCTGACGAGAAGAGGCCTTTCCCCGGCCGTCTTTGTCTGCCACCCGCCTCAAAAGCTTTAGAAGGCAAGAATTGCGATAACAAAACTTCACCTAGCCCAGCGAAAGCGTACTTTGTCCTCTTTATCTCCCCCCCCCTCTCCAGTCTTGGAGAGGGGAAGGGGGTGAGGCCTCCTACTCTTTCTTCGCCTTCTTCTTCGCCGGAGCGGGCGGCGGGGGAAGCGGGTACTTGGCGCGCAGCGCTTCCGCGAGACCCTCCCACTCGGCGTTCGGGGTCGCTTCGCAGACTTTCAGGTTGCGGAACTCCACCCCCTCGCCGCCCACCGTGAAACCGAAATTGGCCTTGGCTTTCGCGAAAAGGGGATCGCGGCCGAAGGAGAGTTTTCCGCCGACGCGCGTCCAAAGCCAATCGCCCACCAGGGCCATTTCCGCGGTCTGCCAGGCCTTTCCGTCGATGTTCGAGACGATATTGAACGGGACGGCCACATCGGGCCCCGCGTGGTCGTTGTCATCCTTTCGCGCCTGGACACTGGTGGGGGTGAGCGTGAGTCGCGCCATGTGGTCCTTGGCGTCGTTGACGCTCAGGCTCGCCATGCGCCCGCCGGTGATGCGGTATTCGAAGGTGATGAGGGCGTTCGAGAAGGGGAAGGGGAAGCGGCAGACGGCGCCGTGCTTCTGCTCGGGGCGCTCCACGCCGGTGAGCACGCCGTCCTTCACCGTCCAGGTGCCCACCCGCGTCATCCAATTGGTCCCGACGCTCTTGAAGTCGGGCTCGAAGATCGCCTTCCCGGCGAAGGCCAGTTCGGGTTCGGCCGAGGCCGCGGCGGCGAGGAAAAGGGTGCAGAGCGCGACGGATTTCAGCATGGTTACCTCACGGGTTGGGCTTGCCTTGAGTTTATCCCCGGGGCCCCGGGGCGACTAGGCCGCGAGTCTCCCCATATTAAATGAACCGGGTGACCGGCTGGCGGGAACCGCGCGAGAGTAGAGCAGGCGTTTTTCCGCACGATAGAATAGCGGCGCCGATCTAGAGAGGTCCCCGATGAGCGCCAACCCCCTTTCGTTCCTGTCCGCCCTGGGTCGCATCCTCAAGGGCAAGCCTCAAGTCCCGAAATCCCTCGCGGGCAATCCGACCCTTTCCCTCCTCATGGCACGCCGTTCGGTGCGGAAATTCCAGAAGCGACGCATCCCCGACGATGTCTTCGCGGCGATCCTCGAGGCGGCCCGGGTGGCCCCCTGCACCGTGAACCTCCAGACGTGGACCTTCGGGGTCTACGACCAATCCCAATGGAAGAAAACCTTCGGAAGCCCCATGCCCTTCCTCGGGGACCGCGCGGTGATCCTCTTCGCCGATATGGCCCGCTCCCGGGCCGCCATCCCGAACTTCCCCTATAAGCCCCTCTGCGAACTCACCCTCGCCACGGTGAACGTGGGCATCGCCGCTTACGCCATGAACATCGCCGCCGAAGCCCTCGGGGTCTCGTCGGTCATGCTCTCCGAGACCGGGAAGACGGGCTTCTACGACGCCCGATACCTGAAGGAAAAACTCGGCCTGCCCCACGGCGTCCTGCCCATCACCACCCTCGTCCTCGGCTATAGCGCCTCCACCCCGAAGACGATGCCGCCCAAATATCCCCTGTCCGAACTCGCCTTCACCGGCCGCTACAAGAAGCCCGATGCGAAGGCGGTCAAGAGGTGGTATGACGAGATGTCGGCCGGCTACCGGGCGACCTACGTCACCCACTCCTTCAAGGACAAACTCAACCAGTACCTCGGGAAGGCCGACGAGGCCGAAGCGGGGCTACAGGCCCTCGTGCTCGGCAAGAAAGAAGAGTTCCGGAAGAAAATCTGACGGCGCCCGCCGCGGCCCCTAGAAGAGGCCCTCGATCGAGAGGTAGCGCTCGCCCGTATCGTAATTGAAGGTGAGGATGCGGCTACCCGCCGGCAGTTCGGGGAGCTTCTTGGCCACCGCGGCCAAGGAGGCGCCGCTGGAGATGCCGACGAGGATGCCTTCCTCCTTCGCGGCGCGACGCGCATAGTCGAAGGCCTCGTCTTTGCTCACCTGGATGACCCCGTCGACGAGGGCGGTGTTCAGGTTCTTGGGGATGAAGCCGGCGCCGATGCCCTGGATGGGGTGCGGACCGGGCTGCCCGCCCGAGATGACGGGGGAGAGCGCGGGCTCGACGGCGAAGGCCTTGAGTCCGGGCCATTTTTTCTTGAGGGCCTCCGCCACCCCGGTGAAGTGGCCGCCGGTGCCGACGCCGGTGATGAGCACATCGAGTCCGTCGGGGAAATCGGCGAGGATCTCGGCCGCCGTGGTCTTGCGGTGGATCTCGATATTGGCCGGATTGTCGAATTGGCTGGGCATCCACGCGTGCGGGGTGGCCTTCACGAGTTCGTTGGCCTTCTCGATGGCGCCCTTCATGCCCTTCTCCCGCGGGGTGAGTTCGAATTGGGCCCCGTAGATCGACATGAGTTTGCGCCGCTCGATGGACATGCTCTCGGGCATGACGAGGATGAGCTTGTAGCCCTTCACCGCCGCCACCAGGGCCAGACCGATGCCGGTATTGCCGGAGGTCGGCTCGATGATGACCGAATCTTTCTGGAGGATGCCCTTCGCTTCGGCGTCTTCGACCATCGCCAGGGCGATGCGGTCCTTGATGCTATTGCCAGGATTGGTGCGCTCGAGTTTCACCCACACCTTGGCCGTGGAACCGAAAAGGCGCCCCAGCCGCACATGGGGGGTTTTGCCGATGGTCTCGAGGATATTATTGGCGGGCATGGAGAACTCCTTTAGGCCAGTTATTTTATATACTAAGTATACTAAAAGAAGCTTAAGATGTCAAGGGTTCGCATTGCATCACCAGAATTCCGGACGAAAGCCCCCCATTGCCTCAACTAAAAATCCGGACGAAACGGTCGGCTCTTTTAGGAGCCAATCGTGGAAATGGAAAAAAATGGGGCTATGAGCCTCACC
>JAFLEE010000015.1 GCA_017302015.1 Spirochaetota bacterium | reverse complement strand
CCCCCGCGGGGCGGTGGGGGGGGCGGGGGCGGCCGCCCCATTCGTCGCGGGCGCCGCCTTGGCCCCGGTGGCGAATCCGACCGAGACCTCGACGCGCAAGGCCGACAGGAGATCCACGGCGACGCGCAGGCCGACGATCGGGGCGAGGGGCGCGAGGTGGCGGGCGCGATAATCGAGCCCCAGGGCGATCTCGAGGGCATTGCCCAACCCGGAGAGTTCGAGGAAGGGGGTGTACTCCCGGGCGAGGGTCAGGTTGGCCCCGAGTTTCCAAGCCAGCGAGGTCCAGAACCCGTCGGGGGTAGGGGTCGGCTGATAGGCGAGGCGCCCCGAAAAACCGAGGCGATCCTTCCAATGCCCCCAAGCCTCCAGGCTCGGGAGGGCGCGGGTGCCGAAGGCGAGGAGGGGGTCGGTCTCGAGGGCGAGGGCGAACCCCCAATTCGGGAACTGGAGTCTCGTGCGCGCCCCCGCGTTCCACTGGGCCGCCGGACGGAATAGATCGCCGCTCTGGAACCACCCCGACCCGGCGGCCTCGAGCCCCCAGGGCCCCCATTGGAACGGTTGGAGGCGGGCGGTGAGGCGGTGGGACCGCCAGAGGAAAGGCGACTCGTCTTCGGCATCGAAGCGGAGGTGAGTAAATTCGTATTCAAACGCATAACTCGGGAGCCAAGGCCGCCCCGAAGCGCCCAACACCCCCAGCCGCTCGGCGTGGACCCCCCCGGTTTCGCTGGCGTGGGTGAACCGCAGGTGAAGGGGGTCGGCCCCCGGGGCATCGGCGGCGTCGAAGAGGCCGCCGTAACTCGCGCCGGCGAGGGGGAGCGCGGCGAACGCCCAGGCGAAGAGGAGGCGCCGCAGGCGATCAGGGCGCATCGACGAGGAGTTTCGCACGGCGGTCGTATCGGTCGGTCTTCAGGCGCACCCAGATCGGGCCGGGCAAGACATCGGTGGGGAGGCGCACCGTGACATAAAGACGGTCGCGGCGCTCCTCCGCGCCGGTGGACTGGGTGGCGAGATGGCGGGAAGCGAGGGTGAAGAACTGGATCTGATAGGAACGGGTGAGGAGGGGGAACGCGACCGTCAGCGCATCCCCGGGAGCCGCCCGATTGGTGGAGAGGAGGCCGTCGAAGGGGAGGGCGGCGAGGGGGGCTCCGGCCAGGATGAGGGCGAGGGCGAAGCGACGCGCGAAGGCCATGGCGTATTGTAACCCCTGGGGGCGCCGCGGGGAAGGATGGCGGCGCCTCCCCGCCCCGCGCGCCCGCGGTTTAGCGGCCCTTGAAAACCAGGTTCCACACCACCGACCGGTAATTGGCCGCGCTCGGATCGTTGATCGAAACCTGGTCGATGACGTCGACATGGACCTGCTTGTACTCGGCCCGGCCCACGAGGAAGACGCCCGTGTAGACGAGATCGCCGGCGACGCTATCGCCGCTCGCGCCGTCGTCGTAGAGGATGGCCCGGCGCCCGGCGTGGTGCAGGTAGACGAGGGGCACCGTAGTGGCGAGGGCGCGGCTGACCTTCGCCTCCACGCGCACGGTGGCCGCGTTCGGGAGGGTCCTCAGTTCCCCGAGCTTCATCACGTTCGTCATGGCGGACGCGTCGATGGTCTGCACGAGGTTCCCCCCGCTCGACGCGTCGTAGATCTTCACCTCGACGAGGTTCAGGCCGGGATCGGGGCTCGTCGCCACCGCATAACTGGCTCCGGTGACCTTCCAGGTGCGCCCGGTCTTCTCGGCGGTGAGCAGGCGCGTTTTCTCCATGGTGAACGCCTTGGTCCCGAGGTTCGTTCCGCCCACGAAGGCCGCCCAATTGCTGGCGACCTTGAGCGTCCCCGCGATGGACCGCGTGTGGCGCACGGTGGCCGTCCCCGCGGCGCGGTCGGAGTCGAGGACCTCGCGCCGATTGGTCGCCACGCTCCATTCGGTGCGCGCCCAGCCGGTATAGGCGGGGCCCGGGGCGCCGAGGACGGTGGTGGCGGAATCGTTGACGATGTCGGCTTCCTGGTTGACGGCGCTCGCATCCAGGGCGAGGGCGAGGTCGGCGTCGTTCGGCAGGGTATTCGGGTCGAAGGCGCAACCCGCCAGGGTGAGGCCGAATAGCGTCAAAAGCGCTGCGAGGGCCGTCATCGGCCGGTTCAAGGTCATCATGGGTTTTCCTCCGTCGAACTGGGGTCTGTGCCCCTTCGCCCATTATGACGGGGCTCGGGATCTGGTGCGAAAACGGGCGCGGCGGCATCGCCGGGGAAAAAAAATTGCACATTCGGGCGGGATCCCCCTCGGACACTTCCTCACCTGGAGGCGCGAGGCCGGAGAACCGCCGCGTTCGGCTCCCTAAATTCTCGCAAGGCGCCCAAATCGCGGCGTTTCGCGCGCCCGGGCGAGGATCGCACAGAATGAGCAGGCGGGTGAAATCCGCGTACGGCAACCCAGGACGGGACTTCCCAAGTCATCGCATTCCCTTGGTTTTCGGGAGAATCGCTTCGCGCCAGGCGCTGGGAGGCGAACCGAACTCCTTACGGAACGCTTTCGAAAAGTGGTAGGGGTCGCGGTACCCCACCTGCTGGGCGACCTGGCGGATTGTCAGGTCGGGGATGGCGAGGAATTGCCTCGCCTGATGCAGCCGCCTTTGGACGAGGAAGCGCGCGGGGCTGAGGCCGAAGGCGTCCTTGAAGCGGCGGAACGCCAGGGCACGGGAGCAGGGAAGGCGTTGGATGGCTTCCTCCAATTCGAAGTCGGCATCCGCCAAATGGGTGACGATGCGGTCACGGAGGTGGTATACGTGGGTGTCGGCGGGCTCCCGGGAGTCTCGCTGCGCGAGGAGCGCCAAGAGCGCGTCGACGAGCGCTTCCCCGGCCGCGTTCGGGGCCCCGGGGTCCTTCTGGTATTCATGGAGCAGCACTTCGAAAATTTTGCGCATGGGCGCGTGGGCCCCGTCCTGGAAGACCCGCACGCGCCGCGGCATGCCCCTCGCGGGGCTGAATTGGGTCCAGGTACTCACGTAGCCCGTCCGGGAGGTTTCATTGTGGAGGACGCCCGGAGGAAGGTAGCAAACCGTGCCCGATTTGAAGGGGAACGGCTTGTCGCCCGCGTTGATGGTGCCGCGGCCATTGAGATAGAGGACGAGCTCGCACGCTTCGTGGAAGTGCATGGCGGCTCGGCGTGGGCGAAAAACGCCGCGTTGGACGAGAGGCTGCTCAGGATCGCGCATCGCCGGAATCCAGGCATTTTGACATGCCCCGCATGGGCGCCGATCGAGGGGGCGCGCCTCGCTTCGGGGGAAGTGACCGGTTCTAACCAGGGCCTTCGATCGTGGATCCTTGCGGAAGTCCGCGCCGTGCCCCGGGCGCTCATCCACCGGCGCACCGCCGATCGTCCCGGGGTCCCCCGCAGGTTCTTGATGCCCCCGGTCGTTGTGGCCGATCCTCCTGTCCCGCCGCGGACGCTCGCCCGATCCGCCGCAAGCACGATGGACTTTTTTCCATCCCCCAAGACGAGGGTCCATTGCGCCGGGCGCATCCCGGGGATACTATGGGGCATGAAGTTCCCAAGCCTGCCGATCCTCGCCCTCTGGGCGGGATTGTCCGCCGCGCCCGAATGGGCCACCGTGGAGCCCGCCCCGTCGGGTCCCATCCATAATCCCCTGAAGGGGTTCCGCCCGGACCGGGGTTACAAGATGTTCAGCCCCCTTTGGCGCGTGTATGTCCGCTGGAACGACCTCGAGAAATGCGAGGCCGATTCCCCGCAGCGTCTGACCTCCTATTTGAACGACATCGCGGCCTCCGCCCCCGCCTCGAACGTCAAATTGGTGCCGCGGGTCTACCTGGATTGGGACGGTTCCCGGGATGATAAGGGCAGCCCCCGGCAGTACTGGCCCGGCGACCTGCGCCGCTTCGATTACCGAAGCGACGCCTTCCTCGCCCGCCTCCGCCGCCTGATCCAGCGCATGGGCGCCGCCTGGAACCGGGATCCGCGCATCGCCTATGTGCAGATGGGGCTCATCGGCTACTGGGGCGAGATGCATAGCCCCTCGCCCGACGCCGCCCTGAAGGAGCTCCTGACGCGGGAGTTCCTGGCGGCCTTCCCCGATAAGCGGGTTCTGGTGCGCACCGGCGAGGAGCCCTTCATGGGCGCCGGCTTCGGGATCTATTACGATACCTTCGCCGCCTATTCCCGGGAGCCCGAGCGGTTTGACCAGGACCCCGGCCCCCAGGTGCCCACCTGGGCCCTGACGAAGACCTTCCCCAAGCAATGGCTGCGCGCCCCGATCGAGGGCGAGGTCGAATACAACTGGCAATCGAAGAACGCCCGGGAACGCGCCGAGGAGACTTTCGGGAAATCCCCCGATGAAACCATGACGGTCGAACGCTACCGCCGCTATATGGCCGGGAAGTTCCGCCGCTACCACGTGAGTTATATGGGATGGATCTCCGGTTTCAACGACCAGGATCCGGAGGTGCTCGCCGGCGCCGCCGCGCTCAATGAAGTTCTGGGTTACCGGTTCGTCATGCCGCGCTTCTCCTGGACCCCGAATCCGTCGGGGGAACTCGGCGTGCGTTTCGCGGTGCGCAACGATGGCAGCGCGCCCTTCTACCCCAAGTGGCCGGTGGCGGTGGCGCTCCTGGATCCCGCCACCCGCGAGGTGCGTTGGCAGGCCGACCTCAAGGCCGATCTTCGGGCTTGGCTGCCCGGTGAAAATTGGGACGAGTCGATGGAAAAGTGGGAAAGCCCGCCCAGGACCTACGAAGTGGACGAGGCCGTCCCCTTGCCCGCGGGGCTCAAGAAGGGGAATTACGTCATCGCCCTGGCCATCCTCGACGCCGAGGGCGGTCGCCAGCCGTCGGTGCGCTTCGCCATGAAGAATTATTGGAAGGGGGGATGGCACCCCCTCGGTTTCGTGGGCATCGGCGCCTCGCCGGCCTCCAAGAAGATGAGCGGGCCCTTCGACGAACTCATCCGCGATGAGACGCTCCATTATGACGTGCCGGCGTCCCTCCTTTCCGTGAAAGCGCCCCCGGTTCCCGTCTTCACGCCGGCGCCCGTCTTCACCGCCGACCCCCAGGTGGAACTCATCGATCCCATCAGGTCCTGGTCCCTCGAGCGCCGCGGCCCGAACACCGAAATCACCTACACCCAGGATGGCCCGCGGGGGCAATGGGCCGTGAATGTCGGCGGTACTTTTGGCCCCGACTCGTGCCTCCATTACAGCAGCGCCTATCAGGAAAAATGGCCCCCGGGCGAATACGCGCTTTCCTTCCAGATGCGCGGCCGCGGCGTGACGAAGGCCCAGGTGCACGTCGCCGACTTGTGGGAAGCCGTCACCGAAGCGTTTCCGCTCTCCCCGACCGGGGCCTGGGAGAAGAAGGAACTCCGCTTCACGCTGCCGAAAGACTTCAAGAAATACCCCAAACTCCGCTTCATCCTCACGGGCGACCAAGACGGGATCTTTTCGATCAGCGAGGTGAGCCTGCGGTTCGCCAACGGGAGCGGCAAACCCAACCAAAACCCGGGAAGCACCGGCGGTTGGGGGCTCCAGGATTCCGCGGTGGTGCCTTACGGAGCGCTCAAGGCCGCAAAGGAGCCCGCCTCCCATCCCGCCTTCGACCGGGTGTGGCGCGCGGTTGTCGCGGAAAAGCAGGGCCAAGCCTGGGCCGCGGGATTGCGCCTGGTCCTCGACCGGCCCGTGCGGGAGGGGGAGCTCCTTTTCCTCAGCTTCTACGCCCGAAGCGAGGGCGAACTTCCCGGGAAACTCGGCTTCGATTTCCAGAAGAACACCGCCCCCTGGACGTCTTCCCAGAGCGCGGTGGCGGAGGTGGGCGCCGAATGGAAACCCTTCGTGTTCGCCTTTCCCGCGAAGATCCACTACGAAGTGGGCGACGCCAAACTCTCCTTCCTCCTGGGGGCCCAAGCCCAGACACTCCAATTGGCTCGGATCTACTTGAGTAACGCCGGAAAGGGCGCCGATGCGCAGGGCCTCCTGCAAGGCGGTGCACGATGATCCGCCAGCCCGGAGGCTCGGGCGCCGACGCGAAGGCCATGCGGCAAGGCAGTGCAGGTGGATCCGCCGGCCCGGAGGCTTGGGCCCCGTAAGCGCCGATTCGGCCGAGTTCTGCAGGGAGTTTTTCTTCATGCCGAACGGGATTTTTTCCATTGCCAAGTTCCCCCATCCGTAGGAGAATCCGAAACCTTCCTTAAGATAGAAGAACCCGGAAGGAACGAGCCAGGAGGCCCCCGATGCCCCGACGATCCCTTCGCGCTGCCGCTGCGGGCGCCCTGCTCCTCTGTTCTATTAGCGCTCCCCTCTGGGCCCAAGCGGCCCCCCGGGACCTCCTCGAGACGGTGGGGAGCGAGTTCTTCATCACCGGCGGCGCCAGCGTGAAACTCCTGCGCCTCGATCGGGGCGGCCCGCGGGACGGCATGCGCGCCCTCGCCTCCGAGAAAAAAACCAATCCGTGGGATGTCTCCCTCATGACGGTGCTGCGGACCGCCGTGAAGCCGGGCGAGGTGGTGTATTTTTCCTTCTACGCGCGCTCGGTTTCCGGGGACGGAGCCCCCGGGAATATCCAATACAGCGTGCAGAAGAACTCGCCCGATTGGAGTTCGATCGCCTCCGGGCAGGCGGAGTTGCCGCGGGAATGGAAACGCTTCGCCGCCACCGCCAAGGCGGCGACGGGCTACGCCTCCGGCGACCTGAAGGTCGTCTTCATGATGGGCGCCCAGAAGCAGGAGATCGAAGTCAGCAGCGTGCAGCTCCTCCTGTTCCCCCCCGAGACGAGCCTGGAAGAGGCCAAGCGCGTCGGCGACCTGCGGGAGCCGCCCCTGCGCAAGGCCCCCGGGAAGATCACCTTCATGGGCGTCACCGACAAGAACCCCCTCGCCTACAAGACGGGCGAGACGATGACCTTCACCATCCAACTCCTCGAAGACGGCCTCCCGGTGGCGGGGAAGAACCTGGCCTGGAAGTGCGTCGGGGATGACGGGGTGACCAACGAAGGCAAGGCGCTTTCTTCCAGCAACGCGCCCCTCGTGCTCAAGGCATCGGTCGGCAAGCCGGGCTTCGTGCGCGCCCTCGTCTACGCCCAGGATGCCAGCGGCATCAACCTGAAAGTCGGCGGGCAGAACGCCCCCTATTTCGACGGCGGGGCCGGCGCCGACGTCGAGAAGATCACTGGCGTCGCCGAACCGAAGGATTTCGACGCCTATTGGAAGAAGCAGGCGGCGCGCCTCAAGGGAGTGCCGGTGCGCGCCGACTTGGCCCCCATCGAATCCCCCGATCCCGAACTCGTCGGCTTCGACATCAAGGTCGATTGCCCCGGAAAGATGCCGGTCTCGGGCTATTTTTGCAAACCGAAAGCGGCCGCCCCCCGTTCCTTGCCCGCGCGGGTCTCCTATAACGGCTACGGCGTCTCCGGCGCCTATAAGCCCTGGTCGAAGGGCACTCTCAGCCTCAACATCAACGCCCACGGGATCCTCAACGGGCAGCCGGCCGATTATTACGCGGCCCTCAAGCAGACCACGCTGAGCAATTACGCCTTCTTCGAGGAGGAGAACAAGAACCCCGACACCGCGTACTTCAACGGCATGATCCTGCGGGTGCTCCGCTCCCTTGAGTTCATCAAGGCCCAGCCCGAGTGGGACGGCTCGAACCTCATCGTCTCGGGCGGCAGCCAGGGCGGCTTCCAATGCCTCATCGCCGCGGCCCTCGACCGCCAGGTCAGCCGCTGCGAGGCGAACATCCCCTGGTGCTGCGACCTCGGCGGGGTGACCCTGGGCCGCATGCCCGGCTGGCGGCCCGGTTGGGTGGAAGGCCTCGGCTATTACGACGCGGCCAACCACGCCAAACGCATCGCCTGCCCCACCACGATCTACGCGGGCCTCGGCGATTACACCTGCCCGCCCTCCGGCGAGATGGTTCTCTTCAATAATATGAAGGGCCCCGTGAAACTGGATTTCCAGCAGGGGCGTACGCACGGCTACACCATGCCGGGCGGCGCCATCTACACCCTCAAGAAAAACTGGAAGGATTGAGGCGCGGCCGCGGCGGCCCGGGGCGCCGCGGGATGCACCTCGGGAGCACACCATGCGAAACCTCTTCTTATTGATCCTGGCCGGCCTCGTGGTCTTCAGCCAGATGCTCGTCACCCGCGGGCATGGGACGGCCGCCGCGGGCCCCGCGGTCGTCTATTGGGTCACCGACCCGAACCCGGCGCGCCAGGAGCAGATCTCCCTCTTCCGGGAATGGCTCAAGAACCGCCACGAGGCCGATGTGGAGGTCCGCGTCGACGCGGTCAACTCGGGCGGGAATAAGGTGGTGGTCCAGGGCGTTTCCGGGATCGCCGGCGACATGATGGATCTGGGCGGGGCGGCCATCCACCGCTTCCAGCCCATGGGCATCCTCCAGGATTTGGGGCCCGTTTTCGCGGCGGCGGGGCTTCCCGCCATCGGCACCTTCCCCGCCCTCGCCGACGAGCTCACCGTCGACGGAAGGGTCTGGGCGACCCCGTGCAATGTCTGGGTCCAACTCTTCATCGTGAACAACGCGGCGTTCTCCTCGGTGGGGATGGCTCCGCCGCCGGCCCGCTGGACCTTCGAGACCTTCGAGCGCCTGGGGAAGGAGTTCACGACCAAGGCCAACGCGGGCCGGAAACGGCGCGAGGTCTTTTTCGCCTCCAAGATCGACGGCGTGACCCTCGCCCGATCGATAGGTATCCCCAAGTACAACGAGACGCTCACGCTCCCCTGGGCCGACACGAACGCCATCGCGTCCCTCAACCGGATGATCCACAAGTGGACCTACGTCGACCACCTGGTGCCCAGCGACGCCGAGAAGGCATCCCTTTCCGTGGAGCAGGGCTACGGGGAGTCCGAGTTCCAACTCATGCACCGGGGCTATTACGCCATGGTCTATAGCGGCCGGCACGCGCTCATCCAACTGCGCAAGATGCAGCCGGCCATCCCGCTCACCGCCGTCGAATCCCCCCACGGCGGCTTCCCCAATGTGTTCATCAGCGCCCGGTCCTTGGCGATGTACGCGGGCGGGCGCAACCAGGCGAAGGCCGGCCGCTTTTTCGCCTTCCTGCGCAGCGAGGAATACAGCATGCACCTGGTGCGGGACGCCGACGGCATGCCGCCGAACCTCGACGTGCTCGACCGCCCCGAGATGCTTTCCCCGGCGGGCCACACCAATGAGTGGGACCTCCATCGGGCCTTCGTGAAGCTCACCCGCGACGCGGCCATCGCCCAGGAGATCAGCCCCTTCCACGTGGGCGGGAACCTGCGCATGAAGGCCATGCAGGCCTATATGAGCGGCGTGGGTACGGCCGAGGGCGCCGCCCACGACGTCTACGACGGCACCGTGGAGGAGATCGAGAAGTACACCGGCCGGACCCCCGAGCGCAAGCGGGCCTACCTCGCGGCGCTGGCCGTGCAGAAGAAGATCGACGCGCTCAAGGCGCGGGGGGAGAAGATCCCCATCGACTGGATCGCGAACCCGTTCCTGCGCGCCTATTACCAGGCGAAGGGGATGACGACCGCCGCCGTCGCGGGCCGCTGATCCCCCCGCCCTTCATTGGGCGAAGAAGAGCATACGGCGCATGGTGGGCGTCGCGCCGTGGTCGACCCCCAGGCTGGGGAATTGGAACTCCAGGATCCAGGTGCCGGTGGACATCCCCTGGCGCAGGGTTTCCGAGGTGATCTGTACGAAGGGAGAGGCGGGCGATACCATCCCGTCGTAGAGGCGCAGTTTCCGCCCGCCGGAGAGGGCCGTCGCGGTGAGCACCACGTGCCGGGTGGCGTTGGTGGCCTGGGGGATCGATAGGGAGAGTTGCGCGGACCGCGAAGGGATGAACACCGTCGGTTCCACATAGCCGGAGAGTGTCAGGGAGTTGCTCGGCCGGTCCAGGGTCCAGACGATCACCAGGGAGGCGTTGGTGGAGGTGATGGGGATGGTGAAATTGGTGTACGCCAACGCCGCGCCCCAGAACGACGGGGTGAAATTGGAGAACGCGTAGAGGGTCCCGGAGTACAGGTCGGTGAAGACGGCTTCTCCGGCGGAATCGTTGGTGCGGGCCCCTTGGGCGGCGGAAACGGTGGGGGAGGGGCCGAGAACGCGCCCCCCGGCCCAAGGCGCGCCGGTGGAATCCACGGTGCGCACCGTGACCCGGGAGGCGGTGTTGACCGAGATCGAGAAGGCCGCGGAATTGGTTCCGTCCAAGTTGCTATTCGTGGTGGCGACCCACACGACATAGCGGCCGATGGGCAGGGCGGGGGCGACTTGCCAATCCTCGGCGCCGACGGGGGAGACGGCGTAGGTGTCGACGGCCGCGGTGGCCGTATTGCTGGCGACGAGCCGCGTTTCCCGGATCCCCCCGGCGGAGTAATGGCTGCCCCGCAGGACGCCGCCCTGGACCAGGGCCGATTGGTTGGTGAGGTTGGTGATGGCGGCGACGACCGTCCGGAAGGACCAGGGGGATCCGGCGGAGGTGAAATTGGACCAGAACATCAGGTTGGTGTAGGTGGTGGCGACGTAATTGGACGGCCGCGCGATGGACGAGATGCGCACTTCGTCGATGGACCCGTGCCAATAGCCGGCGTAGCCCCGCCCGATGCGCATGGGGAGCGCCGAGGACGACGCCGAACTGAGGCCGGGGGTGGAGGAGGCCGTGCTGCGGCTTAGGAGCGAATGGCGGTAGGCGAATTGCTTGGACGCGCTGAATTGCCGCACGAACGCCGCGTAGACCCAGGCGTTGGTTTCGAGCACCGGGATGCTCATCGAGGTGTAGGGATTATTGTCGAGGCCCGCCTGGCCATAATAGAAGGTCACCGTGCCATTGTTCTCGTAGGCCATGGAGAACTCGCCGCCGTAGGATTTGCCCAGCGGCGAGACCCGGTTATTGGTGCGCGCCGGGATGACCCACATCTCCACCGTCGAGTCGTTGGTATTGCTTCGGATGGTGCCGGGGTTGCCCAATTCGATATAGCTCGTCGCCCCGTCGAACTGCACCGCCGTCGCCGTGATGCCGTTGGTGTTCGTCGAGAGGGTGCCGATATTGGTGCCGTGGTTGCTATTGGCGGTGGAATCGTAATTGTAGAGGCCCTGGTTCTTCATGTGCCAGACACCGACGAAATGGGTGTCCCAGACGCCGGCGCGGTTCTCGAGGCTCGCGGCGATGGCCGTGTTGCTGGCGTAGAGGTAGAGGGTGGTGTCCACCCCCGCCTGCAGCAGCGGGATCTTGACCCAGGCGCTGAGCGTTCCGTTGGTGTAGGCCTCGATCTCATGGGGGAGGACCGTGGTGCCGTCGCCGCCGGTGAAGACGAGGTCGAACCCCTGGGGATGGGCCGCATTGGAGAGGTTCGTATCCCCGCTGAGGGCGATGAGCGCGGGATAATTGGTGAGGGTGCCGACCACGAGGGCGCCGCGCACCGTGATGGGGATGCGCGTGAGGAACCCGTTGGAGAGCCAGGTCGCGTTCACGGAGTATAGCGGCGCGCCGAGGATGAGCAGGAGCGCGCACGCGGTGATTTTTTTCGCCATCTCTAACTCCAACCAGCCATCACTTTGTATGGAAACAATACATACTAGATGATGACTGTTTACATTGGGAACATTCATTATAGGGATTGGGGCAGGGATTAGCAAATCCGGCACACTTTTAGGCCGATTGGGCATTCGCCGGATTTGGGGGTGGGCGAAGGGTACTTTTCGCTTGATTTCGGGCACTATTGCGATGGAGTTGAGTATTTTCAAGGGCGGGGATACGCTTGGACCATGGATTTGCTCCTTTTCCTGCCCGAGTCGGTGGCCCCTTTTTTTAGCCTCCTATGAATTTTCGGAGGCTCCCTAATACCCGGATTTTGGCCGCCATGGCGCTCCTCGCGGCGTCGCAAGGTGAGAATCCCGCGCCCCCGCCCATCGCGCGCGGCGCCGTGGGCAGCGTGAAGTACGCGGTTCGGGCAAGCGCCTCGGTGGTGGAGGACCCCGCGCGCATCGTCCTTGCCTGGCCGGCGGAAAAGACGGCGCGCGCCTATACCGTATACCGGCGGCTCCTGGGCGGGACGAATTGGTCGGGGACCCCGCTCGGGACGCTCGAGGGAGGCGCGACGGGATTCGTCGACGACCGCGTGGCGAGCGGGCTCGCCTATGAGTACCGCATCGACCGCGACGGGGACGGCTACCTCGGTCGGGGTTACCTCTGCGCCGCCATCCGGTTGCCGGCCGTGGAGGACCGGGGCGGCCTGATTCTCCTGGTGGAGAAGGGCGCCGGCGAAGCCTTGGGGCCCGAACTGGAGCGCTTCGCGGCGGACCTTCGGGGCGACGGGTGGAGGGTGTGGCGCCGCGAGGTCGGCCGCGGTGAATCCCCCGTCCAGACGAAGCGGCGCATCGAGGAGCTCGTCCGGGAACATCCCGGTCTGATGCGGCAGGTCTGTCTCTTCGGCCATGTGCCCGTGCCCTATTCGGGGTCTGTCGCGCCCGACGGGCATCCGGACCACCGAGGCGCTTGGCCGGCCGATCTCTATTATGGAGACCTCCGGGGGGTCTGGACCGACGCGAGCAATCTTGCGGGGGGGCCGAATCCCCTCCAGGTGAACCTCGCGGGCGACGGAAAATTCGATCAAAACGCCATCACTCCGAATCAGCTCTCCCTGGCGGTGGGCCGGGTGGATCTCTGCGACCTGCCGGCGTTCCGCGTCGGGGAGATCGAACTCCTGCGCCGCTATCTGGCCAAGAACCACGCTTTCCGCCACGGCCTGGCGCGCGTCGAGGCGCGCGGCCTCATCGACGACCACTTCGGGGGCTTCCGCGGCGAGGCCTTCGCCGCCGGCGCCTGGAGGAATTTCGCCGCCTTCTTCGGGGCCGAGAAGACCGAGGCCTACGACTTTTTCCCGTCGCTGCGCGCGAAAGATTACCTGTGGGCCTATGGGTGCGGCGGAGGGTCCCACGACCGCGCCTCGGGCATCGGCACGACGGCGGATTTCGCGGGGCCGCCCCTCGGGGCCGTCTTCACCCTGCTCTTCGGGAGTTATTTCGGCGACTGGAACCGGGCGAATAATTTCATGCGCGCCGCCTTGGCCAATGCGGGTTGGCCGCTGGCGTGCGCTTGGGACGGAAGGCCCCATTGGATCCTCCATCCCATGGCGCTGGGGCGCACCCTGGGGGAAGCCGCCCTACGCACCCAGAACAACGATGCCCTCGTGAACTATCTGCCTTGGGGCGATGTGCGGAAACCGGGCCAGGAGCCGGAGGAACCCGAAGCGCAGGCCAATTCGATCCACGTCGCCCTCATGGGCGATCCCACGCTGCGCATGCATGTCGTGGCGCCGCCGCGCGCCTTCCGCGCCGAAAGCCGCCCCGATGGGTCTCTGGCCTTCCATTGGGAGGCGGCCGAGGATCCAGGCATTTGTGCTTACCGCGTCTCTTGGGCGGAGTCACCGGAAGGGCCCTTCGCTCTGGTTCCGAACGTCTTGAATGGGCCAGAAGGTTGCGCGGTGAGCGGTGCGCTGACTCACGGTGTGTATGCCGTGAAGTCGATGAAACTCGAGAAGAACGCCAGCGGCACTTATTGGAATGCCAGCCAGGCGATCTTCTACCGGGCCTCCCCGGGTGCGCGCGCCTACGCCGTGCCCCGGTGGCCCGCGCCCAAACTCTCGGCCGTGGAGGATACGCCGCTGGCCTTTGCTTGGCCACCCGGGGCACTCGCCCGGAATGGGGAAAAGGCGCTCCCCGGGCAAGGGCCGCGCCACGGGAGCTTGCGCCAGGAACCCCACGGTCGTTGGGTGTATGTGCCGGAGCCGGATTACCACGGGGCGGAGCGGTTCACCCTCATCCCGCGGGACGCACTCAACGACGGTCCCGAGGCCGCATTCGAGTTCCAGGTAGCGTCCGTTCCCGACGCGCCCCGCCCCCGTTCCTTGAAACTCGGTTTAAGCGGAGAGGGGGACCAAGCGATCCACCTATCCGCCGAGAATCCGGACGAACCCGGCGCGACGCTGTCCTGGAAGATCCTTTGCCCGCCGAAGCATGGGAAGTTGGGCGGCATCCCCCCGGATCTTTCCTATCATCCGGCAAGCAGCGCCCAACTGGAAGATTTCTTCACCTACACCGCAGCCCATGCGGGGCTCACCGGTGAGGGAGCGCGTGTGAGTCTCTTCCCACCCTTGAGGTGTCCGCAGACCGCGAAACCGATTTCCGTCGATGGGGATCTCTCCGATTGGCCCGGCCCGATGATCTCCGTGGAGAAACCGGCCATGGTGCGCGGGACGGACCGCGCGGCCTGCCGATTTTCCTTCGCGACGGCCCATGACGCCGCTTGGCTGTATGCGGGGGTGGAGGTGGCGGATGATCGGATCGAATCCGTGAGCAATCGCGATCCGTGGGCGCAGGATGGCATCGAACTCCGGATCGATGCGCGCCCGGCGCCGCTTCGGTCCACGAACCGGGGCGCCGGTGAGAACGCGGCCTTCTTTTTCATCGCCTTCAGTCCCGCCGATACCCCTGGCGCCGTGTGGCTATGGCGCGGCGCCAAGAGCCTGCCCGAGGGCGTGCGCTACGCTTGCCGAAAAACGGCTCGGGGGTACGGCGCGGAAGTGGCGGTTCCCGCAGCATGGATGGACCGGATGGCCGGGAAGCCGTGGGACGGATTTCGGTTGAACCTGGCGGTCAACGACCGCGACGGAGCGAGGCAGATCCAATGCTGGTGGCAGCCGGATTGGAGGGCGGCCGAATCTTGGGAAGGTTCGGGCTCGTTCGTCCGCGACTGATGTCGCGGTGGGTTCGCCCTGCTCTGGTAGCTGCGGCCTGGCCTTCGGGATGCTGCGCCTTCGACGACGATCCCAAAATGCGGCTGCGAGCGCGCCGATGGCGGTTCAGGAGCGGGTGGAAGACTTCGCTTGAGTCGCGGGGAGTTTTGTGGAGCTGAAGATTTGAAGTGGGTGAGGGATTTGGTGGGGGCGTGGATTTTGAGGGAGTCTTGGGGTCGGGGGCGGTTCGACCGAATTGGGAAATGAGTAATTCTGAAAGAATTAGGAGCAAGAAAGTAATTCTAACAGAATTAAGAAGTTATATATTATTTAGCAGAATCACCCATAATCCCCAGCCTCCCACCCATTTCCCCAAAAGCCCCACCGACTCCTTGACATTTAGACTAACCTTGACAATACTATTTATAAGACTAGTATTAATCTAGCCCTCTCGAATTCCCCATATTCTGGCACTGGAGGTGCCCATGCGTTTTGGAATCATCGGTTGCGGCGTCATTGCGCCCACCCACGGAAACGCCATCAAGGCGGTGCCGGGGGCGGAGATCGCCGCGGTGGCCGACGTGCTGCCCGAAGCCGGAAAGAAATTCGCCGCCGAGTTCGGGGTAAAGGAGGTGCTCACCGATTACCGGGAACTCCTCAAACGCAAGGACGTCGATGCGGTCTGCATCTGCACCCCCAGCGGCATGCACGCGGAGATGGCGATCCAAGCCGCCCGCGCCGGTAAGCATATCGTCTGCGAGAAGCCCATCGATATCAACAAGAAGGCGATGGACGCCATGCTCGCCGAGGTGGAGAAGGCCGGGGTCAAGTTCACGGGCATCTTCCAACGGCGCATGGGCAAGAATAGCCGGCGCATCAAGGCGGCCATCGAAGCGGGCGAGTTCGGCCGCATGGTCCTCGCCGACGCCTACCTGAAATATTACCGGTCGCAGGATTATTACCGGAGCGCCTCCTGGCGCGCGACGTGGGAGATGGACGGCGGCGGCGCCCTCATGAACCAGGGCGTGCACGGCATCGATCTGGTCCAATGGCTCATGGGCGGGATCAAGAGCGTCACCGCGCGCTGCGCCACCCTGGCCCGCCAGATCCAGGTGGAGGACACCGCGGTGATCCTCGTGGAGTTCAAGAACGGCGCCCTCGGCGTCATCGAGGGCACGACCTCGGTCTATCCGGCCCAGGAGACGCGCCTGGAACTCCACGGCGAGAAGGGGAGCGTGATCCTGAAGGAATCGAGCATCCTCCAATGGCAGCTCGTGGGGCAGGAGGACCGCGCCGCCGAGTTCGCCACCGAAGACAAGGCGGGCGGCTCGGGCGACCCGAAGCAGATCGGCTTCGCGGGCCATATCGCCATCATCGAAGACCTGATCGACGCCGTGAAGACCGGCCGCGACCCCTTCATCACCGGCGACGAGGCCCGCAAGGCCGTCGACCTCATCCTCGCCATCTACGAGTCCTCCCGCAGCGGGAAGACCGTCACCCTTTAAGGAAGCCCCCATGAAAAAACGGATCGCCTTCGCCGGCATGCGCCACGGCCATAGCGCCGGCCTCTACCGTCTCATCCAGAAGCGCGACGACCTCGAGATCGTCGCCGTGGCCGAGGACGATCCCGCGGCCGCCGGGGCCATCCTCAAGGACATCCCCCTCACCCATCCATCCATTGATGCGCTCTTCAAGGATGCGGGGGCCTTCGACTTCGTGGCCATCGGGGATTATTTCTCCCGCCGCGGCGGCCTGGTGAAGCGCGCCCTGGAGGCCGGCAAGCACGTCATCGCCGACAAGCCCCTTTGCACCCGCCTAGAGGAATGGGAGGAGATCCGGGCCCTCGCGGGGAAGAAGCAGCTCGCCGTCGGGGCCCAATTCGACCTGCGCGACCTCGCGCCCATGCAGACGATCAAGAAACTCCTGGCGGAGCGGACCCTGGGGCGGGTGCACACCGTGAACTTCACGGGCCAGCATCCGCTGAATTGGGGATCGCGCCCGGGCTGGTACTTCGAAGCGGGCAAGCACGGCGGCACGATCAACGACATCGCCATCCACGCCGTCGACTTCATCCATTGGGTCCTCGGTACCCCGTTCGCGGAAGTCATCGCCGCCCGAGCCTGGAACGAGCGCCTTCCCCAGGCGCCCCAATTCGAGGTCTGCGCCCAACTCATGGCCCGCCTCGGGGACGGGGCCGGGGTCCTCGGGGATGTCTCCTACATGGCTCCCGATAGCCAGGGATTCACCGCGCCCCATTATTGGCGCTTCACCTTCCACGGCGAGAAGGGCGTGCTCGAGACCTCCACCACCCTCCCGGACGTCAAGCTTTGGATGGACGGAGAGAAGGAGGCCCGAAGCGTGCCGTTTGCCCCGGCCCGCCCCGGCCTGCACTTGGACGATTTCCTCGCCGACGCGGCGGGGAATCCCCCTGCCGATGGCCTCTCCACCCGGTCGGTCCTGGAAGCGACCCGGGTAGCGTTGTGCATGCAGGAAGCGGCCGGAAAAAAGAAGGGTTGGATGGCCCTGTAGCGGGCGTATGGACGATCCCGGCATCGGGGCGTAAAATCCCGGGGAAGGCCCCATTTCCCATGACCTCCGGGCGCGCGGGGCCCATACTTCACCCGAACCGGGGTCCAGCGGATCCCGGCGAAGGCGCCCCAGCTGGAAGCCGAAAGGGGCGCTTTCCCAGGAAACCCGATGCCCTACCTCGGCCGATCGCTGCGAAGCGTCACCCTCGAACTCTCCCTGCGCCCGTTCGTCGACACCACGGAAGAGGGCGTGCGCAAGGTGCTGCGGGGCATGTTCCGCCAATGGCGGCCCCTGGCCCGGCACGCCGACACGGCCTCGGTGATGATGTGGACCTCGGATGGCTCCGAGATCCTCGACTTCACCGGCGACCTCGACCGGACCTTCGAATGGTCCTACACGATCGGCACGGCCAACCCCCACGTCGAGGCCCACGACGCGAACGATCCCAAGAATATCTCCATCCACCGCCATCCCTACACCTACATCGAGAACCCGCCGCTGCATACCTACCGGTGGTACAAGCGGTTCCTCGAATTGGTGAAGGAAGTCGGCGCCCAAGAATTGGAGCGGCCCGTGACCCTGGGCGCCACCTTCGACCCGGGGCCCGAGTTCGCCAAATCGATCTTCAAGTACCAGAAGCACCCCGAGATCTGCCTGGGCGGCACCATGGGGCACGCCAGCATGGTCACCTGCTACGCCACGCTCCACGCCGACAAGGCCGAGTACGCCGGCTTCCCCGATGGCATCCCCGAAGGCACGCCCTTCGGCACCTTCCTCGGCCGCCAGAGCCGGCATTTCCTCAAGGCGATGGGCTTCGATTGGCTCTGGCTCTCCAACGGCTTCGGCTTCGGCCTCGAGACCTGGGGGATGTACGGCGTCGTCTTCGACGGGAAGCGCTACGACCCCGCCAAGGCCGCCGAGGTGAAGGATAAGAGCCTGGCTTTCTTCAAGGCCTTCCGCAAGGAATGCCCCGATGTTTGGCTTCGAAGCCGCGGCACCAACCAGACCACCGGGCGCGATCTGGCCAGCGACGGCGTGCCGTTGCGCGAGATCTACCGCGGCGGGTTCAACCTCGAGCCGGCGGTGAACTCCCCCTGGGCGGCCCTCAACGGCGATTTCGGCCTGGAACTCACGGGGTGGATGTCGCATATCGCCCAGATCCCCGGCACGACCTACCCCTACCGCTTCTACACCCACGATAATTGGTTCGTCAATAGCCCTTGGATCGACCGCTACGGGCGCGAACCCCACGACATCCACCTTCCGCTCTCCGTCTGCCGCCTGGAGGGCGACGGGAAGGTCTCCCTGCCCACCGACATCAACATCCTCTCCGTCGACGATACCTACGGCAAGATGCCCGATCTCGTGCCCAACGAGGTGATCCCCTTCATCCTCGAGGATGTGGGCACTTCGCCGGACGCCGCGGGCCCGCTCGTGTGGGTCTATCCCTTCGACGAATACCACGACATGGCCCTCGACGCGGGTCGCATCCCCGAGGTTTTTTTCGGGGACTGGTTCATGCGCACCTCGGTCAATCACGGCCTGCCCCTCAATACCGTGGTGAGCACGGCCCATTTCGCCGAGGCCGAGGAGGCGGGGAAGGGCGCCTTCGCCGGCCGCGTGCTCGTCACCCCCGCCGCGATCGGCAAACGGGCCGCCGAACGGGTCGCCGACCACGTGAAGCGCGGGGGGCACGCGCTCCTCTACGGCCCGACCCGGCACGCCGACGCGGCGCTCCTCGAATTGCTGGGCCTTAAGCAAGACGCTCCGATCTCCGGCGAACTGGAGATCGACGTGAAGCTCGCCACCGACGCCCTCACCGCCTCCAAGCGGCCCGCCCGCCTCATCCACCACGAACTCTCCTCCGCCGGCGGGGTGGCGGAGATCCTCGCCGACGCGAAGGATCCGCGCACCGAATTGGCCGCCACGGTATCGTCCAAGGGCCAAGTCCGCGCCTACGCCCTCGTGCGCCGCGACCCCGCCTGGAAGGGCGGGGCCCTCGCCTGGGTGCGCGGCACCAATTCGTTCCGGCTCCCCGAGTTCAAGGGCGCCCACCTGCCCGAGATGCACGACCCGGATGCCGTCTTCTACTCCGAACTCCTCTCCCGGCACCTGCTCTCGGCCTTCGGGTACTCCTTGGCGCTCGAGAAGCGCGAGGGCAAGCAGAAGAACCCGATCCTCGTGGTTTCGCGCCATCGCAACGCCTTCTATTTCGCCGGCCATTCCCCCAACATCACCGTGGGGCAATCGCTGCGGTTCCCCGAGGGCGCTCCGCTGCTCACCGGGCAGGAGACCTGGATCCAGAACGGATCGAGCACGTGGCGCATGCCCAAGGCGTGGCGGCGGGAATGCCGCGTGTTCGTCGAACAGGCGGCCGACGGCGAACTCGCCTGCATCGAGGAGTGCTCGATCATGGTGGGGGTGAAACGCCGCCTTCGGGTGAAGGGCTTGAAAGACGCCGTGGTGCGCTTCTTCCCCGAGACCGGCACCGAGGGGAACGTGGCCATCCTGCGTAACGGCCACCACCCCTACCTCGTGGGCGATTTCGCGACCCCGGCGCGGGAAGAGCGGGCTTCGGGCCTCGCGCTGCGCGTGGAGCACGTCACGGGCGACCTGATCATTTCCTGGTAGCGCCCCTCCGGGGTTCCAACGCCTTCCCGTACGTTGGGGACGGACCTAAAAAAAGTGCAGGCACTGCGGCCCCGGTTGTGGGTTTCGGTAGCCCGCGGGAAGATAGTCCATGGAAGCACTGAACCTCGCTCCGGCCCGGTGGCTCTGGCTCCCCGGCGCGCGTACGCTCCCCAATACCTTCGTTTTTTTCCGCCGGCGGATCCGCTTGGATGCCGCGCCGATGCGGGCCGAACTCCAGATCCTCGCCGATAGCCGCTATCGCCTCACGGTGAACGGGCGCGCGTTGGCGTGGGGGCCCGCTCCCTGCGACCCCCGGAGCCTCGAAGTCGACTCGGTCGATCTCGCCGGCGCCCTCGTCGCCGGGGAGAATGTGATCGGCGCCCAGGTCCTCTATTTCGGCGAGGGCGACGGCACCTGGGCGGCGGGCAACCCGGGCTTCATCGCCCGCCTCGCCCTCGTCCACGGCGACGGGCGCGAGGAGACGATCGTCAGCGATGGCGATTGGCGCTGCGCCATCGACCGCGCCCACGCCCCCGGCCGGCACAAGCAATGGTTCCTGCGGGCCCTCCAGGAGGAATGGGACGCCCGGCTCCATCCGTGGGGTTGGGATCGCCCGGGTTTCACGGAAGACGGGTCCTGGATGGCGCCCGCCCTCCTTCCGGTGCCCGCGGACAAACCGCCCCTGGCCTTCACCTACTCCGTCTACACCGGGATCTCCTGCCAGGACGCGGGGACGACCCGTCTCCTCGCCCGCAGCATCCCGCTCATGCGCGAGGAACGCCACGACGCGCAACTTCGCGAGCAGGGACGCCTGCGGTGGAAGCGCGATCCCCGGGACTGGTTCGATTTCCGCGTGCCCGACTCGTTCGACATCGAGGCGGCCCCCGTGGCGGCGGCGGTGGCCGATGGCGTCTGGGAACTCCCGGCCACGGGCGCGGATGAATCGCTCTTCCTCACCTTCAGCCTGCACGAGCATATGACGGGCTGGCCCGCGTTCACCGTCGAGGCGGCGGCGGGGACGATCATTGAACTCATGCTCCAGGAGAGCCACGAGGTGGGCGGGACCCTGTGGCTAGAGACCCATTTCCACGCGTGGACGCGCTTTATCTGCCGGGAGGGCCTGCAGGAACTCGGCCCCTTCGACTTCTCCAGCGGCCGGTGGCTCCAGATCTCCATCCGGGGCGCTTCCCGCCCGGTGCGCCTCTCGGGGGTGCATTGGCGCCGTCGCCTCTACCCCTTCCCGCATGCGCCCGAGATCCGGACCCCGGAACCGGCGCTCCAGCGCCTCTTCACGGCGAGCCTCAATACGCTTTGCAATAGCATCCAGGAGATCGGTTCCGACGGATTCGGCCGGGAACGCCAGCAGTACGCCGGGGATGTGGGCCACCAGCACCACGGCGTGCGCCTGGCCTTCGGCGAAACGCGCTTAAGCGCGCGCTACCTGCGCACCTGGAGCGACGGCCAAGCCGCCGAGGGCTATTTCATGGATTGCTGGCCCGGCTACGACCGCCTCGCCCGCGTCTCCCAGCGGATCCTCGGGCTTACCGATTGGGGCCCGATCCTCGACCACGGGGTGCAATTCGTCCTCGATTGCCGCGACCACTTCATGCAAACCGGCGACCGCGAGGCGGTGGCGCCCCTCCTCCCGCGGCTTGCGGCCTTCGGGGAGTATCTCGCGGGCCTCCGGGGCGAGGGCGGGCTGCTCCCCGTGGACGACCGCGCCCTGGGCATCCCCTCGGTATGGCTCGATCACGTCGCCTACGGGAAGAAGCGCAACAAGCAGGCCGCCTTTAATCTCTACGTTTCGGGCATGTTCATCCACGGGCTTGCGGTATTGGCGGATCGGCTCGACGGGGGCCGAGGCGCCGCGCGCTGGCGGAAACTGGGGAGGCGCCTGGCCGCCGACACGGCCCGGCGATTCTGGGACCGCAATCGGGGCCATTTCGTCGACAATCACCCCTGGATCGGGGAAGGGGAGGAGGCCCACGTCGCCGACGAGACCCTCGCCTTCTCGGTCGTCTTCGGGCTCTGCCCGGGCGGCCGGGTGGAGGCGTCCCTGCGGGCGCTCGCGGATCGCCCCCCGTGGATGGGCATCGCCTACCCGGCCAACGCTTGCTGGCGGCATTGGGCCCTCTTCCTCCACGGCCGACCCCAGACGGTGCTGCGCGAACTCCGCGATCTTTGGGCGACCCAGCCCTCCGTCGTCCAGAACCATAGCCTGTCCGAGTTCTTCGGCCCCAAACCCGATTCCACCGACGAATGGTCCCATTGCCCGGTGTCGCCCCTCTTCCACGCCTACATGGACCTCGCGGGCATCCGTGCGACCGAGCCGGGCTTCCGCCGCGCCTCCATCCGGCCCCAACTCGGCGATCTGGAGGGGCTTTCCCTCACCTGCCATACGCCGCTGGGGGGCATCGTCTTCGATGCGCGCAAAGAGGGCACGGGGCATCGGATCCGCCTCGAGATCCCCGTCGGGTGCGCCGCGGTGCTCTGGGCCCCGCACCCCGTCGCGGGGTTGGCGTCCGCGGGGAGGGACGGCGCCCTTTTCGGCCACGCGCTGGCCCCGGGGGCGAACGCGCTGCGCTTGGAGGCCCTCAGGGATGGGTGAGTTCCGCCTTGAAATCCGCCAGGCTTTTCCCTAAATACGAGAAACTGGTGCGGATCTCCACCGCCTGGGCGTAGCCTGATTTGGAGAAGACGCCCGACATCTCGTTGAAGAGCGCGTAGAGTTTCTTGATGAGCGTCACGGTATCGAGGCGCCCGAGGGAGGCGTCGAGCACGGGGGGATCCTCGGTGAGGAGCGCCAGCGAGACCAGGGTCTCCATCGCCTTGGACTTGAGGGTCTCGAATTGCAGGCCGTCGCGCTGGTGGTGCGCGTAGGCCCTCTCCCGCATATCGGCGAGGATCGCCGCGAAATCGCTGACGTAGATGAGGATCGCCCCCAGGGAATAGTGGTTCTTGTCGTTGAAGTGGCGGATGGCGAGCTTGGGGAGTTCCTTGCTGAGGATGCCGTGGCGCACGAGTTCCTCTTGGGTGACGGTCTTCTTGAAGAGGAGGATGGAGAGGCGGGTGCCCACGCTCGCCACCAGTTTCTGGAGCATCCCATTGTCGTGGGTCTCCATATCCTTCCTGAGCTTCTCCTGGACGTAGAGGATGAGGTCGATGGCGTCGAGGTCCTTCCCCACCTGCTTCTGGAGCGCCTCCTTGTCGAGGCCCAGTTTCTTCCGCTCGTCTTTGTGGTAGAGGTTATCGGGATCGGGGGGCAGGATCTCCAATTTCGGCGGAGGCGCCGCGGGAGCTTCTGCTGGGGCCCGGTTGGCCAGGAAGGCGCGGGTTTCGGGGATGGAAAGGAAGAGGGCCGTGATCTCGCGGCTGGAGCGCTGGGCGAGGGAGGCGTCGGAGAAATTCAGTTTGGGCAGGTAGGGCGACAGGGCGCCGATGGCCTTCTGCAATTTGGCGAGGTCCTGGTCGATGAAGGCGAGGGTCCGCTCCGCCAGTGGGCCCTCCTCCCGGAACTCGGCGAGGATCTTCATGAGGCGTTCGGCCTGCTGCTGGCAATGGCCCTCGATCTCGGTGCAGATCGCCCGGATCTCGGCCAGGTGGCGGCCGTGGTTGACGTGGAAAAAACCCTCCATATCCTGGTAGAAGCCGGCCGTGCGGTGGGCCATCTTCTCGTGGATCTGCTTCAGCGTCTCGTGGAGGTGCTGGACTTTCGGGGCGATATGGATGGGCTGGGGCATGTTCGGTCACCGCTCCCGGGGCCGCCCCGTGGGGAAACCCGCTCGCGTGATGGTAACTTGGGGGAGCCTTCCTGGGAAGTCGTGGAACGCCCGGGGAAGCTTCCCGCCACCGCGGGGTAGGGCCTATTTCGCGGGTGGATGGGTGAGCCGGGTCGGAAGACGCGACAGGCTGGGGATGAACGTTTTTTCGATCGGCGCGTAATTCCCCTTGGACGGGTCCGCCTCCACGGTCACCGAGCAATTGCGCAGTTCGTAGCCCGAGAACTCGTCGCAAAGGATCTCCCGGGGGTCGGCGCCCATGCGGAAGCGGCATTGGTCGAATTGGATCCAGGTCGGGAGGTTCCCGGCTTTCCCGCGGAGGACGGCGACGGGACCGGAGAGCATCGAAGACTCCACGGAAACCTGGGCGTGGGTGTCCAGGGAGAAGATCGGGGTTTCCCGATCCCGGCGCTCCCCCATGACGCAGAGCGAGGTGAATTTCACGTTGACCTCGCCCTTCGCCAAGAGCACGACCGGCCGGGCCGGGTACTCGTGGCTCCAGGGGTTCCCGCCGAGCACGTTCGTCCCCACGGAGTTCACATCGACGCGCAAGTTGGAGAAATGGAAGGTGCCGTTCTGGATGCCTCCGCCGTCGATGCGGATGACCAGGGGCGTCCGGCGGGTCGCGAGGGAGTATACGTCGGCGCTCCCGCCTTGGGCGAACCAGAGGGCGCACCCGCAGGCGAAGGCCATCGGGCGGATGAAGCAATAGTCCACGTTCTGGGACTGGGTCGTCTTGAACCCGACCCCGAGGTCGAAGAACATCAAATCGGTGAGCGTCAAATCGGCGGCGTTGGCGTTGATACCGTTCTGGCCGCATTCGATGCCGATGCGGGCGCGGGTGAAGAGGCAACGCTCCAGCGTTCCCAGCCCGGAGCCCGTCCCGGGCGCCGAGTTGATGGACAGGAGCGTGCCGGCCTTGTCGGATCCGATCAAGGCGAGATGGCGCAGGACGACGCCGTCGGCGGAAGTCCATTCCAACAGCGTGCCCCCCTCCGCCCCGCCCCAGATCAGCTGCGTCGGCCCGAAGGGGACCGGGGTCGAGGGAGTGCCCCCCGGGGGAAGCGGGCGGGCATCGTCCCCCGGAAGGCCTCCATACGGGGAAACGCTCCCGGCGCCGACGAGGGTGAGGTTCTTATTCTCGTGGCGGATCTTGAGGGTCTTCCGCACGAGGTAGTGTCCCGGGGGGAAAAAAACGGTGACCGGCCGGATTTGGGAGGGATCCCCCATGGTCCACGCGGTCGCATCGATAGCCTTTTGGATGGCGTCCGAATCGTCGGTTTTAAGGTCTCCCTTCGCCCCGAAATCCTTCACGTTCAAGATGCCGGTTTGCGCCGTAAGCGCTCCGTAAGTCAGCATGATCGCTCCTAGAATCGCCTTGATCGTCGTTTGCATGGAGGAACTCCCTGGGATGAGGATTGTGTTAGCGGGTCTCCGGTCGTCGACACGGGTTGCCGCACCGCGCCACCGTGGGCCCTGGGCACCGCATAATTTTAAATTGGGGACCCCGGGGCGGGGACCGATCCCCCATTTTTTCATGTCCTGGTTAAGCTTTTTCGAGCACGCATCGCCCGCCTCCGCCCGGGAGCGCGGTCCGATTCTTGGTAAAATGGGGACTCTAAAAGTTTCCATGACGCGATGGTTGGGAAGCCCGGCGACCCGGGCATCGGGAGTCGATGCAAGATGCCGCCTAAACGCAAACCCATCCCCCCGAAACTCCTCGGCTTCGACATCGGCGGCACCAAATGCGCGGTCCTCCTCGGGGAAATAGCCTCCGGCGGCAAGGGCGTGCGCATCCTCGAGCGCAGGTCCTTCCCCACCGAGACCCGCCTCGGCCCGAAGCACGCCCAGGGGCTCCTCTTCGAGACCGGGGAACGCCTGCTGGCGGACCATGGCCTCGCCCGCGGCGGCCTGGGGGGAATCGGCATCAGCTGCGGCGGGCCCCTCGACTCGCGCCGCGGCCTCATCCTCTCCCCCCCGAACCTGCCCGGTTGGGATCGCGTGCCCATCGTCGCCCTCGCGGCGAAGCGTTTCCGCGCCCCGGTGCGCCTCGAGAACGACGCCAATGCCTGCGCGGTGGCGGAGTGGAAGTACGGCGCCGGGCGGGGGTGCCGCAATCTGGTGTTCTTCACCTTCGGCACCGGCCTCGGCGCCGGCCTCATCCTGGATGGCCGGCTCTATTCGGGCACCAACGACCTCGCCGGCGAGGCGGGCCACCTGCGCCTCGCCGACCGGGGCCCCGTGGGTTTCGGCAAGGCGGGTTCTTTCGAGGGCTTCTGCAGCGGGGGTGGCATCGCCCAATTGGCAGCGACCCGGCGCAAGGAATGGCGGAAGGCGGGAAGGAAGGCGGGCCTCCTCGACGCGCTCCCCCCGTCCGCGCTCACGGCGAAGGCGGTGGCGGAGGCGGCGGGGAAGGGCGACCCCCTTTCGCGGTCCATCCTGGAGGAATCGGGGACCATGCTGGGCAAGGGCCTCTCCCTCGTCATCGACCTGCTCAATCCCGAACGCATCGTGATCGGCAGCATCTACGCGCGCTGCGAGCGGTTTTTGCGGCCGCCGGCGATGGCGGTCATCCGCCGCGAGGCCATCCCCCGGGCGCGGGAAGTCTGCCGGCTCGTGCCCGCGGCCCTCGGCGAGCAGATCGGCGATTACGCGGCGCTCTCCCTGGCGGCCCTCGCCGCGGAAGGCCCCAGATGACGCTTTCCTTTGCCCGTTCTTTCTGTTAAATATAGAGTAAACGCGGCGCGCGAGAACGCACGCCGCCGATCCTTGGAGTCCACATGGCCAACCACCACGATGCCGAACTCATCCTCAAACTCTACGACCTGCGCCGCGAAGAAGTCTGCCGCAAGGCCCGCGCCTGGTTCGGCGCCTGGACGCCCCTGACCGCCGACGAGGTGCGCGCGGTCGTCAGCGGCGAGCGGCGGGAAGAGAACGCCTATATGCGCCAAGCCACCAGCTATTGGGAGATGGCGTTCTCCATCGCCAATAACGGCGCGGTCGACGCGCCGCTCTTCGCCAAGAATTGCGGCGAGGGCTATTGGTTCGTGGCCAAATGCCAAGGGCTCAAGGCGAAATTCCCCGACGCCTGGCAGCGCACCATGGCCGAGGGCGAGGCGTTCATCGCCGGAAACCTCCTGGCCCAGTCGCGCTTCGAGATGTTCCAGAAGCGCGTGGGCGCCCAACTCAAATAAGCCGGCCCAGATCGGGGCCGCGCGGCGAGCGCTTCAGACCCGCAGGTGGTCGGCCCGCCAGGATCGGATCTCTTTTTTGAGGTCTTCCCGCCCCATCCCCGCGAGGGCCTTCTTCACGAGGCCGGGGACTTCCGCGTCTGCGGCGAAGCGGATGGCGATGAGTTGCGGGGTTGTGAGGTCCGGGATCCTCTTGGCCAGGGGCCCCTTCAGTAGTTTTTCCAGGCGCCGGCGCTCTTCGAGGCGGATGACGCGGTTCTGGACGCGGATGGCGTTGCCCCGCATCTTGAACACGGAGAGCGCCGCGGCGAAGGCGGCGAGGACGAGGTACCCGGAGAGCCACCCGGGCTCTTGGACGAGGTGCGCGATGGAGATGGGGAGGGCCGCGAGGGCGACGGGCACGATGAAGCCGGTCGCCACCCAGTCGATGCGGACGTGGTTCTTGTAGTTCTGCGCTTTTTCTTTCATAACGGCGTTTCCTTCTGTTGGGATAGTTTACGATGGAGCCTCCCGCGCCCCGTGGGCGCAACGGAGCGGGAAGGGGCTTACGTACGTGCAACCGTTTTCACCTGCCGGGATCCCCGCCAGAAGGTAAAATTGGGCACGCCCGCCGCGCGAGAAAGAGCCCTCTCCCATGCCCAAACTACCCGAACCCTGGTCGAGTTTCCACCGCCGCCTGCTGAAAAAAATCCCGAAAGACCGGGTAGCCACCGACGCGCTCACCACCTTCGCCAAGGGGACCGACGCGGGCTTCTACCGGCTCACCCCCAAGATCGTCGTGGCGGTGAAGGATGAGGCGGAACTCTCTTTCCTCGTGACCCTCGCTGATTCCTTGCGGGTGCCCGTTACCTTCCGCGCCGCCGGCACGAGCCTCTCGGGCCAGGCCATCACCGATTCGGTGCTCGTGACCCTGGGTACGGCCTGGCGCCGCGCCGAGGTCGCGCCGGACGGATCCTGGATCCGCCTCGATCCGGGGCTGACCGGCTCCCAGGCCAATCGGTTCCTCGCCCCCTACGGAAAGAAGATCGGGCCCGACCCCGCTTCCATCGACGCGGCCATGATCGGGGGGATCGCGGCCAATAACGCCAGCGGGATGTGCTGCGGGATCGTCGAGAACTCCTACCACACGCTGCGCTCGCTCCGCGCGGTGTTCACCGACGGGAGCGTCCTCGATACCGGGGACGAATCCTCCCGCCGCGTATGGGCCGCCGGGCACGGGGCCCTGCTGTCGGGGCTTCGGGCCCTCATGGACGAAGTCCGCGCCCCGGCCCTCGCCGAGCGCCTGCGGAACAAATACCGGATCAAGAACACCACCGGCTACGGCCTCAACGCGCTCCTGGATTTCGACGATCCGGTGGACGCGCTGGCCCACCTCCTGATCGGCAGCGAGGGCACGCTGGCCTTCCTCTCCTCGATCACCTACCGCACGGTGGCGGAGCATCCCCACAAGGCCAGCGCGCTGCTCCTCTTCCGCGACATGGCGGCGGTCTGCGAGGCCGTGGTGCGCCTCCAGGGGCGCAGCGTCTCCGCGGCGGAACTCCTGGACCGGCCCGCCCTGAGGTCGGTGGAGGGAAAGCCGGGGATCCCCGCCATGATCGAGGGCCTCCCGGAGGCCGCCGCGGCCCTCCTGGTGGAGACGCGGGCCCCCTCCGAGGAACTCCTCACCTCGCAAATCGCCGAACTCGCCGGCCTCCTGGGGGGACCGTCGCTCCTGGCGCCCCCCGCCTTTACCCGCGTCCCCGCCGAATACGAGGCGTTCTGGAAGATCCGCAAGGGCGTCTTCCCGGCCGTGGGGGCGAAGCGCCCCACGGGCACGACGGTGATCATCGAAGACGTCGCCTTCCCCATCGAGCGACTCGCCGAGGGCATCGCGCGCGTCCAGGAACTCATGGCGCGCCACGGCTATCCCGATGGCGTGATCTTCGGCCACGCCCTCGCGGGGAATATCCACTTCGTCTTCTCCCAATCCTTCGGCGGGCCCTCGGAAGTGGCGCGCTACGCCGCCTTCATGGAGGACGTGGCGGCCCTCGTCCTGCGCCTGGACGGCTCCCTCAAGGCCGAGCACGGCACGGGCCGCAATATGGCCCCCTTCGTGGCCCGGGAATGGGGCGAAGACCTCTACGGCATCATGGGCCGCCTCAAGGCGCTCATCGATCCACGGGGCATCCTCAATCCCGGGGTCATCCTCAGCGACGACCCCGAGGCGCACCTCAAGAACCTTAAGCCCATGCCCGCGGCCCACGAACTGGTGGACGCCTGCATCGAGTGCGGTTTCTGCGAGCCCCGTTGCCCCTCCCGCCACCTCACCCTCACCCCGCGCCAGCGCATCGCCTCGGTGCGCGAAGTCGCGCGCCTCCAGGAAATCCCCGCGGAAGCCGCCCGATTCAAGGAGCTGGCCCGCGCCTACGTCTACCAGGGAATCGATACCTGCGCGGCCGACGGCCTGTGTGCCCTGGCCTGCCCGGTGGGCATCGACACCGGCAAACTCACCGTCGCCCTTCGCCAGACCGAATGGTCGGGCTTGGGGCGCCGGGTCGCCGCGAGCATCGCGGGCAATTTCGCCGCCGTGGCGACGGTGGCGAGGCTCGGCACCGCCTTGGCGCCCGGGCTCCCCAAGGCGGCGCGCGTCCCCAAGCCGAGGCCCCACGGGGACCGCGCGGTGTATTTCCCCAGTTGCATGGCGCGCACCCTCGGGGCCGGTTCCGGCGACAAGGCCGTCTCCACCCCCGAGGCGGTCCTCGACCTCTTCGAGCGCGCCGGGCTCGAGGCCGTCCTGCCCAAGAACCTGCCCAACCTATGTTGCGGCAAGGCCTTCGAGAGCAAGGGCTTCCCCGCCGAGGGCGAAGCGAAGCACCGCGAACTCGTCGAGGCCATCCGCGAGGCCACGGAAGACGGCCGCCTGCCGCTCCTCATCGACACCAGCCCCTGCGCGCTGCATTTCCCCAAGGAGACCGCGCCCATCGCCTTCCTCGAGCGCATCCTGCTTCCCCGCTTGACCCTGGCGCCCCTCGAGGAACCCATCGCCTTCCACATCCCGTGCAGCGACCGCAAGATGGGCCTCGAACCCGCCTGGCAACGGGTCGCCGCCCGTTTGTGCGCCAAGCCGATCTTCCCGGTGGATACCGATTGTTGCGCCTTCGCCGGCGACCGCGGCTTCCTGCGCCCCGAACTCAACCGCAGCGCGCTGCGCTTCTTGAAGGAGCAACTCCCGGCGGATTGCGGCCACGGCGTCTCTTCCAGCCGCGGCTGCGAGATCGGGCTCACCCGCCACGCGGGGGTGCCCTATCGGTCGATCTTCGATCTTGTGGCGAGGTGCGCGAGGTAACGCTCCGCTCTGTTGTCAGGATTTTTACAAACCATCGGATCGCCGGGGAATCCCTTCTCCAGCGCGGGTGAATCGATCCGCTCCGGAGCGCTCGAAGCGCCTGCGGGTTTATGCCGATGCGGTTTTGCGGTGGCGCTTAGGCGCTCCTCCGCGGATCGTTTCACCCGCGCGGGATCACGGGCACCCGCGTTGACCCCGACGTGAAACGCTTACGCATTTCTATGGGGGGGAGGATTTGTTAAACCATCGGGTCGCCGGGGAATCCCTTCTCCTGCGCAGGGGAATCGATCCGCTCCGGAGCGCTCGAAGCGCCTGCTGGTTTTGGCCGATGCGGTTTTGCGGTGGCGCTTAGGCGCTCCTCCGCGGACCGATTCCCCCGCGCGGGATCACGGGCACCTGCGTCGACCCCGACGTGAAACGCTTACGCATTTCTATAGGGGGGGGAGGATTTGGCAAACCATCGGGTCGCCGGGGAATCTCTTTTCTTTGGCGGATGAATTAAACCGACTTAGAACCTTCGATGTGCGAATGGATTCCATCCGATACGGTTTTCGCGGCGGCGCATGGGCGTTCCGGCGCGGAAGCGATTCGCCAAGAACTCCGGAGCTCGTCCAGTCATCCGACGTGGAGCCTCCTTAGAAATCCCGGAAAAAAATCTTGTGGGCGGGGAAAGTTTGGTCGAATCGTTGGGGATCCCCCGAACAAGCGCCCTTCATCAGGAAAGCGCGTGGCCTTCGGCGCCCTCGGGCTCTTGGTTATTGGAACCCGAAAACTTCGCGGTAGAAGGCCCAATTGGATTCCCCGAGCCCCCGCATAAGCGATAGGGAGTCATGGCCCACGTCCGGGACGACGGAAAAAGTGTGGGGGATGCTCAAGGCGTCGAGGCGCCCGGAAAAATTCCGGTTGTCGCCGAGGGTGAAGTCGAGGGATCCGATCGCAATCCGTATCGGCGTTCTGCCGTGGGCGGTGGCGCCGTAACGCGCCGCCAAGACCCACGGGCTCTGGGCCTTGAAGGCCTCGAGATCGCCGCTGAAAACGGTCCGTAGGATGCGCTCGCGGAGCGCGGGATCGGAAAGCGCCTTCGGGCCCCTGAACTCCGGATCCAGCGGTCCTCCGGCGAGGATCGAGATAGCGCCGAACACGCCGGGGTATTTGAGCCCCAGGCGCGCCGCACCGTAGCCGCCCATGCTGAAGCCTTCGATCAGCCGTCCTCCGCGATCGGCGCGGGTGCGGGTGGTCGCGTCGACGTGGGGAACGAGTTCTTCCACCACTACGGACTCCATCGGCACCGAACCGTCCTTGGAATCGCACCACAGGCTGGTCGCGAGTCCATTGGCGAAGACGACGAGCATGGCGGGCGTCTTGCCCGCGCGGATCGCGTCATCGAAGAAGGCCGCGAGTTTTGCGATGCCGGGGAGGCCGCCGCCGGTGCCGTGGAGCCAATACAAGACCGGGAAGCGGCGCAGCGTTTCTTTGTGATAGATGTCGGGGAGGTAGATATGGTAACTGACCGGTGATTTGGCCGCCACGCTCGGGAAGATGCGGTATTCGACCCGGGTCGCTCGGATCTCCTCGGTGACCCATGGGGCCGCCGCCTGGGAGGCGGGGAGGGGAGCAGAAGCGCCTTGAGTCGCGCCGCTCAGTTGGGTCGCCGTCAGGAAAAGGATGAAAAAAAACGGGGGACGGTGGCGGATGCGAATCGGGGGCCTTCTTTTATCGACCAGAAGAGCGGGTCGGGCCGCCAGGGTGCGCCGAGCCTGGGTCCGCCCATTTGAACGCCCTCAAGGACCGCCGCCCGGTAGCCGCTTCACCAATAGATATAGCGTTCGAACACCATGCGGTCCCGGAGCGGCAGTTTCGCCACCTCGGGGATGAGGTAGCGGTTGTCCTCGACGTCGATGAGCATCTTGCCGCCGGTGCCGAACTCGATGGCCGTGGCGCCGGCGTAGCGGGTGATGAAGTTCTTGGGGCCGTGGTCGGTCTCGATCTCGAAGGCCAGGAAATTCTGGAATTGCTCGACGCGCTTCACGCCGGTGACGATGTAGACGAAATAGCGGCGGCCGAGGGCGGCGCGCAGCACCTCTTGGGTCTCGGCGGGCCAATCGGAGAGCGCTCGCAAGACGCCGACTTCCTGCTCCCGGTTCTCGCCGTCGTAATTGCGCAGGCTGATGTAGCGCTCGGCGTGCTGCACGGGGATGATGCGCAGCGCGAAGACCCCCGGATGCTCGGCCTCGCCCCGGGCGGCGACGACGAGGGCCCCTCGGGCGTCCCGGCGGATGGTCGCGTTGGAGGGATCGAGCCAGCGCACCCGGTGCCCGCCCACGGGGGGGAGCATCCCCTCCTTGACCGCGTAGGATTCGTCGAGGATCTGGCGCTGGCGCTTGTTCTCCTCGTCCTGGAGGATGACGTCGTCGACGTTGGCCTTGGGGTTGAGCGTGCCCTGGATCTTCACCATGCGGGCGTAGCGGCCGTCCTTGCGCATGAGGTCGTCGTGGGTGCCCGATTCCACCATGCGCCCGTCGTCCATGACCATGATGGCGTCGCAGGTCCGCAGCGTCGTCAGGCGGTGGGCGATGATGATGCTGGTGCGCCCCTTGGTGAGTTCGCCCAGGGCCTGCTGGATCTGGAGCTCGCTTTCGCTGTCGACGCTGGAGGTGGCCTCGTCGAGGATGAGGATGCGCGGTTCGCACAGGAGGGCCCGGGCGATGGAGAGGCGTTGGCGTTCGCCGCCCGAGAGGCCCGAGCCGCGCTCCCCCACCCAGGTGTCGTAGGCGTGGAGCTGCTTCATGATGAAGTCGTGGCAATTGCCGGCCTTGGCGGCCGCGATGACGCGCTCGGTGTCGGCGTCGGTGCGGCCGTAGACGAGGTTCTCCCAGATCGTGCCGCGGAAGAGGAAGGGCTCCTGGAGGACGACGCCCACCTGGCGGTGGATATCGGCCCGGGCGATGGCGCGAAGGTCGACCCCGTCGATGCGCACCTCGCCCTCCTCGACGTCGTAGAAGCGCATGAGGAGGTTGATGAGGGTGGTCTTCCCCGAGCCGCTGCGCCCCACCACGCCGATGCGCTGGCCGGCCTTGATCTCGAGGGTGACTTCCTTCAGGATGGGCTGCTGGCGGACGTAGCCGAAGGACACGTCGAGGAAGGAGATGTCTCCCTTCATCTGGGGGAGGCGGACCGGTTCGGCGGCGTCGGCGACGATGATGGGCGTGTCGAGCACCTCGAAGATGCGGTGCATCTGCACCGAGAATTGGGTGACCCAATTGGAGAGGTTGGTGAGCTGCGACAGCGGCCCGTAGAACATCCACAGGTAGCCCAGGAACGCCATGAGGGTGCCCAGGCTGAGCGTCCCCCCGAGCACCGCGTGGCCGCCCACGTACCAGATGATCCAGCCGCCCACCTGGAAGAGCAGGCCCATGGCCGGGAAGAAGGTGCCGGCCGCCATGTCGAGGCGCACCTGCATGGAGCGAAGCGCGCCGCTATGGGCCTGGAAGCGCTCGAGTTCCCGGTCCTCCTGGGCGAAGGATTTGATGACGCGGATGCCCGAGAGGAGGCCGCTGAGCATGCCCGCCTGCTTGCTGGAGCGGTCCCACAGGCGCCGGTAGAGAGGCTGCACGTAGCGGGTGAAGATGAGGGTGCCCAGGAGCACGAAGGGCGCGGGCACCAGGGTCCAGACGGCCAGGCGCGGTTCGAGGTGGAACATCATCCCCACGCTGAGGGCGACCATGAGGATCTGGAGCAGGAAGCCGCCGGAGAGCTGGGACATGAACCCCTGCACGGCGTCGGTGTCGTGGGCGACCCGGGTGACCAATGAGCCGATCTGCTGGCGGTCGTAATAGGCCAGGGAGAGTTTCTCCAGGTGCTCCACCATGCGGCCGCGGATGTCGCGGGTGAGGGCCGTGCCGACGCGGGTGGCGAGGCGGCCGTTGAAGATGTTCACCAGGGTGCGCAGGATCTGGACGCTCGCCAGCACCATCACCACGCCGGGGAGAAGGTGGGCCACCGCTAGGGGGATATTGAGCAGCGGCGCCATACGCACGGCGTCCGGGTTCACCGGCTTGAGCACATCGTCGATGAGGAACTTGGTGAGCAGCGGCGATACGATGTCGAGGGTGACCCCGATGAGCATGAGGGTCAGGACGATGAGCGCGGCGGGCCAGTACGGCTTCACCATCTGAAGGATGCGCCGGAACACCAGGCGCCGGTCGATGCAGCGGGGGCAGGTCTCTCCCGCGTTCTCGCGCATGAGGCCGCAGCTCGGGCAACGGCAGGGGTCGATCTCGTCCTCGTCCACCAGGGTGAGCGTCTCGCCCTTGGCCAATTGGCCCAGGCGGCGCGAGAGCCGGTGGAAATGGTACTTATGGGCGGTGCCGTAGCGCACCAGATCGATCCACGCCCCCTCGGTCTTGATCTGGAGGAGCCCGGAGCCGACCACCGGGATGCAGCGGAACTCCTGGGTGTCGTTGAGATCGAGATCGATGAGGGCGCCGTCGGGCGTGGATTCGGCGAGGACGAGAAGACGGCCGGGGGCGGCGAGGAGGTACTGGGATTCGATGCGCCCGTCGAGGGTAAAGTCGCTGAGCATGCAAAGAGCCGGCGATTCGGGGGGCACCCCGAGACGGGCGGCCAATGGGTGGAGCGGGGCGGGGAGGGGGGTACGCAGGCGCATGGGGTGCGGGGTGGGCGCCCCGGGATCCTTAAGGATACACGGAGGCGGTCTTTCTTTCAAATGGTTTCAGCCGTGTGCGACCCGGGTTTAGGGCGCTTCCTTGCGGATGGCCACGGGGCGCCGGAACTCCCAGGTATACTCTCCTACGGGGACGGCGCTCGAGAGGCGGTATTCGACCCCGGCCTGCATAGCGGCGAAATCGGCGGTCGCCCCCGGTCTCCCTCGCGGTCGGGCTGGTGGGGTACTTGTGCCGCTCCCATTCGTCGGGGATCCCGTCGCCATCGGTGTCGACCCACCGCGCGCCGGTTCCGGGAGGAACGGCCTGGGCGGACAGCCGCGCGGTCGCAAGGGCGAAAAAAATCGCCGCGGCGGCGAGGAGGATCCCCCGGGACCTCATCGAGCATCCCGGACGGGCGGGTGCGGCGTCGTTTCCATCGGCGGACCTTCCCCGGTTACCGGAACACGAAGCCGAAATAGGCGCTGGAGCGGTTCTGGTTGCGCTCGCCCAAGAGCGTCTTGTCCAATGGCTGGGTGAGGAGCACATCGTAGGGGGCGCCCCAGGGATAGGTGCGCCACGCGGAATAGCCGGGCTGGAGGTACTGGAACCAATCGAAGCGGTAGCCCACCTGAACGCGCAGGCGCTTGTGCACCGTGACCTCGGCGTCGAGGGTGAGGGCGTTGCGCAGGTTATCGTAGGTCGCGGGGTCGGCGAAACTGGTGTCGAGGCCCGGGGAGAACCACGTCATGGAATAGCCGATCTGGAACCACCAGGGGTTCATGGGTTGGATACGCAGCGTGCCGTTGAAGGTCGGCACGAGTTTCTTCTGTTCCCAACCGATCTGGTCGTTATAGCCCGCCCCTCCCGAATAGGGGTCGATCATCACCGTGGTCGGGTTGGCGAGTTTGATGTACTCGAAGGAGGTCTGGATGGCGCTGAGTTTGAAGCTCGGGGCCACGGGCAGCGTCTTGAGGGGGCGGATCTCGAGGTGGAGTTCCTGGTCGGTGAAGCGGTAGGTCGTGCGGTTCTGGAACTGATTGGAGAGGGCGCCGGCGAAGGCGTCGAAGGGCCGCCCGAGGGTGCTGAAATTATTGGCCGTGCCGGTGATCTCCTCGGTGTGGTCGACGGCGGACAGGGTCACGGTGAAGGAGTCGCCGAGGGTGGCGGCGACGCTCACCCCGCCCCGGTTGTATTTCCACAGGAGAAGGTTTCCCGCCAGGCTTCCCAAGGGGTAGACGCCGGTGTCCGGCGCGATGGCCGTATAGGAAAGGGTATTCTGCTGGAGATTCGGCCCCGATTGCGGCAGGACATCGTACCAAAGCGAGACGCGGAAGCCCTTCACGGGGGTGAACTTGAGGTCGGTGCGCACGGAGAAGAACGGGGTGGTGGAGAGGAAGGGCAGGAAGGCCGCGGCCTCGTAGACGGGATCCACGAGGTGGTCGGTGAAGTGGAGGGCCTGCCAGGCGTCCTGGTGCATGTTGAGCCGCATGGAGAACTCCCCATCGGCGTTGAGCCACGATTTATCCAGGTCCCGGAGCGCCCGCTGGAGGAGGGAGGCGGGCGCGGCCCGCAACGGGGCGACGAAGCCGAGGAGGAGGGCGAGGAGGGCCGCGGCGGGAAGCGGTTTCACGGGAACCTGATGGAGAGCCCCACGAAATGCGTCGGATCGAAGCCCGGCGTCGGCTCGATGGCGTAGCGCCAATTCATGGGGAGGTCGCCCAGTTTGAAGACGAACGAGATGCCGCCGGTGAACACGCTATCGGCCGCGCCCCGGGTGCGCCAGCCCGCCATGAGGGTGAGCCAGGGCAGGGGGGAAAAACTCACCCCGGCGCGCCCCTGGAACTCGCCTCCCCCCCAAGCGGCCAGGGAGGAGGCCAGGGGGAGGGGCGAATAGTCGAGGGCGGCCTCGATGATGAACTTCTCGATGCCGAACCCGGTGGCGAAGCTGAAGGTGAGCGGGAGCGTGCCGATGTACATATTGCTGTACGAGGAGGACCCGATGGCCTGGTTCGTCAGGGGATTGAACAGGCGCACCACGTTGAAGAGATCGAAGCCGAGATTGCGCATGTTGAACGCGAAGCGCAGGGGCACGTTGGTCGGGGACCAGATCGCCGACGCATCGAAGGAGAGGTAATTGCGCTCGTAGATGTAGGTGCGCTGGTTGAGGAACCGCACGTCGCCCCCGATGACCAGCGGGGTCTTGGCCAGGCGGATGCCGGTGCCGGCGCCCACCCGCACGAAGCGCAGGTTGAGGTCGCCCAGGGCCTCCCCGCTCCCGCTCATGGCGGCGGCGTCCGAGGAGAAATGCAGCAGCGAAAAATGCCAGGGCCGCTTGGCGATGAGGGTGAGCCAGCCGAGTTCCTGGGCGCTGACCCCGTCGGGGAGGAACATGGCGGAGATCTCGAAGGTGTTCTTCACCGTGGAGGGCTTGAGGGCCGCGGCGGCCATGGTGAAGGCTTCCGAGCCCCCCCGGGCGACCGCGGACGGGGAGATGTCGCGGTCGATGAGCATATCCATGCCGCCGTCCCCCGCGGAAAGGGGGCCGCCGAGTAGCGAGAGGACCAGGGAAACCCCCGTCGCCCCACGCGCGAATCGCGCGCGGCTCACAGGAGCCTCGCGACGTGGCATTTCCGAACGAACGACTGGGCACCCGCGGCCACGCGCAGGTAATAGATGCCCTCGCCGACGAGGTTGCCCTTCGCGTCCGTTCCGTCCCAGCGCACGGTCCAAAGGCCCTGGGGCATCTGGGTCTGCCATAGCTGCTTCACGAGCACGCCGTCGAGGCGGTGGATGGTGGCGGAGCAGTCGGGCACCGCCGCATCGAGGGCGAGATCCCATTGGACTTCGGGTTCGAGGCCGATGACGAAGGGGGCGGGCCGGGCGACGGAGAGGGACTTGAGGCCGGGCGGGTCGATCACCTCGAGGTAGAGCGGCAGCGACGCGGGGGTGAGGGCGGGGCGCTGGGCGGCGAAATTATTGCTGGAGTCCACCGGCTCCCCGTTATTGGTGGCGCAGACGTTGCTCGCGGCGAGGCGAACATAGACGTTATAGAGCCCTTTGGCGCCGTAGGTCGTGGTGATCGTGTCGCCTCCGCTCAGCCACACGCCCGTGCCGTTGACGTCCCATTGCCAATTGGTCACCGGAGCCCCGGTGCCGTTATACGAATTGCTGGTGGTGAACGTCACGGGCACGTTCGCCGGCACCTGGATGCGCCGGGTGGGGGCGAACTTGAAGGCGCTGGAATCGGCCACCACCGAGATCCAGGCGCCGTCCATGGGGGGTCCGATGACGTCGATGCGGGGGATGAGCAGGTTGGCGATGGCGGTGGTGAACACATGGACCTTCACCGTCCACGTCTTGGTGGTCCCGCCCTCCGCCCCGATGGGGCCCGTGCGGATGTTCTGCTTCCCCAGGAAGATCCCGTAGACCGAAGCCGGGTTGCGCGGCACGAGGAAGCGCGCGACGACGAACTCCCCCGAGCGGGCGACGTAGGTATGGGCCCCCAGGTTGGGATTGGTGGTGGAAAGCCAGAGGCTGGCGTTATTATAGGAGAGGCTGGCGCCCGCGTTCCCGGTCCGGAAGATGACGCGGTAATTCGTGTCGGCCAGGGGCCAGAGGGTGGAACTGCCGTCGACGGCGCGCAGGTCGTTGTCATTTCGCTGGTCGGTGGAGCCGTACATGCGCCAGGGCACCGTGAGCGGGTCGATATCGCACGAGACGAGGATGTCGATGAAGCCCAGGGCCCGGTGCATGGCCGTGAGGCGCGGGGCGATATCCATGAAGTAGATCGGGTAATCGGCGTCGAGGGCGCCCCCGGCGTTGCCGTCGAGTTTCTGGTTGCCGTCGTAGACCCGCGAAGACCCGAGGTAGATCTTCCAGGGGAAATTGGAGATGGCCGTGGTGGTGATGAAGGGCCCGTTGTAGAAATTGGTGTAGACGAAGGCGTGGGCCATCGGAGCCAAGCACAGGGCGAGCGCGAACGGGAGGAACCGTGCGCGCCGCGCCGCGCGCGGCCGGGAGATCGGGAAGGCGCCGGGGCCGCCCATGTCAGTAATTGCTCCAGGTCCGGACGATGTTGGTGACGATTTGGTTGGTGACGGTGTTGGTGAAGACCTGGAAGCGGTTATTGCCCTGGTCGACGACGTACATCAGGTCGTCGCCGTCGACCCAGATGCCGTAGGGGTTGAAGAACATGCCGTTGGCGGGGGAGGAATTATATCCCCCGATGATTTCCATGACGTAACCGTCGCTATTGAGGCGGATGACGCGGTGGTTATTGCGGTCGACCACCAAATAATGCCGGAGGGTATTGGTGGCCACGTCGATCATCGCGTTGAAGGTGTTTGCGCCCCCGGAGGCGGCGGCGGTGGTCGTCGGGTTCCCCATGATGCGCACGAGATTGAAATTGCTGTCGATTTCGAGCAGGCGGTTATTGCCCTGGTCCACCGCGAGGTAATTTTGCGCGCCGTTATTGATGAAATTGGGGCGGAGCGTGGTGGGCGCGTTCAGGTTGAGGAGGCCGAAATTGAGGGCCATGTTGAAGAAGAAATTCGTCGAGATATTGGTCGACTTATTCGGCGGCGACGACACGTTCGTGAAGCTCATCAACCGGTTGTTCCCCCGGTCGCAGACCAGGATCATCCCCGACGGCAGGGCGAGGGCGGTCCCGGGGGTCGCGCCGAGATAGCCCGGGGCGGACCCGCTCGTCAGCAGGTTGGTATAGAGCGGCGTGGGCAAGCCGAGGCCGATGTTCCCGTAGACGACGATCCGATTGAGGGTGGAATCGGGGACCCACAGGTTCCCCGCCGCGTCCAGCGTCATCAATTGCACGGCGGATGCCACCGCGGTCCATGTGGGCGCCCCGATGGTGAAGGCGCCGTCGTACAGGAAATGGAAGATGACTTGGTTGTTGGCGTCGCTGACATAGATGCGCTTGTTGGGGGACGCCCCGGCGACGAGGATGCCGACGGGACCGCTAAATTTCGGGAGCGGTCCGGGCACGGTGGCGTAGCTCGCGACGTAGACATACCGGTAATTCGTCGCGGTCACGACGTTGGTCCTCTCGACGACCTGACCCGTGGCGCTCCCGGGGTTGGGGACGACCGTCCCGTTGGTCACGTAGGGGGCGGTCGGACTGAGGGCCCGGTCGGCGGTGCAGGCCCCGAGGAGGCATAGCAGGAAGAAGAGGGCCGCATGGCGGAGGAGCCCGCCGCGGCGGCCCGCCGGGGCGGGGGCGAAAGATCGGGGGCGCGCGGTGCTCATGGGATCCCCTAGTACAAGATCAACGAACTATTGGTGGTGACCACGGTGGTGAGGATATTGGTGTAGATGCAGACGCGGTTATTGTTCTGGTCGACGATATAGGTGCGGTCGAGGTTGTCGACCGCGACGCCGAGGGGAAGGTAGAGCCCGGGGCCCGGCGCGTAGCCCAATCCGCCGATCGTCTCGAGCACGTTGCCCGCCGCATCCATGCGGACGACCCGGTGGTTATTGCGGTCGGCGACGAGGAGGTGCCCGGCGCTATTGACGGCGAAATCGCCCATCTGGTTGAAGACCCCGGGGGTGGTGAGGGCGTTGAAGACGAAGCCCATCATATTGAAGTCGTAGTCGGTCTTGATGATGCGGTTATTGAGGCTGTCGACGATGTAGAGGTTGCCGTCCCGCGAATCGTGCACGGCCCAGGGCTGGTTGAGCGTGACGCCCAGGTAGAGGGTCCCCAAGTGGTAGAAATTGGGGATGGTATTGATGCCCCCCGGCGGCAGGTTGGTATAACTCTGCACCCGGCTATTGCCGCGGTCGGCCACGAAGAGGGTGCCCGCCGGGTTGACGTAGATCCCCCCGATGGTCGTGCTGCATTGCCCGACCCCGCTGCTATTGCCCAGGGAATAGAAATAGGGGAACGTATTGGTCGGCTGGGCGGATGATCCGATGGGGCCCCAGATGGAGACACGCACGGTGTTCTCGATGACGAAGAGTTGGGTTCCGGAGGCGTTGGTGCACATGAGTTGGGGAGCGCCCATCACGGGCACGTTGACATAATTGAGGTAGGTCGCGTTCGTGCCGTCATAGGAATAATGCACGACCTGGTTGTTCACCGAGTCGGAGACGTAGAGGTGCCAGAGGCTATTCGGGGTCGTGGTATCGGGCACCACGACGACGCCGTTGGGATTCTGCAGATTGGGCGGAAGCCCGGCCACCCCCACCGCGGATTGGAAGACGGCCCGCCAATTCGTGGTGATGATGAGGTTGGTATAGGTATTGGTGGTGCGCGACGGGGTGAAGGGAACGGCGACCGGAGCGCAATTCCACAGGGAAACGGCCAAGGCGAAGAGAGGAAGTCCTTTCACTGGGAGGTTCATGGGGGTACTATTTCAACACGCTTAGCCCGGTGTCAGGAAAAACATTACAGAAAACGCCTAAAATGTACCATTGTTTACTAAGGGAATCTACTAAAATATCCGTAAATTCGCAAAAAAGATCACAAGTCGACGAGGTCGCACGGCCTACGGCCTGTTCTGGGCCGAGGGGGTCAGGGGGGCGTCGCCAGGCGTTCTCGGATGAGTTTATCGATTTCGCCGCGATGGGGGATGTCGAAATCATCATCCCGGGCGTCGAGGAGCTTGAGGTATTCTAAATAGGAAAGTCGAGGGCTGGCCTTGGACCAGAGTTCCTGGAAGGCCCCGCTCCGCTTGATCGTGGAGAAAAAGGGGCCGAGGCGGGCGGCGAGGGAGGTCTGCCCCTTGGGGACGGCCCAGCCGATCTTTTGGACGGTCCCGATGGAGGCGTTCTCGAGTTGGTCGATCTCGTTGATGAAGGGAAGGGCGAGATTGGCGTCGAGGATGGTCACCGTTCCCTTGCCGGCTAACAGGTCGGCGACCTGGTCGTTGGCCGTGGCGGAGAAGAAATACTGGTACTTCTTGCCCCAGATGCGGTCGCTCTCGTTGGCCCGGATTTCATTGAAATAGGACGTGTCTTGGCAGACGATGATCTTCTGGGCGGAGAGGGTCGCCTTGGCTTCCCGGGCGGTGCGCCCCTTGGGAACGACGAGCACGTAACTGGTGGGCATCACGGTGACGAAATCGACCTTCTCGAGGCGTTCCGCGGTCTGGGTGAGGTTGTCGGCCACCACGTCGACTTCGTCCCAGATGCCGGGCGCGAAATAATCCTTGATCGCCGTCTTGACGACGAGTTTCACCGCGAGGCGCCCGTGCTCCAGGGCGAAGGCCTTGGCCAAGTCGTAATGGAAGCCCGATTTTAGGTCCGCCCCGAGCACGCCGGTGCGCACCCGAATCCCCACTCGGAGTTCCCCCGATTCGAGGATATCGAAATAGGGCCTGGCCGACAGCAGACCGAGGAGGAGGGCGATCGGGAGGAGGATCCTTCCAAGCATGATCGCAATACTATCATCCTAGGGGAATCCCTGAATCGACACTCGGATGCTAAGTGGCTCGATTCACTTGTTAAACGAAAACAGGACAAAAGCAGCGCTTCGCGCCATCCAGGACCCCTCCCCGGACGGTGCGAAGTGCGCCCGAGGATCCCCCTTCCCTATTTCAACTCCGGATTCCCCGGCCCGAAATGCTTGAGCATCACCAAGGGCTCCGTCTGGGAGAGGTTGACGATCTTCACCCCCTCCTTCGCCGCGGCCTCTCCCACGAAGAACTCGTCATCGGTGAGGTCGCCATAGCGGATCAGGGCGGGCGTGCTCGCTTGCCAGACCCCGAGGGTGCCGAAACCCTGCATCAGGATGAGCCCGTAGGCGGCCGGATCCTTGATCGTCATGGTGCGCCCCGGGAGCACGGTGAGTTCCTTGGCGCTGAAGGCGTCGGATTTGTAGCAGATCCACGACTCGAGGTAGCCCTCCTGCGACATGGCGGCGGGAGATTTCACGGGTTTGGGCCGCATGAAATGCTTCCCGGCGAAGTCGGGATCGACATTGAGATCCCAATCGAGCACGTCCATGAGGTAGTCGAAATCGCCCTTCTTCTCGGGCGGCGTATCCTTCCAAAGGAGAGAATCGGGGATGACCTGGTTGTTTACCAATGACTGGTACATCGCGTAGACATCGGAAGCCTTCTGCGGTTCGTAGGTGCAGAGGCTTCCGGGGGCGTGGAGCACGCCGGGGGGAACGTCCCATCCCGTGCCCGGCTCCAAGCGGAAGGCCTGGGAGAGGTTCGTGATCTTATTGTCGCCCTTGGTGAAGTTCACCAGGCATTCTTTCACCCGATCCTTGGTGACGCCGGGCTGGAAACCGAAGAACGTGAAGGGAAAATCGCCGCCATGGTTGTTCACCTGGGGCGGGAAATAGTAAGCCTCTGGCTTCCCTTTTTGCCCCACGCGGGCCGCGTGGGCTTCCCGGTGGTGCACATGGTGGGGCAGGGGGCCCAGGTTATCGAAGAACTTGGAATACATGGGCCAAGACCCGTGCTCCTTCCAAAGCCGTTCCCCGATGAGGGCCCCCTTCATCTCGGCCACTGCGTCGCGCAGGGTGAACTCGAGGTTATGCCCCCCGTCGCGCAGCACCACCTTGCTCAGGCCCTCGTTCGGGGCGGTCAGGGGGCCGTTGTCGGCGGGCGTGGTGGAGGAGAACCACCGCTCATCGATCCCACCCCGTTCGCCCCCCAGGGCGTAATAATCGTCGGGGTGCAGTTTGATTCGGCGCCCGGGCACGCAAAAGGATCGCGGGACCCAATTCGGCGCGAGCCTGAGGATGCCCTTGCCCTGCTCGAGGGCCCGTTCGGCGAGTTGTTTCGGGTTCATTGAATGCTCCTATTGCTGGCGGCGATTCGCGGTCGGGGGGATGGGGTCAAACCTCCACCTCCACCATCTCGATCGTCTCGAGGAGGGGCACTTCCACGAGGAGTGCGTCTCCCTGGGTCTTCAACTCCAACTTCGTTCCGTCCGAAACCCGGGTGAGGCGCTTCGCCCGGGCGCCCCCGGGCAGGCGCAGAAGCGCGGTGAGGCCGTGCACCGGCACGTTTGGGAGTTCCTTCTGCCAATTGACGAATGATACGAGGAACGCGGGTTTGAGGGTGGACATATTCACCGTGATCTCTACGCAGGGCGGGGCGTTGGTCTCGAGGACGACGGCGGAGGGCGCGTAGGTCCTGAAGAGCCAGGTGCCGAAGCCCTGCTGGGCGTCTTGCTGGAGCGACAAGAGCGGGGCGGAGAGGTAGATGCATTGGCCCTTGCCGAAACGGTTCACCGTGAGTCCGGCGAACTCGGAGACGGGCCCGGGGGGATTGCTGTGGATGGAGGCGTACTTCTCGCCGGCCGGGTCGAACACGGGTTCGGCGATGCGCGCCAGCACTTCGGCGCCCTTAGCCTCCACCAGCGGCCCGGCGGTATGGGAGGAGACGAACTCGCGGTGGTCGACGAAGGAGAGGTAATGGAACCCCTTGGTCTTCTTCCCGGAGTACGAGACGCCGAAGACGTCGGCGAGGCCGAAATCCCCCGTGCCCGTGCCATCGGGGCGCAGGAGCGAGGTCTGCCCCGTGGCCAGGAGCGTGCCGCCGCCCTTGACGAAGGCCCGCACCCGCTCGTTCTCCTCGGGCGAGGTGTAGAGGATATTGTTCATCACGAGCGTCTCGATGCCGGCGTCGAGCGGCGCTTCGCTGGTGACGGCGCGGAACGGGATATGGGCGCGGGTGAGGATGATGGAGGTTCCCGTGAGTTCCTCCACCGCGGGCTTTCCGGTGTTCGGGCTCATGATGAGTTCCGCCGCGGCGTTGTCGTCGACGTAGGCCGAGGACGAATAATAGAGGGCTTTCTCGCCCGTGAGCACGGGATGGTGGCGGCGGAGGGCTTCGGTGAAGGGGAAGAGGCGCTTCGCCACGCTCCCCAGGCGGTCGTAGACGGCCTCTTCCAGGGTGCCGTCGGGGTTGATGGCGTCGATGAAGAAATAGGCCCCCGCGTTGGCCAGGGTGGTGGCGGCCTCGGCGGTGAGTTCGGCCTCGCTCTTCATGGAGGTGTGGTCGCGCAGGTTGACGCAGCGCGAAGTCATGAACTCGTAGGGGCGCTTCTTCGTGGCCGCGTCGAGGATCTTGGCGCCGAGGATGTGCTGGTACTTCCCCCCGTAGAAATCCCCCGAGGTGTAGTCGCAGGCCGCCGCGATGCCCAGGCTATAGCCGTTCATCCACCCGTGGGTGATGGTGCTCGTCTGGTGGGTCACCGTGATGTTTTTCTTCGCCTTGATGGCGGCGGTGATCTTCTGGGTGAAGGACGCCATGGAGCGTTCGCGGAAGCGCTGGAAGGCCACCCATTCGGGGTTCCTCCAGTCGATGCGCGCCGGGATCTCCTTCCCCGTCTCGGCCAGGAACTTGGCCCGGCACGAGGCGCACACGCACAGGCCCGGCCAGAAGGTCATGTCGTTGAAGATCCCCTCGACGTCGTAGGAGACCACCTCGAGGATCTGGGCGATGGTGAAGGCCGTGTATTCGTCGTTGTTGGGGCAACTCCACCAATAGCGGGTATTGTGCTGGTTGCCGTTGGGGTGGGTCACGCGCCAGGCCGGGTGGGTCTTGGCGGAATGGTTGTGGTAGATGCTGGTGTAGTAGGCGATGGGCACGATGCCCTCGCGCTTCAGGGCCTTCACGGTGTCGCCGTAGAGGTCGCGTCCCTTCAGGTTCGCGTGGACGTGCCCGACCTTCGTCGGGTAATAGCAATTGCCGTTGTGGCAGGTCGCATAGACCATGGCCGCCTCGGTGCCGGCGCGCTTGACCATGGCGACGTAGCGTTCGGGGTCGAACTTCGCCATGAACGAGGGGTCGTCCTCGGTGATGTGGTTGTCGATGAGGAGGCGGGCGTAGCAGCGTTCTTGCCAATCGGACATGGGCGTTTCTCCTGGTTTCGAGCGTCGGTTCGCGGGCCTTCGCCGCCGGCGGTCCCGGGGCGCCCGCCTGCCCTAAGGATAGGATGCGGCCCCCCCCGGGGGAATGGAGAAAAGGGCGGGGGGATGGACAAAATTGCGGTCTCGTGGAATCCTCTGCCCATGGGCAATTTCATCGCCATCGGCAAGATGCGCCGGCTCTCCACCGAGTACCCCGCCCACGCCCACGCCCAGTGGGAACTCGTCCTCTACACCAAGGGCCCGGGCCGCGCCTGGAGCGGCGCCCGCGAGATCCCCTTCGACGACGGCACCCTCGTCGCCAACCCGCCCGGCATCCCCCACCGGGAGCATAGCGCCCGGGGCTATTCCAACATCGCCATGCTCGTCCACGATTGCCGCCTCGACCCCCGGACCGCCCTGGTCGCCCGCGACCCGGAGCATCGGCCCATGCTCGCCCTCATGGAACTCCTGGACCGCGAGTTCCACCTGAAGCGCGGGGGCTGGGAGGCGACCTGCGAGGAACTCCTGGGCGTGCTCCTCCATTACATCGCCGCGATCGAGAAGGCCCCCGTGGGCCAAAACGACGTCTCCCGCCTCGAGAACCTGCTCATCGACAATATCCACAACCCCGAGTTCTCCGTGGAGAAGGCGCTCAAGGGGATGGGGCGTTCCCGCTTCCATTTCATGCGCGTCTTCAAGATCTCCACGGGCCTCTCGCCCATGCAGTACCTGCTGGAACGCCGCGTCCGCTACGCCTCCAATCTCCTGAAAACCACGAGCTTGACCGTGGAAGAAATCGGCCGCCAGGCGGGGTTCGAAGATCCCTATTATTTTTCGCGCTTGTTCCGAAAGCGCGCGGGCGCCTCGCCGCTCGCGTTCCGCAAGAAACAGGCGGTCGGGGAGGCGCGCGGGAAGGATGAACCGGAGTGAGCATCGAATCGGACCGCCTGCATTCTTCCGCTTTGGCCCCCAGGAGTAAATCGAAGCCAGGCGCGTCGATGGGAACCGGAAGGCTCGAGCGGCATCCCGTGGACTTGGTCGGACCCCTGGCGTTTAAGCTCCATTCGGCGGGGTGGGCCGAGTTGGGCCGCGAATGGGATTGGGAACGCTATTACCTGGATCGTTGCGAGGTGAACCGCATTTGGCGCATCGAGTCCGGCCGCATCACCGTCTGGTCGGGGACCGACCAGACGGTTTTATCCGCGGGCGAGACTTGGTTCCTGCCCGCCGGGCTCCCCCTGCGGTGCGCCTGCCTTTCCGTGTCTAAATTCTGGGTCGATTTCAACGCCTTCGCTTACGCCAACGAGGAGATCCTCGGGTTCTATCGCGGGAAAAAACCGATGCGCCTGCGGTCCATGAAATGGCCCGACCTGAAGCGCGACGCGCGCCACCTACTCGCCTCCGCCAGCGCCCTGGGCCAAGCCGCCTTCGGCGCCGTGAACGCCTACCTCGAAACCCACGACCAGTGCCTCGATGCCGACCGCCTGGCGGTCTTCGGGAAGCACCAGGCGCTCATCGCCACCATCCACCAGCATCTCTCCATCGGGCTCTCCATCCGGGAACTCTCCGCGAAGTCGGGGATGTCCGACTATTACCTCTCCTCCCTCTTCAAGGCGGACATGGGGATGAGCATCAAAAAATTTGTCGAGCACGCCGTCTTCAAGGAGTCCGCCCGGCGCCTCCTCAAGCCCGAGGCCACGGTGAAGGCCGTCGCCCACGGTCTCGGCTTCCAGCGGGAGAGCCATTTCTCCCGTTTTTTCAAGAAGTACGGCGGCGTGTCGCCGATGTTCTACCGCCGGAAATACTCGGGATAGGGCGATTCCAACCATAAGGTTCGAGGAGGTCGGGGGGGGGGATGGACCGAGCCGCCGTGGGAGGCTTCGGCTTATCCGGCATGCACATTTTCGGAATTGCTTTCTCTTTTTCGCAATCGCACGGGCGGATGTTTGGCATCGGGTTCGTGAAAACCGGGCGGAAACCTGGTGTTTTACCGGACTTTACGCCTTGCCATGGGCGGGGCACCCCCCCTCATTCGCGAGGCGGCGCCTTTGTTGGGGTTCCCGCCTAATTGAAAATCGGGGGGCTGCGAAGTAAGATTCCCCCATGAATCAACCTAAGCAGCCCGGCGGCGCGTTCCGCGCGCGTTTTCTCATGGCCGTCCTTTCCCTGACAGCGATCTGGGGATTCCAGGCCGTGCGCGCCGAGGGCTCCGATGTCGTCAAGGCGGCCCTCGTCCTACGGATCGAGCTGCCCGGTCCCCGGCGCACCCTTTCCCTGGCCGAAATCGAGGTTTGGGACGACCGGGGACAAAATATCGCGTCGACCGGGAAGGCCGCCCAGAATTCTCAACTCGGCGCCTATGGGCCGGGGTTGGCCCTCGATGGCGATAAGAATAATTTCACCCATACGGCCGAGGGCGATGGGGCGCCGTGGTGGCAACTCGAGTGGGCGGTCCCCGTGAACATCAAGTCGGTCGTCGTCTACAACCGGAGGTCCTGTTGCAAGGAGCGCCTGGTTCCCTTGGTGGCGCGGCTCTATGGCCCGGACCGAAAGGCGGTGGCGGAATGGACCTCGGCCGAGGTGAAGGATGCCTATGAGTTCCGGTGCGAGAACGCTTCGGCGCCCGCGCCGACCGTGGGCCCCCTGGCGGCCCCGAACGCGAAACCGGGAAAGCTCCGCGTCGAAGCCGGGCGCGCCATGCTCGCGCCCCTCGAAGACGACGCGGCGCTCTCGGCGTGGAGATTCTCGACGCACGCGAACAATCGGGCCGCCCTCGCCCGGGTCGGCGGGAAGGACCCGGGCACCTCCGCGATGCGGGTGGATTACGGGCGCCAAGAAGCCTCCCAGGCCGGGCAGAACCTCATCCTCACGCGCCGGATCGATCCCGAAATGGTCTCGGCGCTCGGCGACTATTATCTCGAGAGTTTGGGGTTCTGGTACCGCATGGTCGAAGGCCAGGCCGGAACCCGCATCCATTTCCGTTTCGAATGCAACGACCAGAACGGCCAGAAGACCATCGCCGGGGCGAGCTTCACGACCCTCGACAAAGAATGGCGGCGCTACGAGGTCAGCGCGGGGGATCTCCGGTCCCTCCTCACCCAGTTCCCACCCGACCTGTATTCGATGCGCGAGGCGACGTTCATCCTGGAGGGGGGGATCCAGATCCTGCTCTCCGGCGTCGAGGCGGCGGTCCGGGAAAAGAGACCCTCCCTCACGCCGCTGGCCAACCACCTCGCTTCCCCGGTCGGTTCTCTCGCCCCGGTCCTCGACGGAGACCTCGGGGATGCTTTCTGGGCGCCCATCCCGCCAATCGCCCTCGGCCTGCGGGGTCGCGATGGCCAGGTCTCCGTCCCCGATGCCAAGCCCCCGAAGTACGCCACCGAAGTGAAACTCGCCTGGGGAGAGGCCTCGCTCTGGATCGGCGCGCGGCTGCAGATGCCCGAGGGCATGGCGCCCCGGGTCACCGTCCGGGAGCGCGACCAGAACGTCTACCTCGACGATTGCCTCGAGTTCTTCTACAGCCCATCGGACGACCCCCGGGGCGCCTATTACCAGATCGACGTGAATGCCGCCGGTGTGCTATTCGACCAGCGCAAAATCACGGCGGCGGAACTGAATTGGAACCCCGCCGTGCGCGCCAAGGCCCGCGCCGGAAAGGGCGCCTGGTCGGTGGAGATGGAGATCCCCTACGCCGGCTTGGACGCCCCCCGGCCCGCCGCCAAGTCGGCGTGGAAACTCAACTTCAAGCGGATCACCTACGGCGATTCCGACAAAATAGTGGAGCATTCCGCCTGGGCAACGCTCAAGCACAGCGACAGCGAGAATTATGGCCGCGTCGTCTTCCTCGAGAACGCCCTGCCGGCGGGGTTCCGGCCATTGGACCTCCGCGCCCGGGCTAGCCACGAAAAAGACAGCCTGGGAATCCTCCTCGAGGCCGGCGGCCCGCACGGGGCGCTCTCCGTCGCCTTCGATCTCCAGCTGCCCGAGTTGCCTCCCCAACATCTAAGCGGGGTTTTGGATGCAGGCAGCCCGTCCCTCCTTTTTCGGGCCGACAAGGGCCGCATCCAAGGCCGGGGCGATGCCACCCTCTCGGCCCTCTTCACCGATAAGGCGACCGGGGCCTATGCGGGCTATTATTGCGCGCGCACCGCGGTCTCGCCGTCGGTGGAGCCCATGCCCGCCTCCGAAATCATGCTCTGGCCCCGGCCCCAAAAGGCGGAGTGGAAGGCCGGCGCGGCGCGGCTCGAGCAGCGGTTTACGCTTCATGTCGCTCCTTCCGCCAAGAAATTCCCTGCCGAATTGTTCCGCCAGAAGATGGGCGAGCAATGGGGCCTGGAAGCGGTGGATTCCGATGCGGCCACCGCGGCGGTGTCCCTCGCCGTGGAGCCCGGGGCCCAACCCCGGCGCGACGGCTACCGATTGGAGGTCGATCCCGCGGGGATCCGCTTGGCGGCGGACAGCGAGAGCGGCCTCTATTACGGGGTGCGCACGCTGCTCCAACTCATCCAAGCATCGACCCCGCGGGGGGGGCGCGTCCAAGCGAGGGCCGTCTCCATCCAAGACGGGGCCGACCTGCCCTTACGGGGCTTGATGATCAACCTCTCGGGCTACGTGTACGCCATGAACGGGAAGGCCTCCCTGGCGAGCCTCAAGGATTTCATCTACCGCTACGTCGCGGGGAACCGCTACAACACCCTTTTCATCGACTTCGACGGCGTCGTGGAGTACGAGCGCCACCCCGAGATCACCGCGGCCTTGGCCGAGAAGCCCGTCAATCCCCCCTTCACCAAGGCCGAGATCCGCGAGCTCGCCGCCTTCGCCCGACAGCACTACATCTCCGACGTGATCCCCGCGCTCAACACGCCGGGGCACGCCCGGTGGCTGACCAAGGCCTACCCCGCCTTCTGCGCCAATCCCCCCGTGGACGCCACCGGGAAACCGCTTCGCACCGATGTCCTGAACACCCGCCACCCCGGGGTCGAGCGGATCGTCATCGATTGCTACGATGAACTCATGGAACTCCTGCCCTCGCCCTATTTCCACGCGCATTGCGACGAGGTCTGGTGGAAGGACCACCTGCTCAAGCCCGAAGACCGCCTGTTCCCGGGCGTCCCCAAGCGCGAACTCTTCCTGGAGTGGATCGTCAAAGTCAACGCGTACCTGAAGAGCAAGGGGCGCAAGATGATCATCTGGAACGACATGCTCATCCCAGGGCAATTCGGGGGGGGGCGAGCACCAGGTGCGCGAAATCGTGCCGCGCATCCCCCGCGACATCACGATCATGAACTGGTGGTACCAGGATCCCAACCCGATCAAGCCATTCGTCGACCTCGGCTTCCCGTTCATCCGCGGCGAGACGGGCTACGCGCAGAACCAGGCCGACCATTTCTTCGACGACTACGCGCTCATCTCCAATCGCGGCGACGTGCTGGCCCTCCTCGGGGGGAACCGCCCGTGGTCCTCCGGGCGCATGGAGGTCGACCACGAGTACAATCACCTCATGGTCGCGTTCGCCGGGGGCAATTTTTGGAACAAGGCCGACGCCCGGATGAAACATTTCGTGAAGGCGGCCAAATGGGGGAACCACCTCGTCCGGGCGCTCCAGGAGCCGGACCGACGCAATGGGTCGGGCGTGTTCGCGCCCGTCGACCTCACCCCCGTGGCCAATGCGTCCCTCGACGCCGCGCGGGGCCCGGCCCTCTTCGGGCTCGGCCTGGAATACGACTTTTCCTCGTTCCCCGCCAAGCCCGGGGACATCGGGGGCGTCCCCTTCGCCCTCGGGGGAAGGGCCTACGAGGCGAAGATCCCCGGGGAAGCCAAGCCCATCGCGGTGGGGGCGCGCATCAGCTCCTTTACGGCGCTGCATACGGTGCACATCGCCAAGGAGGCGCAGCGCCCGTTCTTCGAGGGCAATTACAGCCTCATCGATGACGACCGGGGCTTCGTCGTCGGCCGCTACCGCCTGGAATACGAGGACGGATCCTCCCACGAGATTCCCCTCTTCCTGTTCCACAACATCACCGTCTACGACGCCCACCCGCTCCAGCGCTACCTCTACGCCGCGCGCTGGGTGTGGACGGGCGCGACCCGCGCCCTCACGGCCCGCAATCCGGACGACGCCGACTTGGCCGTGCAGCAGGTGGAGTTCGCCAATCCCCGGCCGCAGGATAAGGTGCGCTCGATATCGCTCATCCGGGCGGTCTCGAGGGCCAAGGTCGAGGTGGTCCCGGCGCTCCTGGCGCTCACGGTGGAACGGACGAAATAGCGCCGCTCGAAATCGCCGAGCCTCGGAGGCGCTCGGGTCCATCCGGGGCCCGCTCGGCGCCTTTCGACCCGCCCTGGGTCTGTATGGGCGCCGCTCGCCGAGATGAACGCTGCGGGAAGGGGAATAGGCCGGTGCGGGGAGACTCCCCCGCTTTCTCAGTCCCGGTGGCGGTCGCGCACCGCGAGGAACAGGTCGAGGTTGTCGAGGAAGATCTTCACGAGGGCCGGGTCGAAATGCTTGCCCGATTGTTCCCTCAGGTAGTCCAGGATCTTCTCGTGGGGCCAGGCCTTCTTGTAGCAGCGGTCGCTGCCGAGCGCGTCGAAGACGTCGGCCACGGCGACGATGCGGCCGTAGAGGTGGATCTGCTCCCCGGCGAGGCGCTTCGGGTAGCCGGTGCCGTCCCATTTTTCGTGGTGCTGGCTGGCGATGATCGCCGCGGCCTTGAGGATGCGCCGGTCGGAATGGCGCAGGATCTCGAAGCCGAGGTCGGCATGGGTGCGGATGGTCTCCATCTCGTTCCCGGTGAGGGGGCCGGGCTTGAGGAGGATCGCGTCGGGGATGGCGATCTTGCCGATGTCGTGGAGGGGGGCGGCGCGCTTCAGGCGTTCGACCTCGTCGGCGGGCAGGCCGCATTTGCCGCCGAGGATGCCCGAGTACTCGGCGACCCGGTTGACGTGCTGGCCCGTCTCCTTCGAGCGGAGTTCCCCGGTCTCGGCCAGGGTGAGGATGATCTCGCGCTCGGAGTTCTCCATCTCGTCGTGGAGGATGGCGGCCTCGAGTTCCATGGCCGTGTAGGTGGCCGCGAGTTGGAAGCGCTCGAGGTCGCGCGGGTTGAAGGCGCCCTCGGGGGTGAGCTTATTGACGGCCTGGAAGACGCCCATGACGTCGCCCCGGGCGCTCATGATGGGGAGGGCGAGGAGGTTCTCGGTGCGGAATTGGTAGCGGCGGTCGATCTCGGGGTCGAAGCGCGGGTCGCCGTAGGGGTCGTTGAGGAGGATCGCCTTCCCGCTGCGCGCCACCTCGCCGGCGATCCCCGAGGTGAGGGGGATCGTGACCCGCCCGAGTTGGTGGGAGACCTTGCTCCACAGCTGGCCCCTCTCGCGGTCGATGAGCCACAGCGTACAGGAACTGGCCGTCACCAATTCCCGGCCCAGGTCGGCGAAGAGCACGAGCAGGCGGTCGAGGTCGCGCTCGGCGGGGATGCGGGCGATGTAGCGGAAGATGAGGGCGAGGAGTTCCTCGGCCGAGGGTTCCGCTCGCACGGCGCTTGGGGGCAGGGCTTCGGCCATGGAGGCTTCCTAGGGGACGGGGCCCGCGCGACGGGCCCCATGACTACGCCCAAAGCTAACCCGAAACCCGGGAAATAACAATGGTGGACGGGGCGGGAGGCGTCTGTGCAGGGGGAATCGCGCGGGAGATGGCCGTCGGAACACGCCTCGGCGCGATGGCCGACAGGGTGGGGGCGAGCCCCGCCGGAACCAGGCGGCCGGCGAAAGAAATCTTTTGTACTTCGCGAAAAGCGCGGGCCCGACGAGCGCCGTTCCGATCCACCAGGTCGCCTCGGCGACCGCGAAGCCGATCCCGGCGAAGGCGGCCTTGCGTCCCCCCGAAACCGGCCAAAGCGGGATGGAAAAGAGGGCGAAGAAGACCAGGGTGGAGAAGGCCAAAAGGAATAGGCCCGTAGGGAAGAGAAATCGTTTCATGGGGGAGGGGCGCCGCAGGGCCATGGAGTGAGGAGCGTACCCGGTTCGCCGGGAAAGATCAACCGCATGGCGTTTCTGGGATTGAATGGGTCGGAGTTCGTGGATCGATGGCGTCGAGACCATCGCGGCGCCGCCACGCGCTTTGCCGCGGTGCATCCATCCCCTTTCCCCGGGTCGGCGGGAAAGGCCCCGGGGCCTGAGGGTAAAATGGCGACCCATGAAAACGAAAAAGTCGCCCAAGTCCAAACGCGCCAAAGCCTCCCCCGCCCGCGAGGTTCCCATCGGCCCGGCGTGCCTCGTGACGGGGGCCGCCGGCTTCCTCGGCCACGCCCTGGTGCGCGCCCTGCGCGAAAGGGGCTACGTGGTGCACGCCCACGATGTGCGCCCGATGCCCGAGTACGCCCGGGACCGGCGGATCAAGGTGTTCGTGGGGGATATCCGCGACGGCGCCTCGGTGTCCCGCGCGGCCCGGGGCTGCCAAACCGTCTTCCATACGGCGGTGGCCATGACGCTCCTCGGGGTGGTGAAGCCTTCGCTTCGCGAGAGCACCTTCGCCATCAATCTCGGGGGCACGGAGAACGTGCTGCGCGCCTGCCGGGAGGCGCGGGTGAGGCGCCTCGTCTACACGAGCACGAATACGGTGTGCTTCAGCCGCGGAGCGCTCGTCGGCGGGGACGAGGGGCGGCCCTATACGGAGAAGTACTTGGACGTCTACGCCGCCAGCAAGGCCCTCGCCGAGAAGGCCGTCCTCGCCGCCGATGGGAAGGACGGGCTGCGCACCGTCTCCATCCGCCCGGCGGGGCTCTGGGGGCCCGATGAGCGCTGCTACATGATGAAGCGGGTCATCCAGGAATTGGCCGGGGGGAAGCTGGTGGCGACCATCGGCGACGGGAAGGGCCTCGCCGATAATACCCATGTCGTGAACGTCGTCTCCGCCGAACTCCTCGCCGCGGAAAAACTCGCCTCGAAGCCGGACCTCGTCGGCGGTAAGGCCTATTTCGTCACCGACGAGGAACCCATGAACCTCTGGCAATGGTTCCGCCCGATGATCGAGGCCCTGGGCTACCGGCTCCCGAAATGGCGGGTGCCCGCGTCCCTCATGTATTTCATCGGCTGGATCGGCGAGTGGACCCACCGCTTCGGCGGCCCCCGCCCGGCCATGTCCCGCCTCGAGGTGCATAACCTCACCACGAGTTTCACCTTCAAGACCGACCGGGCGCGCCGGGATCTGGGCTACCGTCCCGTCCTCCAGCACCGCGCCGGGATGGAGCAGGCCCTGCCGTGGGCGCGCGGGGTCCTCGCCGAAGCGTTGGCGAAAAAAGCTTGATGCGACAATAGCCCGGAGGCGAAACATGGCCCAGAAGAAGAAGGTTCCCGCCAGGAAAACCGCGAAGAAGGCCGGCGTCCGCCGACCCGCCCCGAAAGGGGGGAAGAAGGCAGCCCCTCGTGGGCCGGTGGCCGCCGGGGCCACGAAACTCATCTACCTGCTCTGGGCCCCGAGCACTTGGGAGCCGCGGCAGGTGAAGGGCGCGATCCTCGATGTGCTGGTGCCCCATCTCGGCGGCGCCGGGGTCACGGCCATCACCCTCTATTGCAAAGACGGCGAAACCACGGTGAAGTCCCCCGCGCCCAACCTCTACGGCAAAACGGCGCCCGACGCCAAACTCTGCCTCTGGGTGAAGTCGAAGGCGGCCCATGGGCGCATCGAGAAGGCCGTCGCCGAGACGGGCTTCACCAGCGCCGCCTACCGCGTCACCGAGAGCGTCTATAAGGATTACGGCGACAACGCCCACGCCGCGGCGCGGCACTGGCCCGACGGGGTTCGCTCCCCCGGGGTGGTGGCGGTGACCCTCATGGAGCGCCCCGCCAAGCTCCCCCGCGCCGAGTGGATCCGCCGCTGGCACGGCGCCATGTCGCCCCTCTCCGAATCGATCCAACCCCGCACGCGCTACGTCCGCAACGTGGTCGAAGAGGCCCTCACCCGGGGCGCGCCCCCCTTCGAGGGCATCGTCGCCGAGGCGTGGCCCAGCCCGCGGCACGTTTCCAACCCGTTCCTGTTCTACGGGGCCCGCAACCCGCTCATGCTGCCGGTGAACATGGTCCGCATCCTGCGCGCCGTGACCTCGTTCCTCTCCCTGCGCAAGATCCAGACCGTGATGATGGGCGAGTACATCCTGAAGAGCGCCTGGAAGAAATAACCGCGAGGGCCCCCCGTGCGGGGCGGCCCATCGATCGGGGGAAACCATGAAGGCCTGGTACACCGGCGATCCCGTCTACGACACCATCCTCGCGGGGGCCCTCGCCCTCATCCCCCTCACGGTCGCGGGGCTCTTCTTCATGGAGACGCCCTACGGCCGGTTCGGCGGGAAGGGGAAGGGCCTCCACGTGAGCCCCCGCCTCGGCTGGTTCCTCATGGAACTCCCCGCGCCGCTCACCTTCCTCTTCTTCTATTTCCGCGGCGGCCACCCGTACGCGCCGATCTCCCTCGCCTTCCTCGGCCTCTGGTGCCTCCATTACGCCTACCGCACCTTCACCTTCCCGGCCCTCATGCGGGTCGCCCCGGGGTACCGCAGCACCTTCAGTTTCTTCGTGGTGGCCAGCGGCTGGCTCGTGACGCCGATGCACGGCTACCTTTCGGCGAGCTTCGTCTCGGGCCTGGGGCGCCACCTGGACGCCTCTTGGTTCACCGATGCGCGCTTCCTCGCGGGCCTCTTCGTCTACCTCGTGGGATTCGGGATCATCCTGCATTCCGACTCCGTGCTCCGCCAGCTTCGGCCGAAAGATCCCTCGAAGGCCGCCGGCCTGCCCCGCTACCAGACCCCCCGGGGCGGGCTCTTCCGCTTCGTGACCAACGCCCAATTCCTGGGCGAACTCACCGCCTGGACGGGCTTCGCCCTGGCCACCTGGTCGCTGCCCGGGGTGTTCATCCTCGGCATCAGCGCCGCCAACCTGATCCCGAGGGCCCTGGCCAACCACCGCTGGTACCGCAGCGCGTTCCCCGATTATCCGCGGGAGCGCAAGGTGCTCATCCCCTTCGTCTTCTAGACTTCGGGGGCGGGCGGCCGCCGCGGTCGGGACGGGTTCCCCTTTAGGCCTTGGGGAAGGCCGACTCCAATTTCTGGAGCATCGCGCGTTCGCTCTTGGAGATCTTGTCCCCGAGCCCGAGGAGGCCGCCGCTGGCCTCGGCGATGGCGGTGGTCTGCTCCAGGATCTCCTTTTTCAGGGCGGCGCGCTCCACCGGCATGAGGCGCTCGCAGAGGTGCTCGATATAATGCATCCAGGCCTCCAGGAGTTGGGCGCTCGGGCGGATCGCCGTCCATTCCTTCACCAGTTCATAGTCGATGTCGCCGGGCTTGATGCCGAATTGGTGCACGGCCGAAAGCAGCGCCTCGCGTTCCTTTTCGTCGACGCCGCCGTCCGCCCAAGCGACTTCGATGAGGGGAATGAGGGAGACGGAGGCGACGGTCTCCGGGCGGATATTGAGGTCGACGAATTTCTGCAGCAGCGCTTCGTCGCGGATGCCGGAAACCTGGGCGAGGGCTTCCTTCGTTTCCTTCATTTTCTCCATCTTTTTAAGTTGTTCGATGAGGCGCTTCTCTTCCTTGAGGAAGAAGAGATCCTCCATGCGGGAGGGAAGGTGGTGGTGGATCATGTGGACGCTCCTGAAGGTCTGTGGATAATGTAATCGGCGCGGGTGCGGGAATCCAGTTCAGAGGGGCGCCCCGCGGCGGCGCATGCGCTCGCGCACCCGCGCGCCGTCGAGGGCGGGGAAGGGGAGTCCGTCGTCTTGGCAAAGCCGGACGGCGATGCCGGCGGCCTCGCCCATCGCCCGGCAGGTGTGCTGGGCGCGGGCCGCCGATTGGGCGGCGAAGTCGAAACCGGCGCAGCGCCCGGCGACGAGGAGATTGTCGAGCCCGACGGGGACGAGGGCCCCGAAGGGGATCTCCCAGTACTTCTCGGGGATGGGGACCCCCGCGACGGGCGCCGCGGATCTTTCGCCGGGCGCCTCCATGGGGAGATTGCTGGTCGCGATGCCGTCCGGGAATTTCCGGAAGGCGGCCAGATCTTCGGCGACCAAGCGGCGGCGGGCCTGGATACGGCGGGATTCCGGGATGCCCGGGAGCACCGCCACCTGGGCCACGCAGGCCTCCTCGAAGCCCGGCACGGCGCGGCGCAGGAAATTGGCCAGGCGCGCGATGGCGCGGCGGCCCTCGGTGAGTTTGAGGCTCACGGATTTCGCCCGGGCGGCCTCGCGTTCCCGGCCGTGCTCCGGGCCGCTGAAATTGAGGGTGCCGGGCTTCCCGGCGACCGCCCAGAACTTTAGCCGCGCGAAGTCGCTTCGGGAGAGGTGGCCGGCCGCGCACTCCTCGAGGAGGAGTTGCTTGAGGGCCGGGCTCGCGGCGGGGGAGGCCATATCCCAATGGAGTTTGGGGTAGCGCGTGAGCATCTTCTGGCCGGTGCCCTCCAGCCAATCGCCGAAGCGGCCCAGATCGACCCCCGACATCTCGAAGCGCAGCGATGCGCTCGGGTTCCACCCCTCGGCGTCGCCGCTCTCGCAGGGCACCCCGGCGCGGAAGGCGAGTTCGGCGTCGCCCGTGGCGTCGATGAAGCGGGGGGCGGCGGCCGCGAAGAGGCCGTCGCGATTGTGGAGAACCAGGGAATGCACGCGCTCGCCTTCGCGCCGGACGTCGATGAGGGAAGTTAGATAGAAGAGTTCGACTTCGTGCTCGAGGGCCATCTCTTCGAGGAGGCCCGCCAGCGCGACGGGGTCGAAACGGCGCGAGGCCTCGGCGCCGAGGGCCTCGAGGGGGAGGCGCGCGTGGGTCCGGGCGCGGATCTCCATGTCGATGGCGGAGCTTAGGCGGTCGCCGGCGACCTGGCTCGGGGGGATGGGCGTGGCGAGGCCTAGGGTCTGTTCCCCGCCGAGGGCGCCCTGGGCCTCGATGAGGAGGGTGCGCAGCCCCTCCATGCCGCAGGAGATCGCCGCCACCGCCCCCGCCGTGCCGCCGCCGGCGATGATGACGTCCCACCCCTCCTGGAGGCGCAGGCCCTTTTTCGTGTAGTCGAAGGTCTTCATGCGGGCGGGCGGGGCGGGCGGGCCGGGAGGTTCAGCGCTCCTCGACCAGCACGTCCTGGGTCTCGGCGAACGGCACGGCGTTGCGCTTGGCGAAATCCCGGAGTTTGCCCACATAGGTATCGTAGAGGCCCTTCGTCTTGGGCTTCCACAGTTCGACGCGCACGTTCTTCTTCGTCACGAGGAGGATGCGGTCGACCCGGGTCTTGAACAGGAGGCCCTTCTTCTCGGGGCCCACCATGATCCGGGAGATATTCTTGTCGTCGAGTTCGAAATCCCGGATGCGCCGGTCGTTGCGCCCCTCCACCATCTGGATGACGAGCCCGTAGCCGGTGAGCGTGTACGTGTCGAAAAAGAGTTCGTGGGAAGCCATCGTTTCTCCGGCGGGGAAGGGACCCCCGCGGAATTATAGCCTATGGACCCGCGCGGCCCTTAGGTCCGTGGGCGGCGCGTCCTTCGGGCGTTCCGCAGGCGCCGGCGGTGGCGACTGCGCGCTCAACGGCTCCACCGGGCCCCGCCTTCGCGGCCGGTTTCAGCCCACGGGGCCGGCGTCGTCGGTTCCCCGGGGCCTTCCGGCGAGGAGCGAGGCGAGCAGGCCGAGCCCGAGGAGGAACCCGATCGTGGTGGAGGCGAGCCAACCGGCGTGGGCGAGTCCGAAGTGCTTGAACGAAAGGACGAGTTCGCGGTCGCCGGGCTGGAGATGGACCGCCTTGAAGGCCAGGTTCGCCGCGCGCACCGCCCTCGGGGCCCCATCGACGCGGGCCTTCCAATCGGGGTGCCAGGCGTCGGAGTAGACGAGCCAGCCGGGGGAGTCGACGGCGAGTTGGAGGCGGATGCGGTTCGGCGTGAAGGCGTTCACCGACAGGATTTGCGGTCCGCGATAGGCGCCAGGGCGCGAGGCTTCGGAGGCCGAGAGGTCGGGCGCCAGGATGACGGGGAGCGAAACGAAATCGTCCTTGCCGCGCAGGAGGCCGAAGGCCTCCGGCTCCCGCCGAACGATCCTCGGCGTCCCGGAAGCCGCCCACTTCGGGTATTCGATGGCCAGGCTCTTGGCGAGGACGGGATCCCGCGTGATCTGGTCGTACTCCTGGAGGTTCGTAACCCCGCGGGCCTCGAGGAGGCGCGCCAGCGGCTTGGAGATGAAATCCACCCGGCCCCGGGGATAGCCCGCTTCGGTGCGGTCGAAGCTATGGTGGAAGGCGTAGCGCACGCCCCCGCTGGCGAAGAAGAACTCGGCGGCGAGATTGTCCTTGGGTTCCAGGGGGTTCTCGCTGCGCATCGGGCGGTAGGTCCATGGGGCGGGACGATTGAGGGGCTGGAAGGCGATGGGATGGGAGAGGCGGGGGAAGATCGCCACCCGGGCCCAGCGGAAGAGCCCCAGGTCGCCGAGGACGAACAGCAGGAGCAGCAGCGCCAGGGCCTGGGGAAGGACCCACCGCGCCTTCTTCGCGAGGATCACGAGGGCGATGACGATCGCGGCCAACAGGGCGAAGCGCCAAGCCAGGGTGCCGAGGACGAGGTCGGCATCGGTGGCGAATTGGAAATAGGAGGGGCTCATGAGGTCTTTCTGGGAGAGGATGAGCACGAGGAACAGCAGGATCGGCCACACGGGGAGCCGGCCCAGGAATGCGCGGACCCCCACGCCGGGGGCCGCGGAGTCGGCCTTCGCATGGTCGAACAGGGCGTCGATGGAAAATCCCGCGAGGAGGACGAGAAGGATTCGCTCGATCGCCCAAAGATAACCGAGGTGGCGGTAATAGGAGAAGAGCGGGAAGTGGAACGCGGCCATGGCGAAGAGCCCCCCGAGGGCGATGGCGGCGAAGAAGAGGAAGGCGACGAGGAGGGTGCGGGAGGCGCGGCGGGTGGGGAGGAAGAGGGTCGCCAGGAAAAAGAATACGGGGACCGCGCCGCAATACAGGACGAGATCGCTCATGAGGCTCTTGCCCAGGAGGAACTCGGCGGCGATGGCGAAGATCCGGGGGGTGCCGTTATAGGTGAGGAAATCTTCCAGGGTGGAGCGGAAGGTCACGGGGTCGCGCCCCCCGACGGGGTAGAAGTGGATGCCGTCGAATTGGTGGTAGATGGCGTAGAGGTAGGCCGCCGAAGCCAGGACCGCGGCCAGCGCGGCCGCCCCGTTAGCCCAGGAGGGCCGCACGAGGGCCTTGAGGGTGCCCCATCGTCCCCAGGCGAGCCCCGCGAAAACGAGGATATAAAGATAGAAGTAGATGACCCCGAAATACTCGATGTTCCCCCACATGCCCACGGCGGCGGTGAGGACGGCGAGGTAGAAGAACGGCCCGCGTCCGGTGCGGAAGAAGCGGAAGAGCAGCGAGAGGGTCAAGGGCACCATGGCGAGGAAGGTCAGATTGAAGAAAACCTGGATGAGCCAGAAGGCGCTCAGCCCCAGGCTCAGCGTCGCGATGAGGCGGGTGGTCCGGCGCGTGAAGAGTTCCCCGGCCAAGAGCCAGAGCCCGGCCACGTAGAAGAGATTGAGGACCACCATGGAAAGTTTGAAGAGCAGCAGCACATTCTCGACGCGGAAGAGGAGGCCGATGAGGCCCAAGCCGACCTGGGCGGGACCGAGGAAATTATTGACGTAATAATCGGCCTGGACGCCCACGAACCCGTAGGGAACCCAGAGGGGGAACTCGCCATGGGAGAAGAGGGTCGTGTAGAAAAAATGGAATACCTGGAAGGCGTAGAGCCCGTCGTGGGCGGGGAGGATGGCGGGACTGAGGGAGGGTAGATTGATGGCGATCGCGGCGAGGATCACGAGGGGAAAATCGAGGCGTGCGGGCCAGAAAGGAACGCGGCGCGGGAGGGCAGGCTGCATGATGTTGCCATAATCGCACGAAGCCGACGAGGCGTGAATCGGGGGACGCCTGCATTTGGATCGGGGGATCCCCGATGGCGCTGCTAGGATCAGCTTCGAGGAGTTTTCCCGCGGAAGGCGCGGGGCCCCATCCCATACCGCCTCTTGAAAGTGCGGGAAAAATAGAACGGGCTCAAGAATCCCGATTCCCGCCCCACTTCCGCCACCGTTTTTCCGGACATGAGGAGGAGTTCTACCGCGTGGGCCAGGCGGCGATCCTCGATGAAATGCCAGGGCGACCGGCCGGTTTGTTCCTTGAAGAGGTGGGAGAAGCGGGGCGGGGAGAGGACGGCGCAATGGGCCAATTCCGCAAGGCTCAGGGGCCGCGTCGCCTGGCGGTGGATGAACTCCAGCGCCCGGCGGATGCGGGGATCCATGCGGCCTTGGGCCCGGTCGGGGTTGGCGGTCTCGCACCACAGGAGCACTTCCTCCAGGCGGTTCATGGCGAACGCGTGGCGGCGCTCGAGGGGCTCATGGAAAAGGCGCACGCCCTCTTCGAGGGCCCGTTTGACCCGCGGCCTCAGGGCCGGGGGAAGGGCGAGGCGCGGAAGCCCCTGGGCGCCCTCGGGCCATTTGAGGAGTTCGAGCCAAGGGGCGGGGGGGGCGAAGCAGACCCAGAGGTGGTCCCAGGCCCCATGTTCGGGATGCATCCCATAGTCTTGGGCGAGGCCGGGGGGGAAGAGGAGGAGTTCGCCCGGACCCATGGACGTCACGAGCCCGCCGGAGCGTACGAACCCCCGGCCCGAAACGGTGTACTCGAGGATCCAGACATCCGTGCCCCCCGGCCGCAGGACGTGGTGCGGATCGCGCCGCGTATTTCGGCCGCGTCCGAAGAGGAATCCGATTTTTTGGGGCGCGACCTGGGACGTCTTCATGGGCGATCATACCACAGGGCGACAAGATAATGCATGTATACGGCATGACGGGGCATTTCGGATTCCCCGAGTTTGTCCTATATTCACTGCATGGAAATGATCAATCGCTGCGGCGTAAGCCTTGGGGCTTCGGCAATAATCGATAGGAATACCGGCGCAGACATCTCGGGCGCTCCCGTCTCGAAGCCCACCGCGGTGACGCGTTGGGGCATCTTGGGCCTGGGGAACATCGCGAAGGCCTTCGCCCAGGGGCTGGCCCATGCGCCCGGGGCCCGTCTCATGGCCTGCGCCTCCCGCGACGGCGCCAAGGCGCAGGCCTTCGGAGAACAATGGAAGATCCCCCGTCGCCACCCATCCTACGAGGCCCTCGCCCGCGATCCGCAAGTCGATGCCGTCTACGTGGCCACGCCCCATCCCATGCACCGCGAGGCCTGCCTCCTCTGCATCGAGCACGGGAAGGCCGTGCTCTGCGAGAAGCCCATGGGCATCAGCGCCAAAGACGAGGCCATCGTCATCGACGCGGCGCGGAAGAAGGGCGTGCTCCTCATGGAAGCCCTGTGGTCGCGCTTCCTGCCCCACGTCATCCAAGCCAAGGCCCTGGCGGCTTCGGGCGCCATCGGCGAGCCCCGCCTCCTGCAGGCCGATTTCGGTTTCCGATGCGGGGGGGATCCCGCCTCGCGCCTCATGGATCCCGCCCTGGCCGGCGGCGGCCTCCTCGACGTGGGCATCTACCCCGTGAGCCTCGCGCACCTCTTTTTCGGCAAGCCCGTGGACGCGAGGGCGACGGCCCATCTGGGGGCGACCGGGGTGGATGAGCAGGCCGGCATGCTGCTGCGTTTCGGGGGCGGGGAGCTCGCGGTCCTCTCCTGCGCCGTGCGCACCAACTCGCCCCAAGAGGCGCTCCTCCTCGGCACCGCGGGGAGTCTCCGCCTCCACGCGCCCTGGTGGCGGCCGAGCCGCCTCACCCTCTCCCAACCCGGGAAGGATCCCGTCGTCATCGAACCGCCCCACGCGGGCAATGGCTATAGCCACGAGGCGATGGAGTTCGCCCATTGCCTCGCCCTCGGCCTCAAGGAAAGCCCGCTCTTGCCGCTCTCCGAGAGCCTTTCGGTGATGGAGACCCTCGATACGTTGCGCGACCAGATCGGGCTGCGCTACCCGATGGAATGACCCCGGTGTTCCGATCCCCCCGGCGGAAGCCCCCCGTTTTAAACGCATCGACGCTCGACCCGCATCCAATCAACCCCCAACCTCGAGTCGTCAGATCATCGCCGATCGCGCATCGCAAACTTTAAAGGATTCATCACCATGAAATACGGAAGCATTCCCGGCGTCGACAAGCCGGTCTCGCGCCTCGTGCTCGGCACCATGATCGTGCACACCGATCGCCTGGAGGAGAGTTTCGCCCTCCTCGATGCGGCGTTCGAGGCGGGATGGAATACCCTCGACATGGCCCACGTCTACGGCGGCGGGAACACGGAGCGCGCGGTGGGGCGCTGGATGAAGGCCCGGGGCCATCGGGAAAAACTGGTGCTCCTATCGAAGGGCGCCCACCCCAACGCCGACCGCGCCCGGGTGACGCCCCACGATATCGCCAGCGACCTCCACGATTCCCTCGCGCGCCTCCAGACCGACCATCTCGACCTCTACCTGCTCCACCGGGACGACCCCGGCGTGCCCGTGGGGCCCATCGTCGAAGCGCTCCACAGCCATAAGCTCGCCGGGCGCATCCGCGCCTATGGCGGCTCGAATTGGAGCCACGAGCGCCTGCGGGAGGCTAATACCTACGCCGCCGAGCACGGGCTCACCCCCTTCGTGGCCAGCAGCCCCAATTACGGCCTCGCCGAACAGGTGGATAACCCCTGGGGCCAGGGGTGCGTTTCCCTGGGCGGCCCGGCGAACCGGGAAGCGCGCGCCTGGTATGCCCGAAGCGGCATGCCGATTTTCGCGTATTCGAGCCTGGGCCGCGGTTTCTTCTCGGGCCGTTTCACCCGGGAGACTTTCGAGCGCGAGGGGACCTTCCTCGACGCGGCCTGCCGGAAGGCCTATTGCCATGAGGTCAATTTCCGGCGCTTGGATCGGTCGGTGGAACTCGCCAAGGCCAAGGGCGTGGGCGTCGCCGATCTCGCCCTGGCTTGGGTGCTCGGGCAGCCCCTGAACGTCTTCGCATTGGTGGGGGCGGCCAACGAAAGCGAGATCCGAGCCAATGGGGCGGCGGCCGAATTGACGCTCACCCCCGAGGAATCGGCATGGCTCGATCTGGAAGGGGAACGCCCCGCCCACGCGAGGCCGAAACGTCTGGAGAACGCCTTGCCTTGACCGGGGACGTGGCGGGCCCCATCCCCGGCCTTTCCTCCCGGCGGTGAAGGGGGAGTTTCAATTCCGTCCATGTCCGGATCAACCGTCCCACGGTAAAGTGGCTTCCTCGAGCCAAGCGGATCCCGCGCGAAGTCGTAAGCGGGCGTCCGCGGAGGAGGCCCCTTGTCCCCCATGCGTCTCATCGATGATCGCGCGGCCTCGTCGTGGCTCGAAGCCTACCCGGTGGGCTCCGGCCGCCTCGGCGGCCTGGTCTTTGGCGCCTACCCCGAGGAGCGCATCGCGCTCAACGAAGACACGCTGTGGAGCGGCCCGACCCCGGTCCCGCTCGCTCCCGAGGCAGGGGTGCTGGAGCGCGTGCGCCGCCTCGTAAACGAAGGCAAGCACGCCGAGGCCAGCGAGGCCTCCAAAAAACTCTTCGGACCCTTTGGAGAATCCTATCTGCCCCTGGGCGATCTCGTGGCGCGCTTCCTATTTCCCGCGCCGGTTCTCTCCTATAGAAGAGAATTATCGTTGGAGGATGGGCTGGTCCGTGTGGATTTCCAGGCCGCGGCCATCCGGATCCACCAGGAAACCCTGGCCTCCTATCCCGATCGGGTGCTCGCGGTGCGCTACGAGGCCGAGGGCGGGAGCCTGGAACTCCACCTGCACCTGAGGAGTTTGTTGCGCCACGCGGTGAGCTTCGAGGGCGGGGATCTCGTCATGAAGGGCCGGGCGCCTTCGCGGGTCGAGCCTTCCTATTTCGCCCAGGACCCCGACCCCGTGCGGTATGAGGAGGGGCGCGGGCTCCGTTGGGCCGCGAGGCTTAAGATCGCGCTCGACGGGGGCCGTCTCAATCGCCTGGGCGACGCCCTCGAAGTGCGCGGCGCCAAGTCCGCCACCTTGCTCCTCGCCATGGCGACGGACTTCGCGGGCCCCGGCCGCTCGCCCAACGGCGATCCCGAAGCCGTCGCCAAAAAAGACGTGGAAGCCGCCGCCGGGAAGGCTTGGGCGGAGCTGCGCGAGCGGCATATTGCCGACCATGCGGGCCTCTTCGGCCGCGTCGCCTTGGACCTCGGCGGGCCCCTCGATCCCCCCGAGACGCCGACGCGCGTGCGCCTCGCCAAGCACGGGGCCTCCGATGCGTCCCTCTGCGCGCTCTTCGCCCAGTACGGGCGTTACCTGCTCATCGCTTCGTCCCGCCCCGGCACCTTGCCGCCCAATCTCCAGGGCGTCTGGAATCCGGATCTGCGGGCCCCCTGGTCGTCCAATTTCACCACCAACATCAATACCCAGATGAACCTCTGGCCCGCCGAGACCGGGAATCTGGCGGAATGCCACGGGGCGCTCCTCGATTTCACCGCGGCCCTCGTGCCCGGCGGCGAGAAGACCGCCCGCGATTTTTTCCAATGCGGCGGCTGGACGGCTTGCCATAACGTGGACGCGTGGGGGATGACCTGGCCCGCCGGCGGGAACGGCTGGGGGAGCGCCCAGTACGCCCTGTGGCCCATGGGCGCCGCCTGGCTCATGCGCCATTTCCGGGACCGCTATGAATATGGCGGCGACCGCGAATGGTTCAAGGCGGTCTCCTACCCCGTGCTCAAGGGGGCGGCCCGGTTCCTCCTCGATTGGCTCGTGGAGGACCCGAGCGGACATCTCACGACCAATCCAGCCACTTCCCCCGAGAACGCCTTCCTCGATGCCAGCGGCCAGCGCGCCTGCGTGAGCACCGGCACGGCAATGGATCTCCAACTCATCGCCGACCTCTTCGAACATCTGGGTGCGGCGGGCGCGCGCGAGGGCCTCGATCCGTCCTTCCTCGCCGAGCTCGCCGCCGCCCGTGCACGGCTCCGCCCCCTCCTGCGCCTCCCCGACGGCCGCGTGGCCGAGTGGGATCGCGAGTACCCCGAGGTGGAGGTCAAGCACCGCCACCTATCCTTCCTATGGGCCGCCTATCCGGGGGATGCCATCACCCTCGACGCCACGCCGGATTGGGCCGACGCCGTGCGAAAGAGCCTCATCGCCCGCAGTGACGAGGGTACGGGCTGGTCGAGCGCCTGGAAAGTAAACCTATGGGCCCGCCTCGGCGATGGCGAGCACGCCCTGGCCATCCTCGCCCGTATGCTTCGCCTCGCCCCCGGTGGGGTCCACCCCAATCTTTTCGGCGACCATCCCCCCTTCCAGATGGACGCCAATTTCGGGGCCGCCGCCGGCATCCAGGAAATGCTCCTCCAAAGCCACGGCGGGCTCCTGCGTCTCCTGCCCGCCCTGCCCGCCGCATGGAAAGAGGGCAAGGTGTCGGGATTGCGCGCCCGCGGCGGCTTCGAAGTCGATCTGGAGTGGCGCGCCGCCAAGCTCACCCGGGCACGGATCCGGTCCTTGCGCGGAGAACTCCTTCGCGTTCGCATCGGGAGGGATCTCCATGAGGAGGTCCTTGCCGCCGGAGAGACCTGGGCCTGGGATGGCTGACGGCCCGGCCTCGCCATGCGCCGGCGCAAACTTATTAATTTGGCACGGGAATGGAGCGGGGACCACGACTGGCTCGATATTCCTCTTCATGAGCGCGCCGTCCCCGGTCGCCCACAGGCATGAAATACAGCCACTGGCGAATCGGGGCTTCTCGAAAGCGGAGTAGGGTGAATCCCTGATGGCGGCGATGTTTCATCTTAAAATTCCGCACCCCGTAAGGGGAAAACCAACTCGAGGGGATCACCCATGATGACTTTCAACCGTATGGCCCTGGCGGCTTCGTTGCTGCTGGGCGTCGCCTTCGCCGCCGAGGCCAAGACCGCCGCAAAAACCGCCGCCAATGAGGCCAAGGCCGCCTGGGTCTGCCCCGGATCCGACGTCTACCACGTGTCGAAAGATTGCTCGGCCCTCGCCCGCTGCGGCGGCAAGGTCGAAACGACCACCGTCCCCGCCGCCACCGGAAAGAAACTCGTCGCCTGCAAGAGCTGCGGCGGCGAAGCCTCCGCCCCCGCCGCGACCAAGATGGTCAGCGTCTGCCCCAATTCCGAAGTCTATCACGTGTCGAAGGATTGCTCGGCCCTGGCCCAGTGCGGCGGCAAAGTCGAGACGATGACGGTGGACGCCGCGAAAGACAAGAAACTGCGCGTGTGCTCCAAGTGCGACGATAGCGCCCCCGCCGCCGCGACCCCCGCCAAGGCGGAGGAGAAGAAGGGCGATAAAAAGGCCGAGAAGAAGGCGGACAAGAAGAAAGGCGACAAGTAAGCGGCTTTTTCGCTCCTGAATTAAAAAGCCGGCCGCGAGGCCGGTTTTTTTTAGTCCGCGGCCCGGTGCTCCGGTTGATTGGAAGCGGTCCAGGACCGCTGCGGGACCTCATTCGGGCGAGTCTCCTCTATCGATTGGCCCGCCGATGGCGAGTGAAACGCGAGTCGGCGAAGGAAAATTTCCCGCGGGCTATTCGGATCGGCTCGGATCCACGCGGTAGAGGATCGTGGTCGTGAAGCGGTCTTTCCGGCTGCCCAGGACGGTCCGCTTCGACAGGAATGAAAACGTGATGGCGCGGGTGATATTTCGTTCGGTGGAGATCTTTTCGAGGAGCCACGCGCTCGCGCGCCCGTTGAGTTCCTTCACGAGGGCTCGAACCGCCAGGTGGTTCGTGGGGTCCGGGAATGGATCGATGGCGAAGGTGTACTGGATCTCATCGACTTTGCACGGCGAATCGACCTTGATCTTCGCGCGCGTTTCGCAGAGGATGTCCGAGTAGTAGACGGTCTTCGACTCGACCTTCTGGGCGCGGAAGACGGAGGTGTTCGAGAAACGATTGCTTTCCTTCATCCATAGCGCCCCGCGGAATAGGTTGAGGTCGCGGTCCAATACATAGCGTGCGGCTTTGGCCGCTCCCAGACGCCGTTCCTCCGGTGTAGCGCCCTCTTGCCTCAGGAAGTTCATGCCGAACGCGTTCACCTCGATGGTTTGGTTCGCCGTGAGGGTTCTCTCGCGGGTAAAATCGGGGAGGTCTTGGCCGAGGAGGGCGCCAAGGTGCATGGAAGCTGCGACCAAGAGCGCGGGGATGGACGCAAAAAAGGGAGACCCCTGATTTCCTGGCTTGATCGGTGCTTCCATACGCGGAGGGCGCCTCGATGGACGCAGCCTCGTTTCCTACATCAAGAACACGGGAACGAAGGCCGCCCGCCCTATTCCCCCACCACCGAGAACGGATTCTCCGCCAGGACCTTCTTCCCGTCCGCGGACAGGACTTCCACCTTCCATTTCCCGGTTTCGGCGCCGATATAATACCAGGTGGTCATCGGCGAGGTCTTGACCGCCGCGGGCACCCAATAGATCGCGGTCCAATCGGTCTTGCCGTCGATGGAGGCGACCTCTTTGGACCATCGCAGCCAGGCGGTGGTCGGGGCGGCGGCCTTGGAAAACTTCATAAAAAGGTAGACCTTGGCGCTGCCGTCCTTGGCGCGGAAGACGGTCCCGGGGTTCTCGGGGGCGGCGTTCTTCACACCCTCCGCCGTCTGGGTGGATTCGACGACCAGATCTCCGGGGGTGGCGAGGAAGGCGGGGAGGGAGGAGGCTTCGCCGGTCACGGTGAAGCCGAGGCTTTTCATCACCGTGGCCTTGTCGTTGGCGAGGAGATCGACCCGGTAGGTGCCCGGGTAGGCGTTGATGTAACTGAAGAGCTTCCACGACTTGGACGCGCCCACTTTCAGGCTGAAGGCGTGGAAGGGCACGTAGAACTCGGGGTCGCCGGAGAGGGTCTCGATGCGCTTCACGTAGCGGTGGGTCGTGGCCGCATCCCGGTCGGCCTGCATGGTGGCATGCACCCAGACTTTCTTGCCCTCCCCGGGGGCGAACTCAGTCATCGGGGAGATGGGTTGCTCGTTTTTGACGTCGGCGCAGGTGACGGCATCGAGCACGGATAGGCCGAACTCGGCCTTCGCCTTGGCCGGATCCTCGAGGGAGGCTTTCTGGGCGGTGGCGGGTTTGCCGCCGGGGGTTTTGGAACAGGAGAAAAACGCCAGGAAGGCGAGGGTGATGGCGGCGGCGTGGATGGGGAAACGGGAAAACATGGGGATCCTCTCATTAATTGGGTCGGAGTTCGGTCTTTGGACGTGGTGCCGGGATTCGGTGGCTTATTCCGCCCCCGAATCCTCGATCGCATTGGCGATTTCGACGAAACCAAAATTGGAGGCCATCGCCAAGATGCTGCCCTGGTTTCGATAGTCCTTCACATTGACATCCGCACCGGATTTAATCAGCGTTTTCACCATTTCGAGATTTCCTGTAAAGACGGCGCGGGTGAGGGGGTAATAGCCGTCGTTGCCCCTCGCGTTGACCGGCACTCCTTTGCTGATCAGGAATTGGACAAGTTCAAGGTTCCTTGAATAGACCGCCTCGGCGAGTAGGCTATCCCGATCCTCCGTTTCGATGGTCGAATCCGCCCCGGCGGCGAGAAGGAGCTTCACGACGGGAAGATGGCCGCGGAACGCAGCGAGGTGGAGCGCGGTGGAGCCCCCGTTCCCCGTTTGCTCATTGACCGGGAATTTCCTTTGCAGGAGCCATTTGACCGCTTCGGCCTTCCCGGCGATCGATGCTGCGTGCAGCGCGTTCCACCTTCCGATCGCGTAGGTTTTTTTGATGTCATATCCGGTACCGGCGATGAGGTCCATCATCTCGACATCCCCCATCTTGACCGCTTCGATCCAGGGGGTGACCCCGTTCTTATCCTCGAGATTGAGTTTGGCCCCTTTCGAAATCAGAAGTTTGACGAGTTCGATGTTCCGCGTCCGCACCGCGTAGATGATGGGAGTTCGCCCCCGAAAATCGGTTTTATTGAGGTTGCATCCTGCTTTGAGGAACTCGGAGGCGGCCTGGGAGTTCGAGGCGCTCGCGCTGATGCTGAGGGGTTCGCGTCCGATATTGTCCACCTCGGCCAGATCCACTTTCTCCTCGATCAGGGTCGCGGTCATTTCGGCGTTTCCGTACCTGGCCGCGACGATGATGGGCGCGACCCCATCGGCGGATTTTAAGTTGAGGTTGAGGCCGCTTTTAACGAGTTCTTTGAATTTCGGGTGATCGCCATTCTTGATCGCGTGGCATAAGTCATCGGACGGAGAGGAGAATAATGGTGTAAGCCAGGCGACGGAAATGAAAAAGAATATGGGCTTGCGCATGAAGAAACTCCTGATAAAAGATGAAAAGGTTGAATGGATCGATGAAGGGGATCGGCAATCATGGGGGAAATAAATGCGCTGGTTCGTGTCACTAGAGATAGTTTGGATGACAAACCTGGATGAAGGTGGTTCATCCGTCATCTTTTGTTGCCATCGTAGCATAACAACAATTCGCGGAATATGCAATGGATCTTATATAGGTCTGTTCGGAGGAATCTTCCTCTAGGAAGGGCGATTTATGGCAACTGATGTGAAAAGAGTGGGGGGCCATACCCCCAGTCGTTTTCGGGGAATCGAAAAACCGGGCGTTAGGGTTGCACCAGCATCGCGAAGTCGAGGTCGGTGTTCTTCACCTTGGCCTTGCCGCCCTTCACCTCCACGATCTGTCCGGAGACCGCATCCCTCCACGCCCCATCTTTCATGAAGTCCGCCGAGAAGCGCAGCATGGTGGATTCGCACACGCATTCCCGGGGGAAGAAGACGAAGAGCACGTTCTTCTCGCCCGACTTTCCGGCGACCAATTGGACGAAATTGCGCTGCTTCGGGAGCGGCGAGACGACGGCGACGGGGCCGCGAACGCCGGCGCCTTCGACGAGGGCGCCCACGAACTTCTCGAGTTCGGCCGAGTCGCGGTTATGCTCGCCCAGATAGGTGCCGATGAGGACCACGCGGCCCTTGCCGCAGGCGACTTCCATGGCGAGGGCGCCGTCTTCGTGGGCCGCGAGCACCGTGCCCGCACCGGAAAGCGGCGTCACCCATTGGGCGGCGGAAAGGGAAGCGGTGGTTTTGCCGACGCGATAGGGCGTGGCTTCGGGCACGGTCTGCCCGGGGAGGATCTTGAGGTTCCGCCGGCCGATCTCGACGACGCCGGTGAGTTTGGCGAGGAAGCGATCGGCGGGGTAGCGGTAGATCCCGGCGGGGTCGAAGGCCCCCGTCTCGGATTCGCACACGAGCACCCCGCCGTTTTTGACGAAGGCCTCCAGGGCCGCTTCCTGCTCGGGGCCCAGCACCAGGCATTTGGGGATGAAGAGGATCTTTAGTTCCCCCAGCAGGTCCAGGTGCTCCTCTTCGACCACCCGGTAGGGCAGGTTGAGGCGGGTGAGGGCGCGGCAATAGCCCTCCATGGCGCCGAAGACGCGGCCGGCTTTCCCTTCCTGCGCCCCGTAGAGGTAATAGGTCTGGGGGCTGAAGAGCACGCCGATGGCCCCGCGCAGGGGCTTGTAGGCATCGAGGAGCGCCTCGTGTTCGGCGAGCAATTTCCCGGTCTTCTTGAGGGCGGCCACGCGCTCATCGCGGTGCCCGTCGCCGCCGATGATCCCGAAGCCGTTGGATTCGGTGCCGAAGACCTCGTCCCGCCAGCACCAGAAGAGCACCGTATCGGCGCCGCCGGCGATCCCGTTCCATAGCCAGCGCTGCTGGGAATTGGCGTCGACGACGGCATGGGGCTCCATGAAGCCGGTGGAGGAGCGGCCGCCCTGGAGTTCGGAGAGCCACATGCGCTTGCCGCGGCTGGAGGCGCAGGAGGCCCCGATGGAGACGCGCACCCCGAAGGTGGTGTCGTCCTGGTTCCCCCACTTGGGGAAACTCGAGAAGCCCACCCCGTCGATGGTCTCGGCGAAGGCCCAGTCGTTGCCGCGGTCGAGGGGAAAGACATAATGGGGCGCGGCCATGTCCCCCGCGTAATAGGGGGTGGGCTGGCCGCCGTGCACGGTGATCGGATGGACGGCGTCGACCGCCTTCAGCGTCTCGTAGCGGCGCCGTGCGTGGGCATTCGCGCGCTCGGTGAGGAAGTACATGTAGGAGGTCATCTCGGTGTAGGGGCGGCCCGCCTGCTTCCCCGGCACGACCTCTTCCCATTTGGAATAGCGGCGTTTCCAGGCGCGATTGAGGCCGTCGAGGGAGCCGTGCTTCTTCTCGAGCCAGCCGCGGTAGGCCGAAAGCGTCCGGGGGCAATAGCACACGAGGCCGTCGGCGTTCACGTTCCACCGCAATTCGTTCCAGGCATCCCACCCGCGCAGGTGGCCGAGTTTGCCGTAGCGTTCCCCCGTGGCGCGGATGAAGGCGAGCATGCGCTCGAGCACGCCGTCGTGGTCGAAGCAGCCCCCCGGCGTGATGCCGAAATGGCATTCGCCCCGGTTCGAGGAGACGACCTTGGCCCCGGTATGGGTGATCATCTCGCTGCCGGGCACGGCCTCGTGGATCCAATAGGGGTGGATCTCGGCGATGGTGGAGAGGACCACGCCGAGCCCGTGCTTGGCGGCGAGTTCCACCAGGCGGTCGTAGTCGCCGTACTCGAAGTGGCCCTGCTTGGCCTCCACCCATCCCCAGAGCACCCAGAGTTGAACGGTATTGAGGCCGCTCTCCTTCATCTGGCGGAGGTCGTCATCCCACCATTTAGATTCGGGGAAGGGGGCGCGGTAATACTGGGTGCCGAGGGTGATCATCGGGGGCTCCTGGATGGGATGGTGATTGATTCTTTGTCTATCTGCCTGCGCTCGGATAAGTCGGTTTCTGAAGCACGCCCCAAAACAATAGGACGGAACGGGGGGAATTGCCATGTCTGCGAAGCTTCTTGGGATATCTTTTTCGGCAAGTCATGGGGGAAGGGTAGGATGGAAATCCCGCGCGTGGGTGGCCCCCAGGGGCCCCTCCAACCGAGCCCAGAATCCCCATTTCCGCAGTATTTGAAATTTGACAAACGAAAACCGATTGATAATAATGTCATAGGACACTATGACAATTTCAAAAACATCGATCCCCCCTCCGATACCCCGTTTTTACGCGACGGCAAGCGCTTTAGGGCAGGATTTCGTGAATAATCCGGGATTCACAGAAGCCCAATTACCCCCGGTGAGGGAACTCGCGCGAAGGTATGGGGTCAGTAAGGGCACGGTGGAGAAGGCGCTCTCGTACCTGACCCGGCAGGGGAGGGTCCACGGAGAAATCGGGCGGGGAACCTTCATCGTCCGGCACCGGCCAAACGCAGGGGAAGCGATCGCCCGCGTGGTCATTTTCGCCCCCGAATATGGGCGGCGGGCGGGACATTATCTCCAATCGATCACCCAGGGTTTGGGCGAGTTCGCCCTGAAACGGCGCCTTGAAACCATCGTGCTTTTTCTCGACCCCGCCGAGGCCCGGCGGCGCATCGCCCTCGAGCGGGAGCGCCTCTTGCTCCCGGGAACAGGGGCGGTGGTGCTCCACACGGGCACCGAGATCGCCGACCTCCTCTTCGATCTCGAAGCGGCGGCCTGCCCGGCGGTGCTCGTGGGCAACGGGCATTTCCCCGGCAAGCCCCTCCTCGGTTTGGATGACGGCGACGGGGTCCGCCGCACGTTGGCGCACCTCTTCGAACTCGGGCGCCGACGTATCGTTTTCCTGGGCGCCTTTGGGGATGCCTGGCCCCACCGGGAGCGCCTGGCCGCCTTCAAGGCCTTCGAGTCCGACGGGCGCATCGCCGGCGCCCTGCGCAGCCGCCAGAAAACCCTCACCCTCGCCGGCGGGCACGCGCTCACGGGCGAAGCCCTCGCCCAATTCCCCGACCTCGACGCTCTCGTGTGCGTCAACGACCGCCTGGCCCTCGGCGCGGTGATCCGCCTCCGCGAAGAGGGGAAGCGCATCCCCTCGGAAGTGGCGGTGGCGGGCTTCGACAATGATCCCCTCCTCGTGGAAGATTTCATCCCGCCCATCACCTCGGTGGGCTATGACGGGCGCGAATTGGGGCGCCGTGCGCTCCTGGCGCTCCTCGGCGAAGCCGTGGACCCGGTCGTTCCGGTAGAACTGGTCGTGCGGGAGTCCACGGCGGGGAGCCGTGAGGCCCCGGACGAAGCAGTCGGATGAGCAACCCCGTGAAATGAAGGAGTGACGACCGATGAAAACCACCTTGCCGCTCCTTTGCGCGACGGTTGCTTTTATTCCCATGTACCTCCTGCCTCAACCCACCGCTTCCCCCTTGAAGAACGGTGATTTTTCGGGGGAACTTTCGGGATGGGATGCCTTCGGGAATCCCCGCGCGTTTACGGTTTCGAACGAACTGGGGAACCGCTTCGTCCGCTACGAGATGGGCAGCGGCATGAAGCGGGAGAACATCCACCTCGACCAAAAACTGGATCTGGCGGCGGACCGGTCCTATACCTTCCGATTCCGCTACCGCACCCGCGGCGATCTCCAGCCGGTGATGGCCCTGGCCACGACTAATTGGATCCCCGTGGCGACGGAGATCCTCGCGCCGTCGACGGAATGGAAAAACGCATCCTTCACCTTCCTCCAGGAGACGCCCCAACCGCTCCGCCTCCAGTGGTTCGCCGGCGCCCGGGGCCAACGGGGCCAGGCGTTCGAGGGCATTTGCGATCTCTCCGCGGTGACTTGCGAGTCCGCGCCCGCCCAGTCAGCGATGGAGTTCGAAATCCGGTTGGATGCGGAAAAACCCCTGCGCCGCCTTCCGAACCGCTTCACGGGGGTGAACACCCTGTTCTGGCTGGAAACGGCGGAAGATCTGGCGGACGGAAAAATCGCCGCCCAACTCGCAGAAGGCGGGGTCGGGTATTTGCGCTACCCGGGCGGCACGGCGGGGCAGAACTTCGATTGGAAGACGATGCAGGTCGTGGATGTGAAGCGCTATCCCTTCGGGCCCAAGGCGGGGGAGACGTGGCTCGATAGTACCGGCTTCGCCCGCCTCGCCGGGCGCGTTGGCAGTGGGGCCTTCCTCGTCCTCGACTTGGCCTCGATGTACCTCCAGGAAAACGAACCAAGCGAGGCGCGAATTGAGCAGCAGGTGGAGAAGGCCCGCGCCTGGGCGCTTTACCTTCGGCAGCAGGGCTTGACTCCCGCCTGCTGGGAACTCGGCAACGAGCATTATCTCCCCGATGTGCATAACGGGCATGTGCGCCTGACGGCGAAGACCTACGCCATGCTCTGCCGCCGCTTCATCGACGCCCTCCGCAGCGTAGATCCCGCGGCCCGTTTCGGCCTCTGCGGTCCCGAGCACGGGGGCTTCGCCCAGATGGGGGCGCGCGATAAGGAAGAAAAGACGGGCGTCCCCTGGTGGCCGACCCTCCTCAAGGCCGTGGGGAGCGATGTCGACCGCATCATCCTCCACCATTATTTCGCCCAGATGGACCAGGTGCCCGGGCGGGGCCCCTACGGGGCCGATTTCACCGATTGGCGGCGCGAGTACCTCGCCTGGTGCCGGGAATCGAAACGGGAACCCCGGCCCTACGAGATCGGATACACGGAATGGGGCGGGAAGGACTACCAGGACCCCCTCGGTTATGCCCTTTTCATGCATGAAGCCCTCTGCGGGTTCGCCCGGGCGGGGGCCGATTTCGCCATCCAATGGCCCCTGCGGCGCTTCGCCGGCGGCTGGGAGAATAGCCTCCTCTTCCGCGGCCAAGAGCCGACGGCGGGTTTCCGGGTACTGGCGGCCTGGGGGCGGGACGCCTCCGGCGCCGATACCTACTTTCCCGAAGGGGCCCCCGCCGCGGCATCCATCGCGGTGTTCAGGAAGAACGGCCAGTGGTCGCTCTTGGCGGGGAATAAATCCCGTCGAACGCCGCTGACCATCCTGTGCCCCCGGCCCTACCCGGGCAAGGGCGCCTGGCGCGTCGAGTCCCTCGTGTTGAACGCCTCGGGCGCGCCGAACCGAGATGAGATCCGGGTGGTCGTATCCCCCCGCGATCTGGTCCTGGCCAGGTGGGAAAGAAAATAAAGCGCGGTCCTCTCGAACATCCTAAATCCTGGAGCCTCCCATGGGCGTGAAAAACCTCCTTTATCTGCATAGCCACGATATGGGCCGATACCTCGGGCCCTACGGGTACGCGATGCGTACCCCGCACCTGCAACGCTTCGCGGAGGAGGGCGTGCTTTTCCGAAAGGCCTTCGCCGCGGCGCCCACCTGCTCCCCGAGTCGGGCCGCCCTCCTCACCGGATGCACCCCGCACCAGAACGGGCAATTCGGACTCACCAACCATGGCTGGGGGCTCCACCATCCCGATTGGCACCTGGCGCGCTATCTGAAGAAGCACGGCTTCCATACGATCAGCGTTTCCAATGACCATGTCCACGAGCTCCCGGTGGGCGAGGCGACGGAGGTCTGGCAGGAAGTCCATAACCACGAGTCCATGGAATCCTACGACCGCTGGATCACGGGCGAGGTGGCCGCCGCGCGCATCCGCGAAGGCCTCCCCGAGCCCTTCTTCCTGGCCGTCGGTTGGGATGCGACCCACCGCAGCAAATGGGAGATGGTGGAGGCCCACACCCGGGAAACCATGGGCCTCGTGGACGACCGCTTCGCCGCCCCCTTCCCGATCTATCCCGACAACGCCGAGACGCGCCGCGAAGCCGCCCTGCAAGCGAGGTCCGTGGAATACCTCGACGTGCAAATCGGCAAGGTCCTCCGCGCCCTGGAAGAGGCGGGCAAGGCCGCGGACACCCTCGTGATCTTCGTGACCGACCATGGCCCGGGCCAGCCCGACATGAAGAAGGATCTCCTCGATTTCGGCACGGGCACGGCCCTCATGCTGCGGGGCCCCGGGATCTACGGGGGCGGGCGGGTGTGCGACGCCCTGGTGCATCAATGCGATTTTTTCCCCACCGTCTGCGACGCCTTCGGCTTGCCGATCCCGCCCTGGGTCACGGGCAAATCGTGGACCGGCCTGCTCTCCGGGAAGGCGGAGCGGGTCCACACCGAGATCTACACCGAGCAGAATTACCACGGAAGCGCCTGCCCGCTTCGGGCGGTGCGCACCGAACGCTACAAGTACATCCGCCATTTCGGCGCGGCCCAGAGCTACCGGCACTACCACGTCGACCAGGGCCTCATCCACGGGCAATGGAAGGCCTGGGGGCGGGATGAACTCGCCTATCCCGAAGAGCAACTCTACGACCTCGCCCTCGATCCCCTCGAGCGGCGCAATCTGGCGGACGATCCGACTCGCCTCCCGACGCTCGCCGAACTCCGCGGCAAACTCGAGGCGTGGATGCGCGAGACGGGGGATGTCTTCCCCCGCGGTGCCCTCCCGCCCCAGCCGCGGGAGGAAACCTACGTCTCCTATTCCCTGAAAAATACCCGGGTTTGACGCGTTTTCGGCCCCGCCCGGATGCGCTTCCCTCGGGGTTGCCCATGATGTAATAATTACATTTCCGTGCGACTCACGGGGAGGCCCCATGTTCGAATCCGGACGTTTTTTCACCGGCGCCAATTATTGGGCCAGCCACGCCGGCACCGCCATGTGGCGCGATTGGCGGCCGCAGGTCGTCGAGGGCGACCTCGACCGCATGGCCGCCGCCGGGTTGACCGTGCTGCGCGTCTTCCCCCTCTGGCCCGATTTCCAGCCCATCGCCCAACTCTACGGCGGCGGCGGGACGCGCATGGAGATCCGCCGCGGCGAAGACGTCCTCCCGGGCGCGGGCCCCGGGGCGGCCGGGCTCGATCCCGAGATGCTCTCCCGCTTCCGGTTCTTCGCCGACGCGGCCGAGAAGCGCGGCATCACCCTCATCGTCGGGCTCGTCACCGGCTGGATGAGCGGCCGCCTCTTCATGCCCGCGGCCCTCGAGGGCCGGGACCCGCTCACCGATCCCTTGTGCCTCCTCTGGGAGGTGCGCTTCGTGCGGGCCTTCGTCGCCGCCTTCAAGGCCCATAAGGCCATCGGGGCATGGGACCTCGGCAACGAGTGCAATTGCATGGGCCACGCCAACCGCGAGCAGGCGTGGGTGTGGACCGCCTCCATCGCCGGGGCCATCCGGGTGGAAGACCCCGAGCGGCCCGTGGTCTCGGGCATGCACTCGCTCCCCGTCGATCCCGCGCTGCCCTGGAACTCCCACGACCAGGGCGAACTCACCGATATCCTCACCACCCATCCCTATCCCCGCTTCACGCCCCATGCCGGCCTCGACCCCGTCGGTTCGATCCGCGGGTCCCTCCACGCGGCGGCCGAGACCAAACTCTATGGAGACCTCGGCGGGCGCACGGCCTTCATCGAAGAAGCCGGCACCCTCGGCCCGGCCTACGGCGACCAGGAACGCGCCTCCGCCCACCTCCGCACCATGCTCTTTTCTGGGTGGATGGAAAATCAGCGCGGCCTCCTATGGTGGTGCGGTTTCGACCAGACCCACCTGGCGCACGCCCCCTACGATTGGAACGCGGTGGAGCGCGAACTCGGCCTGCTCACCGTCGATGGGCAGGTCAAGCCCTTCGCGAAAGAGATGGCCTCCTTCCAGGCGTTCCGCAAGGCCCTGCCCTTCGACCGCCTGCCGCCGAAGCGGGAAGGCGCCGTCTGCCTCCTCGGCCCCGATCAAGACCAGTGGGGGGTCGCCTTCGGCTCCTACGTGCTCGCGGCCCAGGCCGGCCTGCCGATCCGATTCGCGTGGGGCGGGGATGAACTCCCCGATTCGCCCCTCTACATGATGCCTTCCATCGGCGGGGGGCGCGGCGTGCCGCGGCGGACCTGGATGGCCGTCCTGGAGAAAGTCGAGCGGGGCGCCGTGCTCTATCTCTCCCTCGAAGACGGAATCGTCGCCGAACTGGAGCGCATCGCCGGCGTCGAGATCATCCACCGGAGCCGGAGAGCGGGGCCCATCTCGGCATCGTTCAAGCAGGCCGGCCCCGAGGCGGCGCTCTCCTGCGACACGCCCGTGCATATGAAACTCCGCGCGACGCGCGGCGAAGTCCTCGCCCTCGAACCCGACGGGAATCCCGCCATCACCCGGGTCGCCTATGGAAAAGGAAAGGTGATCTTCAGCGCGCTTCCCCTCGAGATCGCCCTCACGAAAAAAGAGGGCGGCTTCCACGGAAGCGCCGCGACGCCCGCATGGGCCTTCTGGAAATTCCTGCGCGACGAAGCCAGCCTCCCGTCGGTCCTCATCAAGCGGGAGGGGCGCGACGTGCTCCTCAGCGAGCACCCCGAATCCGAGAAGTCGGTCTGGGCCGTCCTCTATAACGCCTCCGAAGATCCGCAAACGCTGGTGGCCGCCGTGGCTGCGGGTTGGAAGGCAGAGCTCGTTTCGGCCACGTCGCCGGGCCAGAAACTCGCGGTGCAGGGGAAAGACCTGTCGCTCGCCCTCGCGCCTTGGGCGGCGGCGGTGGTTCGGTTGGGGCGGTAGGATGACGCGGGCGGCGCGGTTCGAACTTCTGGTTGAGTTGCAACGCTTGGCAGTGGCTCACGATTTCGAGACGGTTTTTCGAGACCTTTAAGGTGGAACCTCTTCGGGGTTGATTTTCGACTGACTTGCTTGAAAAAGTCGAGCGAGGATGCCATTGGGCGAGCGAGATCAGC